>CAZQAE010000096.1:0-15569 GCA_964591275.1 uncultured bacterium | reverse complement strand
ACATCGACGTTGTAGCCGGGATCGGGCATAAACATTTCCAGTTTATTGATCCAGCGCTGCATGTCGCCAGGCGAAGTCGTGTTTTTTACCGTAAACTCAAAATCGTAAGTTTCATCGGCTTCCAGAACGAGTGGCGCATCGAAGTCAATCGCAGCCGAGAACTCTTCCGAGTCGTCATCTGCGTCGTCGTCCTCCGCGTCATCGTCACTTCCTGTGTCGTCATCCGCGTCGTCGTCATCCGCGTCGTCATCATCCGCGTCATCGTCCATGTCGTCGTCCATGTCATCGTTGACATCGTCGTTCTGTGCAAAAGCGCTTGTGCACATCAAAAAAACAAGCGCCAGCACCAAAAATAATCCATTTCGAAATTTCATCTTCCCACCTCCTTGAATAGCTCGGTTAATCCAACTGCCCCGAACCTAAGGATCAAAATATCCATACCACCCGAAAATCGGGCAAAAGGCCCAAATCACCCAGCCCGCTGAAATCCCGATAATAGGCCCCCAGCAGACTCCATTGGCGATTCTACCAGCCTAAAAAATAAAATGCAACAGGTTTTTTTCCGTTTTGGGAGTTTTCGTAATAAATGCGTGTTTCGATACATTAGTTATCCGTTGCTTCGACAATCGGTTCGGGTCCAGACAGGCCCACTCTTGCCAGATATGTCCTGGCGACTTTGTTATTATGGTCCATGGATAAAATGGTGGAAAACCAATGTTTTGCTTTATCCATCTGGTTGTTTTTATAGGCGAGTATGCCCAGGGACAACATGGCGCGCACGTTCTTCGGATCAAGTTTCAGGACTTGAGTGAATGTATTTTCGGCAATATCCTGCTTTCCCTGATCCGACGCAAGAATTCCCATTCCCATGAGCGCTTTGATATTGTCCGGCTGCTCTCCCAGGACTTCGCGCAGTATTTTGTGGGCCTCGACTTTTTGACCGACTGTGAAAAGGGCGTTGCCCATACTGGCTTTTGCGTCGTGGTTTTTTGGATCAATTTCCAGAGCTCTTTTGAAAAAGACCAAGCCTTCATCGGCTTTTTCCATAGAAAGGAAGGCGTTTCCCAGCAGTTCGAAAATCAGACTTCGGTTTGGGTCATGGTCTTTCGCACGATTCAGCCAGGTCACGGCCAGGCGGTATTCGCGCATCATCATGTAATTACGACCGATATTTATTCGCACGCGGGCGCTGTTGGGAAGCAGTTCGCTCAGCGCGATATAGGTTTTGTTAGATTCCTCCCATCTTTCCAACTGTTGGAGGACGAGTCCCAGTTGCTCCAGAGCCTTGATGTTTTTCTTGTCGATATCCAAAGAGCGTTTGTAGTAGTTGCTCGCCTTGTCCAGATCACCCATCATCCGATAGATTTCGCCCATGTTGAATTCGACCGCCGAATTGCGCAGTCGCCCGCGAGCCGCCAACTTCATCATTTCAAGAGATTTGTCGTATTGTTTCTGCTTAGCATAAACGCCGGCCAGATCGGAATAAATCCATGTCGGCTCTTCACGATCCCGAGGGGATAAATACTCGATGGCGGTTTTGAGTGTATTTTCCGCTTTGTCAAAATAATTATCGCCCATCAGGCTGTAGATATTGCCGAGGACCATGTAGAGCAGGGGCGCTGTCGGCGCCTTCGCGATGCAGTCGGTGAAAAATCTCTCATTGGAGCGCCAGACTTCATTGCGCCGGATCGTGAGCAAAGAGTACGCGCCGGTCATAACAATCACTAATAGGATCGCCACCGCGCGATGCAATCGCAGGCCCGCGCGGCGGTCAGCCTGCACGGTAAAGAGGCTTCCAATGAGTCTGGCCAGCAAAATTCCCACAAGGAGAAAAAAGGGCGCCGAAGGGATATAGACAAAACGTTCGGCGGTCATGAAGCCCATGTCCCGAGGACCGGAAATGCGGACGAAATTAGACAGCGGCACAAAGCTGACAAGCCCGAAGGCCAGTGCGAAGCTGATAACTTTGTCTTTGTTGAGATTGGCCCAGAATGCCCAGGCCGCCATGCCCAGAACGCTGATGCCCAGCAGGGCTTTTGGTTCAAGGACCGACTGCACAAGTTCGTTTTGAATGTAGCCCGACTGCTTAAGGGGCCAGGCCATTTTCATCAGATAATAGGTGATGGTCCAGATAAAGGACACGAGGGTCGCAACGAATCCCCAGGGGTCTTTTGCCTGCTCGGACACTTCAACGACGAAATAGCGGTACAGCGCGTATCCGGCCATAATGGCGAGAACCCCTCCGAAGGCCGGGATGAAGGCCATCAGGTCGCGTCGGCGAAATCCGGTGTGGAATATCATGACATAGATGAGCAGAACGCCGGGCAGCACGGCGGACATTTCCTTGGAAAGAAGAGCCAAAGAAAAACAGACGAGTGAGGCAATCAGATAAAACGTCTTCGATTTCGCCTGCCTGGGCGATTGAGGAGCGGCGATCACTCCATTGGGCGCTCCCATGACTTTTTCCGCCGCCAGCCTTTGCGCGTAAACAATAAAAAACCATAGAGACGCAAAGAAAAACATGCCGCAAATCGTGTCCGTCCGCCCGGAAATCCACGTCACGTTTTCCGTATGGATGGGATGCACGGCGAAAAGAAGGGCCGCGATAAAAGGCCCCAGGGCTTTCCCGGGAACGAGGCGCAGGAATATCAGGAAAATGAAAATCGTTGCGATGATATGCGTGATGATGTTGGTGATGTGATATCCGGCGGCGTCCAGTTCCCACAGGGCGTAATCGAGCATGAAGCTGATCGTGATGATAGGACGAAAGTAGCCGTATTTGCGCGCATTATCCTGGAATCCGAAGAAATCCCTCGTAAAAACATTTTTGAGAAAGGAGATGTCCCTGATCTGGTAGTCCATGACGATCAGGTTGATGTCGTCCCAGACGAACTCGCCCCCCGGCGCGTTCCAGTAAGCGCCGACGCAAGCCAACACAAGGACCGCAGCCAGTATGAAAGAGGTCTTTTTGGTCATTCTCAGCCTTTTTTCAGGATCAGTTTTCTCATTCGGGGACCGTCAAATTCACAAAAAAACACGCCTTGCCATGTGCCGAGAACCGGCTTTTGCCCCTCAACCGGAATGATCAATGATACACCGATCAGGCTGGATTTGATATGCGCGTCCGAATTGCCTTCGCCGTGCAAAAATTCGCGCAGGTTCGGACTGATTTTTTCCAGGCCGAATAATATGTCTTTGACAACATCGGGATCGGCGTTTTCGTTGATGGTGATCCCGGCCGTGGTATGGGGTACGAAGGCCAGCACAAATCCACTGTCGATCTTTTCATCGCGGATGAATTGACAGAGGAGCCCGGTAACGCTGAGCATCTCGTTTCTTTGGGATGTCTTTATCTGAAATACGGTCACGAATCGGCCTTTTCCTGAAATGACGCCCCAAATTTAAAAATGAATCGATAACGGATTCAGGCGACCGCCTGATTTAAAAGGTTAAATGTCGAAAAAGTAAGCGCCGCCCAGTCCGAGGTAGAATCCGTATTGGATGCCCATGTCGAGCGAGAGCATGAAATCGGGCGTCGGGTAAAATCGACAGCCCGTCTGAAGCTTGATAGTGGGGATGACGCCCGGCATCTGCTTTTCTTCCGGCTTATGCCGGCGGCTTCCCATATGATAGCGATCAACGTCGATTGTGCCGTACGGAAAACCGAGCGCCAGACCGAGACCCACGACCGGTTCAACGGCGGGGTGAACACGCCACTTCCAGACGATCGACGTATCAAGATTGATCAGCCCGAAGTCCGACTCGACGTAATACATGTCTTCATCTTCGTCCATGCCTTTTTCCAGCCACTCGCCGTCCGGCATCGTCAACCAGTAATTATCCATGCCGTAAACGAGATCGAAGGCCCCGAAGCCGTAAATTCCCTGCAGGCCAAAGGAGGTGGTGTTGAGGCTCTGATATTCATCAAAGCCCATGTTCAAAAAAGTGCCGGGGATAAAAGAGTACCCCAGACGCGCTCCCACGCCCATCCTTTTTTCTTCGTAGCTGTCGGCGACGGCTAAAATCGGAACGAGAAGACAAAGCGCCAAGACCAAAGAAACAGTGCGTAACTTCATAAGTTTTCCGCTCGTATGATGTGTTCACGCCAAAGACCGCGCACGACGTTTCGTGTAACAATCGTCGCGCAATTCGAGCGGCATTATAAACATCACGCATTAAACGGGCAAGACCATCTAAAAACTTCCTGAAAAAATATGGATTTTTGAATTTTCTTCAATATGGAATGAAAAATTATGCTGATTGTTCCCAAGCAGCTCTCTTGTTTTTTTTGAACTTCCTTGTAGCTTGGATCGTATGAATCTACCGTCCATGACATCTGCCAGTGACCCTGGAAAGAAAGAGGACGCCGCAAAGCTCGGCACTTTCCTGGGCGTATATACACCGACGGTTTTGACGATCCTCGGCGTGATAATGTACCTGCGCTTTGGATGGCTCGTCGGGCATATGGGCCTTGATCGCATCATTCTAATCGTCATTGTCGCCAACGCCATTACGGCTATTACAACGCTGTCTTTTTCTTCTGTTGCGACAAACGTTCGGGTCGGAATCGGCGGCGCTTACTATATTATTTCCAGAAGCCTCGGATTGGAGATCGGCGGCGCGGTAGGCTTCCCGTTGTTTTTATCCCAAGCTTTTTCCGTCACTCTATACGCTTTCGGTCTTGCCGAATCTCTCCGAATCGTCATGCCGGAATTACCCCTACAGGCCACGGCGGCCATCATCATCGCGGTGGTGGGAGTGCTGGCTTACACCAGCGCCAAGCTGGCTCTAAAAATTCAAATCCCTCTCATGATTTTCATCGGCGTTTCCATCGCCGCTTTGTTCATCGGAGCCGCTTCCCATTTTTCCGGAACAGTTTTTATTGCGTCCGCACCGTCGGGAGAAGTTCCTTTCTGGATGGGATTCGCCATCTTTTTCCCGGCGGTCACCGGCGTGATGGCGGGGCTGGGCTTGTCGGGTGATTTGAAGGACACGGGGAAATCCATTCCCCTTGGATCCCTCGGTGCGGTTTTAACCGGATTTGTTGTTTATTTGTCCATTCCCATTGTGCTGATGATGGGAGCCAGTCCTGAGGAACTTCGGGCGGATTCCCTGATTTGGACGAAAATTGCGCCTTATGGTCGGTGGCTTGTGCTTCCGGGGTTGTTCGGGGCGATTTTTTCCTCGGCGATCGGATCAATGCTGACGGCTCCGAGAACTTTGCAGGCGCTGGCTCGAGATCGCATTGCCCCGCGAATCTTCGGTAGGCGCTCGGGGGGCCGGAAGGAACTCCTACCCGGTTTCATTGTCACGATGATCATCGCATTGACGGCTGTGATGCTGGGCGGCCTGAATTCCGTCGCCATCGCGGTCACCATGTTTTTTCTCACGGTTTACGCCATTGTCAATCTCGTGGCGGCGGTCGAATCCATCGGCGGCGATCCCTCTTGGAGGCCAAAAATCCGGGTGCCCTGGCCCGTCAATCTTCTGGGAGCTTTCGGCTGCGTGTTCGCGATGTTCCTTATCAACACGGCGGCGGGCTTCGCGGCCATCGTGATAGAAGCCGTGATATGGATTCTCATTTCACGCAGGGAAAAAGAAGCGAGATGGGGCGATGCGCGCCGGGGGCTTTACGAAAGTCTGATCCGATGGGCTCTTATCCGACTGTCCACGCGCCCCGTGAGTTCGCGCAATTGGAGACCGCACATTCTTGTCTTCGCCGCTGATGTGGAAAAAAACCTTGACTACATTCGCTTTGCGCATTGGTTCAGCCAGGGACGCGGCCTGGTTTCTGCATGTCAGATGATTGTAGGCGATCTGCTCAGTGAGACGCGGGACCTGGAGGAAATGCGCCAGGAAATGCATGAGGCGCTGGTGCGGGAGGGCTTGGTTGTTTTCGGCATCGTGAACGTTGTCCCTGAAATCGTCGACGGCATTGTCAATGTCTCGCAGGCCAATGGCATGGCGGGAGCGGAAAGTAATACCGTCATGCTGGGATGGCCGGATGATCATGAAAGGCTCGGCGAGTTTTTGCGTGTAATGCGACGTCTTGAACGGCTGAATAAATCTTTTCTTCTGGGGAGAATCAGGCCGAAACATGTTTATAAAAGGGTGGGCATTCGCCGCGTGGTTCATATTTGGTGGGGAGGTATGCAGCGCAATGGGGACCTGATGCTGCTGCTCGGTTATTTGTTGACGCGTAATTCCGAGTGGCGGGACGCGCATGTCCAGATCATGAGCATTGCAAGCAATGAGATCATGAAGGAAAAAACTCAAGCTGAACTGGAAATGTTGATTCCCAAAACTCGAATCGAAGCTGAAATTCATGTCTTTGAAAAGCCGGAAGGGAAAACGATTGTAGAAACCATTCACGAAAAAAGCAAAAACGCCGAAGTGACTTTTTTTGGTCTGGCTGTTCCGAAGAAAGGCGATGAAGTGGAGTATGCAAAACGCCTCGACGCTCTTGCCGGAGACCTTCCCATTGTATTTTTCGTGAAAAATTCCAGCCTGTTCATGGGTGAGCTTCTCGACGAAGAGCCTGATTGACGACAAGAAAATGGAGGACAGGCACGCAAAGCAGCGTTGTGATGCCAGTCGTCATTTTCCACAATGCATCTTGCTTTTTGAAAAATTATTACTACTTTCAAGGGGTCGATGGAAGATAACCATGGGAAAAAACGAGGAGGGACAATCATGGGTGAAAACGAAGAAACCAAAATTGAAAAGCTAAAAACTTTTTTCGAAGATAGTATCACTCCGGCATTGGCGGGGCACGGCGGATTCGCCGAAATTGTCGAACTCAAAGGCGAGAAGCTTTATATCCGCATCGGCGGCGGCTGCCAGGGATGCGCGATGGCGCAGATGACCGTGAAGTCCGGGATTGAAAGCGCCGTGATGAAATTCATGCCCGAAATCACCGAAGTGATTGACGCGACCAATCACGCCGGCGGTGACAAACCGTACTACGCGGAATAAAGCGCAGCGAAACGCTTAAGAAAATATTAGCAGGCAACGACAAGGCGATGGCTCGAAAGGCTGTCGCTTTTTCATTGTGTGCCTGTTGGTCGGCGCCTAAAGCTTATTGCCGCAATACTTGCAATGTTTCGCATCGACATCGTGCCCTTCGGCCGCGCAGTTCGGGCAGGCCTGCGTGGAGACGGGCTTCTGCCTGGCTGCCTGGACCAATTCCATGGAAAAGATGCCGGTGGGCACGGCGATGACGGCGTAGCCGAGAATCATAATGAATGCGGCCAGGGTCTGGCCGGGCACGGTTTTCGGCGCGATGTCGCCGTATCCGACTGTCGTCATCGTGACGATAGCCCAATAGACGCTTTTGGGAATGCTCGTAAAACCGCTGTCGGCCTTGGCCTCGATAAGATACATCGCGGTGCCCATGATGATCACAACGGAAAAAATTCCGGTGACAAAAACGGTGATCTTCTGCCGGCTGGCTTTTATGGCTTTTATCAGCAGCCTGGCCTCGCCGAGGTAGCGGGTCAGTTTGAAGACACGGAAAACTCTCAGCAGCCGTAAGGCCCTGATGACAAGAAGCGTTTGCGCTCCGGGGATGATGAGGCTCAGGTAGGTTGGGAGGATGGCCAGGATATCGACAATGCCGAAGAAGCTGAAAGCATAGCGTGCGGGGCGATGCACTGAAAGCAAGCGCAAGAGGAATTCAATGGAGAAAAGAAGCGTAAACACCCACTCCGCAGCGTAAAGCAAGCCGCCATATTGATGCTGGATTTTTGCCACGCTTTCCAGCATGACCACGATGACGGATAAAATGATCAGGACAAATAGTAGGATGTCGAAGGCTTTTCCGGCCTTCGTATCGGCTTCGAAAATGATTTCATGCAGTCGTGCGCGAAAAGGCGTGAAGGGCTTTTCCTCCTTCGCCGTGCGGATAGTATTGAATACAGGTTTGCCGACGCCTTGCTTTTTCCGATGTTCTTTGTCGCCTGTCATGACAACGTTCATAACATGACGAAGCGAAGCCTCCAAGGCTTCGGTTAGCGCGACGAAAATGTAGGAGCGACATTCTTGTCGCGATCAGGTTTCGTTTTCCGGCAGGGCGAGTTTGAATCCTTCGCCGGTGACGATGTCGCCGGGAACGACGGGGACCTCGCCACCTTTGGGAAGAACGATTTCCATGGGACATGAGCCGATGATGTCATTTTGAATATCAATGCCCGGCATGACTTCCATGAGCATCATTCCGCGCTCCGTGAGCTTGAACAGGCCCACGCTCGTGGCGTAAAATACATTTTTCCCTTTGGCCAGAGCTTGCGGTCCGCTGAAGGTGATCTCTCGGATCGAATCCTTGAATTTGTGCTGGCCGGGCGAAACGATTTTGATTTTCCCGCCGCTCAGTTCCATCTTTGCGCGGTTCATCCATGAGCCAACAAAGAAAATGTTGCGCGCGGCGGCGACCAAGTCAGGCAGGCCGCCCGGTCCCACGTAATCCAGTATTCGCGGTCCGCGATTTGAAACGTTGACGCTGCCTTGCGAATCCACTTCGAGGATGCCCAGCAGCGTGGCGTCGAGTTTTTCGTAGGCCATGTGAAACACCTGCGCGGAGGTGATCATCTTTTCGGGTCTGACGGCGGCGCCGAAGAAAACGCCCGGCGTGGGCAGTCCGCCTACCACGCCTGTTTCCGTGAACAGCGTGATGTCTTCGTGCAAACCGCCCTCGTATAGCATTCGGCTGACTTCTTCGCCGAGACCGACGCCGACGTTGACCAAAGCGCCTTTCGTCACGGATTCGGTGAAGCGGGCGGCGGCCAGTCGCGCGACGGCCATTTCCACCGGGTTGCGGACCGGCGTGATCTTGAGGACGTTGTTGGCGAATTTCAATTTTTCGACGGATTCGTGAACGTCGATTTCATCCTTGTGCTCAACGGTGAACATAGGCCAGTACTGGCGCTGCGCGACCGAAGCGGTTTGCTCACTGCGTGGATTGACGACGATGTAGTCCACCTGATCGGCACGCAGATAAATTTCGGACTCGGATTTTGGGATGATGTCTCCCACGCTGGCGATGACGATCCCGCCATTTTTTCTGGCCGCCAGCGAGCTTTCGTAGCTTTCGGTCTTCGTGGCGGCGTGGCGCATGTAAATGTTGCCTTCCTTGTCGGCATAAGGCGCCACGAAAAGCGCATAGTCGATGTCCGGCATGTGATACTTCAGTTGATCGCCATGTGTTTTGACGAAGTTTTCCGTCATGGGAGCGCCGCCCACGTACGAGCCGTCGCCGATGCTGGGATCGAGGAAGGTCCCAAGGCCTGTCTCAGTAAGAATAGATTTTTTTCCCGCGGCCTGCGCTTCGAGCAAAAATGCTTGCACGCCCTGTGGCAGGGTATGAATTTCCGTGATGCCCTTGTCGCCATTGGCCAAAAGTGTTTTGACGGTTTCCAGGTGCCCAGCGATGAATCGCGTGATGAGTCCCGGCTTGTTGAGTTCCTCCAAAGTTCCCGGAACGCGCCCACGCCCTCCTTGCGCGCCGACAATAATCCATGTCAGGTTTCCGGGCTTACCGGTTTTTTCATATAGGTCCTGCAGCGCCCAGAAGAAAATTGAGCATCGGGCGTTGGCCGCCATGCCCGAGGAAAAGATGATCGATCCGTCTTTGATTTTTTTTTACGGCCTGCGTGGCTGTTATGAATTTCGAATCGTCAAGGCCTGCCGGTTTGTAATGGATGTCGCGCTTGTTCCAGGTCAAACGCCACTTGGCGATATGCGCCAATAACTGCGCTTTGGTCAGGATGTTCATGATGGCCGCTTCCTTTTTTTTGAGGCATCTTAAATATTTTTCTAAGAACTGCCTGCGGTGAAATCCTTAGTCCCCGCAACCTTCCTTCTAGATCAATTCCCCGCGCCGGGCAACGAAAGTGGAATTGGCCCCGCGGGTAGGAACGACTGAGGGAACGCGGAATTTCGAATGCGGAATATCGCTCGACCTTGAGGCTTTCGACAGGCGGAATGAATTCGGAACTCGAAATTCACAATTCGCCATTCGGCAAAGCCCCGGCTCGTGCTACGTAGCGAAGCTACTTCGCAGAGTAGCACAGGGGCGACGGTTTGTAGCCCAAGGTGACTTGTCCGACGAAGCCTTATAACCTACGTAGCTTTAGCGAAGTAGGTTGGCGAAGTTGGAAACCCTGGGGAATGGATCAATAAAAATTCCAATCAAAGCCCGCGACATATCCGCCGAAGCCTTGCGTAAGGAGGAAGCGGGCGATTTATGTCCCGTGAGGGACAATGCGAATTTAGCCCTCCAATTTATTGGGGGGATTAATGGGGGTTTCGCCGTAATCCGCGTCCCATTGGGACGCACGATTCTAAGCCTGCAAAGCGGGCGCTTCATTCATTAGCCCAGGGCGGTCCTGCCCAACGTAGCTTTGGCGAAGTCGGAAGCCCTGCGGTTTCAGAGATGGACATTTTTATTTCAAACGAAGCCTACGACATGTCCCGCTGAAGCCTCGGCGAAGGTGGGAAAGCCCCGCCAGGGGCTATAGTTTGTAGCCCAGGGTAAAACCCTGGGGAAAGGGATTATTCAATATTCAAACGAAGCCCGCCCGGCGGGCGACAGATTATTCAACCGCGATCATCGTGCGCCGACAACGCTTTTTTGTTAGCCCCCTCCGCGCTTTGCGAACCCAGAAAGGCGCCGCTTTCGCTGTGATGCACTTTCAGGTTGATGAGGTAATCGTCGTCGTAGCGGATGATTTCGCCGGTCACGATATAATCCGCCTGGATATTGCGTCCGATCTCCACTTCGCATTTGGCGGTGGTGCATTTGGAAAGGTCAGTGCCCGGCGGCAGAAGGTCCTTGATGTTTTCACGGGTCATGATGATAAAGTCCCGTCGCGCTAGCGAGCGGCTCGCCGCATTGCGAACCTTGTCCGTTAACAGTCTGGCTTCCTGACTGGTCAATCCGGCCTCGTTGCGAAGCTCCAGAACCGCGACTCGCATTTCATCGAAGGCCGACAGCGATGCCGGGATAAGGATGAGAAACAACAACGAAATCCGAAGGACTATTTTCATGCTTTATCCTTTGAAAAAACTGTTCTTGCGCCCCAGTCGATCCTTTTGGGCGACCACCCTTCGACATCGCTCAGGGCAGGCTTGGGTGTCGCCTTTACATTTCGCATTTGAAATTCGTCATTTCGCATTCACAAAGAGTCCCTGGATTTTCAAGATGACCGGCGTAACGGGCTGCGGCTGGGCGGTGACGGCGATCTGCCGCATGACGAAGGCCTTGCCGGCGGGTCTGTCGGCTTTGATTTTCAGGCGGATCCAGATGTAATCGCCCACGGGGAGAGTCAGCGGGAGCGTGGCGACGGAATCGCCTTTGCCGGAAATGTCGAAGGACAGGTCGGATTCCGATGAGGTAATGGCATTGACGGTGATGGACTTTTTGCCCGTGTTCATGAGCGTCACGTCGGCGATCTGCTCCTGGCCGGGGATGAGGCGATCAAAAAACAAAGGGCTGGGCTTGAAGGTCAGTGGCTCGAAGGTCTTGCCCTTGATGTGCAACGTGAGTTCCGGGGTTTTCGGGTCGTTGGTTTTTAAGATAACCGTTTTGTCCAGGTCGCCCACGCGGTAAGATGTATCGAGCGTGACGACCAGCTTTTTCGTCTTGCCCGGCGCAAGCTCGAACTTTTTCTCACAGGCTGTTGTGCAGTCGCATGTGGCGGTGATCTGATCGATTTTCAAGCTGGCGACGCCCTCGTTACGCACAACGAATGCCGCGTCGATCTTCGTCCCCGCCTCTACTTCGGGAAAACTGAATGCATCGCTGTCCACGACGATGACGGGCACGGCCTTCGTCGCCTCTTCCATTTCAGGCGCATCCTTTCCGGCAGCACCGAGGCAAATGATAGCAAGAGCGATTATCAAGATGTATTTGGCATTTTTCATTGCAGTGAAATCTCCTGTGTCTTTCTTCTTATCTCTGGCGCATTAGCTCTTATCCTTACATCCAGCATTCGCCAATCGCAATTCCGCATTGGAATGGTGCGGCTAACGCACATAGCGCACATAGAGGCCGTTGCTGACGTTGCCGTCGTAGAAAACCGCCCGTCATCGTCGTCATCAGTCGAGCAACCGATAGCAAATCCGAACATGAATAGAACAAAAAAAACGAGCATAAAACAATAATTGCTTTTCTTAACCTTTTTTAGCAAGCAGTCGAAACAATCAGCAGCCGTCAATCGAAAAGAAATTTCTAAAAGCAAACTACAACGTGAAAAAATGCTCTGCAGGAAAACACCTGCTCGCAAAACGAATATAATACAGGAACTTATAATGGCACTTTTTCGCGGATGTTTTTTAGAATTTCCGTTTTCCCAATACCGTTTTCCACAAGCCGTATCGAAGTCAGCCCCGTGACTGACTCGATATTTAAAGGATTTTCATAATATATGGCGTTTCCAATTATCATGACTTTATGGGGCGGAGCAGCATCATTCAGTAAAAACATTGTATCCCGGCAGGTTTTTGAACAAACATACAAGTCTCGGCCCGCAGACGTTGATTTGCTCGCAAATCGGCTGTACGCCTCAGTAGGGCACAGTCTTGTTCTGCTGATAATACTAAGCGGCGAGTATATCGAAAACGAAAATCCCATAGACTGAAAATCTGAAAGGTCCAAAGGTCCGGACGTGGGCTGAATTTCAAAACGGGTAACGCCGAATTTTTCATTAAAAAAAATTAAGGTATGCCTGTTGAATCCAACTCCGTAACGGTGCACAAGATCGTCGGTCGGTTCATAAAATCGGGGATCTCTGAAAACCGGCATTAAAAGCCTGCCTATTACAGGCTCAAATCCGAAATCATTTACACAGTTCAATACGCCGATGTCGTTTACTATAATCTCACCGCTAAAACGCTGTTCACGCAGCGAAGAAAGAAGCTTTTTGATTTTGCCTAGAAAAGGATCTGTGCATGGAGGAGTCAGAAGGGAAAATTCCAATCCCATTTCCCTTGTCTTTCGGTAGATATCGCAAACTACCTTTTCGTCGGGGATACTTCGCTCGCAGGTTTCGCTTCCGAAATAAATGCGGTTCGCAGACGCCAAAGATAATTGGGTTTCACAGTCGATGACGGCTGCTTTACTCTCAATTCTGATTTTGATTTCGTTGCCGTCCATATTCATCCATAATAACAGTACGAGTGATTACAGCTTTCGCCCAAATAACGGCGGTATAGATCCTTGCAAAAAACTTCGTATTTGTTCCGGCTATCGATATTTTTTAAATGTTTCACAGCCTCGGCGACAAGCTTGATTTGGTGGATTTTGATCCGGGTCGGCTCCGAACGGTTGGGGATCTTGAGACTGGTTATGCCGATCTCTCGAAAATCCCACAATGCACACAGCCCGCAAGACAATATGAACCGATGTCCCTGCTTCATCCGCGCCGCAGTTTCAGGCGCGCCTTGTTCGCCGTTTAATATATTTATCGGCGAACATGAAAATTCATCGGACAACATGTTGCATCCCAAAGGACTGGTTTTGTATTTTTCCGCATATTTTTTCCGCATATTCAACAAGCTTCTCATTGGAAAAAATCCGTTTATCAAATCTCGTCCCAACTGAAAGCTGTATTCCGGTCCGCTGCCGTGCTGAAATCCGCAATGACCGTCCTCGAAAAAACATCTTTGCCCGAATATGAATACTTCAAATTTCGAAGGATCATGGTGTCCTATAATGGATTTCATTTCCTCAGGACGAAGATGTCTTGGAAAAACAAAACGGTCGACGCCGAGATCGGCAAGAACGTTCACCGTATCATTGTTTTCTATTACCGACATGGTGCTTGCCTGTATTTCGAACTCGCCAGGATAATTTTTATTAAGAAAATAAAGCAGCCCCAGGTCGGCCGCGATAATTGATTTAATATTATTCTTTGCCAGGTTTTCGACAAGTTCCCGGGCCTGATCGAATGTCTCATTGTCATAAAAAGAATTTACAGTAATGAAAAATTTCGCGCCTTGCGCACTTACTTCCTCAAAAATCTGCCGGGCCTGATCAATACTGGCCAGATTGTGCTGCGCCGAAAAACGCCTGTTTATGCCGATGGTTCCGATTGCGGAACGATTGCGATTCGATAAAATCCCCGCGTAAAAGCATTCGGCTCCGGCACGCAAGAGCTTTTTAGTTTCTTTCGGAGAAGTTATTCCCGTGTTTATTCTCATTCCTCGTTCCTATTGCCGCCTTGTTTTTTCAATACCAACTCCAACGTTCCCGGACGCCTTTGGGTATTTACCTTAACGCCGGGGAGCATACTCGCGCAACGTATCAGTGTTTTCATCGAATACGATTCGTGAAAAGAATGCACATAACCAGAAAAGCCTTTATGTGTGTAGTGCAAAATTGGCGATAACAAGCGCAGGGTCATAACCTTTGCCAGAATTGACTCAGGATCAATATCGAAAAAATAGGCAGATCCGCCCGGTTTTACAAGCCGCCATACCGTTTGAAAAAAAACATCGGGGGATTCCCAGTGATGACACAGATAAAAGGCCGTCACAAGATCAAAATCCTGTTCGGGCATTTCCTGGAAATATCCGTCGGTTGCAATAAAAGTCAAACCGTCCGCCCCATATTTTTCGCGAGCCGATTCGACCAAATCCTGGTTTATTTCAAGTCCGACCAATCGAACATTTTCATTATATTCGTTTCGCAGATGGTGTAATAAATTCCCTCCCGCACTTCCCAAATCAACCACTTTGCCTTTAGAAATCGGAAATCGCGAGGAAATGCTTTTTGCTGTGGATCTATACCAATGATTCCGGCGGACGGCAATTTCCAGCCAATCATTCGGATCGAGTCCCTCGTCGTTCAGGCCGTGAAAAGGTCTGTGACTCATTTGCTCGCTGCTTCCATAGTTAGGTCCTACTTTTTATAAACTTTGCGTTGCGGCTTCCGATTCATCAACGATTCAGACGCCTATCAGTTCGGGTCCATCTCAGGCAATCCGGGAACCGGCGCAAAACTCCCTGTTTGCACTTGCGATATTTGGAACGCCTTTTGACGTCGGACGCTTATATTTCCTTACCGGAACTGGTTTTGGTCAATTTAATATATCAGAAACGCGCCGAGATTTGAGTTTTGCGGCGATCAGAGAATATTGCCATTATGTCGGCAGCGCTCAAGCTTCTACAAAATATCTGTTTCGGCAAAGTCGTTTATTTTCCGCAACCGCAACCGCCGCCGTCATCAGGCGCTTTCCTTGCCAAGTGTTTTAACTTGGGCTGAAATGTCCTCCAAATCATGAATTATAAAAGATCTTCTTTGGTTGTCAACGTGGAGACCTGTTTGAAGGAACGCAAGCCTATCGTACAATCGATAATGAGGATTTACAGCAAATTAACGAAGCAGACAGGAGGTTCAAACAATCAATATGCGACAAAGAGGTGAATAAAAAATGGGGAAGCGCAACATCGTGCGCTCCCCTGATTTCCTTGCGGAAATTTTGATGGGCAGAGGCAGAATCCCTCTGTTGTCAATAACAGTGAGACAAATTGTACTGTTAAATTTAGTGTATAATTCGAGGGCGTGAAGGAGA
>CAZQAE010000095.1:0-18121 GCA_964591275.1 uncultured bacterium | reverse complement strand
TAAACGGTCGTTAGCGTCGATCATTGCGCAGCAATCATGATTAAACGAAAAATGTCGGGGGATGACAAGGCAATAATGCTCTAAACGTCGCAAAAGACCATTTTCATTGACATTCGCAAAACAACCGGAATAGATAGTCGACGGAAGCGGATCGGTAGCTGGTGTGCCGCCCGGCCTTCAAAGCCGCGTGGGGGGCGCTAATCACGTCCCCGGTGGGTTCGATTCCCACCCGCTTCCGCCATTCAATACCAGCCTTTTCAAGCACTTACGCGCCTCGCACCCCTTGTTTCTAGCCACTGCAACCACAAGTGCAACCACTTTTGCGGATGAAAATTCTCTTTTTCGCTTAATCAAATTCATTCCATGCCATCGAATTTCCAGGCGTTGACAGTCGCCACAAGCGCAGGCCATTCGGGATTGGTATAGTATTCAGTCGTTGTCACACTCTCTGGCATCACCGATCGAGCCTATATAATGGTGGTCAATCCAAAAGCAAGACCATTGAAACCTACCCACGACCAGTCTTAAAAGCGCTTACAGATAAGCCAATTTCTTCCAAAAGAAAGCAACCTGTCGAGTATAGCGATCTGTTCACCAAGGTGATGAAAATGCTCGGTCTATCTTGTCCTGGTATTCTTATCCCATCAGACGACCAGGCCGACGCAATACTCTGCGCCTACGTGGCGCGGTGCGCCCTCGAAGGAAAGGTCAAAATGCTTGGCGAGGCTCCGAGTTTTGACGAAGAGGAAAAAGTCATCCGAGAGGGGTTTATCTTCGTGCCGTTGAGGGAACTCCCCCAAAAGTCCAAATGAATTTCCTTGCCTTATAAAACGCTGGCAAATTTTCCCGACGCGCTGTAATATTCCTACAAATACGGAGAATCAGAAGGGTGCACGCTAAACTTTGAAAAACGGTGTTTCATTATCGTTGACACGTTCCGAACGGCCTATAAAACGAGGGCGTAAATTTGAGACGCAATTTTTTCGTTCCCCTTCCCAACGTAGACATCCGACTCAATTCCTTTATGCTCAATAAAATTTTCAGGAGTGGTCCTGTTCACATATCAATGCTCGGAGACTCCAATCAACAGGAAAACCATTTTTACAATTTTATCGCTTTTGATAGCCCTTCCCACATGCGCGCATGGGGCCGCTTTTGGCGTCGGTGGAGAGTACAACCTGCTGGCCGTCGGCTTGGCCGAAATCATCTGGAGCGTTACAAGCCCCCCGCAAAGAGCATCGGAAGAAAGCAGAACTGATTATGCGCTGTCCGGTCGAACCTATCCCGGCAATGTCCTCGGGGCGACCTGTTTCGCCATCACCAATAGTAACGTCTATCTTGGTTTTTCCGCCGAGTACCGTAATTTCGCGGGGAATTTCCAGACACCGAAATTCTCAGCCGATGAGGACCTTCGCTTTAATGAAAGCACTGTGATCTTCCGCATGGGATACGTGGAGTATTTCCAGAACAGGAAATGGAAACTGCTCGATTTCGGCGATCCCCTTCCGGCGAATGCCTTCGGCAACGCGCGATTCGGAGTTATCCGGTCGGAGTTTAGCGAGTCGGATATTCTGGCGGAATTCGATCCCGCCATATCAGGCCTCTTCGGCCTGGAAGTCGGCGGCATTTTTCTTCCTGTGTCCCACGGCTACATGTATCTTTCGGCTTTCGTCGATTACACCTTCACCATTATTCCATACAAGCTTGAATCCTCCGATACGCCGCAAGAAATCTACCTGAACGTTCTGTTCTTCGGTATCGCAACGCAATTCGGCTTTGTTTCAGAGAATCCCTATTAGCCAGGGGGATGGCGGGAAGATCGCTAATTGCGTACGGCTGATTCGCTGAGGATTTTGCATTCCCCGCATTTTTGCCCGGAAGCGGCGGTCTTGCCGACAGCCAGTCCGTCTTTGTCAGTGACTTTCACTTCTGTCGTCGTCAGGAAAGCGGATATTTTTTCTGATTTGCCGGGCTGTTGGGTCGTTTTCACCGTCTTATTATGTAAATCAGGACGAGCTTCGCTCAGCAGTTTTGGAGGTGTCTGTTTTTGCGTCGGCTTTGCTTCGAACATGACTATCTCATAGCCTTGAAAATCGCCCTGGTCCAATTCGACAATGGCGACCGGCGTTGCCTGTACAGAATTTTTGCCGGAAATATCCGCCATAGTGTTGTGAACTAAATAAACCATCCCGCTCACGACCAGAAGGGAAAAGCCCAGACAACAGAAGATCAGAAATTGTTGGGTTCTCAGAGGCACTTTTTTAGTCCCTGTAATGCATCTTTATAAGACATCGGCCCTTTCCACGGAAATAATAACATGTTTTTTTGAAAATCCGCAGATTTTTTATGCCGTTGCTATTCGCCGGACAGATACTGAAAGGCAAAATGCTCCGCGCAAACGCTCCGATAAACTTTTGCGATCATCTCATCAGCGTCGCTCGATACGGCGACGATCTGGCGCAAAGCCGTCCAAGCCCGCCTGTCGAGAGGCTTTGTTCGTATGATTTCTTCCAGCAAATCCAGAGCTTCATCAGTCCTGGACAAGGAATTGAGAGTCGATGCGTAGATATACATATCATCAACGTTTGCTTTTCCAGTGGCGACGGCCCTTTGATAATAGCTCACGGCAGCGGTGAAATCTCGATTTGCGTAGGCGATATATCCTAATCGTACCAAAAGTCCGCAGTGATCAGGATCAGCGTGCAAAGCTTTTTTGAGAATATTCATGGCGTCTTCCATGTTATCATTCGCCAAATTGATCCGTGCTTGCAACAAGGCCGCATCCGGCGAAACCCCTTTTTGGTCAATAAAGGATTTCAGTATTTCCGCCGCCTCATCTTTTCGACCATTGGCCATGAGAATCCTCGCTCGCCAAAGATCCCACGACTCCGCGTCCGGCGCCCTGGCGGCAGCCCATTCCAGATTTTTCTCGGCTTTTCCCATTTCACCTCTGAAAAGGCGTATTCGAACAGCCGAGGCTCCAATGGCGCCTATGAGGAATTTCTCGCCGGGGGTCGCTCCGTAATCCATCAGCGTGCCCATGGCGTCATCCAGGTTCTCCAGAGCTTCCTCACGAAGTCCCACGCTTTCACGCACAAGAGCGCGCGGATACAGCGTTAAGGGATTATAGGCGTTGCGCCGGGCGTCCATATCCAGTTCATTGCGCGCCCCGGCGGTTTTACCCGCTAAAATCAATTCGCGAGCATATGCGTTCCGATGGGTTTGCCACATTTTCAAATCCGTATCGGAATACTCGCTGAGATGACGAAGTTTTTCCAAATCAACATGACGCAAGGGATCGCCGCCCGCCCGGTAATCTCTGCGCGACAACACTTCATACGTGGGTATCCTACTCGGCAGTCTGGCTGGATTCTCAAAAATCTCCCCAATGACTCGACCGGGCATATCCTTTGCCGCCCGAAGTCCGAGTAAAGCCAGCGTTGTCGGAACAAGATCCAAAACCGTAGGATTTTCGAGTTTTTCCCCCTTGGCAATCCCAGGCCCCATGACGGCAAAAATTCCGTGGATGGGATGCATTGCGCCGTCGAGCTGCCCCTCATAGTCCACCGGCGGTATAACAGTATCCGTCACGAGAAAGACCCGGGCGCGTTCGCCGGCCTCGGCCAGCAGACCGTCAATGGCCGCGTTCAAGTCGCGAAGATAGTCCTCGGTGAGCTGTGGACGCGGCAACCTGGGCGAAGCGACCCCAAGCAGCACGGCGGCGCCGTCATGATGCCTGGCAGACACAGGTCCGTCAAAAAAGGCCATGACCACATCCGTCCCCAGTCTCAATTGCTCCTTTACAAAATCAGGAACATTGTCCAGCGCGTTTCGTGCGATTCGAGCATTCAGCAGCGATTCAAGCGACGGGGCCTGCGCGAACCATTTGCCCAAAGATTGAGGATCAAACACATCACGCCAAATGTGCGTTCCGGTGAGTGGGACAATCCTCAGCGGCGAATATACATCGGTTTCAGAAAAACGAACCGGAGAAACAGAAGACTCATGGGAACCCGGCCATCCGATCTGCGCAGCCTCAATACCACTTTCGGCCAGGATTTCCCAAAGCGGGAGACATTCGAATTTGTTCGGCGTCATTACGCCTTTTACTTCATCTGCGGTTAATCCTTTGATAATTCCGTGATCCGTTTGCGTCTTGCCTGTTGCAAGGCTGGCCCATATGGCTGCGGGGGATACCGGGTCCAGACTTTCCAGCACTCCCCAAGCGCCCTTCTCCTTAAACTTTTGAAAGGCAGTCAGTTCTTTTTGCGGGCTGTAACGATCCAGTGTTTCCCAACTGATTCCTTCCACGCCAATGATCAAAACGCTTTCATTTGTCAGACCGGAATCATCTCCGCATCCGAAAAATGTCGCAAAAACAGCAACGGGCAAGGCGATTTTCAACAACCACCCGGCCCGTTTGCCCTGTCGCATCATCACGCGATTCAAGATTTCTTTTTATCCTTCGCCTTTTTCTTGGCCGGTTTTTTCTCGGAGTTGCCGGATCCCTTCTTTTTCTTGCCGAACTCCTGCATGTCTTTGGCCAGTTTCAGCAATCTTTTATCCACCAGCTCATTGATGCTTCCAAGGGTCCATTTTCCCTCGGCGTCTTTTTCGCCTGCGGATTTTCCCGTCAGAATTTCCATTCCCTGGTCCACTGTGGTAACTGCCCAGACGTGGAACTTCTTTTTCCTGACCGCCTCGACAACCTCATGGGACAACATCAATTCATCGGCATTTTGAATCGGGATAATGACGCCCTGTCTGCCGGTCAGACGTCTCGCCTTGCAGACCGAATAAAATCCTTCGATTTTCTGATTGACTCCGCCGATGGGCTGTATTTCACCGTTCTGATTCATCGATCCCGTCACGGCGATGGATTGACTTAATGGGATTTCCGAAAGCGCGCTCAGAAGCCCGTACGCCTCGGTGCTGCTGGCCGAGTCGCCATCCACCCCGCCGTAACTTTGCTCGAAGGCGATCGATGCGGACAAAGACAGGGGCTTCTGCTGTGAAAAACGATGACGCATGAAACCGCCCAGAATCAGCATACCCTTGTCATAGGTTTTGCCGGAAAGCTTGGCTTCTCGTTCGATGTTAATGATGCCTGTTCTGCCCATTCCAACCTTCACAGTAATTCGAGACGGCTTTCCAAAGGCGTAATCGCCGACCTGATAAACGGCCAATCCATTGATCTCACCGACTTTATCGCCCTTTGAGGAAATCAGGAACTTGTCTTCCATAATCATTTCCTGAATTTTTTCCTCAACCATGTTTCGCCGGTATTTTCTGGCCTCCAGCGCCTTGAGGACATGCTTCGCCATGGCAACTTTGCTACGTCCCTGCCTGGTCCAGTAGCCGGTTTCCCGTGCAATATCAGCCAGCGCGGAAAACCTGGTTGTAATCTTCTTTTGATCACCGGCCAGGGTCACGCCCTCCTCAATCAACGCCACCAGAGCCGACTTATCGAAATGCGGGAGATTTTCGTTACAGATAACCTGCGTGATAAATCTGGCCGCTTTGACGACCGAATCATTGTTTTTTTTCATCACCGTATCGAAATCAGCTCTTATTTTGAACAGTTTTCGAAAATCCTCGTCATTGGCCAACAGGAAATAGTACAACCAGGCTTCGCCAATGACTATAAATTTCACGTCAACGGGAATCCCCTGTGGCTTTAGCGCCGAAGTCATATAAAAGAGAAAAGAGTCGAAGGACTCGATCTCAACCTGCCTCGATTTGATCGTACGTTTCAGGGCCTTCCAGACTCCCGGCTCGGTCATCGCATCAAGCATATGGAAGATGAGATAACCGCCATCGGCGCGCAGAACTGAACCAGCCTGCACTTTCGTAAAATCCGTGGTCCACGTTCCGCTTTGGGTGATGGTTTTTTCAATGGTCCCGAACATGTTTTTGTAGGACGGTACGTTTTCCATGATAACCGCCGGCCCATCCGCAGCGGAATTGTCGACGAGGACATTCACATCCCACTCGACAAAAGAATTCCCTTCGTGCGCCTCGGCTTGTCGCATCATGGCCAGGGCCGGATTCTGCTCGGTCGCATCATTTTCTTTGAAACGCCCGATGTTATCCAGTGTAAAAATGGCCATTTCGTCAAAGTAGTTTTTCAGCCCCTCGTAGGGATATTTCTCACGCAATTCATCGACCAGTGCAATGACCACATGGGCCGCCAGCGCCTGTTCCAACTTCACAAGCGCCTCTTTCATCGCACGTTCCAAAACCCGCGAATTCTTCATGGCGGCTTCGAGCTTACCATGCAGGGTTTGATGATTTTTTTTCAGTTCGACCAGCTTTGCGGCGGGAAAGTTCTCATTGGCGGCGAGTTGCTCAAGCTGCTCAAAGGGAACGGGCTGGTTTTCGATGACGGGCAGGATGGCCGGGCGAACCATGGCCCCCATCTGAATTTGGACCATGGCGAAACCTTGGGCGGCCATCTGTTTTTCCAGGGACTGAAAAAGGCCTTTTTGCTTTTTCTTGAATGATTCGACCAAGGTGTTGCGCTTATTCTTGAACTCCTTGTTTTCAAAGAGATTTGGTATCGACTCCAGCATCTCTTCAACGAACCTGTGCATGTCCTTTTTTATACTATTTCCATCGCCAGCCTTCAGCTTGGCGACCACGGGTTCCTTGGGGATCTTAAAGTTATTGACGTAAACGATATCAGCAGGCTTCTCGCCTTTGATCGGCATCTTCTTCAAGAGTTTTCTGACCGTGCTCAGCTTGCCGGTGCCGCCGGTTCCCGATGCGTAAATATTGTATCCCGGCGAACGCATCCCCAAACCGAGTTGTAGAGCTTCCATCGCCCTCTTTTGGCCTATGACGCCGTCCAGGGGTTTAGCGTCTGCTGTTGTCTCGAAAGGAAATATGGCGGCATCGCATTTCCAACGCAACGCATCCGGCGGTAACGCAAAACCGGCACCTATCGTCCTTACAGCCTTCTTCTTCTTCGGCATTTGGGCTCCTTAGCTATTATTCAAGTTTCAAAGCCAAAATCTTGGCTTCAGTGTTTTGCGGATCGTCAATGGTGGCTTCCCTGGCCTGCACAGCCGCCTTTTCAATCTGCCCGAGATTGGCCAGGGCCTTGGCAAAAAGAATTCTGCCACAGGCTCTAAATTTCCTATCCGACTCAAGCAATTGGACGCTTTTGTCCGCGAAGTTATTCGCTCCGGCCCAATCGCCGTTCTCAAATCGACCTCGCGCCAAAAAATAATACGCGT
Source organism: uncultured bacterium (assembly GCA_964591275.1). Taxonomy (GTDB): domain Bacteria; phylum Lernaellota; class Lernaellaia; order JACKCT01; family JACKCT01. Next base: position 10,883 of record CAZQAE010000095.1, on the reverse strand, counting down.
ATCCATTCCCGCGATCCAGACTGATCGCTTTTTCAAGCTGCGGCACATAGGCCTTGCCATATCCCGACTCAATGGCCGATTTGACTTCGCTCATTCCAGCCCTGCGCGTTGGGGAAACCTCCTTGGAAGTCTGGCGTCCGTAAGTGCTTGTCCAGAGTGAGGAGGAAATCGGCTGGATATGGCGATCCAATTGAAAGATTCGCTTCTCCGGGGCTCTTGGCGCGGGCTTGGAAGCGGCCACAACCATCGGCTCCTCCGGGGTCAACGCATGGGGCTTGTCCGAATCCGATTCGAGTTTCGCATCATCTGTTTTTACCGGAGCATCCGTCGTCGAAGGAAGGATCATGAGTTCGCCGGGCTGAACTGTCTTTTCATCGCCCTTCTTGTCGTCAAGCTCAGTGACTTGAATATCCTGTTTCTTCCACCAGGGCGCAGTGGTGAAATCCTCCGCAACCGTCGAGTGGACGACACTTCCGCTCTCAACGGTCTTTTCGGATGTCGATCCCGACAGCACATTTTTCAAATCATCGTCTTTGGCGCTCAATGGCGGTTTTTCGTCTTGCGCTTTTACCTCGCTCTCACCGGTGGTCTCTTCTTGTTTGTCTTTGTCGCTGCTGAGCGCCGGGATATCCAGCACAACGTACTCTCTTCCTTTTTGCGTCTTGATCACGCACCCGCAAAAAAGAAAACTGCACAGTATTGCAGTGATACTGAAACGCAATACATTTTTAATCATGGGCTATCTCCCAAGGCTTTCTTCTTGAAAAATTCCAGCAAAGAATCCTTGTGCACTTCACACTCCTCAGTCGGCTCGGTTCCCTCAATAAAGTACTCGTCTATAATAACCGGACATTCAAAAACAGCCAGTTTTCCCGTCGTCGGATCAATTTTTTTTCTCACGATGCCTTCAGGAACCGAAAACTCGGTTTTGGCCGTCTTTCCGGCATGGCTAATCATGTACTTTGTCCATATCGGCAAAGCCGCCCTGGAACCCGGAAGATTGAGCGCAATGGAATGATCGTCAAAACCGACCCAGACAGCCGCTAATATTTTGGGCGTATAGCCCACGAACCAGGAGTCTTTGTAGTCATTGGTCGTCCCGGTTTTCCCGGCGCAGGGATGAGTGAATCCCATTGAGCGAACGCGTACGCCCGTTCCATGGTTGACGACGCCTTCGAGTATATTCGTTGTTAAAAAGGCCACCGAGGGCGGGATGACGCGATGTATCTCCACCGGCTTTTTCTCCAGTACGTTGCCTTTTTGATCCACGACATCGCGAACCGCAATAGGCTCGGCGTGCGTGCCCTGATTGGCCAGCGTACCGTAAGCACCTGCCACTTCCAGCACTGACAACTCCGCGGTTCCGAGCGAAAGCGAGGCATATCTCGGCAGATCGCTTTGGATGCCCATTTTATGAGTCAGGTCGGCAATGTCATCAATGCCGATATCCAGCGCAAGCTTGGCTGTCGCCACATTAAGTGATTTTTCCAAAGACTTCCTGGCGCTAATCATCCCGTAATATTTATTGCCATAATTGCGCGGTTTCCAATTGCGCGTGTCCGATAAGGGTTCCGTCAATTTCTCATCCAACACGAGCCGCGCCGGAGTGAAATCTAAATCTTTGTTCTGATAGGCTTTAAAAAACCCCGTGGTATAAACGAAGGGTTTAAAAACCGAGCCGACCTGCCGCTTCGCCTGAACGGCTCTGTTAAACGGGCTTTCATAAAACTCGCGTCCACCCACCATAGCCCGGATAAATCCGGTCTGAGGTTGAATCACAACAATCGCCGCCTGGACCTGATGGCCATCGTGTTCTGTCAAATGCTTATACTTTTTTTCGAGTTCCGCGATGCCTTCACGAACCGCCTTTTCAGCCTCACGCTGCGTGCCGACATCCAAAGTAGTAAAAATGGACAAGCCTTCGCTGATGAGAATATCAGGGGTGTATCGTTGTTCCAACTGCTTTTTTAGAAAGCTGATGTAATACGGCGCAATCGTTTTGCCGGACTTTCGCGGCTTAACCTTGATCTGTTCCGCCACGGCCTGCGCGGCCTGATCCGGTGTTATGAGGCCGGCCTCCTGCATGCTATTGAGGATGTGATCCCGACGATCTTTGGCTTTCTTCAATTTCCGAACGGGATCATACCCGGCCGGGGAGCGAATAAGCGCCGCCAACAAGGCGCTGTCGGCCAAGCCCAAAGTTCTGACGTCCTTGCCAAAGTAAAAATTACTGGCCTGCCCAACGCCGCAGACGCTGATCGAGCCCTCCTGCGCGAAATAGACTTCGTTGAGATAAGCTTCGAAGATGGCGTCCTTGGAGTAAATCATCTCCAGGACGAATGCCATGACCACCTCTTTGGCCTTTCGCGTCATGGTTCTTTCGGATGTCAGATAGAAGTTTTTCACCAGTTGCTGCGTGATTGTGCTTCCGCCCTGACGAAGCTCGAGCCTGATGATATTTGTCAACATCGCCCGTGTGAATCCGATCGGATCAAAACCGAAATGTTTAAAAAAACGCCGATCTTCAACGGTAACAATGGCCATTTTCAAATAGGGGCTGACTTCGCTGTAGCGGATGATTTCACGATCTTCATGACGATCGCCGAAAAAGCGCGCGATCAACTCAGGCTCAATATCCGCCGAGGGGATTTCCTTGTCGCGCACATGATCCACAAGGCGTTTCACAACACCTTTGGATGTCTCGACGCGCAGCCAATATCCCCTGGCCGATTGCCAGGGATATTTGAAATCCCGCAGATAAACGTGGAGCACGTCCTCGCCCTGACGGTATTCACCCATAGTCGGATCGCCGTTTTCGATCTTTCGGTATTTCAAACGTTGCAGGCGGGAGACCAGCCCGACTTGAGCGATGGAATCACCGGGCAATATCGTCAGGGAATCGGAAAAAACGCGGCTCGGGATTTTCCATCTTTTGCCTTCGAATCGCTCAATCACATCATCGGTAATTTGATAGGCATGCAGTGCGCACGCAATGGCTGTAATCCAAACAACCATAAATACAATGTTGAAGCAAAACCAGAGAAAGCCGCGAATCAAGCCCCACCAACTCCAGCGCCTCGTTTCGTCTTCATTCGGTTTTTGACGGGGATTGTTTGGACCGCGTCGCTGCGCCATGGGTTATGCTTTCCAGTTTTGATCGGCAACGCTCTGACGAAAGCGACCGTTTCTATTCAAGATCACGGCTCTACCCAATACCATGCGCAGAGGGTGAAAATCAACGCATCGTCGGCGAAACTCCTCTTTCGCACGGGCCACGGAATAATTGAAAGAGCCACTGAAGGGACTCGAACCCCCGACCTGACGATTACGAATCGCCTGCTCTACCAGCTGAGCTACAGTGGCAAAAGCCCCTGAGTCGGGGCTTTCAAGGCGCGCATTATACAAATTTCCCGTTTCATCGCAAGGCATAAATTCACAAAAAGCGGATTCCAACCGGCTGTAGCCTCATCAAGGCGACGGAGGAAATAATTTCGCGCTTTTTCCTCAGCCTTCGAAGACCTCCATCGTGCACTTGTGATTCAACATTTTCCAATCAAAATCGGCGCGCTTTTGAATTAGCTCAGCATCTTCGGTCGTAATATGCCGAAAACGTCCCTGCACACCAAGATAGTCCATCACCGGCTTTGTTTTCTTTGGTTCAAAAGTGATCTGATAGCGCTCGCCGTTGTAAATCTCATACAAGGGGAAGATATTCGTCTCCGTAGCCAACCTCGCCACCTCGATACTCATCTCCGAGGAAATTTTCCATCCGGGCGGGCAGGGAGACATGATGTGAAGAAATTTGGTTCCTTTGAAAGAAGCCGCTCGTTTCACTTTTTCCACAAGGTCCGTCGGGTACGCGGCGTTGGCAGTGGCGACGTAAGGAATTCTGTGCGCGGCCATTATCTCAACCATATTCTTTTTGTTCTCGGCTTTTGCATCGTTGACCGGCGTCGTCGTCGTCCAGGCTTTGATCGGCGTGGCCGAGGAACGCTGAATGCCCGTATTCATATAGGCTTCGTTGTCATAGCACACGTAGATGATGTCGTCGTTGCGCTCCGCAGCGCCGGAAAGGCTCTGCAAACCGATGTCGAATGTTCCGCCGTCCCCGGCGAAAGCCAGAACCTTCGTGTCGAAATTCCCTTGTACCTCAAGAGCCGCTTTCACGCCGCTGGCCGCCACGGCGGCGGTTTCAAAGAGTGTGTGTAAAATCGGCGTCTTCAGTGAACTGTAAGGAAAGTTTCCGGCGATGATCGTCCAGCAACAAGCGGGAATGATGACTATGGTGTCAGGCCCCAGCGCCTTGAGGACGTGCCGCATAATCATGGAGCCGCCGCATCCCTGGCAGGCCAGGTGGCCGGAGTGCATGAGTTCTTCGCTTGGATAATCGGGATAACGACTTGTTATCATGATTTCAATCCTTTCCAGATGATCGAGTGCTCGGGCGGTTCGTCCATGTCCTGGACTTCCAGGGCGATCTCGCGCAGCGCCTCGGGGACGATGTCGCGCCCACCCAGGCCCGTGATATATCCCCAGACCTTGGGACGATTCGCTTCGTTGGCCAGCGCCCCCTTGATCTCATCAGCAAAAATGCCGCCCTTGCCGAAGCTGATGTTGCGGTCGATGACAACAACCTTTTTTACACCCAGCAAAACCTCTTTGACCCTTTTTACGGGAAATGGCCTGAACAAACGCATCTTCAACAAACCGATTTTCACACCCTGTTCGCGCAGTTCTTTGATGACCAGACGCGCCGGGCTTGATGTTGTGCTGGAGGTAACCATGATAATCTCGGCGTCGTCGCATTGAACAGCTTCAACAACGCCGTATGAACGCCCAAAGACCTTTTGAAACTCGGCGTCGACTTCCTCGGTCACGTCCAGGGCGCGGTCGTGGGCGCGTTGAATCTTGTAACGCATTTCCATATATACATCGGGCATGGTCAGCGAGTTAAAAGATTTTGGGTTTTTTGTGTCGAGTATATTTTCGCGCATCTCGTGAGGAATAAAGTCGTCCACGAGTTTTATATCGGGAATGTCCACCGGCTCGTAGGTGTGGCTTAAAAAGAATGCGTCGTAACACACCATCACCGGCAAAAGAACTTTTTCAGAAATTTTGTAAGCCTGAATGACGGTATCGAGAACTTCCTGATTGTTCTCCGCGTATAGCTGCATCCAACCCGTATCGCGCTGAGACAGCGAGTCGCACTGGTCGGACCAGATCGACCAACCCGGCGCCATGGCGCGGTTCACGTTGACCATGACGATGGGAAGCCTGGCGCCGGCGGCCCAGTGCAAGACCTCGTGCATCAGAGCAAGCCCGTTGGCCGAAGTCGCGGTAAATGTTCTGACTCCGACGGAAGCAGCCGCGACGCACGCCGCCATGGCCGAATGCTCCGACTCCACCTTCATAAACTTCGCCTTCAATTCCCCGGAGCCGCACATCTCGGAGAGTTCCTCAACGATTTGCGTCTGCGGCGTAATCGGATAGGCGGCGATAAACTGCACGCGACTCAATTTTGCCGCCCAGCTCGCCGCATGGTTGCCCATCAATACTTTTTTCATCTACTCATCCTCCAGGATCATCGCGGAGCGCGGACATTCCTTGAAGCAAATCCCACAACCCTTGCAGTAATCAAAGTCGATGTCGTACCCCATGCCGTCGTCTTTTTGGCGAATGGCAACGTCCGGGCAATAAACATAGCAATTGTCGCACATGGTGCAGACGCCGCAGTGAAAACACCTCTCGGCTTCATGCATCGCCTCGGCCTCCGTCAATCCCGCGTTCACCTCATCGAAACCCGCCAGGCGCGCGGCCTTATCGAGATGAATTCTTTTGGACCTTTCGCTTTCATCAAAGTAGTTCAGGTTCAGTTCCTCATACGAAACCACGGTCTGAAATGCATCATTTTTTGCGTGCGCGTCGCCGGTGGCGAGGTATCGGGAAATGGAAACCGGGCCTTCGCCTCCGATCAGGATTCGATCGCCGATTTCATCCATCTTTTCACCGGCCAAAAAACGGTCGATGGCGACCGCAGCTTTTTTCCCGCTGCCGATGGCGTAAGCCACGTTCTGCGTGGACAGGGCGATATCCCCTCCGGCAAAAACACCGGGATGTGATGTCAGTCCGAACTCATCGATAGCTATTTTGCCCCACTCAAGCTTGATGCCGTCAGGCAGAAAATCGAAATCGCTCTTTTCGCCGATAGCGGTAATGACCGTATCCGCCTCCACGTCAAATTCGCTGCCGGGAATGGGTTCGGGGCGACGACGACCGGATTCATCCGGCTCGCCAAGGATCATCTTGTTCAAAGTCAAGCCGACGACCTTACCGACATCAACCTTGATTTTCACCGGCGCGCCCAGGATGTTTATCGCAACGCCCTCCGCTTCCGCTTCGTCCACTTCGGCCTCAAAGGCGGGCATCTCGACCCTTGACCGGCGGTAATACAAAGCCACATCAGCGCCGAGCCGCAGCGCGCAACGTGCGGCATCAACAGCCGAGTTGCCGCCGCCGATGACGATAACCTTTTTGCCGAGCGCGGGTCTTTCGCCGCCGTTGACGCGGGCCAAAAATTCCAATCCCGACATGACGCCTTTAGCGTCTTCGCCTGGCGCGCCGAGCTTTTGGCTCTGATGGACGCCCGCGCCGATGAACACCGCATCGTGTTTTTTCAATTCCTCGAAAGGCAGGTCTTTTCCCACCTGTCGGCCGCACTGAATTTTCACGCCGAGGGCTTCAATGTCCGCAATCTCCGAATCCAGAACATCATCGCCGAGCCTGTAGGCCGGGATTCCATAACGCAGCAGGCCTCCGGCTTTTTCTTTGCCTTCAAAAACGGTCACCGTGTGTCCCATGCGCGCCAGATGATAGGCAGCCGTCAAACCGGCGGGGCCTGAGCCGACGACAGCGACGGTCTTTTGCGTGGGAGGACGCACAGGTTTTGGCGACGCGCCATCGGCGAAGTCACCGACAAATCGCTCCAGCGCATTGATCGCCGTAGGGCTATCAAACTTTGAACGATTGCAGGCGGTCTCGCAGGGGTGATAGCAAACGCGACCACACACCCTGGGAAATGGATTTTCTTCCTTGAGAACCGCTTTGGCCTCGGCGTACTTCTTTTCCCCGATCAGGCTAATGAATTGCTCGACGTCATTGCCCGCCGGGCATCCCTGATTGCAGGGCGGAACCTTGTTCTGGTACGCGGGTTTCATGAAGCGCCAGGAACCTGTGTGATTCCAAAGCATGCTGGCCTCGGAAACCACAATCTCCGGCATATCGGCTATCGTTTCGAAAATAATGGGCTTGTCATCCGACATTGATTCACACTCCATACATAACGGTGAACTCAAAAGCTTCCCGCGCAGCTGCGGCGTTGGCTTCGGGTTTGATCGGTACTTCGTCTTCGACGGCGGCGGCCACGGAATCGATACTCACGAGTTCGGTGGCTTTTGCGAAGGCGCCGACGATGGCCGTATTGACAATGGGCGCGGTACGCGGCCCCAGTCGATGCTTGATAGCGATTCCGCTGGCATCCACGCACACCACGCGATAGTCCCCTAGGACATCTTTAAATTCCGCTGGATCCTTATCGGAGTTGATCAGCACCAAGCCGCCCTTTTTGAGGCCGGTGGTTACGTCGATGGCTTCGATGAGCGTCGAGTCCAAAACGATAATTTGGTCCGGCTCATAGATGTTGTTGCGCAAAAGGATTTTATCGTCGTCAATGCGCAAAAAAGCCTCGACGGGCGCTCCGCGTCTTTCAACGCCGAACTTTGGAAAGGCCTGGACGTATTTATCCTCCATGAAAAAGGCGCAGGCGAGAATTTTAGAGGCGATGACCGCGCCCTGCCCTCCCCGACCATGGAAACGAATCTCAATCATGGCAATGACTCCTTTCATGAAAATCCCCAAACAAACCTCGTATGAATTACAGCAAATCCCAGAATTTTTCAAGGGCGCACAAGGCGGATGAAGGCATGGATTTGGAGTTTAAAAAAGGCGGAAGCCTAAAGGATGGATGGATTCCGCTCGTCGATCAAAGGCCGGTCGGCGATTTTGATCGTGCACCGTATTTCCACCGTTCGCCAAGCGGACCAAATATACGTTTTGCACCAAGGCCGCGTCGTGGAAAAGGGAAGCCACGACGAGTTGATCGCGCACGGCGGCATTGCCCTATTCTACTTCGAGCGGAAAAACGAAGGGAGCATCGAAAAACGAGGCGACAGCAATCAGAATCTCGGTTGTCGAGGCTGTCCACTCCAGTTTCGCCGCAGTCGATCCGACAGGCACAGACGTGACGTTGCTGTAACGGAACCACTCGGGGATGTTGATCGGGCCAAGGTGGTCACTTCCCAGAACTTCACCGGAAGCTCCGAAAAAGGTGATGGTCATAACGACGTCGGAACGGGGGTTCCAGGTTCGAAGCCAGGCTCCCCATTCCAGCGAAAGGTTGTTTGACGCAATCAGGTTTCCGTAATCGTTTAGCGGGATTTCCTGCGAAACGGTTTTGGAGCCGGGCGCAAGCAACAGAGTCGCCAACCAGTAGTCCCCCGTGGCCGAGTTGACGTCGATATTGGAACGGATCGGAATCCAATGATCGCTGGCCAGAAGCATCCCCCTTGGCATGTTCCAGCCTTGTTCTCCCTGTTCAAAAAGCGAATTAGCCACGAGATTTCCGCCGACCAAAGCGTGGGAATTTTCCGATGTCATCACAAAAACATGAAGTGCGTCAAAGGAGGCGGAGTTAAATGTGAGAGGCATCTCCGCGGCGTACGCCCGCAAAATGACTCGCGCAACGCGGGCTCCCGGCGGAATGGTCTCCACCACACGCCAGGGCTGCCAGTACATGGTGTCGAAGCGCCCCCCGCTGACGTGTTTGAGAAGATTGCCCTGCCCGTCCAGTATTTCCACAACGCCTTCACACTCGTCGTGCGGGAGCAGAATGTTGGACGAACCGCCTTCTTCGACCCGGTAGCCGGTAGCGCAGGCCCCGCCAAAGGAGAGCAGTCCATGGCCGGCGTCGATCAATTCAGCGTAGTCTTCCAAAGGAACATTTTGCACGGCATGAGCCCTGGGCCTGCTTCTTGAACCGGAAAAAAAGCCATTGTCGGCAAGGGGAAACACGTTGTTGATTTCGGCGCTTTGCTCCATCCCTGAAAAATCCCATCCACTCTGTCCATCTTCCCCGCCCGGATTTTCCAGCAGGTTCGCATACAACGGGAAGTTAATGTCCACGGCCTGCGTCGTTTGCGCTCCGTCAACATCGACCGCGGAAACAACATGGGCCAATATTTCGGTTTCCGTCGGCAAGGCGTTTGCGGCTGTGACCAAGTGCAGGGTTCCGTCGCCTATCGTTTGTTGCGAGGCCAGGTTAACCTCAATATCATCAATATAAAGCTCCACAACCACGTCGGCGAGTGGCTTGTCAAATAGCAAACCGATGGAGTCCGGGCCAAACCCGTAAACCACATCAAGAAAAATTGGTGGAGTATACTCGATGGTTTCAGGAAAAAATATTTCTGCGATTTGAGGTTTGTGATCGGACCGGTTCGGAGACAGATGGAGAATCTCCCCATCCACCGCGCACCCCCCGGAAGATTTGTTAAAGTAGGTGTTGTCAATCAACTGCTGGCCTTCGGCCCCGTAGAACATCATCGCCGGCCAGGTGGTCCTGCACGACGGGCACACTCCCAAAGATGCCCACCCGTCTGCAAGCTGCTCATCAAGTATCACGGCCTGCGTGGAACCTAACTCCTCGTTCCAGTCTCCCATGAGCAAAATACGCTCGACCGAATCAGCAGTGATGTAATCGTCTATCAACTCCCGGTTCTGCAGGTCGCCAGTCTCATCCCAGCTCACATGAACGCCGTACACAGAAAAGACAAGGCCGTCGATTTCGGCCTGCGCGTGCAAAAAATGTCCTCTGCCCGCATCGACATAAGCGATGGATTGCGGATCGATAAGCTCAGTCGTCGTCATTAAAGATTGTCCGCCGGAAAAGAAATAGTGCATGCCCAGTTCGTCGGCAATCGGCTCGGCGTATTCCTCGGGGCACTCCTGCAAAGAGAAAACATCAAAGGGCCCCCACGCGGCCAGGGCTTGCCCAATCTCAACCGGACTGCCTTCATTGCCGCCGTGAATATTGTAGTTGCCCGTCACGACGACGACCCCGGCCTTGGCCTCCGGAGAGCAGGAATATCGTTTCCAATTCAGCGGCTCGACCGAAGCGATAAAAGGATAGGAATCGTCATCGTCAACATCATCATCCGCATCATCGTCGTCATCGGATCCAGCGTCGTCATCGATGGAATCGTCGTCGTCGGAATCATCAGCCTGTCCTGAGCTTGTTGAAGAGTCGTCGTCGCCGCAGGAAGATGCCGCGACACAAAATAGCAGTGCAAAAATCAAAATGACATTCATAAACAACGTGTCTTTCAAAATGCAACTCCTTCCCCTGTTGGCCGACTACGGTTTCGCTTGCAGGGTTCTTTGGGGGCATATTGCCCCAAGTGGCTAAGCCCTGCCGGGCTTTGAATGGGAAGGAGGAAATAAAAGCTTCCACCACTTCCCCGCTCACTTGACGAGCGCTCGGATCGCTCCCATGCGGAATTTTCATCTCGCGTGAAGCAGCTTTAAGCTAACGGAGACAGTGCAAATGTTCAACCGGACATTTCATTGGCTTTGAAAATCCAACAAGTCGTTTTGTTATTGAAATAGCGGATTTTGGGGCTTGACATAAACTCATGCCTGCCCTAATTTGCGCATCCTGTTGAGCGCGAGAATGTCGCGCCGTGAGCCTTGAAAATGAAACGCTGGCGTAGTCGATTTTCAATTGACAATCTTATCGCGGGGTGGAGCAGTTCGGTAGCTCGTCGGGCTCA
>CAZQAE010000094.1:0-18123 GCA_964591275.1 uncultured bacterium | reverse complement strand
AGTGTACTCTAAACTATGAAAAACGGTGTCTCATTATCGTTGACACGTTCCGCCGGGGACATGTACTTTGCGAGCTCGGAGGATATCCTTTGCGGGGCTAGGGTCTCTGGAACGAAGTCGACGTTTGAGATAGCCCGAACCGCGAGATGGCTGGTCGATGCATGCGGATGAATCGTAAGAATGCGCCGAGAACGGGGGTCCACTTTATCGAGTCGCGCGGGGGACCCCCATCACCGGATCGGGGAAGCCACTGTCGGCAATAGAGGGTTCAGATCCGGAGGGGCCGCACTGGCCTGGAACGCGAAGCGGCGTAGTATTACATAAAATGGAAGGTGTTTCCGATGGGACGTATTATCACAGTATCCGGGGAACTTGGAAGTGGTAAAAGCATGGTCTCGAAAGCCCTTGCTGCAAGGCTTGGGTATCAGTACGTATCGACGGGGCAGTTCCATCGTGACATGGCTCGTGAGATGGGAATCGATGCATTAGAACTCAATATCCTTGCTGAATCCGATCCGTCGATCGACAGGAAGATTGATGCGATGTCGCAGGAACTGGTGAATGACGGTAACGACTATGTCGTTGACTCGCGTATCGCTTGGCACTTCATAACATCCAGTTTCAAAGTGTACCTCGTCGTGGACCCAGATATTGCGGCTGCCCGCGTCCTTGCCGATAAACAGCGTTGTGAGGAGCCTGCGTACGCTGATCTTGTTAGTGCCAAAACTCAGCTTTTGAAAAGAAAGGAAAGCGAGAACAAACGGTATTCTCAAAAGTACGGTATTGATCGCAACAATGTGTCCAACTACGACCTTGTTCTGGACACGTCACTCCAGACTGTTGAGCAAATCGTCGATTTTCTGTGTGTTCAGGTGCCGCGCTAGCGCTCAGGGGTCCCGATCAATAAGCACTGGACCTCACCTAAAGCTCTTCTGCCGACCGAGCACGTTCGAAAGTTGGCGCGAGAAGATGCAAAGGCCGTATTGGAATCCGTGAAACGGGACGGCTTTGATGCTAGATTCCCGGTCAAGGTCGTCTCAGTGTGAAGCTTCCTCTTTTATTTGGGACGGGCACAGACGAACGAGCGCCGCACTGTTCGCTAATTTAACGTTGATCCCGATAGTAGTCTGCGCTAACAGTGATGATCGACTTCCCACGGGTGAGACAGGCAAGGAGTTTGTCGCCAGCGCAGCTCGATCATCCTGGTATTATGACAGGGAGGACGTGCACGCCTTTCGCTTTCTTAAGTATCCTAAGGCGACCGATTGAAATTAGTGTGATCAATCATTTCGTTCAAAAGGCGCACGGCCAAGATCTCGATGATGATGAACGAAAAATGATGCATAGGCCCCTGTCGGTGCTTCCCTATTGAAGTGTTGTCAGCATAGCCCATTCGGCATTTCGGCTCAACTTTTCACGCTGGATTAGCAGCCAGATGAGCAGGCACAAAAAACAATAGGTGACTGTCACCAATTTTTTCTTTTGTCACCAATTTTTTCAATTCGCTTTAACCGAGCGCCCCGGCGACGCAAGCGCCGCCGCCAATTACGCGCAGATGCTATTTGACGCCAAGCGCTATGGGCAGTCCCGTGACTTATTCAACCAGCTATGCCGGGCGTATCCAAAAAATGAGCGATACTGTCAGGGGGAAAAGCGGGCCACGCAGGCGATGCAAAAGCCCGGCCAGTAGGGGTCTGGAGTTTTAGGTTTGCACCTGTTTTCGCTTATCCGTTTGGGTACCGCGATGCAAGAGGATGTCTGAATCGTATATATCCTTATTTTTTCACTTGTTTTTTTTAAGACGGCGGCGGTGATGAACATCAAGCGCCTGGCCAAGGCGTTTTATACGCCGATTTTCACGCCAAATGGAGCGCATATATCGTCCCAACGTCTTTTTTAAACCTTCAACACTCGAAAATGTTTATGGCATTCATCCTTAGCCAGAAATTGTGATATGCTTGGAAGTGTAATAGTGGATTAAGGCAAGCATGGCTTTTTCAGGCAGTCTCGCTGTCACCTGTTTTCGCATTAAGCCCTTTTTCTTTGAGTTCGCAAAAGACGAAAAACAAGTAGGGTGGAACACCTCACGTCGGATGTCCGGTGGTTTACCTGAACAACCACTCAATTCCCTTCTCTGATAAGCCATCCATCCAGAACTCGCATCTTTTTGGATTGATAAACCTATATCGGTCACGCAATTCTTTCTCCTCGGAAGGATCGCTTCGTTCGTCGAGGATGCGAACCGCCGACTTTTTTCTTCCCAGAAATTCCAAGTCTGGCTCAAACTCAGTGAAGTTCCGAGCAACATGGTAAAGAACCATCCTGGCGTATTCATCATACACCGGCAAAGAGTAGCCGACGATTATCAGAGAAAGGTTTAGGCCACCCATATCCTCCAGCCCCCACCAAAAATCTTTTAGTGGGCGAGCGTAGATAAATTTGGTTCGTGATGGCGAAAGAATTAAAGGCGCACAACTTAACCGAGGCTTTTGATAAAGTGGACTTGGATCGGGAACGCGAAAGACCAGATTGAGAGGATCATCATGCGATCTCGGACCCTCGACAAGTGGAATTGGATGAACGAGTGCATCCGCCCCGAAGACCGGGTGCTTTGGAAAATATGATATCGAATCTTGACTAGCAATTTGAAGACGCTCGTTATACGCTGTCCGATCGAACCAATCGATAGAGCCATGAAGTTTAGTAACTACGATTTCGTCATCGTCATGGCTCGAATCTATCGTATTGAAAGTGGTGTTGATCTCACTGAATCGATGTGGAAACAGTCGATAGGATATCCCTTCGGCGTCTAAAACACGTTCAAGAAGGTTGTCGTAATTGAAAGTGAATATTCGGTCGCTTGGATTCAGAAAATGCACGAATTTCCGGTAAAGGGACGGAATTGATTCGATATCTGTCGGTGTACGTTCAAGAAGAATCTGGCCAATGTAATGCCGGATTAGGAGCTGAGTCTCGTTTCCCTCGGAGCTCCAAGTATCCTTACCTTTTAGGCCGAGAAAATGCTCTATATCTAGAAAAGCAAGAAACTCTTCAAAATCTATCTCCTCGTCTGAGACTGAACGCTCGTCGCAAATACGGAGGTATTCGAGAAATCGATTCAGGTCTCCCTCAAAATGATTATCTAGCCCTTGCTCATATTTAATGCGTGTTCGGACTTCAGAGAAAAGGTTGCGTCCAAGAGGAAGACCAGCGGGGCTGGAAAAGCCCGCCCCTAAGAAAATTAGGCGTGATGAAACGGTATTTTTCATTTTCTCCCTTTCGCCAATTCTTCCATTGAGAAACCGACGCTCTCGTAAATCGCTTTGATAAGATCAGCCTTGGTCATACGACCTCACTGCTGCATTTTGAGCTGTAACGTGCCAAGCACGTCTGATATTTGCCTTCGGCGTGTTGTGAACCTGCCAACTACGGGCAATTTTTGCATGATGAGTTTGATGATCGCGCACGGAATTGAAAATCCAAAGATTTCGTCAAGCGTCAAAGGATGGCAACAGGCAGATTGTTCCACTCCCAGGGGAATACATGGAGCTGACCTAGCCTGCGCGGAGGCAGGTTAAAGTCAGTGTTATTAAATTCGCGTTACGCGCGGAAGCACGTTAGCTTCACCCCAGACTACCCGTTTCCGGCAAATGTGGTCTGGATATGGAGAACTTCGAAAAACTATTTTCCCCAGCTTTTGTCTTTTGGGACGAACAGGTCTCCAGGATTGAACCCATCGATTTTTCGTTTGTCGGCGTCATCTTTCAACTTCTGATTGATGTCTTTGATGTTGTTCTGGATTTCAAACGATTTCTTGATGTTTGGCTCCCAGTTGATTTTATCCTTTGCCATCGCGCACCTCCTTTGAACTGTTACTTGATGATTTTACTATACATTGATTAAATCCACAAGGAAATTTGTCAATCGGACTTACACGTTTGTGGACAAGAACTCCAAATTCAAGAAGATTTGCTCCTAGCGTCCAGTGAGCGTGACCATGCCCTTAACTCAGGAACGTTGAGGCTAGCCCCGTAATATTCCGGCGACTAATTTGAGTGATTACGGTATTCGGAGGAGTTTTATGTGTTGGTTGGCTGGGGCGACGTTAGGATTGTTAAACTTTAGAGGGTTGATGGAAGTCATGAAAATCACACGCGAAAATTGGGGGCACCCATTAGTACGATTATTAGCGGATCGTAAAATTTTTGATTTTGCGGAAGAGTTTTTATTTGAGGACGACTTTCGGGATTGGATGTCCCCAAATCAATGTGTCGCCCTGCCGGGCTCAAATAATAATATCAATCAATCATGTTCCGGCGGCTTAGGCCGCCATCTAACATTACAACGCCCGAAGGGCTTGTAGCTCACGCACACTCTAAATTCTAGATTCTAAATTCTGCCTTCTTGCTTTCATTTTTTCAGAAACAACACGGCCAGGGGCGGCACGGTGAGTTCGAGGGAATGAGGCAGGTTGTGCCAAGGTTTGTCGGAGGCTGTCACAACGCCGGAATTTCCCATGTCGCCGCCGCCGTAGCTTTGCGCGTCGCTGTTGAGGATTTCACGCCATGCGCCGCCGAAGGGCACGCCGATGCGATAGCCATTGCGAGGCGTGGGTGTAAAGTTACAGACGCACACCACCACGTCTTCCGGGTCCTTTCCCCGGCGGAAGAAACTTATCACGCTTTGCGCAGCGTCGTTGCAGTCGATCCAGCAAAAGCCCTGCGGGTCGAAATCAAGTTCGTGCAAGGCGGGCTGCGTGCGCAGCAGGCGGTTCAAGTCACGCACCCACCACTGCAAACCCTGCTGCCAGGGGTTGCGCAGGAGATCCCAGTCGAGAGCCTTGTCGTGATCCCATTCCGCGCCCTGGCCAAACTCGCCGCCCATGAACAGCAGCTTCTTGCCCTGGTAGGCGTACATGAAACCGTAAAGCAGCCGGAGGTTGGCGAACTGCTGCCAGGAATCGCCGGGCATCTTGCCGAGCATTGATCCTTTCCCGTGCACCGCTTCGTCATGGGAAAATGGCAGCAGAAAATTTTCATGGTGCGCGTAAAGCATGCCGAAGGTCAGCTTGTCGTGATGAAAGGAGCGAAAAAGCGGGTCCCTGGTCATGTACTCCAGCACGTCGTGCATCCACCCCATATTCCATTTCAATCCGAAGCCGAGTCCGCCCAGGTACGTCGGTCGCGTCACGCCTGCCCAGGACGTGGATTCTTCGGCAATCATCAGGCAGTCCGGGTGATGTTCGTACACGACTTCGTTTAAGCGTTTGATGAATTCGATGGCTTCAAGGTTTTCCCGACCGCCGTATTTGTTGGGAATCCATTCGCCCTTTTCACGGGAATAATCGAGATAGAGCATGGAGGCCACGGCGTCCACGCGCAAGCCATCTATGTGATATTCATCGAGCCAGAACATGGCGTTGGACATCAGGAAGTTTCGCACCTCATGGCGACCGTAGTTGAAGATCAGCGTATTCCAATCCTTCTGTTCACGCATGAGGGGGTCGGCATGTTCGTAAAGGTGCGTCCCGTCGAAAAAAGCCAGACCGTGTTCATCTTTGGGAAAATGCCCCGGCGCCCAATCGAGAATCACGCCGATGCCTTCCGCGTGCAGCCGGTCGATGAGGTACATGAAATCCTGCGGCGTCCCGAAGCGGCTTGTCGGCGCGAAATAGCCCACGCACTGATATCCCCAGGAGCCGTCGAAGGGGTGTTCCATGATGGGGAGAAACTCGACGTGCGTGAACCCCATTTCCTTCACGTATGCGGGAAGCTGATCCGCCAGGTCCCGGTAACTCAGCCAGTAGTTGATGTCACTGCGCCGCCAAGAGCCGAGGTGGACTTCATAGATGCTCATTGGTGCATCGAGAGCGTTGTGCTTTCCGCGATTTTCCATCCAATCGGCGTCGCCCCATGAATAATCCAGATCCCACAGCACCGAGGCGCTTTTGGGCCGCATCTCAAAAGCCAGGCCGTATGGATCGGTCTTTTGCACCGTGTACCCGCTTTCGCGCGAGCGAATGAAATATTTATAAGTGTTTCCCTTGGCGGCGCCGGGGACGAAACCAGTCCAGACGCCGGAGGATCCCATGTTATTCAGATAATGGCTTTCCGGGTTCCAGTCGTTGAAATCGCCAATGACGGACACCGCTTCCGCGTTCGGCGCCCATACGGTGAAGAAGGCGCCGGCGATGTCGCCGAACCGACCCAGACGCCCGCCGAATTTATCCCAGGCGCGCAGGAAGGTCCCTTCGTTGAAAAGATGAAGGTCGTAATCGGTGACTGTCTCGTTTTGATCGTGCTTTGGCATTGAAGATTCCCACGTATTCCGCTGTTGAAAGACAATTAGCAGTAAACAGGGTCAAGGGTCCAGGGTTTAAAGCTTGGGGATCAAGGTCTAGGGTTCAGGGTGTAGGGTGTAGGAACGACATTCCTGTCGTGACATTTCTGGTGTAGGACGTGTGCCTTTTCATTTTGGAGCATTATCATGGTGCTGATTGGAAACATTTTGTGGTTCGTTATCGGAGGCGGCTGGGCTGCGGCTCTGATGTGGATTCTTTGCGGGTGCCTGCTGGCGATCACCATCATTGGCATTCCCTTCGCCAAAGCCTCCTTTCGCATCGCGCGCTTCGCGGCCTTTCCCTTCGGCAAGACACTGGTGGACGCGAGAGTTTTCGGCGAAGATCGTGTTTTCGGAACCGGATTGGCTAATTTTTTATGGATCGTCCTGGCCGGTCTTTGGCTGGCGATCTCGCACGTTCTGGCCGGGGTTTCCTTATGCCTGACCATCATCGGCATTCCATTCGGCCTCGCCCACTTTCGCCTGGCAAGCGTTTCCTTCGCTCCGCTGGGCAAAAAGGTCGTGATGAAGTAAGGCAAGGCAACACAGTGCCAATGGATATTTGGGGACATCCAATCTCAAATACTGTCCTCAAACAAAAGTTCTTCGGCAAAACCAAAAATTTTACGATCCGCTAATAACCGTACGGATGGGTGTCCCCAATTTTCAATTTCAATTTTTTTTGTCACCAATTTTTTTATAACGACCATCCGCTTCCCGCCGACCACGAGCCGGTCATGGGTACATCTTCTACGATGGCCCCGACTACGGGCATCAGAAACTCATCGATCTGCTGAACCACTTCACCCACTTCAGCGGGCGCATCCGACTCCCGTAGCCTACGCTTGAATGCTGTCCACTGCTTGGCCTTGTCGGCGTCCTTATAAAACCGGGCCGTGAACACGGTCGGCCTAGCCGTGAGTTCGGTGCCACGGTTCACGAAGGTCTCGTGTATCGCCTGTGCAAGAAGCGCCCCGTCGAAATCGAAGTTCCGACCAAGGTAGCAAATGTCATGTAGATCCTTCATCCGAGAAGTCAAAAGATCGAGCTGAACCAGCGCCTCGAACTTCTCGGCGACGACGCTCACCATGCTGTAACCTCGCAAATGAGGCGCTGGATGGCCGAGCAGCGTCGGGTAATCGATATCCGTGGCTTCCGGTACTACAATGTCGCCGAATCCGACATCAATCTGCATCCGAGCTTTCGCAGTGTCGAGCTTCCCGTCGAAGGTGACCCGCACGCCCTCGTAGTCGGCATCCTCTTTAATCCTCACCCCCGTTACGCTGTCGGGGTTGAAGATGATCCCGTCGGATTCGACTTTTGCGGTGCAGACTTCGCGGATCGTCGTGACGATGGCCTTCACGTCGTTGTCGCCGAATCCGAGCAGGTCGATATCGCGGGTCGGTCGCGCCAGCGGGGCTTCCCAGACGGTGAGCATCAAAGCGCCCTTTAACACGAACCGCTGGCTGTGCGGGGAGCGGCTCAGGCGGTATAGGAACCGTTCCATCGCGTAGTAGACGAGCAATTCCTCGAATGTGCGATGGTCGCGCTCCATGAGGTTTTTGAGACGTTGTCGCACTGAGGCTGCGACGTTCTTGATGTCCTTTTGGCTCACAGCATCGCCTCCAGATAGGGTCGCATGACGCGCTCCACGCGGCAAACACGGGCGAAGTCCAGTAGCTTCGACACCTTGATCTTCTTGGCCTCCTTGGCGAGTCTGAGCGCCTCCAGGGCTACGTCAAGGCCAATCTTGTTGCGGAATTTGAAGGCGTCGGCGATGGACTTTTCGAGGCCGTAGATACGTACTGTGAATTTGTCGATACTATGCTTCTCAATGCCATCGGTGAAGGCGGGGCCAGAATAGCGATAGACGCGGATTGGTGGGGACTCGATTTTTGGAGACCACCACGCCGTTCTATCGACGGCGACGTGTACCTCGTGCGGGATTTGGGTTGTGACCTTGTGGAACGCGAGAGCCGAGACCATGCAGATGACGCCGTCCGGTATCCTTTTTGAGACAGTAATCAGATCGGGATTCCCCAGTGGGGGCATATTGGCAAGCCGGTAGACTCCACGGCTCAGGCGTTCTATCTGACCGGAATCCACCATTGCGTAGAGGTCGCGGGGGTGGATGCCATGATCGAGAGCCTGACCTGTCCGCAGGACACCGCCATACTGATGAAAGATCGCCTCTACTTTTTCGATTTTGTCGTTGCTATTCGACATGGTTTTCTCCTGGATAAAATACTAGCCACTTTTACATAAATGGCAAGTATTTTATCCATAGATTACTCAAACAACGTAGCCGGTGGAACATCCCCCTTTGAGAGGGATGTTCCACCGGCTCACACAAAAGAACTTTCCAATTTGGTCTTCCCACGGGTTGGGGCTGCAGGACTTTGGTAGTGTCAAGAAAATTTCGTACTTTTAATTTGGCCTCGATCTTTTTCAGACTGGATCATTTCATCTTTTCATACGTGCTAATCAACCCAATATACGGCAGTCCGATGACGCGGCCCATGCGCTTGAGCATCCTTAAAAATGCCGATCTGCATGGGGCGTAACATCGGGCGCTTTTAGAATAGATCAAACCGTTTCCCGACTCCTGCGCCCACTTTCATCCTTTGTCTGTCATCACACTCCCGCCAGGCTGCTCCACTGCCAGACGGCGCGGCCAAGGATGATGCCCGAAAGAGCCTGGCCTCGCGGAATTTCCAGGAACCGCTCTTCGTAGGCCCGGTTTTCGGGTATCAGCAAAAGACCATCGCTAATCATCTTCACACGCTTGACGGTGACGCCCTCATCGGCACGCACGGCGAAAATACCCGGCGGCGTCACGTCGTCCCGGTCGATGGCGATGATGTCCCCGTGGCGTATCAACGGCGACATCGAATCTCCGTCGATGCGGATCGCCACGAGTCCCTGCCGGTGACCGACCTGCGAGGTGTGAATCCAGGCCCACTCTTCCACAAGATCCGAGGAGATCAGCGGCGCCCCCGCGGCGACAGGATCAGTGAGAAGGGGCACGGCGCGATAATCGACTGTATTAAATCCGTTGGGATCCTTTTCCATCCTCGATGAAAATTGCACAACCGGTTGCGGCAGGTCCGTCGCCTCGAAACGCGCTCCAGGCCTGCCCGTCAAAAGCCAGTCGAGGTCCACGTCAAAGGCACGGCCAATGCGCTCCAGGACTTCCAGCGAGGGCATGCGTCGGCCCTTTTCGTAATGCGCTACGGTCGTACGACCAATGCCAAGCTCCCTGGCCATGCGCTCCTGAGTCCAGGCGCGCCCCTGTCGAAGCTTGAGCAATCTTGATCCGAAGGAAGAAATGTTACTCATTGGAGATTTGCCTCTTGCAATGTTACTCAACGTAACCTACCGTAGGCGAATCAGCGGGAGATGTAAAGAGGATTTTCGGGGCCGAAATTCAAAACCTCTTTATTGTCCTGCCCAGGCGCCGCTGAGCGCGGCCGCTTGCCATACAACGCAACGGGGGAAAGGATGAACGAAAAGAATCGTGACGTACTGACGGGTTGGCAGGAGATCGCGGATTATATGAATAAAAGCGTGCGGACCTGCCTGCGCTATTCGAAGACGCGAAAGATGCCCGTATTTCAACCTGCGGGACCGGGAACGGAGCCATACGCCAGCAAGAATGACTTGGACAACTGGCGATTTTCCGGTGGAACGCCGTCGCAGATCAGGGCGTAAGGCTATTCAACGACGAAGTTTTTCACAGTTCGCTAAGGCGTGAAGATTTGATTTTTCGATGGGAAGACCGAATGGAAGTATCTGCTCATGGCTCAGATAGGGGCGGCTTGTGGTCCCTTTTGTAGATAATCGTGGCGACGCCAAAGGCGATAAGTTCCGCCAGCAGTAACCACAAACGCTGGCACAGAGCAACGATGCCGGCGCCGGCTGGTCCCAAGGGGCCAGTTAAAAGCAGGGTCAGGACGCCTTCGCGGACGCCTATCCCTCCCGGCAAGATGAGAATTGCAAATCCGGCCCAGTAGGCCAGATTGAATGCGTAGGCCAGGTCGAGCCAGGCATCAGGCCCAACCGAGGTCAGCGAAGCGACCAAAAGAGCGAAAGCGACGCAATTGATCACCCAGACTGCGGTCATTATCCCTGTGACTTTGAAAACAGCCGCCGGGCTAACGCGAAGGCAGATAGGTTCCCCACCTTTTTTGGATCGGATTTTGTTGATCCACTTTTCCAAAAAGGATGGCGCAGCCAAAAGCGTTAAAAGACCAAAGGCAAAAAAGAGTGCGACCAATCCGGTCATCCAGCTCATTTGTCCCATGGCAATCGTTGTCGCGATAAAAACCAGGCTTGCGCCCAGTGCGCCGCAGAAGATGTGCACGGCGCCGGCGGTGAGCACCGTTGAACTTTTGTAGTTCCATTTTGCCGCCACTGAAATTTGGCCCAGAACCATCCATATTTTTCCGGGGATGTACCTTCCAATGGCTGATACAAACACGACGGCAAAAGAACGGAGCACGGAAATAGGTTGTCCCAGGCTGTCAAAAATCACGGACCATGCAATGGCGGTGAAAAGAAAATTGACCATCAACAGGCCCAGGGAACAGATGAATTTCCAAGCCGAGATTTCCCAATGGCGATTGGCCAGTTCCTGATGACCCTGAAATATTTGCGCCGCGACGAAACCGAGAGAAACAAGGATTAGGACCAGAAGAAAAACCTGTCTTAGGCGATTTTTTTTCTCTGAAGAAATAGTGTCCTTTGTTGGTTTCATTTCAAAAGTGTTACCATGCTTGCGTTGAAAGAACGCCATTTATCAACATGACCTAAGCAGTGGTTTACCCAATCACAGGACCAGTGTCCACACCAAAGTCGATTTGATGCACGGCAACGCGAACCTTTTCTAAACCTCCGTTGGCCAGCGCCCAAAATTCGCTATTGGGTTTGCCTGCCTTGACACAGGCGGCCAACTCCGTCATTTTTTCAAAACACGAAGAGGGGAAAGCAAAAATGGCTGAAAATGCTGTAATAGACGTCAAAAACCTTCATAAGGTCTATCGGACGGGGCAGGTCGAGGTGAAGGCTTTGCGTGGCTTTGATTTGACCGTAAAGCCGGGCGAGTTTTCGGTTCTGGCCGGGCCTTCGGGATCGGGAAAAAGCACGCTGCTCAATATCATCGGCGCCCTGGATATTCCCACGAAGGGCCAGGTGCTCATCGAAGGCCACGACCTTTCCAAGCTCAATGCGCCGCAGCTTTCCGTACTGCGCCGCGACCGGATCGGTTTCGTTTTTCAGGCTTATAACCTCATTCCCGTGCTCTCGGGCGTGGAAAACGTGGAGTTTATTCTGATGATTCAGGGGATCGACGCTGCCACGCGCCGCAAAAGAGCACGCGATATTCTCGACCGCGTCGGCCTTGGCGATCAGATGAACCGTCGCCCCATCGACATGTCCGGCGGGCAGCAGCAACGCGTGGCCGTCGCGCGGGCCATCGTGTCGAAACCCGCCATCGTCCTGGCCGATGAACCCACCGCCAACCTCGATTCCAAAACGGCGGGAGATCTGCTCGACCTCATGGAGGAACTCAACGAAAAGCAGGGCATCACTTTCGTTTTCTCTTCCCATGACCGAAACGTCATCGAACGCGCGCACCGCCTGCTTTCCTTGCAGGATGGCATGCTCGTCAAGGACGAAACCATGGCCGCCGTGAATTGACGCAGCAGGCAGTCTGGCTGATTGCCTGGAATCGATTATTTTCCTTAAAATGGGCTAAACGCGTAGCGCTTTAAAAATAATGTATAAAAGATTCCTGGCCGGTCCCATAAAAAAATGAAAAAACCCAACAGAAAAAGAATAATATATTCCGCTTTCGCCGCCCTTCTTGGTCTCTTTTTCGCCGTCTCTTTGGCGGAGGGCGTTGTTCGCATTTTCGGCCTGGCGCCGGGCGTCTACCGAATTTCCCAGGGCATTCATCGGCTTTCGCCAAATCCCGATCTTCGTTATGAACTTGTGCCTTACTCGACCGAATGGGGCGAAGCCATAAACGCCGACGGGCGCCGGGATTTCCATTATCCCATAAAGAAGAGCGCCGACACATTCCGCATCGCGGTGCTTGGGGATTCGGTCACTTTCGGCTGGGCGTGTAGAATATGGAACACGCATCCCAAGGCCCTCGAATATTATCTCAATCAATTTCAGAAAACGAAGACGACGCACTTTGAAGCCTGGAATTTCGGCGTCCGGGGTTACGGAATCAGCGAGGAGGTCGCGTGCCTGAAAACCAAGGCGTTGAAAAGCGACCCGGACCTTTTGATCCTGGCTTATTATTTGAATGATCCCGATCCCTTTAGCGTGGACCTGACCGGATTGCTAAGCCTACGGCAGTGGTCCGACGAGCAATATATGCACGAAATGCACAGCGCTTGGAGGAACCGGCTCGGGCGTCTGCTATTCACGCGCAGTCGCCTTTTTACATTCGTGAAGTATCGCGCTTATGCGAAGATGCAAAAAACCGAAGCGAGGGTTTCCGAAAACCGCGAAGGCGCCGCGCTCGTCACGCATCGGGCCGAAACGAGTTATGAAAAGCTGAAAAGCGAATACTTTTTTCGCATCACCGAGCAATACTGGCAGCGCGTGGCTAAAGGATTGGCGGAATTTTCCGGCGTAGCGAATTTAGGGCAAATCCCTTGCGTGCTG
This sequence comes from uncultured bacterium, assembly GCA_964591275.1. Taxonomy (GTDB): domain Bacteria; phylum Lernaellota; class Lernaellaia; order JACKCT01; family JACKCT01. The sequence continues at coordinate 5,106 of CAZQAE010000094.1, read as the reverse complement.
ATGATATTCCCCTGCCTGGACGATTTGGAAAACTACAAATATCAACCCATCCATGATCGCGTCGCCGATGAAGCACGCAAAAACGGATTTGTCGTGATCGACATGAAACCGAATTTTCTGAAAGCCCAAAATACCTGGCCGGGCTTTGACGTGAAGGTCGATTTCAATCATCCCAACTGGCGCGGGCAGCGCGTGGCGGGTTGGACAGTCGCGACGCGTCTCATTGAGGAGGGTCTGCTGCCGCCATCAAAGGATAATTTCAATCCCGACCTTTTCAACTTTTCCACGGCCCGTCCGAATATCGACACAATTTTTTACGCCAAAGAGGATATGTTTCAAATCGAATGGGGTCTTGCGCGCATCAAGGACGGAAAATTCAAACCCGCCTTCGAGGCTTTCGCAAAAGCCCATCAGTTGAACCCGGACAATCGCTTGGTGGCCCTCGGACTAAAGGAATTGCTCAAAGAATGCGACAAAAAAGAAATACGCGCCCAGGCCTTGGACCTGATGCAGCGTATCGAGTTGCGCTTGTGAGATTCGTTCCGAGGCTTTGCTTAGGTTAGCCACGCAGTTCGGCATTTTTAAGGATGCTCAAGCGCATGGGCCGCGCCATCGGTCTAACGTATATTGGGTTGATCAGCCTGTAGGAAAAGATGCAATGATCCAGTCTCAAACAGATCGAGGCCAAATCAAAAGTGCGAATTTTTTTTGACAATACCAAAGTCCTACGGCCCAAACCCGTGAGAAGACCAAAGAGGAAATGAGCATATTTGCATTCCAATATTTCGCGAATACATCACAAACAACAGGTGACTGTCACCAATTTTTTCAGGTATATTTGCACGTCGGTGACGAGGATCTGCAGGCGGCTATGGGGGTGCTTTAGGTCTGGGGTTCAGGGTCTAGGGTTCAGGGTGTAGGAGCGGCTTCCAGCCGCGATAGCCCGTCAGGGCGACACAGAAATAGCCCCGTGTGTCAACGCGGGGGATGAGGATCACTAATTTAGACGAGCCCATGAAATGGGTGGCAGATTTCAGGCGATCCGCAAACAGAGCCGACCAAAACAAATCCTGCGCCTTGTGTTTCTGGATGGAATACAATAAATTCTATTGATTCAATCGAGGGATAATTACGAGGTTGATATGGGAATAATGGATGCGATAAATACCATTGAAAAAGCCCACGAACACTCGTCGGAGGGTAAACTCAAGCGCATCTACAAGCTCGAAGATGATGTGAAAAAATGGGTGGCACCCTACATTCATGACGAGTTAAAAAGCGAATTCCAGGGCATTGTTAATGAAATCCGCACTCAAGGCGAAACCAGTAGTGAAGAAATCACCGCTGCTTTGAAGCCCGTTCTCAACCGTATGGAAGAGGTTCTCCGAAAAATCCGTTCAGAAGCCAAAGGAGGATTGAGCGATCTCGAGTACCGGGGATTTTTTGATGCTATAAAGGAAAACGCCAGCGAATTACGTAACGCATATGCAAAGGATCTTTGGAAAGAACTGGGAAATGAAGAGGGTGAGAAAACAATCTTTAAATTCGTGAATCAGCCGGTTATGCGCTACGATCCAAAAGAACCGCATTCGGGGCCGAAAGATGAGGACTTTAAATCCTCGCAACGCAACGAGGCTCTCGATACTTTAAGAGACGGCAATGCCACATTAATCATCGCAAAGGCGGGCGTGGGTAAGAGCGTTTTCTTGCGCAAGCTGGTGATGGATATCCATGACACCGGATTAATCCCCGTCTTTTGCAAATGCAGCCATCTACGAAAGCCTTCGGATGTCTTGACAATCATCATTTCAAGTGCCGCCGTCACATCTTTAGGTACGAAGCTCAGACTTGGGAAAAAATTGGCATTGGCCAACAAACTTCTATCGGAAAATCGCATTGTGTTCATCTTTGACGGAATGGATCAGATGGGATCGGTCGATGGAACGAAGACTTTTCAAGATTTAGTACTGAATCCCGATCGCCCTGTCTTGGGAGGTTGTCCGATAGTCGTTAGTTCCCGAACGGAAAACGTTTCCTTCGATCACTGGCATTGGCAAGGTTGCTGCGTTCTCAAACTGGAAATATTTAACCACAGCAATCTTCGCGAATTCTACGGCGATGCCTACGACGAGCTTGTCGAGGCGCTGGATGACAAAGAGCTACGCTACGTAGGCTTCTTTGCGAGGATGTTGCTCTGGATGCACTGGCACGATGGCATTCATAAAGGCATGTCTCAATCCCGTATTTTTCAAGAATATTTGAAACGCTTTCTTGATCGGGCGACTGATGAGCATAAACTCGTTAGCCCTTTTGAACTCATAGGCTTTCAGGATGCCTTGACTGATATCTCACTTGCGGGATATCAACTCGACGATCCAGAAATTCTGCAAATCCCTTCTACGATCATTCAAAAATATCCCCATCATTCAGAAAGACTTAAACAGCTCGAAAAGGTTTCCATCCTTTATAAAAATCCTTTCGGCGAAGTGCTGTGTGGCGATCCACTTGACGACTACAACGCACCCTCCTATGTGTTTCAGCACCAGATCGTGCAGGATTATTACGCGGCGCGGGGGCTTGCGGCCCTACGCGCAAACGAATCCCTGGACGAATTCAATACTCAGCTCGGGCAGGTTGGCGCTTTTATCAAGCGCATGGCGGAATTTCTCCTGGAAAATATGGAGGCGAAGGAAGTTTTGTCAAGCCGGATTCATGAGCAGCTTCTAAAAGATGACGAAGAAGGCGAACGGGGCTGGCGACTGACCTATCTGCTCTATTTGCGGGACAACCTGATTATAAGGTTGGGAGCAGATGAAGAGATGGCAAGGATTTTTCAATCAGAACAGAAAGTAGCACAAACGGATCAGATGGAGGCATTTGGCCGAGTACCCTGGGAGACTCTAAAGATAGGGCAAGTGGATGAATATCGAATGATGAAAATCCCGCCAGGGCGCTCGCTTCGCGGCGGATGGCGAGGAATAAATGAGATGCCGGTTCGGTGGGTGAATATTAGTAAACCATATCTGCTATGCGAATTCCCGGTGACTCGGAAATTTTATTCCCTAATCATGGGCAGATATCCTAGTTCCATTAATAGTTCCATTAATAATCCCAATGATAATCCTATTGAAAATATATCCCACATGGATGCCTTGGTTTTCTGCAACAGGCTAACAGAAATTGTCGGCGAGATTGATGGAGAAAAGCAAGAAATAGTTTACGGTAATTGTAACAGAAATTGCTTTATTAAAAACAAGGAAGCCAACGGCTATCGCTTGCCAACTGAAACAGAGTGGGAACATGCCTGTCGTGCAGGGACGACATGTGATTTCTATGGAGATTTAAATGAAATAGCTTGGCATAGTGAGAACTCAGCTCACAGATCGCATTATCCTGGAATGAAGTGCCCTAATATCTTCGGTCTGTATGACACACTCGGGAATATCTCTGAATTGAGCGAAGATCCTTGGCACGACAACTATCAGCAAAATCCAATAAATGGCCAATACTTGACTCAACAATCAAACAAATCATTTCGTGCTGTACGCGGTGGATCTTGGTACGATAATCCAGATGACATACGCGCGTGTTGTCGGCGCAAGTGTAATCGGTGGCGTCGTTACCACGATGTAGGTTTTCGAGTTTGCCGGAACTTGTAGCAACTGATGAGTTCAGCATTCGTCATTTCTTCACCCTGAATCCCAAATCCCAATAGTTGCCTACCGGGCTCCGTTTCTAAAACTCCGTCGCCCCCTCGGATTCAAGCCCCCGCCGCCTTCATGCTGGGGGCATGAGTTTCAAAGGCGTCATACACGATCATGCCCGCCAGGTTCTGGCGACCTATATCCCCAAATTGCCGAAAGCCGGGGCGGAGATTCTTTGCTGCGGGAACTTGAGCATCGCCACGGTCCTTGCGATGAACGGTTATCAGGGACCGGTAACGGCCAGCGACGTGTCTTTGAAAAAATTGGTGAAAAAATTGAAAATTTAAAAATTGGTGACAGTGGGGCTGTTGAAAAACACTCTTCGGAGAGAAAAAGCCGCGTTGTCATTTCGAGCGAGTCCGAAGGACGAGTCGAGAAATCCCTTTAAAATCTAACAGTTAAGGGATTCCTCCATTTCGCTTCGCTCCAGTCGGAATGACAGGAATTGCACCATTTTGGACTTTTTCAACAGCCCCACAGTCACATGATAATCCTTTGATTAGTGAGAAATGCGGCAATTAGCTTCCAGCCAATTTCTGCCTCCCAATGCCGAGATTCACAGTGCATAACCAATTGCTATACGCATGTCGGTTGATAAAAGGAAATATTGGTTTTCAACGAGCCGGTTTGCTCAAAGAATTTATTGGCGTGGCTGGGAAAGGCTGTCACCTCTGATCCTGGGGAAATGATATGCCTTTATTAATACGGTTGCGAAATGCTTATCGAGTCCATGGGGTGCAATTGCAACAGTCATAATAATCGCAACTGCATCCGCCCCACATCCACATCATTTCGTCTTGGATATCGCACCACAAAAGACCCAAAGGAGTGTCGCACGGAGTCCCACCAAAACTGCAATCCGGTCCGGTATTAGGATCTAAATCGATTGGGTCAGTGAAACCTTCTTCCAGGTATTCAAACGAACTCTCAACTTGCGAATCGGCATCGTCGTCCGAATCGTCGTTCAAATTATCGTCATCAATATCGTCATCAATATCGTCATCGTTGTTCTCTCCGTTATCGTCGTCATCATCGCCATTGTCGTTTGCGTCGCTGCTGTCTTCATCTTCATCTCCGCAAGCGATCAAAAGAAATCCTGAGAATGCCAGAAGAATAATTGCTGAAAAGAGAATCCATTTCGACATGATAGCGATCTCCTTTAAGCCCCGAATGAAAAATTCACTATTTCGCATTATACACCTTTTTTAAAAAATGTAAAAAAAACTACGATTGGCCTGTGTGTCCTTGGTTGATTCGGTTACGAAGAAAATACGGAGGTTCACATCGCCGGGCAGCGCCTAAATCGGCGCATTCGGTCGGCGTTGCAAATGGATGCGGCGAATATTTATTCTTCAATCCGCACGGAGAATATCCAGGCCGATTCTCCGTTGAGAAGTTTCAT
>CAZQAE010000093.1:14345-18344 GCA_964591275.1 uncultured bacterium | reverse complement strand
GGTGTGCGTGATGAATGACTCTCGATCTTTCGGCTACAAAATTTTGTTTGGTCCCGTGCCATCGCGTCGCTTGGGATTGTCGCTGGGGATTGATCTTTTCGCATCCAAAATATGTTCTTTCAATTGCGTCTATTGCGAGTGCGGAAAAACCGAGAAATTGACTGTCCAGCGCTCCGAGTACGTTCCCTTCAGTGATTTTGAGGCGGAACTGCGGCGATATTTCCCTTGCGACGAATTGGACTGGGTGACTTTTGCCGGAAAAGGCGAGCCAACTTTGTATTCGCGCCTTGGCGATGGCATTCGCCTCATTCGTGAGCTGACCACGACGCCCATCGCCGTCATCACGAACGGTTCACTGATTTCGCAACCTGATGTTCGCGCCGATCTCGCCTTGGCGGACCTGGTTATGCCGAGCCTGGATTCGGCCACGCAAAAAACGCTCGGGCGCATCAACAGACATCATCCTTCGGTTCACGTCGATGATATCATTGAGGGACTGATTACTTTTCGCGGTGAATATTCCGGAAAATTGGCCCTGGAGATTCTCTTTTGTCGCGGTTACAACGATTCCCCCGCCGAGATTGATGCGCTGATCGCCGCTGTTCGAAAAATCAAACCGGACACGGTGCAATTGAACACAGTGGATCGCATGCCGGCGGTTTCATCCACGCAGGCGCTTTCTCACGAGGAGCTTCTGACGATAAAAGAACGATTCGCGACAGGCAACGTGGAAGTGATCGGCGCCTGGCATAGCGACAAACACTCCGCGCCTACGCGCTCAGTCGAAGAGCAGATCATGTCGCTTTTGGATCGTCGTAGCGTAGAGGAAAACGCGCTGATCGAATCGCTTTCAGTCAAAGCCGACCTAGCGCAAAGAATTCTTGATCGCCTTTGTCGAAAGCAAATGATAGAAAGAGTGTTGTTTGAGAATCGCTGGAATTATCGACTGATAAAAAACAAGACTTGATGCAATCGCGGCCATGGGAAACTTGACCCTGCTTTCAGCGTGCCGATAGTGTTATACTTAAAGAAGTTCAGCCAAGGGGGATGATTTGACGGCGTCCAAGGCAAAGAAAGCGGAAAGTTTCAAGTTGAAAATGGAGCGGCTGGCGAAGATCGTCGAGCGACTGGAAAGCGACGACATCGAGCTTGAAGAAGCGCTGGCCGCCTTTGAAGAAGGCGTAAAGCTTTCAAAGGAATGCGCCGTTTCGCTTACGGCTGCCGAGAAAAAAATTGAAATCCTCATGAAAGACGCATCTGGCGAAGCCAGGCTGGAAAGCTTTGATCCGGGGCTTGACGATGAAGACTTAGGCGACGAAGACTGACAACAGCGGTGAAACCTCGTGGCATCTCACCAGTGCCCTGACGGAGCTACGCAATCGATATGAGCGACGCGTCGATTCTGAAGCAAATAAAAAGTCCCCATGACCTGCGCCGCCTGCCGGTGGAAAAACTGCCGGGCCTGTGCCGGGAAATCCGTGAATTTCTCATCGGCGTCGTGAGCGGGACCGGTGGACATTTTGCCAGCAACCTGGGCTGCGTCGAACTGACCGTGGCTCTGCATTACGTTTTTGATACGCCAGTGGATAAGATTGTCTGGGACGTGGGTCATCAATGCTACACGCATAAAATCCTCACGGGCCGCATGGATCGCATGGGCAGCATTCGCCAGGGCGGGGGACTTTCGGGATTTCCCAGCTGCGATGAGAGCGAATATGACACTTTCGTGACCGGGCACGCTGGCACGAGTATTTCCAGCGCCGTGGGAGTCACCGAGGCTGCGACCCTTGCCGGTGAAAAGCGCCGGGCCGTTGCGGTTATCGGCGACGGTTCCATGACCGCCGGCATCGCCTACGAAGCTCTCAACTACGCGGGGCGTCTGGAACGCGGTCCCGTCGTCGTTCTTAACGACAACGAGATGAGCATTGATCCCAACGTTGGCGCTATGTCGCGTTTTCTTTCCCGTCGCCTGGTCAGCAGGCGGACGCTGGCCCTGCGGCAGTCCCTAAAAAAATTCATGCATGCGATGGGGCCTTTGGGAGAAGACGTCATCCGCGTTGCCAACCGCATCGAAGAATCCACACTGGGTCTTGTAACGCCAGGTTATTTTTTTGAGGATATGGGGTACTCCTATGTGGGGCCTCTGGACGGCCACGACGTGTTGATGCTTGTGGACGCTTTCAAAGACATCATACATGTAACAAAACCGGTCCTGGCCCACGTCCTCACGGTCAAGGGCAAGGGATATATCCCTGCGGAAAATCAGCCGCATATGTATCATGGCGTTTCGCCTTTCGACGTCAAAACGGGAGTTGTAAAGAAAAAGGCCGACCCAAAATCGCCGAAATCCTATTCCCAGGTCTTCGGCGAGACGATGGTTGAACTGGCGCACCAAGACACGGGCATCGTCGGCATTTCCGCCGCCATGTTCGCCGGAACCGGATTGAACATACTTAGCAAAGCATTTCCCGACCGCTGTTTCGATGTGGGAATCGCCGAGCAGCACGCCGTGGCTTTCGCTGCGGGCCTGGCCAAGATGGGATACAAGCCGGTGGCCGCGATCTATTCCACATTTCTACAGCGGGCATACGATCAGGTGATTCACGACGTGCTCCTGCAAAAATTGCCCGTTGTGTTCGCCATGGACCGGGCCGGTCTCGTGGGCGCCGACGGCCCCACGCATCACGGCGTTTTCGACATCGCCTTTTTGCGCCATTTGCCGGGAATCATCGTCATGGCCCCCAAAGACGAGGGCGAATTGCGCCACATGTTGCACTCCGCCATCGAATACAATAGAGCCGTTGCGATTCGTTACCCGCGTGGCAAGGGTGCCGGAGTCCCCACGGACGATGAAGCGAAGATTCTCCCCATCGGCAAAGGGGAGCTTTTAAGGCAAGGAAAAGACGCCGTCATTATCGCCTACGGCTCGCGCGTCATGCCCGCATTCGCCGCAGCTGAAGTATTGAAAGACCAGGGACTGGAAATCGCCGTCATCAACGCGCGTTTCGCCAAGCCGCTGGACGAAGAGCTCATCATCGAGTGGGCGAAAAAAACGGGCCGCGTGGTTACGGTGGAAGAGGGCACGCGCCTCGGCGGTTTTGGCAGCGCCGTTCTGGAGCTTCTCGCCGATAACGATTTGACGGATATCAAAACGCACGTCGTTGGCCTGCCCGACGAATTCATTCCCCACGGAGCGCAAAGCGATCTTGACGCAGCATGCGGCATTGACGAAAAAGGCATCGCCGAGGCCGTAAAGAAAATTCTCGGTTAATCAGTCATGCCAACAAAATTACGCCTCGATCAAATCCTTGTTGAACGCGGCCTTGCGCCGAGTCGTGAAAAAGCGAAGGCGCTCATAATGAGCGGGTCCGTTTTCGTGCGCGGCCATCGCTGCGACAAGGCCGGTCATGCCGTGGATTCCAAGGCCGAAATCGAAGTGCGCGGCGCTGCGTGTCCTTATGTTTCGCGCGGCGGGATTAAGTTGGATGGCGCGCTGGATGCTTTTGCGATAAATCCCAAAGGTATGCGCTGCCTGGACGTGGGAGTTTCAACGGGCGGTTTTACGGATTGCCTGCTGGGGCGCGGCGCGGCGCAGGTCGTCGGCGTCGATGTCGGTTACGGACAGCTCGATTGGAAACTGCGCACCGACGAGCGAGTCATTTTGCACGAGCGAACAAACGCCAGGCGCATGACGCCCGAACTCGTTGGCGATCCCGTCGATCTGGCGGTCATCGACGTGAGTTTCATTTCACTGAAACTTATCCTCCCCGCAGTCGTTGCCTGCGTGCGAGCGAACGGCATTATTTTGCCCATGGTCAAACCGCAGTTCGAGGTCGGCAAGGGCAAGGTGGGCGCCGGCGGCGTGGTGCGCGATGAAAGCCTGCGACTGGAAACCGTGGAATCGGTCCGTCAATTCGGGCGGGAGGAGTTGGGCTTTTCGGATCACGGATATGTGGAAAATCCCCTCAAAGGTCCAAAAGGAAATGTTGAATACTTCAT
>CAZQAE010000093.1:0-14245 GCA_964591275.1 uncultured bacterium | reverse complement strand
TCCTTTTCATTTAAATGAAAATCTCCATAAGATACAAAAAGAACGCCGCTGACGGCGGCTTTGGATGCTTCAAACCATTTCGTGTACAATTACTACTGCGTGACAAATGAAAATCCCAAAGATTTCCAGGACCGCTCCAAAGAAAAAATCTCCATTGCCTGCCCTTCCTCTGGTTCCTCCTTTTCTGCCCGGCAGCGCCGAGCGGTTTTTCATCCCCGAGCTTCTCGGTTCCGTGGATGCGGATCGCGATGGGACGCCGGATTCTTTGCGGATTGGAATCACTAATGTTTGGATGCCGCAGCGCCTGACCGGCGTTGCGCTTTTCATTGACGGGCAGGCAGTCAAGAGACCGAAACTGCGGATCGACAACGGCTTTGCGATCTTCCGGGCCGACGATATCCGCCGGGTTCGTTTTGAACCGGGCGCGGATTTTACGATTACGGCGGAAGGGTCGCTGCCCGCGCAAGGTCCGCATAGGATTGACATCGTTCTTTCCGGAGTCGTTGCCGACATCGCCGTGCGTGGAATTGAGATAATTGTCAAAGGAAAGCAGGCGCGGTTTGCCTTCATTGATCCTGAACGCGGCGATAGGGAGGCATTGTCGAATAAACCTCGCCTGCATCTTGTGCCTTACACAAGCTTTTCTTTTCAGCATCTGCGTGATCCGAAAGAGGCCGCCCGGGTCAGCGCGGGGAACCTCATGGAAGCAACGCACCTGTGCGCCAAACATGAGGATTTTCATTTTTCTCTTTGCGGGCTTGCTCCCGCGCGTTACCTGCGCACGCATGATCCCGACGCCCTGGCGGCGCTACGGACCCTCGTCGAAAAAGGGCGCGTGGAACTTATCTTCACCGGGCCGGGAGATATTGATTGGGCCTACGCCGGCGGCGAATCCATCATTCGACAACTCATGCGTTGGCAGCGATTCTGCCGGGATCATCTCGGCGTCATTGGCGAAACGGCCTGGCTGACGGGCGATGGCGGATTTCCCGCGCAATGGCCCCAGGTTTTGCGAAAATGCGGATTCAAGGGCATTTTGCTGAGCCGGAGCCTGCCGGAAACGAAAGAAACATCGCTCATCTTTAAAGCGCCGGACGGCGGAAGCGTCATCGCCCATTGGCCCAGCGTTGGATATGATGCGGCTTATCCGATTTTGGATGACGATGTCCGTGCTAATGATCGCTTTGAGCAAATTGTTGCCTCCATCGACGGCGAGGCCACGGGCGAGACGGCGTGCATCCCCAGTGGGACGGCGCTCGGGCGCCCGCAGGAAAGAGCGCTTCATTTTCTAGATAAGTGGAATCAAAAACATCCTTCCTCACTCCTGGAGTTTTCAACATTCGGGCGTTTTCTTTCTTCGCTCCAAGGGCGATCCATGACAGAGCATCAAGGATTCTTTCCCGAGGTCGGCGGAGAATTTCCAGCGGCATGTCCGGTGTCGTGCCAGGCGGCAAGGACAATCGAGTCTTCGCTTCTGGAACTGGAAACGATTCGGCTTTTTGATGAGTCGGGCGCAAAGTATTGCCATTGCGATGAAGACTCTATGAAGCTGTGGGAGCATTTTGAGTCCGCGCTATCTCCATCTGCCGAAAATGAGCTTCCCAATTCAGCAAGCGATCCCAAGCTGGCGCGCCTGGAAAAGCTCAAGTGCTTTGCAAAAGACTCAAAGCGCGAGATTCTGGGTCGCTTGGCCGGAGCGGTGAGCAGTCGCCCAGGCGAACAAACAATTTTGATGGCCAATACGCTAGGATTTCCGCGTCGAGAGACGGTCGAGCTCGACTTGCGCGGCGCCCTCGGGAAACTGCCGGTCATTCACGACGGCGCGCGCATTATCCCCACGCAGATTCTTCAAAGTGAATTATACGGAGACGGTCAGATCAAACGGGCGCGGATATTGGCGCTTGTGGATGCGCCAGCCTGCGGCTATCGCGCCTATTACGCGGCGGCGCCCTCTGATGATTTCGCCAAGCCGGCAAAGTATTATTTCCCGAACGCCTCGGAGAATGTGATCGAAAACGGATTTTATAAATTCATGCTTGATCCAAAAACGGCCACCATCGTTTCGGCGCTTGACCGCAAACGGGATTGGACTTGGCATTTTCGCCGCGGCGGACTGATGTGGAACGCCAACGACAAAGTTTCGCTTGGCACTGAAAAAATTCCGCTTAGCAAAGCGTGTTTTCAAGCGTATTCCAGCGAGGTTATCGAAAACGGTCCGGTCCGTGCGGCGGTGAAATTTCACGGGCGCCTGAGCGGGGAAAAGGCGACCTTGACCTATCGTCTCTGCGCGGGTTCGCGCCGCCTGGACATCATCGCCAATTTCGAGGGTGCGATGCCGGGCGAAGCCGTGTGCGTCGATTTTAATATCAAACTTTCGAATCCGCGTTATTATGCCGATGCGCCCTTCGAGATCAGGGAAGAAGCATCGGAGTATTATCCGGTGGAGAGTTTTTGCGAACTGGCCGCTGAGGATAGGGGCGCAGCTTTTCTCCATGAGGGGATTCCGGATTGGCGCGCCGTCGGCAAGGGCGTACGCGCAACGCTGTGGAGTAATACGACCAGCGCACGCGCCGGAAAATCGGATTCTGAATCCTTGGGCGACCGCGAATTTCGTTATGCGCTTTATCTTCATGCCGGGACCTTTGAAAAGGGCGGGGCGATTAAGCGCGCCGCAGCTTTCACGCGACCGCTGACGGCGGTCGGGCCTGTTTCGGGCGCAGCGAGCGATACCGGAATTTCGCCGATGAAATCGCTATTGCGGGTCGAACCGGGCAATATCATGTTGTCATCTTTTTATCAGGATGAAAAAGGCCGAACCGTTTTCCGACTGTGGGAAACCAGCGGCAAGCTTTGCGAAGCGCGAATTATACCAGGGAGGCCGGTTCATTCAATCGCCGTTACGGATTGTCTTGGGCGCGAAGTAAAATTCTACACGCCGGAAGCAGGCGTCGTGCACATTCCTTTCAGACCCCGTGAAATAAAAACCTGTCGCCTGGTTTTTGATCAGTGATTTTGCTCTGCATCAAACGGCCTAAAATGAAGTGAAAATTTTCAGGTCATGGTTGGCGAATTTAAAAAAGGGAAAATATTTGGTGAGAAAAAATGGTTTGCGCGGTCCGACGAACAGACCGCGCAAACAGCTCTTCAATAAAAAGGGATGACGCTTAAGTCGTCCCGAATGGCTTACTATTTTTTGGGGGGCTTGTAAGGCCCGATGATTTCAACGGCATAGTCGCAAAAACTGTTATCGATAAGCTGTTTGTTCACGTCGATCTTTTCCTTCACCATGCCGTGGCCTGCGAACCAGTCCTGCGCTTCGGCGATGGAAGCCGCGTTGACGTATCCATCCGGGTTGAAGCCCGTGGGGCGCATCTTGTCATACAGAGCTGCATCCTTGACTTTCAAAACGCGAGTCAGATCCTCCACGACTTCCTTGCGACCGACGTTGTATCGGAAGGCGTTGATATAATCACGCAAACCTTTCACGTACGCCAACATGAATTTCTTGGCATCTTCCGGCCTGTCTTTGATGAATCCTTCGCCGTAGTAAACGACGGCCACCTGGTAATTGGGGATGGTCTCCTCGAATCCGTGAAAGCGGACCGCGCTTCCCATATCGACGGCTTTGGCGATGAAAGGCTCGACGGGGCAGGCCGCATCAATGTTTTTTGAATCAATGGCGGCGACCATTTCCGGGAAGCTGACAGACACTATCGTAACGTCGTCCAGCGTCAGCCCTCCGCGTTTGAGAAAACGTTCGAGGCCGATGGCCAGGATGTTCGTCTTGCCGGCGCTGGCGAGGCCTACCTTGAGGCCCTTGAAGTCCTTGGCCGATTTCACCTTGCCGGAATCAAAGAGGTCTTTGCGCAGGATAATGGCATCGTGCGCGTCGTTGGGATCGATAGAAGCTTTATCGGCGACGATTTTGACGCCGACGCCGCTTTTCACGGCGTTGAAAACTCCGGGGCTAAGCGAACCGCCCCCAACCTGTAGATCGCCGGATGCGAGAACGGGCAGGATAGCCGCGCCGCTTTTGCCGAATTGCATTATTTCAACATCAAGGCCCAGTTCCTTGAAATATCCTCGCTCCTGGGCAAGAAAAAACCCGCTGGATGAAATGACCGGCGACACGCCGACTTTAATTTTTTCGGACTTCGCGAAGGCGACGCCGAAAGACAACAAGCAAGCGGCCAGAACGGCCAGCGCAATAAATGTTGATTTTTTCATCACTCACTCACTTTCTGTTATTTGAACTTGATTTCAGTGTTGACGAATATGAACTGATCGGGCTGCTTGGTGACCATGTCGTCCTTGTCGTCTGCGATTTCAGCCGTGTAGGTATAGGTCCTGTAATTGGGGAAAATGCGGATTTGCTTGATCGGATTAAAATACACTCCCGCCATCATCATCGTCATTTCATCCTGGTATCCGCCGGTTTTCAGACCCTCGTCGTTTTCCAGGTCCTTGTCGTTTTCCGTGTTCGGATCTAAGAAATCGTAGCGGAACAGCAAACCGGCATTCTTTTTGAACCAGATATCCGCCCAGGCCGAATAGCCCAAACTGATGACAGGGTTCGGGTCCAGGTCTTCGTCATCGGTGTCGACTTTACGCTGCCCGTATTCAAAGTTTGCGGAAAACCCCATTTGCTCGTTGATGTCGAGGCTGTAACTGAGCAGGATGTCCATGACGGTAATCAACTCTTCCATATAATCGGGCTCCGCCTTGTCATAGCGATACATGCCATATAACCCGAGGCCTTTCAGGGCGTCCACTGACTGGAATGGAAAAAGAGATACGCTCGCTTCAATCGATTTTCCAGCGTTTTCTTCAACAGAATTACAACCTTCGCCATTGGCGACGCGGACTCTATAGGCACCGTATCCTCCCGGAATATTTCCGTGCATGGCAACGCCATAATCGCCGCCTGGAGCTCGTGTAAGTCTGTACTCAAACATGTATGGCTTCATGACGTAGCGGTATTTCCAGAATTTGTAAACCATAGGGAGGTATGCGCTTTGCACCAGACCGAAGTCCAGGCCGAGCCACTGAAAGGGCTGATAAGTTGCGTAGGCGTAGAAAAGTCGCGCCTCGTAGGGGCCTGTATTGCTTTGGTTGATGCTTGTGACTGCATCCACCGTTTCCGTTTCATCCTCCTCGGTGGTAGGATCGTCTTCGGTAATAGTTATAGGGGTCGTTTCGTAACTCAGCTTAGGACTGCGCGCCGTGTATAAGACAAGGCGTCCTGACCACTGGTCGTTAAAGCTTGCATCAATCCACAATCGAGCCTGTGAAACGTCGAAATTATTGTGATCGTTCGTGTCGAAGCGGGAGTCGTAATCCTCGTAGCCGGACATATTGTATTGGTAGTGGCTGAAGATTTGCGCCCAGGGTTTTACGGTGACCTCCGCGCCTGCATTTTGCGCAAAAGCGAAAACGAAGCAAAGCGAGAAAATAATCGATACCGCGCACGCGGCCCCAACGGATCGTTTCATATGCTCCTCCAGGGTTGTGTGATTTGAAGGCGATTCATCTATGACATAAATTATGTCATAGATGACCATCGTGTCAAGGGAGAAATACTCTGATTTACCGAATTTTTTTCTCTTGACATTTCAAGTCACCCTCCAAGCCAGAATCGGGTCAACCTGAAGAGAAAATTATAATAAAAAGCAAAGGAGTTTTCAATGGGGACCAACTTTTAGGCGGACCATGACAAGCAGCTATGACGGTTCATTGAGGGACACCCAGTTTGGCAAACACTGTGTCCAATGAAATATATGCACCATTATTTCCAGCATTATTCCATATTAAAAAGTGGGTAGGCCGGGTGTTCCCAATTTTTCGTTTGCCAATATGGTCGGCCATGCAAACCAGCGGCAAGATCGAAATGAATTCCTCAACTTCAAAATCGGCGCCTCGAAGAAAACATTTTCGATATTTGATGTTTCTTTGTTGATCGTCGGATTTCATGTCATCCTGCAAAGAATCAAGAAAAGGGACGCAGATGCGAAAATCCGCCACAAAAAGTTATCCAGAGAAAGGTAGCTAACAAGGCGGTCTTTCGAGCCCAAAATTGACAGCAGGCGAAATGCCATATATCGAACTAATCAAAGGAAAATTATATGGCTGTCACGAATGGCGACGAATGGCGCTAAAATAACGCTTTTTTATTGCTGTTTTTCTCGCGGAGATTCCCCAATCCCTGGACCCAAAGTGCTAATGTCAAACCAATGAGGTGTACGGGATGGTCGGCAAAAAGCGTTTGGGAAAGGTTCTTGTTGGTTTTGTTTTATACTCCGCAATACTTTTGCTGGCCTGCAAAACTGCGGAGAATTATTCCCGAGGTTATTTGTGGAATCAGTTCCAAGAAAACTCTCGCATTTCTTCCGTTTTTAAGGACCGATCATTTCAGAAAAACCCGTTTGTGGTTGATGGACTTTCGTTTCAAGAAAAGGACGACCTGAACCTATCCTTATTTTTATCTGGGGAAAATCCGGGGCTCACCCTATCTTTTCCTGTCTATATCACCAGGCTTGGGATCATTCATTTTCGACTCAAGGGTTCACCACACTCCATCGATTTTTCCATAACGCCGACCAACTTGCCTGATTGGAAACCAGGAGAAAAGGTCCATGTCAGACTCTCTCGTACTGAGTCAACATTTGAGATGAAAGTTCATGGCAAAATTTTGGAGTCGTTTCCATTATCAGGGCATAAATTCGACAACTTTCGAATCGATTCGATCCAAAGCGATTTTGTCATCGGCACCCTCGAAATACTCACCGCGGATACCGGAGACGACAATTTTTTCCCATTGGGGGCAGACCGAAATCAACGAAATCTTTATTATTTTCTTGCTATTTTCATTGGCCTGCTGCTATCCATCGCACAAAATTTCCTTTCCATTTTTCAGGCTCAGAAAAATCGGTTTCAATCAACAGGGGGTTTTGCACTTTCGCTTTTACCCTTTGTATTCATTTTCACCGTCCCTATGTCCTACACTCCTGGTGACTTGCTCGGCGCAGCAATCATCCTTTATTTTTTCACCATTCTCATTACCGGATTCTGGATTCTCAAACCTTTGAGATCCCGTCCAGGCTTCATCATACTTTTGGCTTTCTCCCTGGGAGGCTGGGCAATCGCCTGGTTTGGTAGTTTCCCGGCGCCAGTGGCAGCAGTTGGATTGCTGATGGCTGGTTGCCTGGCCTTCATCCTGGCAAAAAGCCAGGAGGGAAGGGCTATTCCAAGGAATCCATATGATCTTTCTCAGTCAGCAAAATGTTTTGTTCCCGTTGCCTTAGGCGTTCCTTATTGGCTCTTCGGTGGGAATGATGCCATTGCCCTTGTTGCCACTTTTTCCTGGATATCGGCGGCGATGATTTTTGTTCGAACCATCGCCATTCGACGGCACGTCAAGTGGTTTACACCGATACTGCTCAGTCTGGCCGCCTTGGTTGTTTTTTCAGCCGAATCCATGGTGAGACAATCATCGCTGGAACCAGCGATGCGAGAAAAAAACACAGGCAAGAACTTTGTTTCTGACGGATTATTGTTCTATATACCCGGTGACCTGTTTGACAACAACGACGCATTCCAATTGCGTAAGTTGCAATTTCGGAGCGGCCCAACACCAAAGGAGCCGCCAAAAAATGTTTTCAGAATCATGACCCTGGGCGGTTCCACCACCTATGGCGACGGCATCGATTCCAATGAGCAGACCTACAGCGGAATTCTCCAGAAGTGCCTAAACGATGGACGGAAGACCAAGCAATTTGAAGTTATCAACTCCGGGGTAAAAGGCTATAATCTATTCCAATTGCTGACTTTATTTCGAATATATGGGGTCCAATACAATCCCCATCTTTTGATTATTTATCTCAACAATCTGGACGCCAGGCTCGTCAAGGGGCCTTACACTCATCGGGAATTGTGGGAAATGGTCAATGCCGGGCAATCGGCGCCCTTTGCTCAACCATCAGATAATGTCGGAAAGACTGAATACAAATTCATGGTTCCCGCACTGCAATCCACTCTTGGTCATCTCCGGCTATATAATGCATTAGTCGGGTTAGTGCGTGAACAAAAAGAAACTTCGCTTAGCGCAATTGCCGAAAGGTTTGATGTGGTCAAAGATGTCAATCCAATTTCGGATTACGTAATCAACTTGACTGAGTTGATCGCCCTCTGCAAACAGCGAAGTATCAAGGTCATTTTGGCCGATGAATTTTATATTAATTACGAACCCAATCCCCATCAAAAAACCACCCTGCTTCGCCAGGAGATGAAGCGACAGGCTATCAAGCACGAGTTAGGATTCATTCCAATCAATGATATTCTGGGACTAAGGGAAGACAAAAGTTCCTTCATTTTCCCCCACGACAGCACTCATCCAAGCCGAAAAGGGCACCAGGCCATCGCTGAGTTGATGTGTGATTATCTCAAAGGAAATGAATACTATTTAGAAACGACTTTATACTGACCGAACTCAACGGCGAATCTTGTATCACTGGCCCTGGCTGGGCGAATTTTTGAACCGGCGCGTAGTTTTTGGCGACCTTAAGAACAAATGGATTCCTACACTCCGGGCGAATAACAGCGCTGTCGCTATGGAAACTGGCGACACATCCATTTTTCAAGTAATCCCCAGGCATATGGCAATAAAGTGAAAGGAGCAAAACAGGAATTTGGGAATCCTAGAGATTTTTCTGGTCAAATTTGTTAGGGTTCCATGAGTGTCGTGTTAGGAAGAGGCGGCCCTGGGCCAAATTTTCGTCTCGTTCAATTTGCGAGGTATTAATAACTATGCAATTCGTTTTTCGCACTTCCCTGGCTTTAGCGACCTCTTTTTTCATTCTGCTTAGCGCCCTGACCGCCAATGCGGATGTTCGCAGGGGGCCGTGGCTGATGAACCTTTCCAAGCGTGGCGTCACGATCAAATGGGAATCCTATAGTGAAACCGGCGAAGTTCGGTGGGGTCAAAGCGAGGCGCTGGGAGAGGTCGCGCCATCCGAATATGACCAGGACGGCATTCACATGGTTACCCTGGAATGCCTGCGACCCGACACGCAGTATTTTTATCAGATCGAATCAGGAGACAATCCGACGCAGGTCGAGTGGTTTTTTACTTCCGTTGAGCCGGATCAACCGATTCGTTTCGTTGTTTACGGCGATACGCGAGACAATTTCGATGACCATCAGTCTGTTGTTGAGGCCATCATAGACGATGCGCCGGACTTCGTTGTACAAACCGGCGACATGGTGAAGGTTGCCATTTTCCCATGGGAGTGGGACGACTTCTGGACCGTCGAGCAGGAGATGACCAAAAACTTTCCCTATTTCCCCATCATGGGCAACCACGAATTTTGGGCAGGACAGGGCGCTTTTTCCCGCTATTTTTCAACTCCCGTTGCCAACGGAAATCAGTACAGCCAGTACGCCTATCAATTCGGCAATTCCTATATCATCTTCCTGGATATTGGTCGCTTATATACGCCCCTGTCGCCGCAGCACACCTGGCTTATGGAGCGGTTGCGCGCAGCCGCCGCAGCGCCGGACGTCAAGCACTGCTTTGTCATCTCGCATTTTCCGCCGTTTTCCGCGGCTAACCACGGCGAGGACATTGATGTGCGGTTGTTCAGATCGGTCATGACGCCAATCTTCGAGGACTTCGGCATCGACCTTTCCTTCGGCAGCCATGATCACAATTATCAGCATAGCATCGTTAACGGAATCAACTATATCGTTACGGGCGGAGGCGGCGCTGATCTATACGGCGTCGATCCTGAACCCTGGACGGTCGTCGGTGAAAAGACGCTGAATCATGTGCTGGTGGAAGTTACCGATACGCTTGTATCTATCACAGCCAAGCGTCCCGACGGAACGGTTATTGAAAGTTTCGACATCAACCAGGACTTCGGCGATGGCGATGGCGAGAAACTTCCGGAGCTTTGCGCCGACTTCGATTACGACGAAGACGGCCTGACAGACGGCGTCGAATACACTATGTGCACCAACCCCTACGAGGCTGACAGCGATAACGACGGTTGGGACGACGGCGTCGAGCAAGACGCCGGAACCGACCCTTGCGATGCGTTATCGCATCCCGCCGATCATGACGACGACGCAGATGATGACGTTGATGACGATCTGGATGACGACGCCGATGACGATGATGACGCCGACGATGATATCGATGACGACACCGACGATGATATCGATGACGATACGGACGACAACCAGACGCCAAGCGACGATGACGCTGCCGATGATGATGATGACGACAACGATTCCTCCGGCGGCTGTGGCTGTTAGAAAAAGGTTTTGAAGTCAGAATTCTGAATTGTCATGGAAAATCCGGCAAGAAGGCCGTGGCCGCGTTGCGGCAGGTATGAAGTAAGAAGTATGAAGTAAGAAGTATGAATGTAGGAGCGGGTTTCCAACCGCGATGCGGGAGTGGCGCTCAGAAATTTGGGGACATCCAATCCGTACGCCTTTAGCCTTTAGAAAAATGATCCGACAAAACCAATAAATTTACGACTCGTATTAATCATGCAAATGGGCGTCCCCGATTTCTATTTGCGTGAACCTTCCATTCTCATGACAAATGCCGTACATTGGACTCATTGAATTTCGATTGGGGCAAAATCGCTACGTTGTTTGAAGGTTGCGATGCAATCTATTAAAACGGGAGTGCTCCATGATTTCATGCAAACGATTCGCCCTGATTTTCCTTCTGGCCCTTTCCCTTGCAGCGTTTGCCTCTTGTGCGTCGGATGACGACGACGACGATTCTGGTGGTGTGTCTGCTGCTGATGATGCAAACGATGACACAACAGACGACGATGCGGATGATGACGTTGACGACGATGCCGATGATGACGTTGATGACGATGCCGATGACGATGTAAATGACGACACGGACGACGACGTGGACGATGACCTTGATGATGACCTTGATGATGACTCAGATGACGACACTGATGATGATGTGAATGACGATGCGGACGATGACGCGGATGACGACGTCAATGACGATGCGGATGATGACACGCAGGAATGCATCGACGAAGACGGCGACGGTTACGGTGATAATTGCATTGCCGGTCCCGACTGCGATGACGCCGATCCATTCATCAATCCCAGTTCGCCGGAACTACCCGGCGACGGCATCGACCAGAATTGCGACGACGTTGATCTAATATGCAGCAATGGCACAGGCGTTTTCGTTGCGACCACGGGCGACGACACCAATCCCGGCACAATGGCCGCTCCCTTGCTGACGATCAACGCCGGCGCGATCCTGGCGCTGCAAGCAGGCAAATCCGTTTTCGTCGCGACCGGTGATTATTTGGAAGATGTAGTAACGCAGGTCTCGCTCTTCGGCGGTTACGAATCAGCCGGTTGGACAAGGGACATTACCGTTCATTTCACGTCGATCGACGCGGCGACGACCACGGCCATTGATGTTGCCGGAGATTTACCGATCTCCATCCAGGGATTCCTAATCAATGGCGGAGCCGTGACGGATGTTGCGACCTCCGGGATAAATATCGCTCCCGGTTCATCGGTGATGCTGCGGGAAAACACCATTGGCGGCGGTTCGGGCATGCGCAGTTCCGGAGTAAAAACTAATGATGCTATCGTGATGATTGTAGAAAATGTCATCTCCGGCGGTACGGGTGGAATCAAATACGGCATACAAAATTACGGTGACAGTGAGTTGCGGCTGACGAACAACGTCATCAGCGGCGGATCAGGAGGCGGTTATAGCCATGGCGTTTTCAGCGAAGGTGGCGGCACGGCAACGATCACCGATAACCATATCGATGGTGGTTCAGCTGAACAAAGCCATGGGCTGTACAACAATAGCGGCAATTTTTTAATTATCGAGAACACCATCAACGGCGGGGCGGGAATTTTCAATAGCAAAGGAGTGCATAATGCCGGTATGGCTACGCTGGTGAACAACACTATCAACGGCGGATCGGGCGGAGAGTCCAGCGTCGGAGTATTCGGCTATAATGCTAAAACCATCCTTGTGAACAATACGATCAACGGCGGATCGGGAAGTGACTACAGTAAGGGCGTCTGCTTCAACACTGACTTCACCGGCTGCACGTATAAGCTGGTAAACAACTTCATCGACGGTGGGTCAGGCGCCCAGAGTATCGGAATTCGCCTGAACGCGATATTCGGTCGATATGGCGAAGGTACTGTTGTGAACAACAACATCTGGGGAGAAAATCTCGATACTTTGTATAATTCGATAACGCTCCTCGCGGATTTGAACTCTTGCGGATGGAGAGGCTGCGTCGAAGCGTCCGGCAACATCAGCGCCGACCCGCTTTTTGTTGATCCGGCGAGCGGTGATTACCATTTGCAGGACACAAGCCCTTGCATCGATGCCGGAATCAATCCGATTCCTACCTATATCTCGCCCGGATTAGTGGAATTCGACTTCGACGGCGATCCACGCCCCTACGGCGCAAGCTGGGACATCGGCCCGGATGAATGGAGACCGTGAGCAAAGTATGAAGTATGAAGTATGAGTGTAGGAGCGACATTCCTGTCGCGAAGTGTAGGAGCGGCCAAAGGAATACGGAATTTCGAATGTGGAATGCTCAAATGAATTCGGAACTACTTTGTTGGTTCGACGAATGGAGGCCATGATCAGAGCGTTCCAATCAATTGCTTTTCTGCTTGCCATTTTACTTTTCGGCGTTCTCTTTGGCGGATGCGGCGGAAGTCTTGACCAGGAGGACGCAGACGATCATTCGCCTTTGGAATACTACCCCAACGACGCAAGCAATAACCAGGACGACGACATTGATGATGATTCAGACGATGATGTGGACGACGACACGGAGGACGATGACGACCGCGGCCTTTACCTTGCGGATTCTGGTTTAGGCGGCGTCCAGGTTATGTGGTGCCAGAATCTCGGAACCGTTCCACCGGAATCTGGTTGGGTATGGAAAGAGCGCATTTTAGGCCAATGGGAATATGAGGGCGACGGGACACCACAAGGTTTTGTCACGTATTCAGGCGATACTCTTTATGCGCAGTGGGGTGGATATGTGGAGGCCTTTGGTTCAAACATTGGATTTTTGGGTAGGCTCAAAGACGGCCAATGGACTCAGTGGCAAATTGATGGACCCGAAACTGTCCACAGCTATTCCGCCGGTCTTGTCGCTGACAGTGACGGCGGAGTTTGGACCGTCCTTTTCGCTCCCTATGACAACGAGGTTTTTCCTACGAAAACCAATATTGTTCGCTGGGAGGAGGGCCAAATCGCAGAAGTCATTCCGGTTTTTGACGATGTATCATACTGGTTCAATAAGCTCTTCATTCATCAAGATGGTCGCTTTGCCTTCACCCACCTCGACGGCTCTTTCACGGACAGTTTGGTGGAGCAGACCTCTGAGGGGGATTTCATTAGCATCAGTAATGGAGTACCTGGTATCCTGAAATTGGTTCCGGATAGCGAAGGTGTCTGGCACAATTTATTTTCCAAAACCCCTTTCCCAATTCTTTTTGAGTCAGCTGGAACAGCTCAATCAGGCTTCCAGATTAAACCAATAGGTTTCACGCCATATACCCCGAGTGGCTTTGGTAGTGCCGGCGTGGCAATTGATCCTGACGGCGTTATTTATTCCACGGAAGAATATGATGAGCCTTTGCTTGATTATTATTATTTGATAAAATATGATGGAACGGTTACTACTTTTACTAAATGGACGGAGACGGACCGGTATCTTTTTGGATCTTGGCCTATTATGGGAATGAATAACATGTCTCAGCCATATTTTATTGTTGCCTATGATTTACCGGATGAATTGCCGGAAAATCGCTTGTGTATGTTGACGCATACTGATAACGGAACATCAGGAGAATTGATTAGTCCAATTGACGCTTCGTTTGTTTCACATGATGTTGCTTGTTCTGATTCCAACGAATTAGCTTTAATTGGTTATAACTCCGACGGAATGAATCCAAAAATAATGACTCTTTTCTACAGACAAAGGGATGAAAAGGGAAATGGGAATTGATCGGGAGCTATTTGCGCTGTAACGATTTTAAAAGCATTTTAGAAATCAGCGCCACGGAAAGAATTGAAGGAGGACTCGGTCAGGAGCAACGCGCCAACTTTGTCATTTCGACCGGAGCGAAGCGCAGTGGAGAAATCCCTTCAAAAATTGCGGCAGCGCCTAAACAACTGGCTTCCAACCGGCTACGTTGAAGGGAT
>CAZQAE010000092.1:0-18452 GCA_964591275.1 uncultured bacterium | reverse complement strand
GCCTTGCTGCTGCATCCGAAGACGGTCGCACCGTTTACTTCAAGGGCAAAACCTTTTCAAAAATGAGAAGCACGAAATGCGGCGGTAATCATTTCGACGAAGAAACACACGAAAAATACTATATTTCCGAGGCCAAAAAAGACGGACGGGACCGGCACGAGATGGGAGGCGACATCATCATGATCGACTCAAATGTTTTGGATGATTACCTTGCCTTTCGCGGATGGAATAAGCTGGATCCAAATAATTATAAAGTGGTCACGATTGACGATATGGACACAAGCCGGTTTGATGAAATTGAGAAAGAATCTTAAGTGATCGGGATTGTCAGTCCTTTTCCCCGTTCTCACACGCTTTTTGCCTTGAGAGGATATCGGTGACGGCACCCATAACGCGAAATTCAATCTCGCTGCTCAGGGTCATGCTTTCCTCGTAATGCGGATTTGACGAGGAGTCGAAGCAAAACCACCAGGCCGCCACCGGCGGAATCGGAATATCGTGCGGAGGATCAAAATCCGAGCGTGGGATGATATAACCCATGTCCATCGCCGACAAAGAAAAGACAAAGGGATAGGGTCTAGTGGTCTGTTTTTTTATCGGCGGAAAGGCCAGTTTATAGTCCGCGCCTGTCGGATGGTGTTTGGCGTTTTTAGGATAATACTTTTTCGTATTCGTCTCAAAATCATCCGGGAATCCCGCCGACAACTCCCCCAGGATTTCGCCGGGAACGCTGACGACCTGCGCGGGACCAACATTGACAACGCTGACTTCGGTCTTGATATTCTTGCCCTTGGGCACTTGCAATCCGGAAATAAATGCGCCCTTTAGCCATCGCCCCGTCCTGCGGTCCGGGCGGCCCTCGTCATCATAGAGCACGCCCGGCTTATATCCCAAAATGCCTGAAGCGGACATAAGTCGGAAAACAGGATTTTCCATAGGGACCAGAATATTCTTTTTCTCGAAACTGATGTCCACGTTCTTTGCCGTTTCCCCCTCGGCCAGAGCTTTAAAAGCGGCCTTCGCCATCTCTCGGCCCTGCACGGCGGGAAGCCTGAAATCAGGTGGTATCTTAATATTTTCCGGCACGGTCTCAGGGTCGGCGTTCACCGGATATTCGGGGTGCTTTTCCGGGTCCCAAACTTTGGTCCAGATATTTGTGATCATGCCGCCAAGCGCGCCGCTGAAATACAGGGGCGTTCCACCGCCGTTTTCGCGAATATAGGTTCTTAAGGCGCCGGGGAAACCGGGCGAGAGAATATGGCCCTGCGCCTTTCGAACATTGGGCGCCAGCTTATCGACATCCAGCAGGCTGTATTTCGGGTCAGCGTACAAAAGCACGGATTCCGGATGGCAAGTGCCCTGCACGAGCGTGGCGATGGGTTGCCCGTTGAGTCCTTCCAGCGACATGACCATCAGATCGTCGTCGATAATATGCGGCTCCCGGTTGTCCATCATGCCAAAAGAAAATTTTGTTTTGCCCAGTCGCAGGTTCGCCGGATACATATTCGCCGCCGCTGTTTCAATCGCGCCGGCGATCTTTCGCATCATTCCTTCAAACCAGACGGGGTTAATGCCGCTTTGCGCCTCGCCCCCGGCGAAAATGATTTCCAGGAGTTCGCCCACGGATTTTCCATCGAGTCCCATCATTCCCACCGTATCAGGACCCATGTGGTTATGCGTGGGAGCGATGGTGATGAAATCGATTCCGGCTGACGGCCCCACCATGGCGCGTATGGCATCCACATCCTGCTGTAGAAACAGGTATAAATCGGCAGAAACAAAAGCCACGCGGATCTGCGTTTTAGGATCTTCCAAAACCAGCACTGAGGCTTTAAGAGGTCCATGGACGTACCAAGCCTCGCCGCTGCCGTTGCCCACGAGGATTTTTCCTTCCTCGAAAGTGAGGACCCGGTCCCCCAGCTTGAAAGGCCTGGAGGAGTCGCCCATGTCAAATCGACCGTTGCCGTTGAGATCCTCGTAACCCAGGACTTTCGGCGTAATATCCACTTCCATGGCTCCAGCCATCACCTGGCCAAGATCCGCAGCGTATCCCACGGAGGCGCACAGGCACGCCGCGAATGTCAACGCAAGCGCCGCTCCAAAAACCAAGATGCCGCTGAAATTATTTTTTTTGCTCATATTTTATTTTCCTCGCTTCACCGGAAGATCCGACCACCTGACATCCTGCTTGAACGCAAAAGGCACTCGTCACAGGTTTTGCGCGGCGAATGTTATGGAAAGTCAAGGCCGCTGTCAAAGAATAAATCTCAAAGACTCCTGTTCCGGTGACTTTAAATATGTTACACAACAGACGGATTTTACTCGCCCGCATCGTTTCGTGGGCTATTTTGGATAGGAAGTCATGACGCATAAACCTGACCAGGGGCACCGAATCCGACGCGGAGACCGAGAAAAAAAAGTACAACGATCTGAATTCGATGACCTCGACCTTCCCGAGTCTCTCATGGAAGGCATACGCGAAGCCGGTTTCATGGAAATGACGGCCATTCAGAAGGAGTCTCTTCCCATCACCTTGCAAGGTGGAGATATCATCGGCCAGGCGCAGACGGGAACCGGAAAAACTGCGGCATTTTTGATCACGCTTTACGCCCGTATCCTCGCCCGAGGCGGGAAAATATCCAACGACCCTTTGGCTTTGATACTTTCCCCAACGCGCGAATTGGCCATTCAAACCTACAAAGAAGCCCGGCTGCTTGGCGTGCATACAGGGCTTCGCGTGGATGTTTTCTATGGCGGCGGTGCCTACCGAAAGCAGGAGATGACTTTGGAGCGGGGCGTGGATATCGTCACGGGGACGCCTGGCAGGCTCCTGGATTTCATCCGGAGGGGCGTGTTGCGGCTCGGGAGCACGGAATTTCTTGTGATCGACGAAGCGGACCGCCTGATGGACATGGGATTCCAGGAGGAGATTCAGGCGATTCTCAGGCGCTTGCCGCCACCGAAAAAACGCCAATCCATGATGTTCTCCGCAACCATCGACGGGAATACTCGAAGGATTTCCAGATCTTTCATGTCCAATCCCACAATTGTGGAAATCCAACCGGAGCATATTACCCCGGAGGGAATTGAGGAAAAAATCTTCCATGTGGAACGAGAGATGAAAATCCCGCTGCTTCTGGCCTTGTTACAAAAAGAGAGCGTGCCAAGGGGCATGATTTTCGCCAATACAAAAATCGTGGCCGGATTCGTGGTCGAAAAATTGGTGCGTAACGGGCATAAGGTCGGTTTACTGACCGGGGATCTGAGCCAGAATCTGAGGCTCAAAACTCTCGATGAGTTTAAGGGAGGCAAGACGAACCTTCTCGTCTGCTCCGATGTAGCCAGCCGAGGACTTCACATCGACGATGTCACGCATATTTTCAATTTTGATGCGCCGCAGGATCCCGAGGATTACGTGCATCGTATTGGTCGAACAGCCCGGATCGGTAAAACTGGGAAGGCGTACACGCTGGCCTGTGACGAATACGTGTACAATCTGCCGGCGATTGAAGCTTTGATAAAAAGAACGATCCCATTCTTCATCCCGACAGACGAGGATTACGCCGAGGATTTGGCATCCGATTACACCTGGGAGCGTTACAGGAGATACGTGCGGTCCCAGCACCGTTCAAGCCCCCGCTCCGGTGGAAGGCCCAGACCTCGCCCCGGCGGTCGCCGTCCGCCGGCCAGACCCGGTGGCCGCCGACGTTAGAAAAACAACAACCCCTCGGAATCAACGATCCCGAGGGGTTTATTTTTGCTTTTTTAGGGCCTTTTAATGTCCTGCCCAGGACCGGGCTATGCAGCCTTCGCTGCAATGCGCGGTTCTCGGAACGCTATAACGTTTCATAATTTCGTCCTCTCTGTGCAAATGGTAATTTCTTCCTTCATTCTTAAACAACCTAAACACTCCCTTGGTTTTTCCAACTATTCAAGATAATTTTTGTAAGTCTCCACACAAATAGTCCTCCATATGAGGCAATGCACTGTTCCAGGGCGAAAAAACCGAAAAAATCCTCTGCCTACACTTGTTGTATCCATACTGAATTGCTAAAATCAGTCTTTTTATTTGGAATTGAAGCTTAAAATGCAATCGGATAATCAGACGATGCTAGAACAATACGAACTAGAGATAATTCGGGAAGAGGAAGAGGCCTTTCAGAAAGTGCTTATGAGCATCCGTCGCGCCAGCGAGCCAAAAGAACCCGCCAACGACAAAGTTCTTAGCCGGATGCGGACATTGCGCGATGAGGCGGCCATCGCTTCCGAAAGTGATCTTCCGGCGCTTTTCGATCAACTCCACACGCACAGAGCCCTTGCCGAGCGAAAATGGCGCGATGTTTTGCCGGATTCTCAATCGCCCTATTTCGCGCACATGCGCCTCAGAGAAAACGGCGGCGTCAGAGACATTTTTCTGGGCTATCATACACTGATCAACCACAAATCCGGCGTCACGCTCATTGACTGGCGCAACGCTCCCATTTCCAGAATTTTCTATAATTACCGCGAAGGAGATGAATACCTGGAGGAATTTCCGGGCCGTATCAGTAGCGGCGTTCTGGAAGCAAGACGCGTTTTGACTATCCACGAGGGCGAACTGCTGGGAGTCATGACGCCCACACACTCCTATTCAAAGGTGAACGGCGGCCAATGGACGGCCCAGACGACTTCTCAGGCGCCGCGACTCGCCGGGGGGCAGGGAACAGCGACGCGGGCCGGAAGCATCGGGACGGGTCAGGCAGGTTTGCCCGCCCCGGAAGTTTCAGCCCTGCTTGATCCCAAACAGTTCGCGCTTCTTGAAACTGATCCGAAAACCCCGCTATTGGTTCTCGGCGGCGCGGGAAGCGGGAAAACGACCGTCGCCATGCACCGCATGGCGGCCCTAGCCTATCGTGACCCGCATAAATTTCACCCCAATAGCATGATGGTCATCGTCCCGCAGCAGGGTCTTGTCCGGCTTTCGTTGAAACTTCTTGAAAGTCTGCATATGAAAGGCGTACGCGTCACGACTTTCGAACGCTGGATCAAACAGGAGGCGAAAGTGCTCCTGCGCAGCCTGCCAAAACGCCCATGCGATTTCACACCCTTTCGCATCAGCCGCTTTAAGCGTCACCCCGCAGTCCTTGCGGTCTTCCCCGAATATCTTGACCGTTTGGCAAGGGAAATGGCCCAGAGGATGGACAGAAAACTTCCCCGACAGGTCTCGCCGGCTGAATCCTTTTTTGACGACCGGCAAGGTTGCCTTATGGACCGGCTCCGCCGGGCCGAGCAGCGGTCCATGGAAACCGTGAGGGAAAACCCCAAACTGTCGAACACAGAGCGGGAACGGATTCGGGAGTTTTTCGATCAGGAAAAAAGCCTCCTTTACGATGTCGCCGCCGACCGACTGGAATTGTTCGGCGACAAGAAATTGCTCGAACTGGCCGTTGAAAGATCGGGCGGCGATCTTCGCGAAAGCCTTGTCGAGGAAGTGTTGACGCATTCCATCCGCCAATTCAGCGAAACAAGCGAGGAGCGCTACGCGGGAGTAGACTCCGAACGCCTGAGAACGGTGGACGGGCGCTCCATTGACGAAGGGACGCCAGACAATCTGGCCGGCACAATCGACGTGGAAGATTACGCGGTGCTCTTTGAACTTTTGCGCGCCAAGGTTGGACGAATTCAAACCCGATACGGTCGCATGCGCATCTTTACCCATCTCGTGCTCGACGAGGCGCAGGAGTTGGCGCCGGCGGAACTCTCGGTTCTGGGACAGTCACTTCGGCACTCGTCCGCGGTCACTATCGCCGGAGACGCCGCGCAGCAGATCGACCCCGGCTCCTCATTCAACACCTGGAAAAATACGCTGGAACAGCTTGGCGTTTCCCACGCGGCGACCACGGAACTGAAAACGAGCTATAGATCCGCGAGGCCCATCGCCGAGTTCGCGCACAAACTGCTCGGACCCATCGCACCGCCGCAACCTCCGGTCAGCGTCAGAGACGGCGCGCCGGTCGGTCGGTCGATATTTCCGAGCGAGGGGCATTCGGCGGTCTTTTTGACGGAGGCGCTTCTGGACCTTCTGGAAAGGGAGCCAAAGGCCTCGGTAGCCATCATCTGTCGATCCATGAAAACAACACGCAGGCTCGGAAGCGCGCTGGCGCGCCTGCCTGGCGTGAGGATTGTCAGTGGAGGCGAGTTCGATTTCAAACCCGGCGCGGATATCACCGACGTCGCGCAGGTCAAAGGATTGGAATTCGATTATGTGATCATTCCCGACGCCGACGGGGCCTCATATCCGGTATCGAACGAGTCCCGCCGAGCCATGCACGTTGCCGCCACGCGCGCCATCCACCAACTGTGGATCATTGCCACGGGCAGTCCCACGGCCATTTTGCCGAAGCCCGACTGATTCGCCGCCTGCTTATTAAGAAGCATTGCCAAGGCTCAACCAATTGACATGTTGCGTCAAACGCGATTAAACCTCTCGCATGTTTCGTTTGACGAAAATCTTTATCGACTATCCAAAATGCGTAGCCCTCGCCTGCCTGGCCATTGTCGTTGTCATGGGCTTTTTCGCCGTCAAAGTGGAAAAGGACAACAGCATGGGGAACATGATCCCCGACGACAACGAGGCGATGACCTATTACCACGAGGTTTTCGAAGACAGGTTCGTCATACGTTCGCGCGTAGTGGTGGGCGTTTTCAACGACGAATCCATATTCAACGCCAGAAGTCTCGAAAAGATCGCCCGCATTACGAAACATCTGAAGAATGATCCGCGCCTGGAACAGGTCGTAAGCCTCTCCTCAGCCGAGGACTTCACCGTGGTGGACGGCTTCATGGAAGTCAAACCGATCATGGAGACGATCCCCGAGACGCCCGAGCAGTGCGCAGCCCTTAAGAAAAAAGTCGACGGCAACTCCTTCCTCAAGACCGGACTGATCTCCCGCGACGGACGCGCCTCGCTGATTCTCGCGGTGCCGACCTTCGACATTTCCGATTCGATCATGTCCATCGAACTCTACCAGGACGTGGAAAAGTACCTTGAGGAAGTCCGGGGGCCCGAGCACGTCGTTTTCGCGGGTTACCCCATGGCCATCGGCATGATCAATCAATATATGTCCAAGGACATACGCACCTTGATGCCGCTTGTCGTAGGTTTTCTGATCGTGATCCTCTTTTTTGCCTTCCGATCCATGCGCGGCGTTTTCATTCCCATCGCCGTCGTGGTGTTTTCCGGCATCTGCACCTTTGGAATCATGTATTTGACCGGCACGAAAATTTCGATGCTGGGCACTTCCATCCCCATTGTCATCGTGGCCATCGGCGTGGCGGACGGCATTCATGTGCTGGCGGAGTATTACTTCCAACTCCAGCGCGGCAAGAAAAAGCGCGAAGCCGTAATCTTGACCATGGAGGAAATGAACACTCCGATCATCATGACCTCGGTCACCACCTTCGTCGGCTTTCTGGCCCTGGCGGTTTCGGAGATCATTCCCATCCGCGAATACGGCGTGTTCGTGGGAATCGGCGTCATGATCGCCATGGTATTTTCGCTGGCTTTCATTCCCGCCATGCTGATTCTACTTCCTGTTCCAAAAAACATCCGGTCCAAAACAAAAAACGGCCACTTGAAATTGTCCGATACTTTATCCCATTTTCTCGGCCAATGTTCCCTGCGTAGGCCCAGGACGGTTTTTGCGCTATTCGTTTTGCTCATTATCGCCACGACTTATCTGACCACGCAGGTTTATGTCTCCAACGACACCATAAAACAGTTTCAATCCTCTTCAAAAATCCGGCAGGCCGACGAGTTGTTGAACGAAAACTTCGGCGGAACTTCGCTGATGATCGCGGTTCTGGATTCCGGAAAACCTGAAGGCGCCAAGGACCCGAAATTCCTCGCCATGGTCGAGGGACTGGAAAACGATGTTTTGAAGATGGAGGAAGTCGGGTTCACTGAGTCCCTGACCGATTATATAAAGCGGATGAACCTGGTCATGCAGGGCCAGAATCGCCTGCCGCAAGCCGTGGAGAACATCACGGACGACGAAGGCAATGTTTCGGAAACGCCTGGTCGCAACATTATCGCGCAGTATTTGCTGCTTTATGAGCTGGGCGGAGGCGAAGAACTGGGGCGCATCACCGATGACGTCCATCAAATGGTCAACGTCGTTGTCAGCATACGGTCCAACAATTCCGTCGTTCAAGGCAAAGTGCTGGCCCGTATGCAGGACTATGTCGCAAAGAATTTCGACGATTCGATCGATGTCGCATTCACGGGAAACGCCTACGTGATGTTGGAGATTGTAAAACTCCTGGTGGACGGGCAAGTGCGCAGCCTGATTGTTTCGCTAACTGTCGTGCTGATAACGCTGTTTCTCATTTTCCGGTCATTTTGGTTGGGTTTGCTCGGCGTCACCCCGCTGGTGATGACGGTCCTGCTCAACTTCAGCATTATGGTGCTATTTGATATCCCGCTGAACGCGGGCACGGCGCTGATCGCCAGCATCTCCATAGGGATCGGCGTGGATTACGCCATCCATTTCCTGCATCGCTATCGTTTGGAGAGAAAGCGGGAAACGGATCCAAAGAAAATCATCGACATAACTATGGCCACCAGCGGGCGCGCCATCATCCTCAACGCACTGGCCGTGGGACTGGGCTTCTCCGTGCTGGCGTTTTCCAGTTTCGTGCCCCTCATCTACCTCGGCATTCTCATGCCGCTGATGATGCTGGCCTCGGGCATCGGCTCTCTTGTCATCATTCCCACGATTATGAATTTACGAAAATAGAATTTCTTTTGTCGCCCCTGCAAAGCCCTTGCCAGTCGCTCTTCGATTTTTCCGCGTAGGCCCATGAGCAAACTTTCTCCTTACGTACAGCAATCTCCAAATCATTTAACAAGTGTGCGGCGAAAAAGGAAAGCACCCCGAAGAATTTGACAATTTCCTGGAAATGAAGGAAACCGATTTGGATTTGATGAAGCTGCCGCAATGAGTATCGTTTATTTTTTGGAGCGCACCGTGCCAAAAACCCACACTCGCCCTACCCTGTTCATCAGCTTTGTTATTTTTCTTTTTTTCGCCGGATGCACATCGCGCGCGGATATTGACGCCGGGCTGGATACCGCCTGGTGGGCTGTGGAAAATTCTGGCAAAGCGCCGGCCACGCCTTATGAGGGCGTTTCGCGCACTTCCCAATACCTCACGATGCGCGACGGCGTTCGCCTCGCGGTGGATATTTACCTTCCCAAGAACCTGAAAAACGGCGAGAAGCTGCCGACTATCCTGATGCAAACGCGCTACTGGCGATACATCGATCTGCGCTGGCTGGCGAGCGCCTTCGCCGATTTTCCGCCGAAGGAGATAACGCGCATCATCGAAAACGGATACGCCATCGTGCGCCTGGACGCCCGTGGCACAGGCGCTTCCTTCGGTTCCCGATCATGTCCCTGGTCCGCCGATGAAGTCGCCGACGGCGCGCAGGTCGTGGACTGGATCATCAAACAGCCCTGGTCCGACGCTCAGATCGGCTCCGTGGGAGGTTCCTACGAGGGCACTGCCGCAGAGTTTCTTGCAACCAACATGCACCCGGCGGTCAAATGCGTCGCGCCGATGTTCTCACTCTACGATGTTTATCCCGACATCGCTTTTGTCGGCGGCATTCATCTGGAATGGTTCACGCGGGTCTGGCAAGAGGGCAATCACGCCATGGACGTCAACAAGCCTCAGGAAGTGTTCTGGTGGGCACCGTTGGTCACGCGCGGCGTCAGTCGCGTCGATGAGGATGCGGACGGTTCGCTCCTGAAAGAGGCGCTCAAAGACCACACGGCCAACTACGCCGTCCATGACCAGGCCGCGCAGCTTATATACCGGGACGACGTGAGCACTGGCGGCCTGTCGATGGACAATTTCAGCCCCCACGCATTCGCTGAAAAGCTCATCGAATCGAAGGCGCCCATCTACAGCTACAGCGGCTGGTTCGATGGCGGATATCCCCACGCGGCCATCAAGCGTTTCCTCACCATACGCAATCCGGGAAGCCGCCTTATTTTAGGTCCCTGGGATCACGGCGGAGACGATCACGTGCGCCCCTTCGATAAAACCATCAAGGCGAAATTCGATCACGTGGGCGAACTCTTGCGATTTTTCGATTATCACCTGAAAGGAAAAGACAGCGGAATCAACGAGGAGCCGCCCGTTCGCTACTACACGATGGTGGAAGACAAGTGGAAATCCGCGACAACGTGGCCACCGGCAAATTCCCGCCGCCAAAAATTATTCCTCGGCGAAAATGGCAGCCTGAACCATCAAGAACCGGCTGCTAATAACAATGCCGATTCCTACCTTGTAGACCGCGCAATAGGCTCCGGCGAAAAATCGCGCTGGCGATGTCTGGCAAAGAAAATGGCCGTGGATTACGGCGACCGGCGCGGCTTCGACAAAAAACTTTCGACATACACATCCCCTCCCCTTGCGCGCGATAAGGAGGTGACCGGGCACCCCATCGTCACTTTGCACATAAGCGCCGACAAAAAAGACGCACAGGTGTTCGTGTATCTCGAAGATGTGGATGAAAATGGGCGCGTGGCGTACGTGACAGAAGGAATGCTCCGCGCCATCCATCGGAAAATAACCACTGACAAGCCGCCATACATAACGCCCGGCATTTATCGTTCATTTTTAAAGGCCGACGCCATGCCCCTGAATCCGGGCGAAATCGCCGAGTTGAAATTCGACCTGCTTCCCGTTTCCTGGCTTTTCAAAAAGGGCCATTCAATACGCATCGCCATATCCGGCGCCGACAAGGATCATTTCCGCTTTCTTCCCGGCGATCCGCCGACAATCACCATACATCGCTCGCCAGCGCACCCATCACGAATCGAATTGCCGGTTGTTCGGTAGGCGTTGGGTGCTCGCCTGTACCAATTTGAAATAATTGCGTTATAATGCATTTTTTCTTGACATTTATTGCTATATAAGCTAATTTCTCTTGTGAGGAAAACGGATTCATGGCATACAAGATCAAAATCAAGGAATCCGCCCAAAAGGTACTCAAAAAACTGGATAAACCTATAAAATCAAGAATTTGGGTAGCCATCTCGGAGTTAGCAAACCAGCCGCACCCGACGGAAAGCGTAAAAATGAGCGGTTACGATGATTTGTGGAGGATTCGCGTCGGCGATTGGCGAATTATTTATCAGATTCGCGACGACGAAATGGTCATCCTTATCGTTCGTGTGGGACATCGTCGGGATATTTATCGCCGGAAAAAAGGAGGTTGAAAATGGCTGAAATCAATATTGCGCCCAAGTACGTGGATATAGGCTTGGGCAAACGGATTGTCATTTTGGAAGAAGAAGAATTCGATAGACTACTCGATTCGATAGAAGTCGTGGAAGCGAGAAAGATACTCGCCGACGATCAGGACAAAGAAATAGATTGGGGGAAAGCAACAAAAGAACTCATCTGCAACAGGATATCCAAAGTCCGGGCATCCAAAGGTGTTTCGCAACGCCACCTTGCCGCCCGATTGAGTGTCCAGCCATCCACGGTCAGTCGCTGGGAACGCGAGAACTCAAACCTGACTTTGGAAACCTTGCGAAAGGTCGCCGCCGCTCTTGCGTGTAATATCCATGATCTTATCGGATGATTTATCGTAGACTCGTGCTAATGGAAAAGCTGTGTCGAATCTCGATTTTCCCGACTCCCTTAAAACAATTCGCTATTCATCCATCGGCATCAGGCTTTCGAGTAATTTTTCGATAGTTTCACGACCTGTATTGGCGTAAAGGACAAAAGCTTCGTGCGCATCCTCATCCGCAAATTTTATTTTGTCATCCAATTCCGACCCCAGAAAGTCCAGCTTTTTCACGTTTAGCATAGCCGTCATCATTCTATGCGCGTGTGCCAATTCACTGGGATCTTTTAATGTTTCAGCGCTTTTTTTCATCTGCTCAAGTATGGCTTTGTCGGAATCCTGAAAGATTTCGTTGAATTTTTCAATTATACCGGACATTGCGTGCTTCTCCTCTTCAACCGTTGATATGGGTTCACTCAGCGCTGAGGAAACTGGTCCATAGCCAAATTCGCATAGGACCAATAAAGAGATTCTGATATCGTGTAAAACCTCTTCCCAATAGAAACCAAATAATGCTGGTAAAACGTGAGCGTTGCCCAGGCAAACTGTTAGTTACCTGCTTTTCTGAACCTTTGTGTCCATTTTACACTTTGCTTCCACTGACTTTATGTTGAGGGCCATCACTCAAAGGCTCCCGGCGGCGCCTGATCCGCTGCTGCGCCCCATTGCTCATTTGGCTGTGGTCCCATTTCAAAAACCAGTTCGCCGCCTGATGCCACTTCGTCATGCCACAACCAGGCGCGGGGCAAATCCTCGTCGTTTAGCGTTGCCGATTGAATAAAGCGGTTTTCCGATGAGACATCGGCGGCGAGAATTGTGAAGTCGCCGCCCGCAAGACGCAGCACCGCGCGCGCAAACAGCGGCGCGGTCAACGCGTAGACCGGTTGCCCAACGGTTACCGGATATAGGCCCAGCGCGGCCAGGACGAACCAGGAGGACATGGTTCCCGCGTCATCGTCCATATTCATAATGAAACCGACGGGCTTTGCGAGATAAACAGGCCGGTGCGCGGGAATGGGCCACTTTTCGTGCGTGCCATACCACTGATTAATTGGTTCGCTCAGTAACGTGCGAACGATATCCTGCGTGCGCCAGGGGGCGCCGGCGTAGTTGAACAAAAAGGGCGCTTGCAGGTCCGTCTCGTTGCCGGCTGTGTAGAGTTCCTCATCAAAAAACTGCGTGAGCTTGCCCTGAAATACTTCCGGGCCTCCGTCCAGGTCGATGATGCCGGGCAGGTCGTGCACCACCGCCCAACGATACTGCCAGAGTGTGCCTTCGTACATTCCCTGCGCGCCGATGAGATCCGCATCGGGTCCCATGTCCCAAAAATGCTCCACCCAGGTTTCACGGTATAGCGCCGAGAGCGCGATGTATTCGTCATAAACATCCTCCTCGCCGAGAATCTGCGCAAGGTGCGCGATGGCCCAACGATCAAAGGACCCCTCCAACTCGCGGTCAGGCGAGCCGCCCGGATGGGTTTCAGCCAAGATAGCATCAAAAGCGGGCGCGAAATCGAAACCACCGATTCCTTTGCGGTGCGCGTCCAGCAGCAAGGCGGGTGCATGCTCGGTGCGCACGTTGGGATAGGGCTCAAAATCGGTGGACCAGTCCACCTTGCCCTCGATGTAAAAATCTACGAGGGATTGCATTATCTCGCCGCTGCGCTCTGCGTAGAGCAGATTGTGCAGCGCAAATTTGTTGCGGTACGTATCCCACAGCGACCAACAGTGGTGGCGACGGTAGTTTATCGCCTCGTGCACTTCGCCATCCGTGCCGCGATACTTTCCGGAATGCGTAGTGATGTTCACCGGCGTGTGCGAGGCCCGGTAGAGCATGGTGTAGAAAAGAGTCACCAAGTCCTCTTCCCCGGCCGCGCCCTCCACATCCACGACGCCAAGATGCTTACGCCAAGTCTGACGAGCCTCTTCCCGCACGCGGTCAAAATCCCAATCCGGCACCTCGATGTCGCGGTCGGTCCGCGCCTCGTCTTCGCTGACGCTGGACAGGCCGACTTTGACCAGCAGCGCCTCGCCCCTGCGCGTGCTGAAATCGAGGCGCGCGTTGGTCCCGCCTCGCGGGCTGCTAATTTCCCGCAAGTCAGTGAAGGGCCGACTGAACTGGATGCTGAAATAGAATTGATAGCGCCCGTGTCCGCAAACATTTTCCGCCGCAACCCAGCCACTAATCTCGTCACTTGCGTCATTGGCTTCCCACTCGGAGCCAATCCAATCGGTGAAGGGATCGTTGAAGTTGATAAACAAGTGGGGCGTTGCGTCTGTCCGAAACTCATATCTGTGCAGACCGACATGTTCCGTTGCGGTCATTTCCGCCAGAATTTTGCGATCCGCACCCAGCTCGACAGCGTAATAACCCGGCTGCGCGAGTTCCGTTTTTTTGCCCATCCAAAGGGCGAATCCGGTTCGCTCGCCGAGGCCCGGCAGAATCTTCAGGTTGCCGCCCGCGCCCTTGCTGCCGACGCCGTCGATGCGCGTATGCGAAAAACCGGTGGTGTTGGCCACGGCAAATTCATAGCCTGAATGAGAGCGGATCAAGGTGTCGGGTCCGAGCCTCACCATGCCGAAAGGAACCGACGCGGCCGGAGAAAGCTGGCCGTGATCGATGGCAGTGCCGATAAAAGGATCGACATGATCAGTCGGGTCAAAGATGTCGTCATCATCGGCGCTATCGTCATCGGCGTCGTCATCCACATCATCAGTGTCATCATCGTGGCTGTCGTCATCCATGTCATCATCGACAAAGGGTGAATCGCCGGAATCATCGTCATCATCGCCGCGGTCGCAAGAACCAAAAACCAAGCCGACGCAAAGGGTCAATGCAAGTATCGCCATCAAACAAATGTTTTTCATAATCCGTCTATTCCTTGAATTTTAAGGGCACCGCATAAAATCTTCCGATAATGCCCGGGCCGCAAAGCCCTGCCCGATAAGATCGGCCATCCTCTCACCCACGTTTAGTTCGTTTAAGTATTTTACAAATTGCTCATTATTTTTATCCAGGCGCACCGACAGGGCCATTCCCACGGCCATGGCGTCAGAATCCCTTAGTCCCGGCTCGCCAAGATATTCCCGCGTTTTTTCCAAGCTTTCGCCAAGGGACTTTTCATCGGGAATCCGCCCAAAATGGCTTTTGAAAGATGTATTGAAAGGCGGGAAAAATCCAAAATTATCAGGGCAATTGTCGATCCACCAGTTGATCATCGGCACATGCGCGGCGGACACGTAATTCAAATTCCTATCATAATAATCCAGTCCCCTATAATGCCGATAAAGCCCCATCTGCCCGGGTTTGATTAAGGACAGGTTGTCCGGGACTAAAAAAAGCATGAGCGCAATGACGGCGCCGATCATGACGCGTCTGGGTAGCAAAGCCAGAGCCAGCGCCACGAGGGCGAGCATGAAGGGATACATGGGAATGTAATAGCGATCTCTGGCAAAGATGGAGGTGCCGAAAAGCACCAGCCAGAGCACAAGGGGATAGGCGAGAATCGCGGTCAAAGCCAGATTACGTCTCACGTGCCGCAAAGCGAAAATGAGAAGAACAAAAAAGCATGCGGCGGCCAGACAGGGAAAAAACGAGAATGGGAAAATATGGAAATCCGCCGACGGGAAATGAACAACGGAAAAATCGAATTTGACGGAATCGAACAGGTTGAACCACGACGCTCTTTGCTCGCCGACATGAAATCGGCCGTCTTCCAGGTAGTGGCCGAAAAATCCAAAGCGCCGGTGATACAAAAGCATGGGAACGAATCCGGCGATCAGCAGAAGTACTCCCAGGGCTTTGCTCCTTAGTTTGGGCAGTTGCCAAAAACAGGGAATCGCCAGCGCGGCGAATGCTATAAAGACTCCTTTGTAAAGGAAAAAGAAGCTGCCGAAACAGGCTAACATTAGATGTTTTCCCAGCGGTTTTTTATCGTAGAAACAAGCCAGATACATCAGGGCGATCAACGCGGAGCCGCCGTTGTGGCTACCCAGAAGGTTGAGGCTTGAACAAGTGAAGGCGTGCGGTGAAAAAACAAAGAGCAGCGAAAAAATGATCATCGCCGTTTTGCCGAAGCGCCGGTCAATGAGAAGCGCCCATGCCAGGTAAGCGATGAGCAAATAGATAAGCGCCGTGAGCTGCACGAGAAAATACTTGAAGCCGAATAGCGACGAAAGCAGCCACGTCAAAATATTGTTCAGTAGAACGAAGCCGTGAAATTGAAATTTGACCGGCAGGTAGCGCTCGTTATTTTTCCACAGGCAACCGAGGATATCCTGAGCGCAGTTTTCATCCTGCATCGCATCTCGCGCCAGCCGGGTTTGAAATTCGTGACCGATATGAATGGTATGCAAATCGTTGATTGAACCGGCAATATAGAGAAGGCGCAGGGCAATCAATATCAGCGCAAATAATAGAATCAGCTGTTTGCCCGAGTCATCGGGGCTCAGGCGATTTTCCAGGACTGAATAGAATTTTGACAATAGAGCCTTCATGCGCCTCGGATATTAGCGAATTCTCTTGCGCTTCGCCACTTCAAATCCCGCGAGCTTCGGT
The DNA here is from genome assembly GCA_964591275.1 of uncultured bacterium. Lineage (GTDB taxonomy): Bacteria > Lernaellota > Lernaellaia > JACKCT01 > JACKCT01. The sequence goes on along the minus strand of CAZQAE010000092.1, from coordinate 2,270 downwards.
TGGCGAAGCCAACGCGAATTCTACAAGCAGCGAGCGGGAAAAGATCAAAAACGACAATTGACGTAAAGAAAGTCATCGTGTAAACTTCGGACCCGTTTGCGAGTTTTTGCTTCAAAAACGCAAAAGCAAAACCAATTTTTCGCTTGGAGAATTCGATGAATAAACACCTGTGGATGATTTTTCTAACTGTATTTGTACTTGGCGCCGGACTGCTGGCAGCGTGCGGCGATGACGATGACAACGACTGCGACGACTGCCTGTCTAACGACGACGCAGTCGACGATGACGCGGATGATGACACGGTCAATGACGACATGGATGACGACGCGGATGATGACGCCGGGCAGTGGGTGGTTCCACCGGTCAACAACGAGCCGCCGCCCTGGGCCCGGTGGGTTCTTCTGCCCTGGGTTTGGGAAGACGAATCCACGCAGGAGTCGGCCCTGGCGCTGATCCACGATTACATCGATCACGACATACCGACAGCGGCAATAATAATCGACAGCCCCTGGGAGACCGGCTACAACACCTTCCTCTTCGACGAAGGCATGTATCCCGATGCGCAGGGCATGATTGATGAGATGCACGACAACAATGTGCGCGTCATTATGTGGATCACCGCCAACGTCAACGAAGATTCGCCCAATTTTCAAGAGGGCCTGAACGCCGGATACTACGTCAGCGACGGACGTTTACTGCATTGGTGGAAGGGCGACGGCGCTTTCATCGACTATTGGAACCCGGACGCCTTGCAGTGGTGGCATGAGCAAATGGACCTCGTGCTCGACATGGGCATCGACGGCTGGAAGACCGACGGCAGCGAATTCAGCCTGATTCAGTGGATTTGGGTGGACACCGCGAACGGCAAGAAAACCTGGCAGGAATATCAGCGCCGTTACTATCGCGATTTCTTCGAGTACACACGAGAAAAGCTGGGGCCGGACCGCATGATCTCAGCGCGGCCCGTTGACTCCTACGGTCTTCCCTGGGCACCGGGTTTTGCCGATGTGGACGTGAACTTCGCCGGCTGGGTGGGCGACCAGGACCCGACTTTCGAGGGACTGAGGGCGGCGCTTCTCAACTTGCATATGTCCGGCAACTGCGGATACGTGAATTTCGGTTCGGATATCGCCGGATACCGTGACCCCGAGGGCGACGAACCTCGCGACAAGCAGCTATTCGTCCGGTGGGCGCAGCTCGGCGCGCTTTGCCCAATCATGGAAAACGGCGGCTCCGGCGAGCACCGGCCCTGGATGTACGACGAAGAAGTATTGGAAATCTACCGGGACTTCGCCGACCTGCACGTGGCGCTCATCCCTTATCTTTACAGTCAGGGCGCCGAGAGCTACGCTCAGAAGATTTCCCTTTTCCGTCCCGTTTATCGAAGAACCTGGGAATATATGCTTGGCGACAATATCTTCGTTGCGCCCATGACGGAGGCGGGAACCACACGGGAAGTTCGCTTTCCCGATGAAGGGATCTGGATCGACTGGTGGGATGGAACAGAGCACGCGGCGGGTTCGACGGCCACGCTGAATGTACCCCTGGCGCGTTTCCCAATCTTCGTCCGTAAAGGCGCCATCATTCCCATGAACCTGCAAGACGGCGGCGTGCTGGCCCCGGCTGATCCTCACGAAACGAACCCACCGGTCACGGTGAATATCTGGCCCGTTGAAGGCTTCCAGCAATTCAATGTCTTTGAGGAAGGCGGACGCGGCGCGCGAATTTTCTACGAATACGGCGATGATTTGCGCATAACGCTTTCAGCCAACTATCGCGATTACGCCTTTAACGTACGTGCGGCGCAGGCCCCGGCCAGTGTTGTGATCACGCCCGGCGGCGCCCTTGTCGCGGCGGCAAGCCTGGAAACACTGGCCTCAGCCGATACGGGATATTTCCACGATTCCAACGCCGGCCAGCTTTGGATTAAACCGGGCGGCGCAGGCGAAGGTCTCGTCGTACAGGTGGATTAGCCATATGAAAAAACTTTATCTCGTCATCGCCACTGGCCTGGGTCTCGGCTTCGCGCCCGTGGCCAGCGGAACATTCGGTACGCTCCTGGGCATTCCCATTGTCTGGCTCATCGGAAGCTTTCTGCCGGCTTATGGGCTTTTCATCGCCTCGGCTTTCGTACTGGCCATCGGCGTGAAAGCCTCGAACGTCGCCGAAAAGCATTATGGAAAATCCGACGACGGTCGCATCGTCATCGATGAAGTTTTAGGCTACATGACCGCTATGTATCTTATACCAGTTTCGTGGCAGGCGCTGGT
>CAZQAE010000091.1:0-18539 GCA_964591275.1 uncultured bacterium | reverse complement strand
CGATCCTTGCGTCTCATGCGACAACCGCATCAGCCAATCGGACTGCCCGGTCGCTTGAAAATCCCCATTACGGGACAGGAACGAGTTAAGCAGTATCGCCTTCGATCTTCGGTACGAGGTAAATCACGTCGGCATCAGACACGGCAGCACCGAGGCTTACGCCCAATCCGTTCGCAGTGACGCTGTAACCGGTGGAATCGAGATCGGCTTTGGCCAGAACATCGCTGACGGTGGAACCGGCGGGGACTTCGGATTGACGAGCGCTGTGACCGAGCTTTAAAACTTTGACCTTTATAAGAGTTTCCTTTCGCGAAATAGTTGAATGAAGAGTTCTCTTCAAAGGTCTTATGTGACATTCGAAGGCGCTTTTCCGCTGGAAGGAAGTTTGCTTTTTGGTGACTTTTTGGTGACTTAAAAGAAACAGCCACTTAGCAAAAAATGCCAAGTGGCTGATTTTATTGGTCGGGGCGACTGGATTTGAACCAGCGACCACCTGAACCCCATTCAGGTACGCTACCAGACTGCGCTACGCCCCGATACGAAAAATGTTGATTGATTTGTCAAAAACGCGTCAAGCGGGGAGGGAATATAGCCGAATTGCTAATGTACTTCAACCAGTTTTTTTATTTCAACCAGCATCTCCCGAAGGTCCACCAGCACATCGCGTGTTTTATTGTTTGGAAACTTTCCCGCAGTTTTCCCGGCGGTATTACGGCGTGCTTTTTCCTGCAATATTTTTTTAGCGCCGGCGATCGTGAACTTGTCCTCATAGAGCAGCCGCTTGATTTCGAGGATTAGTTCGACTTCCTTTTTCTTGTACATGCGCTGATTGGAAACAGACTTTGAAGGCTTAACGATGTTGAATTCCGATTCCCAGTAACGCAATACGTATGGCTTGACGCCGGTCAGTTCACTGACCTCGCCGATTTTAAAATATACTTTGTCGGGAATTTCCGTACTCTGCATCACGGTCTCCGAAACAACATTATATGCCGTCAACTATTTTTTAGTGCGTTGCGAAGCACTTGACTCGGTTTGAAGGTCAGAACTCGACGAGCGGCGATTGTTATCTCCTCATTTGTCTGAGGATTGCGGCCAATGCGCGCTCGCTTTTCACGCACGACAAAATTGCCGAATCCGGATATCTTAATTTTATCACCGCGCTCAAGGGTTTCCTTGATGATATCGAAAACCGATTCAACGATGCGCGCTGATTCTTTTTTGGAGTAACCCACGCGCTCATAAATTGAACTAACCAAATCCGCCTTAGTCATGAAATAAAGCCCCCATTTCCCTTGAAAGCAAGTCTAGCAAATGAAAAAGCATCTGGCAAGGTGGATTTATACTTTTTTGAATTCCTCATTTCCCAATTCCCCCCTGAATTCCAAAGGTTGGCAGCGTCTGCTGTTCATGCTATAGGCCCGCAATGAAATCCGCTGCTATGGACATTGGCTCAAACACAGTGAGAGTGCTTGTCGCGCAAGGCTTGGGCCAATCTCTGAAAAAGATTGAGGTCAGACGGAAGATCACTCGCCTGAGCGGCGGATTTGACGGTCGCTTGAACAGCGATTCCATCGAGCGGACCGTGTTGGCGGCGCGCGAACTGGCCGGAATCGCCCGTGATTCAGGTGTTCGGGAAATTCGCACGGCGTGCACGGGCGTTGTCAGAAAGGCTTTGAATAAAAAAATATTTCTGGATCGGCTTCGCGCGGAATCCGGTGTCGAGCCTTGCCTCCTCAGTGGAAATATGGAAGGCAAACTGGCTGCCTTGGGCGCTTGCAGTCGCCTCGGCGGCCAAATGGCCGAGATTCTTCTTCTGGACATCGGCGGTTTTTCAACAGAGCTATCCATCGTCCACAAGCAGCCGGAGTTTAGCCAAAGCTTTGATATCGGCGTTGTTTCCCTGACGGAAAACATCTTGAAAAATGATCCTCCCACAAAAGAACAAATTGATTCACTAAGCAGGTTGGTCGCTGCCAGACTGCGTGGTTTTTTTCATGAAAATCGGCCGGATCGCTTAGTGGGGATCGCCGGGACGGCTACGACGCTTGCGGCTATTGATTTGAAACTTCCTCTTTATGACGCATTGAAAGTACATCGTCATGAAATTGACGCCGACAGGATCGATGAAATATTTAATAAATTGGCAACCCTAAGCTCTCAGATGAGGCTGGAGGAATTTCCGGGTCTCGAAAAAGGCAGGGAGGATTTGCTTCCGGCGGGGATCATTATTATTCAAGAGATCATGAAATTGGGCGGGTACCGGAAACTGGTTGTTTCCGAAGGAGGATTATTGGACGGCCTGCTGTTGGTGGAATCCTGGCCGCCTTTAGATACGATTTTTGCTTGACGGGTTGCGAGCGCCTGTTTTAGGATGGACTGTCAATCAGCTGTAGGCTAAGCAGTGGCTTCATACCTTCGCTTGAATAGTTTTTTTTGGAACCTCCGGGGGGATTTCATGAAACAGCTTAAAAACAGATCAAAACGTGGGGGGGTCAACTACGTTTCGGTTGTGCTGCTCATTGTGCTGCTGGCTATCTCTTTTGTCGGATATACCCTAGTCCCCGTTTATTACGCGGAGTCGAAGTGGAAAAGAACCGTGGAAAAGGAGATTCTCAATGCATCCCGGCACGATGATGTCGAAATACGCTCGCGTCTTCACGAAAAGGCGGAAAAACTGGGAATTTCTTTTTCCAGCGGCGATGGATTACACGTGTCTCGCTTCAACAATCAGATGACCATCAGTTACGCGTACGAAAAGAAAACCCTCATGCCAAAAATGAGGGTCATCAAATTCGAGAAGGAATTTCAACGCGAGATAAAAAAAGTGCAGAAATTGTTCGACGATTGATTCACACAAAGTCCACAAGGACAAAAAAGCGGTGTAAAATGTTAGAGAAGAATTTGAAAAAGGCCTTAACTTTCGACGATGTCCTGCTGATTCCGGCCCGTACCAATTTCCTGCCGGCCGAAGCTGATATTTCCACCGTATTTACGCAGAAGATACGTTTGAATATACCCCTGATATCTGCGGCCATGGATACGGTGACTGAGGGGGCTGCGGCCATCTCCATGGCGCAGCAGGGCGGCATCGGGTTCATTCATAAAAATATGTCTATCGAAAAACAGGCTTTTGAAGTTGAGCGCTGCAAAAAGGCTGTTTCGGGAATGATCCTTAAGCCGATCACGATGCGCCCGGATCAACACGTCTGGGAAGCCATTGACATCATGCGTAAGCACAACATCTCCGGTCTTCCCGTCGTCGAACATGGCAAACCCGTCGGTATTTTAACGCATCGCGACCTTCGCTTCATCACGGACACCAAAAAAACCGTGGGCGATCTTATGACCAGCAAAAATTTGATATGGGTTCCCCCGGGCACTTCGTTAGAAGAATCGAAAAAACTGCTTCATGAAAAACGCATCGAAAAACTTCTCGTCATCGACGATGACGGAGATCTGCTTGGTCTGATTACTTTCAAAGATATTGAAAAGAGCGAGCAATTTCCAAACGCCTGCAAGGATGAACGCGGGCGATACAGGGTTGGTGGAGCGGTGGGAGTCCGCGAAAGCGATAAAGATCGAGCGGCGGCTTTGGTGGAAAAGGAAGTCGATGTTATCTGCGTGGATACGGCGCACGGCCATTCGCAGCGCGTCGTCGATATGGTGAAATGGATTCGCACCGCCTTTCCCGACGTGCAAATCGTCGGAGGAAACGTGGCAACGGCGGAGGGGACCAGGGAGTTGTGTGAAGCTGGCGTGGATTGCGTGAAAGTAGGAATCGGCCCGGGTTCCATTTGCACGACGCGTATTGTGTCCGGCGTCGGGATTCCGCAGATTACGGCTATTGATGATTGCTCACGGGAAGCTGAAAAATTCGGTATTCCGATTATCGCCGACGGGGGCATCCGTTTTTCCGGGGATCTTGTCAAAGCCCTGGCTGCCGGCGCGCACACCATCATGATCGGCTCACTTTTCGCGGGAACCGACGAAAGCCCCGGAGAGGTGATCATTTATCAGGGTCGCAGCTATAAAGTTTATAGGGGAATGGGGTCCATTGATGCCATGATGGCGGGCAGCGCCGATCGATACTCGCAGGATGACGTTGACACGAACATGCAAAAACTGGTGCCCGAGGGTATTGAAGGTCGTGTCCCGTATAAAGGGTCGATGCGGGCCGTCGTGGAGCAATTGGTCGGTGGCCTTCGATCCGGAATGGGATATACGGGTTGTCGCTCCATCGAATCGCTCAGGAAGAAATCGCACTTTATTGAAATCTCTCATGCGGGACTGAACGAGAGTCACGCGCACGATGTGATCGTCACGAAAGAGGCCCCCAATTATCAAATGCGTTGAGCGAGGGTTTCTTTCATGATCGAAGCGGTGGCCGGCGAAAAAATTCTTATTCTTGATTTCGGTTCGCAATACACCCAGTTGATTGCAAGGCGCGTCCGTGAACTGAATGTGTATTGCGAGATACATCCCTGCAACGTCGATCTCGATAAAATCCGTCGATTCCGTGCGAGAGGCATCATCCTGTCGGGCGGTCCTTCCTGCATTTATGATCCGGATGCGCCGCCTCTTCCGCCATTGATCCTGGAATCAGGCGTGCCGGTGCTGGGGATATGTTACGGATTGCAGGCGACAATACACGCGTTGGGTGGCAAAGTTGAGCGGGCGGATCATCGGGAGTACGGTTCGGCCGACATCGAAATTCTGAAGAACACCGACCTGTTTTCGGGATTCGCTCTCCATGAAAATCTGCCGGTCTGGATGAGTCATGGAGATCGGGTCGAAAATTTGCCCGCGGATTTTGAAATCCTGGCCGCTTCAAAAAACTCCCCTGTCGCCGCAGTGAAAAACAGTGCCGGTACAATTTTCGGCGTCCAATTTCACCCGGAAGTTGTTCATACGCCTCGCGGGGCGGATATCTTATCCAACTTCGTTCATGGGATATGCGGCTGCGGTCGAAATTGGACGATGGCGGGCTTCATTGAGACTACCGTTGCTGAAATCAGACGACGGGTCGGTGATTCAAAGGTTATCCTGGGCTTGTCCGGCGGAGTGGACTCGTCAGTCACCGCCATTTTGATTCATCAGGCCATCGGCGACAAGTTGACTCCGATTTTTGTCAACAACGGTTTGTTGAGAAAAAATGAAGCCGAACAGGTTTTGGCCATGTACCGCGACCGGCTCAGTTTGAAAGTCCAGTACGTTGACGCCTCGAAGCAATTTTTGGATGCCTTGCGGGAGGTGGCCGATCCCGAAGAAAAGCGCAAAATCATTGGTCGAAATTTTATTGAAGTGTTTGTCGCGGAAGCCGACAAATTGAAAGATGTCGACTTCCTTGCGCAAGGAACCTTGTATCCCGATGTGATAGAATCGGTGAGTTTCAAAGGGCCTTCCGCTACGATCAAAAGTCATCACAATGTCGGAGGATTGCCGGAAAAACTGGACCTTAAACTCGTGGAGCCGCTTCGCGAACTTTTTAAGGACGAGGTTAGGGCTGTTGGGCGCGAACTGGGTTTGCCGGCCGAGGTCTTGGGCCGTCATCCTTTTCCCGGGCCGGGACTGGGTGTTCGAATACCGGGTCCGATAACGGAAGCAAGAGTGCGCGTATTGCAGGAGGCCGATGCGATTTTCATCGAAGAAATTCAAAAAGCCGGATGGTACGACAAAATTTGGCAAGCCTTCGCCGCCCTGTTGCCGGTTCGTAGCGTCGGGGTGATGGGCGATGAAAGAAGTTATGAAAACGTTGTGGCGCTAAGAGCCGTGCATTCACTGGACGGGATGACGGCCGACTGGGTGCATTTGCCGTATTCCCTGCTGGCCAAAGTTTCCAACCGAATCATCAACGAAGTCAAAGGCGTCAATCGCGTCGTCTATGATGTATCCAGCAAACCCCCTGCAACGATTGAGTGGGAGTGATCGAAAAATAATGGGAAACTTCGTCCATCTGCACTTGCACACACATTTTTCTTTTCTCGACGCATCCAATCAGATCCCCCAGGTTATGGAGGCCGCAAAGGCGGATGGGCAAAGCGCCGTCGCCGTGACCGAACACGGCAATATGAGCAGCGCCCTCCAATTTTATAAAAAAGGGAAAGAGGTTGGGGTCAAGCCGATTATCGGTTGCGAGGCTTACGTGGCCACCGGTCGCCATACAGAAAGGAATCCCAACAACAGGCGGATTTTCCATCTGGTTCTTTTGGCCATGAACAGCGTGGGCTATGCGAACCTCGTTAAACTCACCAGCATAGCGCATCTCGACGGATTCTATTATAAAGCCCGTATCGACCACGAACTGCTCCAGCAATATAACGAAGGCCTGATTTGCCTGTCAGCTTGCCTGTCCGGCGAAGTTCCCTCGGCGATACGTGACAACAAAATGCCCGAGGCTTTAAAAATTGCCGCGTGGCATAGGGACCTTTTCGGCGATCGGTATTATCTCGAATTGCAGCACAACGGGATTGACGGTCAGGAAGAGGTCAATCGCGGCTTGATCGAAATCTCGAAAAAACTTGACATCCCTGTCGTGGCGACGAATGACTGCCACTACCTCAAACCGGAAGACTCCAAGGCTCATGACGCCCTGCTTTGCATCGGAACGGGCAAACTCATCAGCGACGAGAAGCGAAAAAGATACGGGTCCGACCAGTTCTATTTTCGTTCGGCGCAGGAGATGACCGAGTTGTTTCAGGAAACGCCGGAGGCTGTCGCCAACACTGTCGCTATCGCTGAGCGATGCAACCTCGAACTCGAATACGGCGATTATCTTTTCCCGATCTATTCTGTTCCGGAAAACATGACAATCGAGTCCCAGTTTCGGGAAATGAGCGCCAAAGGGCTTGAACGAAGGTTTGATGCAATTCTGAAAGGCGTTGAGGGCGCCAAAGAAATTTCAGAAAAAAAAGAACTTTACAATCAGCGTCTGGAAAATGAACTCCAGATGATTTCCGACAGAGGCTTCGCCGCGTATTTCCTGATCGTGCAGGATTTCATGAACTGGGCAAGGGATAACAAGATTCCCGTGGGACCCGGACGCGGGAGCGCCGCCGGGAGTCTCGTCAGTTATGCCCTGGGAATAACCAATATTGATCCCCTTCGCTATGGTCTGCTCTTCGAGCGCTTCATGAATCCTGAAAGAAGCGACAACCCGGACATTGACTGCGATTTCTGCGCGCATGGCCGAGAAAAAGTTATTGAATACGTGACGAAAAAATACGGCCAGGAAAAGGTTTGCCAGATTGCGACTTTTGGCACGCTCAAAGCGAAAGCGGCAATCCGCGACGTGGGCCGCGTTCTCGGATATCCCTACGCGGACGTTGATAAACTAGCGAAAATGATCCCTGATGTTCTCAATATTACACTCCATGACGCTCTTGAAAAAAGCGCCGAACTTCGGGAATTCAATGACGCCAACGTGTGGGTTCAGGAAATAATGGAGTACGCCAAATCTCTGGAGGGAATGAACCGTCAAACTGGCAAACATGCCGCAGGGCTTGTGATCGCGCCCAAGGATATCAAGGAGTATGTGCCGCTGCAGCGCGACAAGGACGGATTCGTCATGACGCAGTGGGAAAAGGGCGATGTTGAAGCCTACGGTCTGATCAAGTTCGACTTCCTTGGTTTGAAAACGCTGACCATCATCGACCATGCCATCGATATGATCGAAAGAAACCACGGCATTCGCATCGATATTGATAACATTCCGATGGACGACGCCAAGAGTTTCAAGCTTCTGGCTTCGGCGCAAACAGCCGGTGTTTTCCAACTGGAATCGCGAGGCATGAAAGATTTGCTTCTTCGCATTGCGCCAACGTCCATCGATGAAATAGTTGCCCTGGTCGCCTTGTACCGTCCCGGTCCGATGAGCATGCTTGATGATTACATCGCGCGAAAAAAGAAGGAACAGCCCGTAACCTACGAATTGCCTGTCCTTGAGGAAATCCTGAAAGAAACTTACGGCATGATGGTTTATCAAGAGCAGGTGATGCAGGTCGGCACCTCGGTTGGCGGGTTGAGTCTTGGTGCATCGGACAAACTTCGACGTCTGATGAGCAAAAAGAAGCCGATGGATGAATATAGAACGCTGTTTATGAAAGGCGCCAAGGAACGCGGCATCGCCGAAGGCAGCGCGAAAAAAATCTGGGACCAGATGGAGAAATTCGCGGAATACGGATTCAACAAAAGCCATTCCGCCGCCTACGCCGTTGTCGCTTATCAGACCGCTTACCTCAAAGCGAATTATCCATTGGAATTTATTTCCTCATTGCTCACAATGGAATGCGCCGAGTCGGATAAGTCGGAAAAGATCAAAGTGAAAATCAATCAGGTTCAGGAGATGGGCTATAAAATCCTTTCCCCGGACATCAATGCCTCCGACAAGGAATTTGGAGTTGAGGACGGAAAGATTCGTTTTGGTTTGATGGGTGTGAAAAATGTTGGCGGCAATGCCATTGACGCGATAATAGAGGGTCGAAAATCCGGAGGCTCCTTTATCGGCCTCAATCATTTTCTGCAAACCGTCAGCCACCAGCAGGTCAACAAACGAGCTGTGGAAAGCCTCATCGGGGCAGGGGCCTTTGATTCGATTCATCCGAATCGGGCAAGATTGGTGAACGGAATGGAAATGGCTTTTGACAAGGCTGCCAGGATCATCCGTGAGAAGGAAAGCCGGCAACAAAGCATTTTTGCCCGTTTGGGCGAGGAACAGATCGGTTTGCCGTCCGATGACGATATGGAAAATGTGAACGCGTGGTCCGAAACGGAGAATCTGGAAAATGAAAAAGGCGCTCTCGGCTTTTATTTGACTGGACACCCATTGCAACAATATGCCAGTATGATTGCCAAATATACCAATCACACTTGCGAAACACTGAAGCGAGTCAAAGGCAAGGTTGATGCAAGAGTGGCGGTAATAATTACAGGTCGTCGTTTTATTGACTCCAAGCGTGGCCGCATGGCGGTTTTGACCGTGGAGGATCTGACAGGAACATTCGAGGCCTTTGTTTACAGCGATGTGCTCCCGACAATAACCGACTTGATTAGCGCGGAAAAACCTGTGCTCTTGATGGGCCGCGCTGAGGCGGGCGAGCAAAGTGTCAAATTGATCGTAACAAAGGCTGCGGATTTGGAAAGCGCCGATCGTGAGATCGGCGATGAGATGAATATCCGAATCCGGTCGAGTGGAATTACCGGTGGGGCGATTGAGATGTTGGAAAAATTGCTTGGCAATGCTGCGAGAGGGCGCTGTCGTGCAATCATTCGGGTTGAGGCGCCCGGCGTCGGCGAGGCGGTGATGACTCTCCCGCAGGAGTATTCCGTTCAACCGGGAGATGATCTCATCGGCGCCATTGAAAAACTGCTCGGATCTGGTGTTGTGCATTTTTCTTAGGGGCAAAGTATTTGCCAGTGACCGAGAAGAGGGAATTAGCCGGATATTTTTCGGTGAGCGACGCAATATGCAACGGTGTATTGGGAATATATTGCCGCATATTGCGTCGTGCATAAAAAATGCATGGCGGATTTTCTGCCAGTGCTTGTATCATAAACAAGGAATCTGGTGTATTGAATATGAATTGCCAATATAAGGAGGCGGCTTAATATGAGACCTCGAATCAATGTGCAGGATCAGTTTCTCAATCAGGCGCGCAGAGAGAGAATCAAGATCACCATGGAATTGTCCGACGGGCAGAAAATCGACGGCTATATCAAGAGCTTCGACAATTACTGCGTGGTTCTTGAAGGGGATAAGTTTCATCTCATCTACAAGCACGCCATCACCAACGTCAACGTCTCAGCCGGAAGCAAACTGGCCCAGATTTTCGGCGAAGGCGCATCGCAGAGTCAATATTCCGGTGGTAGGGATTTTTCGAGTGGCGCTCGCCAGAAGGATGAGGATTGAGATCCACTCAGTGTGTTTCTTTCGCTCGGCGCATCCCAATGCCTCATGAGTGTGCGTGATTCACGATGAAACGTTGCTTAGCTCAACTCGCTTCCTTTTTCCCGGAATACAGGTGCGCTCGGCGACGAAAATTTAATTGGCTCTAGTGATGATGATGCCCACAAGGCGAATATTGTTGATTGTTTGCGGAGTTGCGATCTGCGCAATGTCTCAATGGGCAAAGCCGATGGCGGTGTGCGCGGGCGGCGTATTCATTTTCACGGAGAAAGGATCGTCGCCGATAGTGGATGGCGATCTGAACAAGGCTCGTACCGATGCATTGATAATGGCCAAACAAAAAGTTCTTAAAACGGCGATTTTGAAATTTATTCCGGCGATTGAAATTGATGAAAAACGTCGCGCTATTGAAAAGGAAGTAATAAAAAAACCGGATAGATTCTTTGTCTTTTATGAAACGGTTTCCGAGACCAAAAGTGACGGTCAATACACAATTATTATCGAAACGCGACTAGATAAAGACCGTCTTGTTCAGACCGTTCGCTCCCTGCCTGCGGTGTTGAAACATGCTGTGGAATCAGGAAAAACAATTTTGATTCTTGTTACATACGCAGACGGCAACGATAAAAAGAGGAACCGTAAGCTGGAAAAAGCGCTAGCGTCGAGAATGGAAACACTGGGCCTGGGATTGGCGGACGAACGGATAATAAAAAAAATATTCAAAGATGACATCTGCCTCGAAATGGAAAGAGGACGCTTCAAATCATTGGCTCGGATTCAAGACAGTCTTGGAATTCAATACGTATTCATGGGGCGCGGATATTTGAAAAACCTTGGCGATCCGCTTCCAGCCCATTATCGCTTTTACTTAGTCAACCTGATAAAAGGGGAGGTCGTTGCCGATTTTCCCTTTCCATCGGCGGATGGTGCTTTGACGGATGCGGATGGCGTGGCCCAAAGCGTGCTGGCTGAGGTCATTGACAGGATCAAGGGGAAAGGGATTATCGACGATGTTGGTGTTGTCGAGGTGAAAATTGTCATTCAAGGCATGCGGGATTTTTCCGATGCGGTGAAAATCAGGCGCGCCATCAGGGCAATACCTTCCGTTGAAGGCGTGATCCTTGATTCAGCCAAGACGGGGAAAGATGTGTCGTTTATCATTAAGTACGCAGGAAAAATGTCTGATATGGTCCGGGAAATAGAATCGACGGATTTCGGCGAATTCAAATTGCGAAGGATTCCCGTGTTGGGGCAGACGTTGATATTCAGGGTGGGTGATTAATGAAATATTTCGTATCGTTTTGCGTGGCTTTATGCCTTTTCACAGCCTCTTCGTGTGCGGTTCCCATGATTCACATTAACTCCGACCGAGACGTCGCGGGCCTTGCCCTGGTTATCGAACCTGAGACGGCCAAGGTTTTTCTGGATGATCGTTATATCGGTCGCGCCGTCGATTTCAACGGAGCCCATAACAGGCTCGAATTGACGCGCGGAGGACATGTTCTGCGTTTTGAGGCCGATGGGTTTCAAAACGAGCGTGTTGAGGCGACCGCAACGCAGGGTCCGACCACGCTCAGGGTCAAACTGCTGGTGCGTCCCGCGGATGACGAGAAGAAGGACTGATTGATGCCGGGAGACTCCAAGCCTGTGAACCCTTTGCAATTCCTGACGGAGATTTCAAGAAACCGTTGGGTCAGGTTCACTGTCTTCGGACTATTTCTCCTCCTTTTGGGCGGCCTGATATGGCGCATCGCCGATATCTTGAAACTATTGGTTTACGCCTGGGTGCTCGCGTATCTTTTCGATCCGCTTGTCGATCGACTGGAAAAGCTGCGCCTGCCGCGTGCGGCTGCGGTCATGGTTCTGATCATGGCCCTGGCCCTGGTGCTCGTGTTATCGTTTGTCCTGCTGGTTCCCGTTATATCGAAAAACTTCGATGAGTTTTTGCGTAACACTCCTGAATACGGGAAAACGATCTCGATGTGGCTGTTTCCGATAGTTGACAAATATCTTCCGATTGAGGTTCCAGCCACTATTGATGATTTGATGAAGCAATTTTCCCTGCATCAAGGCGCCATACTGGAGTGGGCCAGGAAAATTTATGAGCCTGCTTGGCAGGCTTTGGCTCAGACGCTGACGGGTTTGCAGGGCTTGGTTAACGCAATTTTGAGCGTTATCGTTGTACCGGTCGCCTGGTTTTATCTTCTGCGTGATTTTGACAAATTGAAGGCCGCAATCCTTTCCGCCTTTCCATCCAGGCAGCAACCGGTGATCGTTGAGTACGCCCGTGAAGTAGATGGCGTCATCGCGAGTTTTATGCGTGGCCAACTAACAGTTTGCTTGGTGCTCGGAATTATATACGCCGTTGGGCTGCAGTTCGTTTCCGGCACGCCCCTGGGATTTTTGATAGGAATTTTCGCCGGTTTCGCCTCCATCGTCCCATATCTTGGCTTGCTCATCGGCATCGGCCCCGCCCTGATTTTGACTCTGCTGGAACATGGCGATATTCTCCATCCAATCCTCGTGGTTGTTGTCTTTAGCGTTGCGCAATTATTAGAAGGAACGGTGGTGACGCCGAAGATCGTGGGAGATCAACTCGGGATGCATCCGGTGACAATCATCTTTGCCATCCTGGTATGGGGAAGCCTGCTCGGTTTTGTGGGAATGCTGATCGCTGTCCCGCTTACGGCGATTCTCTCTGTTTTCTTCCGCAAAATTATGGCAAACTATCGCAAAAGCGACTTTTATCGGTTCGGAAACCTCAAATCAGGTGGATGAAATGCTGAAGTGGACAATTCGGATCGTTCCAATCCTGGCCATCATTCTGGCAATTACTGCTTTCACTATCCTCAGCAGCTATCCGGATCTCGCCATCAAAAAAGGCGGACCCTGGATTACCCTGTACCGAAGTCAGATAAGCGGAAAGATGAGAATTGCGAACAAGGGATACTGGATATCCGTTTCGCGCCACGTCGAGCGGCGAATCGTGACAATAACACGCGGACGCAGAAGTTTGTTGAAAATCCATGCTTTGCGCTTTCGTCCAAAGAAAGTTGACTTCAAAGTAATTCACGTTCCGCCGGAAAAAAATGCTGAATACAACATTGTCAAAGTGGCTGAAGAATCGGGCGCCCTCGCCATGATCAACGCATCGTTTTTTGATCCGGCCTTCAATCCTCTTGGCCTGTGCATCATGAATCGTCAGGAAGTATCACCGATGTCGACGGCTCAAGATTACCAAGGTGTGTTTTTCGTGCGTAAGGCCAAAGTCGATATTGCCCAGCGCAAAAAATTCAAACGCTATAAAGGCTACAATACCACGGGATTTGAGCAGGCCGTTCAGTCAGGACCTTGGCTTGTCTTGGGAGGAAAACCAGAATTATCATACCGAAATAAGAAAAGCGTTTCCAGACGCTCCGCCATCGCTATCGATGATAAAGGGCGTGTGATGTTTGTTGTCACTGATACGTATTTTTCGGGAATATTGCTTGCCGACTTCGCTAAAATCCTTGCCGCTTCAGAAAGAGACGGCGGATTTAGTGTGGAAAATGCGCTCAATCTGGACGGAGGCAACAGCACGCAATTGCTTCTTAAAACGCCTGACGAAAGCTACATGGTTCGCGGATTTGTCAACTCACCTGTTTATATAGGCGCTTTCAAGAAGGTGTCGTAAGCAAAACCGTGTTGCAAGGCGATTGTTCGAATAACGTTGCTGGCATCTTCATTCGCACAATATCGATTGCCGGGAAGTGTGAGATATGAACAAAGTGCTGGACAATTTGGAAATACTGAAAAACGTCTTTATTTTCTCAGGGCTGTCCCTGGAGGATATGAAGGAGATCCAGAGCCTTTCGAGCGAGGAAGAATTTAAAAAAGGGCAGACAATTTTCATGGAAGGCGACCCACCGCAATGGGTTCTTTTATTAATTAAAGGCCGGGTCAAACTCTTTAAGGAATCCCAAGGTGGGAAAGAAACAATTTTTCAGATTGTGGGCGCAGGCGAGACCTTTGGCGAGTTGGTTATTTTCGATGGTCGTCCGTATTCCTATTCGGCTGAATCCCTGGAGCCGGCGACTATTATGAGAATCCCAAGGCAATCCTTCCTGGAAATCATCAGACGCCGTCCTTCCATGTGTTTTGAAATCGTTTTAGAGCTCAGTCGTCAACTTCGCGACGCGCAGGAAACCATCCAGGCTCTTGCTGTTGAGAGAGTTGAAAAGCGTGTTGTGAATCTACTTCTGAAATTATCCGAACGCATTGGTCAAAACGAAAAGGGGAAGATAAGAATCCCCGTGGCGTTGACTCGCCAGAATATCGCTGACATGGTCGGTAGCACGGTAGAGACAACGATCCGCGTTATTTCGCGATTAACCAGAGAAGGCTATCTGGAGACGAAAGGGAAGGCGATATACATTCTCGACGTGAAGGGCTTGAAATCAGCGCCGGGAGACTTCCTTCAGGGGAGGATATGAGTTCTATATATAGCATCAAGGATATGATCCAAAAATCGATCAACCGTGAGGGGCTATCTCACGATCTTTATCTTGAGTGGTCGGAAAAAGTTGTGGATTCAGAGGCAAGAGAGCTTCTGAAGTCATTGGCAAAAGACGAGAAAATGCACCAGGCGATCCTGCAGAAAATGCTTCGGGATGGAAAAGTCATTGGCCTTGCTAAAAAGAATATTGGGGCACTGACCGCTCCGATTGTACGGCCCCTGGACGTCGGTGAATTAACGCAAGAATCAACTGCCAAGGAGTTTATTTCGTTTTCAATTCACCATGAGGAATTGGCCATCCAATACTATTCTCGCTACATGGATATCTTTCAGGAAACCGAACTCTTCCCCTTTTTTGAGTCTATGCGCGGCGAAGAGCAGGGGCACAAAATCAAGTTGGAAAAGATTTTTCTAAAAAAATACGCCGGCAGGAAAGTTTGATCGAGTGCCTTTAAACCTTCGCATTGAACAAGCAAAGCCCGCCGCTAAAAAAACATAAACGCGGCCAGGGCGCTGACCAGCGGGATGCTCAGATTGTCGTCTACGCGAACGGAAAAAAGTTCCGCAGTAGTTGATGCCAGTGAAACCACTGCAGCTATCAAAAGGGCGTAGCCGAAGGAAAATGAAGGTACGGCCAAGGTCAGATAGATCAGAACAACCGTCAGCGCAGTGCCGAAAAACGTGGCGGTTCCCAAAAAACTTTTTTCCTTGAATAGTTTTCTGCGTCCCCAGAGTTTGCCAACGATTGACGCGGCCGGATCCGCGAAGGCCAGAACCAAAATTGACAAAAGCGCTACCGGTTTTACGAAAAACAGGGCCAGAATAAAAATGGCTATCACATAGCATGTGGAGCCATTGGCCTTGTGCCGCTCATGCGGACGGGAAACGGCGCCGAAAAGTTTATCTACCAGGAAATCGTTGATCGGGCCGGATAACCTGCGGGAAACCTCCATGCCGATAGCCACAAGAAGAAATCCGGCCACGAGCCATAGGGCTGTTTCCCGGCTTAAAAGGAATTGGTATAGCAATACGCAGATGGTTCCGCAAAGAATATGGAAGATGTTCCGAGCGTAGTTGATGGGCTTGAGATGCAGAGCCTTGATTTTAGTGATCTTGCGCTTTTTCAGATTAGTTAAGAGTTCCTCATAATCACTAGACAGCTCTTCGAATAGCGCCTTTAACCGGTGGCCGTTGGGGCGATCCTTCAACTCTTGGGAGTATTTCTGAAGCGAAATCTGAATTTGCGTCAGAGATGTTGAAAAGGAAGCGTCGAAAGTTTTTTTCTTTTCATCCATGAATACGTGCATTCGGCTGATACGATCGGATAATTCCTGCGAGTAGTTTCGTTTTCGTTCAGTCCAGGCCTGATCCATAAGTCGTGGACGATTGACGGAGGTGATGAACGTATGAAGATCGTGCAGTGTGTTGTTCGCAGTTTCGTAAAAACCCGCTATTTCGTCGTAGTGCGCGGCCTTGGCCATTAATGACTCCCGGATGCGTGTTGTGTTGGGAATCGGCTCAAGCAAAATGCTTGTGATCGCCGTTTTGAAAAGTGGAGCACGGGGCGGTGGAAAACCACAACGTCTGCGCGGATGCTAAAGCTTCTATTCCTCTGTTGTCAACGCTCACTTTCCACGATAAGACTTATCATGACCTCCTGGTAAATCGGCATTGCCAAAAGAAAGCTAAGAAAAGCCCCGTAAACATTGACTAAAAGCAGCATTTACGGGGCTATTTGCCCTGCACGGGTGGCAGGACTTGAACCTGCAACAACCGGTTTTGGAGACCGGTGCTCTGCCAAATTGAGCTACACCCGTAAACCAGGCAATGCGCCTATTAGCACGACGCGACGGTGATTTCAAGAATTAGCTCCGGTTATTTAATCAAGGTTCGCAGGGCCCAAAGTAAAATAGCCAGGATTTCCTTGTCGCGGAGGCTTTGCTAATAGAAAATATTTTCCAAAGGTTTTTGTTTATTGTCGAAAATGCCTTCGACTTTTTCCACAACGCCGCCGGTTTCGTCCAATCCCATAAGTACGGGAAGAAAGCTGATTCGCGTCAACTTTTGGTACTTTTTCAGTTCCGCGGGATGGTTGGCGATATCGATGCGTTTCAGCTGCCGAGCATCCTTGTTTTTTAGAAAGAAATCGATGGATTTTTCCGCATCCAGGTTTCGTTGTTTTTCACAATCGCAGGCCTCGGAATTGAAAATGAAAACGGCGGAGGAAACCTGCGTTTGATCTTGTGATGGAGCGGTGATTTGCTCGCTATCACTTTTTGGTATCTGACAAGATGCCAATGCAAAAATCGTGAGGACAATTGCGGCGCACATTAGATATTTCATTAAATGATCCGATCTGTTAAGGGTTTGCCAATAGCCATTAAATTCCTCGATATGCGAAATAGACACCGACTAGAATAATCAGCACTCCTGCTGCGCGGCGAAGCAGGTCGGTGGCTTTCGTCAGTTTCTTGTTTTCCAAAATGCTTTTAGCCGCTCCAATACTGGTTCCGGCGACGAGTATGAGCACGCTGTGTCCCAGAGCATAAACCAGCAAAAGTAATGCGCCGTAGGCGATGGATGATCCACTTCCCGCGATGTAAACGAGCAGAACAATGAGAATCGGCGCGGCGCAAGGCGCGGAGACAATCCCGAAGAGAAGGCCCAATAAAAATGCTCCGAGTGTGCCTTTGACCCTGGGATTGATATTCAGATTTGGAATCGGAACATTCACAACTCCGATCAGGTGAAGACCCATGAGCAGGCAGACAACGCCGACAACCCAGTTCCAGTAGGAAGGGATGCTGCCAAACAGCTTGTCAAACAGCGCGGCGGCAATCCCCATCGCCGTAAAGGTCAGCGCCAATCCGAGTACAAAAAACAGGGAAAATACAAATGCGCTCTTTGTCGATTTGACGGCTTTGTCTCCGGAAACAAAACCCATTGCCAGAGGGATCATTGCCAGCACGCAAGGATTGCTTGCCGTCAGCAAACCTCCGGCGAAAACCACGACCAGGGCGAGCCAGGGATTAGTGTGGACATAAACTTCTGCGTTTGCCAGCAGACCTTCGATCATTTTCAGGCCTCACCTATTTGCTTGCCGATTTTAGCCATTCGAGGATTTTCGATGCCTTCGGGATTTTGCCGCTGGATTTTACTTCGCCGTCGATGACAAGGGCGGGCGTTATCAAAACGCCGTAGGAAGTGATCTCGTCGATTTTTTCAACTTTGCTGATCGCGGCCTCGACGCCGGATTCAGCGACAGCCTCTTGCACTTCTACAAAAAGTTTCTTGCATTTGGCGCAACCTGTTCCCAGGATTTTAATTTCCATTGTGGTTCTCCTTTATAATATTGGGGCAATGGCGCCGTACGTGATGCCGGCGATGGTTGAAAATATGACGACCAGCGATACGAAGGTTGCGGTTTTCTTCGCGCCAAGCACGCTGTGGATTACCAGCATATTTGGCAGCGACAAGGCAGGCCCCGATAAAAGCAGGGCCAGGGCGGGGCCTTTGCCCATGCCGGCTTTGATCAGGCCTTCGAGGATGGGCACTTCGGTGAGCGTTGCGAAGTACATGAAAGCGCCGACGACAGAGGCAAAGAAATTTGCCCACAAAGAATTGCCGCCGACCAGGCCGCTTATCCACGCGCTGGGAATCAAGCCGGCGTCCTTCGATTCAGGTCCGCCGAGAAGAAGTCCGGCGGCCAGGACGCCCGCGGCGAGCAGGGGCATGATCTGCTTGGCAAAAGTCCAGCTTGAATCAACCCAATCACCGAGTTCGTCTTTTTTGAACCACGCAAAGATTGTCGCGGCCAGCAGCGCGGCGAAAAGGGCTGTCAGTATCCACTTGAACGAAAATATTGCTGCCCACATTCCGGCGGCGCCTGGAGCCGGGCGTCCCCAGTTGGCGAATATTAGGATGCCGATCATGGCCGCAAAGTACAGTCCGTCCTGCCACAGTTTGCGACCTCCATCATCGTCGGGCAGGACCATGCCTGCGTTTTTCTCGGCTCGCTCCAGTTCCTCTCGCCGAAAAAGCATGTGCATGGCGGCGCCAATGGCAACGGCAAAAACAATCGCTCCGACGGCCCGCGCGATGCCCAGTTCCGGGCCAAGGACACGTGCCGTTAGGATGATC
>CAZQAE010000090.1:0-18713 GCA_964591275.1 uncultured bacterium | reverse complement strand
TTGAAGAATATCAGAGCAACAGCGTTGACCCGGAAATCCTTTTGCGCCTAGCCTATCTCTACTTTGAGGAAAGATACGAAGTGTACAGTATGTCCATGGAAGAGTACGACCGTACGGAGTCCGCAGGGCAGGATCCGGGGGAACTGCCTCGCTATGATTTCAGCGCGGCTATCGATATCTACGAAAGGGTTATTGAGAGTTATACCAATTATGAAAAAATCGATGTGGCTTATTACCTATTGGCCTACTGCTTGCTGGAAAGCGATGACGAAACAGGGGCCATGCAGACCTACGAGGCGCTCCTGGACAAATATCCGGACAGCGAAATCATCCCCGAGGTTCATGTTCGGTTGGGAGAAATTTACTTCGACCGCAGCGAACTTGATCGCACCTTATACCAGAAAGCCATTGACCATTATCACCTGGTAAAGGAGGATTCGGCCTTTTACGATAAGGCGCTCTATAAGCTGGGGTGGACTTATTACAAGCTGGCTTCCGTATTGAATTTAAATCCGCTTGAGCAGGCGATAGACTATTTTGTGCAGGTTCTGGAATACTACGAATCTCATCCGACCAAACGGCTGGGCGGCGGCGACGATCTTCGCAAAGAGTCCATCGACTACATTGCCATTTCCTTCGTTGATTATGGCGATGAAGGCATGGACCGCGCCACGAACTTTTTTCAGACCAGCGGACACGATGACTGGAATCGGGAAATTTTGCGAAAGATGGTCGATGTTTATTTCGAGGCTGATGACTACGATAACGGTCGCATCGCCACGCGCATGTATCTGGACAAGTATCCGAATGATTCAAAAAATCCGCAGGTTCATTTGAGATTGGTGGAGAATCTTCGTCGCGAGGGACAATGGGACGAAGCCATGGTGGAAAGTGAGCGTATCGCGGTTCTTTATGGTCCGCGTAGTCAGTGGGCTCAAAATAACAGGGCTTCGAGCAAGGACCAACTCAAAGCAGACAAAACCAGAATGGTCTTGCTGTATTCCTCGGCGACTTTTCATCATGAGCAGGCGCAAAAGGCAGTGGCGCAAGAAGACACGGAAACAATGCGGCAGGAGTATCTCAAGGCGATCAGCAGCTACGAGACATATACAAAGGATTATCCCGACGCCAAGGAATATCCCGAGGCCAAGTTTAACCTCGGCGAAGCCTATTTTGCCACCGGACGATACCTGAAGGCTGCAAAGTCATACGCTATTGTATCCCAGATGGAGAACTTCGATAAAAGGGCTGATGCACGCTTCAACCTCGTCAAGAGCCTTGAAAAAAAGGTTGAAGCAGATGGCGGCCTCCCCAACAAGGAGGAACGCGAACGAATCCAGTCCGGGCAGGAAACGGAGTCGAGCGGCGGCATCAATGCTATGAATATCATTCAGTATCCACTCACTCCCACGGCCAGAGTCTATATTGCCGCGTTAAAGGATTACGCGACAAGAGCCGAAGGGAAAGTGAATCCGGGTGATTTTTATTATGAGGCGGCTTCCGTTCTGTTCTGGTTCGGTCACGTCACAGAAGCCATTGAAGAGTTCAACGCCATCATGCGCGATTATCCCCGGACAAAAGCCGCCGATGCTTCAAAATTTTATGCGTTGGAAGGCGCCAAAATAGCCGGCGACCTGAAAAAATACCAGTCAATTCTCAGCGAAAATCTTTCAGCCGATCCCTCACTGCGCCAAAAAGAAATAAACATGGCCGCCACGGCGGGATTGATTATGGCCACCGAATTGGCCGGGCAGGATTTGCATAGCGAGGCCATCGCGGCATACCAGGCCATCTATGACAAAAATCCCGGCGCCAAGGATGCTCCCGCCGCGTTGCATAACATGGCGGTCATCTATGAAACCAAGCTGAATCGTTTCTACGACGCAAATACATATTTTGTCAGGGTCGCGGATGAATATCCGAAATATGAAAAATCGGCGGACGACCTTTTTCATGCCGCGGTCAACTATGAGCGTCTGGCTGACATTGAAAAAGCGCAAAGTGCTTATCAACGATTCGCGTCAATATTTCCGAAGCATCCTCAAGCCAAAAACGCTCTGTACAACGCTGCGGCCATGGCTATCAAAGACGAAGATTATTCCAATGCCGCCGAGCAGGTTCGCCGCTACGCGCAAACCTTTCCAGAAGCAGAGGATGCCGGTGAATTATTGTTTGTCACTGCAAAATCGGCCGCCGAAAATGGCCAATCTGACTTTGCGATGATGACCTATCGTGAGTTCACCGAAAATTATACCGACGATCCCGCACGTCTCGTCGAGGCATACGTCAGCATGGGCGCCAATCAATATGAGCAGATGGGCTACGACGTTGCGAAGCGAAACCTGCAATTGGGTTTGGCGGTTTATGAGAGGTTTGCGGGGGAGATACCTGAAGCGAAGGGATTCGCGGCGCAAGCCAAGTTTATTCTGGCGGATAGGAGTTGGAATCAATATCAGGCGTTGGCTTTCACCGGCGACTTGAAAAAGGATGCGGGCATTCTGAAAAACCTGTTGCTTGGCTATAAGGATTTGAACGCGATTTACCAGGATGTCGCTTCTTACGCGGATTTTGAATGGTTCACCGCAGCCGCTTACATGATCGGCATGATCAACAGGGAATTTTCGCAGGCTTTGTTTACCGCGCCTATTCCCGAAGGGCTTTCACCTGAGCAAGAGGATCAATACATCACCAAGCTTGAGGAAATTGCTTTTCCCATCAAGCAAAAGGCGATAGACGCCTTTCTGGAAAATG
The DNA here is from genome assembly GCA_964591275.1 of uncultured bacterium. Lineage (GTDB taxonomy): Bacteria > Lernaellota > Lernaellaia > JACKCT01 > JACKCT01. The sequence continues at coordinate 15,962 of CAZQAE010000090.1, read as the reverse complement.
TTAAGAAGGGCAACCAGGAGCGCATTCGTAATAAATGGATTGATATGAGTTCCAATATGCTCAATTTTTACGAGACAAATAACCCAGACAAAAAATGGGAAGCGCCCCTCGTGACGGATGGCGTAGCGTTTTCAGGCGGCGAGTTTGACTTGACGATGAAAAAGATGCCGACAGCCTCAAGCACGGGGGCAAAAAAGTGAATAGCGGATTGAAAATTTACATCGTTTTCATCGCGGCCATTTTTGCCAGCCTGATATCGGGATGCTCCATATTCCAGTCACCGGCGTCGATGATCGGCAAAAAAGCTAAAACGGTAAGCAAACCGATGGACGTTTTGCCGACCGGTCCTGGCTCGGATCTGAAAATTTTCAATTACGGCGTCGCCGCAGCAAAACGAGGCGATACAAAAAAAGCCGAAAGAATGTTTCGCGAGGCGACTGTCAGAAATCCCAATATGACGGACGCTTGGTGCAACCTGGGCGTGGCTCTTTATAAGCTGGGTAAAATAGCGGAGGCTCAAACGACCTTGCGTAGGTGCCTGCGTATGAATCAAAGGCATGAAAGAGCTTTGTTTGCCTACGGGCTTGTTTTAGCGGCGAAGAAAGAACACAACAAGGCGCGCGCGATTTTTGAAAAAGTACTCGCTAAGGATCCGAAGAATTTGGAGGCCCGGAATAATATTGGGGCAGCTGATCTGGCCATGGGTCGCACCCGGCAGGCTGAAAAAGTTTTTCGAGAGGTCATCGAGCAGGATTTAATGAACGTGGATGCTCATGTGAACCTCGCAGATGTTTATTTGCGCATGGGAAAAACGGATAGGGCGCTGAGCATTTTAAACAACATCAAGAAAGAGGATCCGAATCATTGGAATCTGCAACATAATCTTGGGCGTTGTTATGCCCGGAAGAAAGATTGGACTAAAGCACGCGAAGCTTTTGCCATGGCAAACGCGAAGAATCCTTTCAACGCCGATGTTCTGATCAATCTCGGGGGAGCGCAACTTCGCTTAAATCAAACTTCACAGGCGATCAAAAGTTTTGAAAGAGCCCGGGAGATTGAACCGGGCAATGCGCAAATTGCTACAAATCTGGCCGCGGCTTATAGAGCCTCAGGGCAGGTTGACAAGGCCAAAAAGATGCTCGAAGGGATATTGAAAAAAGACCCTCGATCCGCCCGAGCTTTTTTGAATCTCGGCATTCTCTATGAGGTGAACTTAAAACAGTACAAAAAAGCGCATTTTTGCTATTCAAAGTATCTTAGCTATGAAAGGAATAAAGATGAGCAATATCAAATGGTTAAGGGATGGGCGGAGTCTTTGAAAAAGCGAAAATGACAATTTGCTCGTAATGAGGTATGTCTGGTTGCGATAGAATCGCGTGAGGTGGGACAAGAATGAGTGTTTTTTGGAAAATAATGAGAATGTCATCCATTGTGGTTTTGGCGGCCATCGTCATCTGCTCCTTTGCCGGAATTGCCGCCGCTCAGGATGCCGAGGAAGATGATTCGACCATCGTCATCGAAGGGCGGATACTCAGACCGCAGGCCTCCTACATCATCCAGCGAGCCAATGTGGACTTCGGCGCCAGTATGAAAAAAAAGAGTTTTATTTACAAAATAGAAGCGAGTTTGGACAATAAACCATTTCAGTAATGACAATCCGAGAGGATTAAATTTTTCAACAGCCAAATGAAGGAGCGATTGATCCATGCTGTCAACTTTAGCCGGATTTTTCCGAGAGGGCGGAACGGTCATGTACGTGATCGCCGGGACCTCCGTGATCGCCATTGCCATAGCGGTCGAGAGATTCTATTTCATTTTAGTGCGCTTCAACATCAACGGCCCGACCTTCATGCGGAAGATTCAGGGTTTCGTTGAAGCTTCCAATTATGAGCGGGGAATCCAGTTGTGCAACGCGGTTCCCCACGCGGCTCTGGCGCGCGTGGTCAAGGCCGGCCTGGTCAAAGCGGGGCAACCGGATCGCGAAATCCAGAACTCCGTGGATGAGGTGGCCCTGGAAATCATTCCGAAGCTGACCAAGCGCACAAACTTTTTGCAGGTGATCGCGAACGTGGCGACACTTCTGGGATTGCTGGGGACGATTTTCGGCATCATCATCGCCTTCAAGGCGGTGGCGGAAGTCGATCCGAGCATGAAGCAGGAAGTCTTGACAAAGGGCATCGCCATTGCTCTTTACACGACGGCATGCGGCTTGATCGTGGCGATTCCTTCGATGCTGTCCCATGCGCTGATTGAGGCGAGCACCACAAAGATCATCGACGAGATCGACGAGTACTCGGTGAAGTTGATCAATATGATGTCACGAAAAAACAGGGAAGCCGCCCAGCCCAAAAAGGTAGTTGGCATCAGGAAATAGGTCTGGGGATTTTTTTAAGTTACGGGTTCCAATTGAGCGTTTGAAGGAGTGAAAAGGCAAAATGGCTGGAAGACCAAGCACCAGGGTAAAAAGCAAAGAGGTTCCGCGCGAACTCAACCTTTTGCCGATCATGAACGTCATCATGATCCTGATCCCATTTCTTATTATGACCGCCGCGATGATCGAACTTACGATCATAGACACTTCCCTGCCGTCGAGGGGATCGAAGACGCTGGGAGACAAGGATAAAACTCCCGACAAGCCGAAGCTCAATTTGACTCTGTTCATCACGCAGGAAGGATTTATCCTGGCGGGCTACGGGGGAGTCTTGCAAGTTAACAACGGTGGCGAAGCTGAAGGCGAAGGAGACGAAGCCAAGAAGGAATCCAAGCGATTTCGGATAGAAAAGGTTGCCGTCGAGGGAAAAGACGGCAAGGAGGAAATGGATTATGATTGGGATAAATTGCTGAAAAATCTAAAGAAAGTGAAGAAAATCTACCCGCATCACTATTCGATCATCCTCTTGCCTGACAATGAGGTCAAATACGAAACCATCATCAAATTGATGGACCTTGCCCGTGAGTATTCAGAAATGAAGAACGGGAAGGAAGTCAAGAAACCCATGTTTCCCAACCCGGTGTTGGCATGGTCCGTGACATAATTGCGAAAGTTGTTCGGGTTTCGATCAATTGGCATTTTCGGGTGCGTCGATGAAACCGAAGACTCGAAACGATTGTCGGATTAAATAACGACGAGGTGATAATTGGCTTTTGCTGCTTCAAAACGCAAAATGCAAACGAGAAGTCGGATTAAACCTTTCACAAGCCTTCGGCTGACAAGTCTGGTCGACATGTTCGTGATCATTCTGGTGTTTTTGCTGAAAAGTTACTCCGTGGTGGAATTGAATGTTCAGGTTCAGGACAATCTTCATCTGCCGAGTTCGGTGAGCCGAAAGTTGCCAATGGAGACAGTTATCCTGACCATCGCGAAAAACGCAATCCTCATTGACGGAATCGCGGTTGCGAAGGTTGGGGAAAATTTTGAAATCGCAGGCGTGGAGGCTACGGATGCGGGCGTGCCGGCTGTGACCACATTATTGTCTCGAAAGTACAAGAAATATCAGAGGCAGGCCAAGGCGCGTCAGGAAACCTTCAAAGGGGATTTGACGGTTCAATGCGACAAGGAAATTCCTTATCGCTTGCTGAAAAGATTGATAAAAAGCGCCGGTGATGCACATTTTTCAGATTTTAAATTGATGGCTTTCAAATTGGAATCATAGGAAAGAGCCGACAAATGAATGAACATTTACGTCCGCGCATCATCAAAGTCGGTATTTTACGCGATGGGAAGATGGCCGCTGAGCGAGTGCTCAAGGGTGGCCAGAAACTTTCGGTTGGAACGGATCCTTCCTCGACTTTTCAGCTGATGGGTGAGGGCGCGCCCAAAAATCTCGATGTGCTCGTGGCGGAAGGCGACCAATTCTTTCTAGTTGTTGATCCGGAAATCCGTGGGAAAGTCGCTATTCCCCAGGGCTTGCTTGATCTCGAGCGATACGCCGACAAAATCCAGGATTCGGAAGATCCTGCTGATCACTTTATTAAACTCGACTTGAAATCCAAAGGAAAAATTGCCATTGGCGATTGCACGATCCTTTTCCAGGTCATGGCAACGCCGCCGCAGCCGCCCATTCGCACCATGCCCAAGGATATGAAGGGCGGATATGTCAACCGAATGGATGTTTCCTTCGTTCTCATTTTAGTCCTGTCGGCGCTGCTTCATTTGGGTATGATTCAATATGTCAATGCGCTGCCGATTTCGGAAACATTGAGCAACGCAGAAACAAAGAGATTTATGATCAAAGTGACCGATGTGAAAATAACGGACATCCCGCCGGAAGAGGAGGTCTTGGAAGATAAGCCCCTGGGGGATGAGAAAGAAAAAGAAAAGAAGAAAGACGATAAAGGAAAAAAATCCAAGGCCGGAGGTTCCGGGAATGGCGAAGCTGAGGAAAAAGGAGTCGAAACCAAGGGTTTGCTGGCTCTGATAACTGCGGATTCAGGTTCCGGATCGGTGGCGAATCTGATTAATGAATTGGGGACGGATAGCGGTATTAAGGATATCGTTGGGAGGATATCAGGCATCAACGTGGCTAAGGCTGGCGATGCGCTGACGCGAAAAGGCGACGGAGGTTCGGGCGTATCCACCGTTGATGCGGGCAGTCTGGGCAGGACCGGGTCATCCAGCGGAGTCGGTACGGGAAAAAAGAAAACTCACATAGTTAAGGCCAAGGTTTCTTCATCGGGAGGCGTATCGGGTTCGCTGAGCGCAACGAGTGTTCGAGGCAAGATACGTCGGTACGTTGGTGGCATCAGGTATTGCTATGAGCGCGAGCTTAAAAGCGACCCCACTTTGAGCGGAAAGGTGTCTGTTTCTTTTTCCATTGATGGCTCAGGCGGCGTGGCCGGTTGCTCGGTATCGGCGAACACCCTCGGAAACGCCAGCGTCGGAAGTTGTGTTTGTCGCAGAATCAACCGCTGGAAATTTGACCCACCTGAAGACGGAGGTTCTTCCAGCGTCAATTATACATTCATCTTCACGCCGGCAGCTGGTTAATGAATTTGGCCATTGGTCTCGGGGCTTAACCGGAAGGGAGGATGCGTTATGGGAAAGTTTATCACAGGCTTAGTGGTTGTGTCGGCGCTGGTCGCTTTTTCGGCGCTGGTGTTCGCGCAATCGGATGATGGATCGGTCATCGACCAAACCGCGAAGGTTTTGGCGTATATGCGATCGACGATTAAAAGCATGAATTCGGACCTGGATCAGGCGCGGAAGGACAAGGATGCCAAGAAGGCGAGTTGCATGGATTCGCGTCTTGCGGATTTGCAGAGGATTCTGGCCGAATGCGAAAAAGCCGGTGAAAACCTTCGGAAAGCGGCTTTTGCAAAGAAGACCGACGTCATTCGACAGGAGTATGCGAAGATCACCGCAAATCAGCAGATTTTCGAACAGCAGGTAAAACTTGTTAACGATTGTTTTACCGGGATATATTTGGAAGGCGGTTTCACTGAGAGTTTGGAAATGTTTTTAGGAATGGAGTTACCCGCTAATGACGCCGACGTTCAGCCTGGGAATAAGGTTGATGCGCCTGAGCCTCGACCGCCCGAATACGACCCGGAGCCTGTGAGTACATCGGAGTGATTGCAACCGTTCTTTTGGCGTCGTGTTTATTTTAGAAAGTTGTTTTCGACCAGTTGTTTCATCGTGGAGAATGAATGAGGCAAGACTTTGCCGGATGGGCCATGCGCGCGGCGCTTTTTTTTATGGTCCTCAATCTGTCCGCAGTCGCCGCCGCATATGAGGAAACGGAAGGAATCAGATTCGGTTTCTTTTCTGTGCATCCGTCTGTTTATTCGGCGTTGCGCTATAACGACAACATCTATTTTGTCGCCGACGACTTCACGCCGACCGGTCCCGGAGAAGTTCCGCAGCAAAAGGAAACCGATCTGGTCGTCAACCTTCAGCCTGCTGTCGCCATGAGGATAAAAACCCCTCGACTCAATCTGGAGGCTGGTTATCGGTTCTATAACGACCATTATCTGGGATATGACGACCCTGACGACAGGCATGCCAAACTCGACTCATCGAACCACACCTTCAATGGCTTGATGAAGTACGAGGCGCCGGTCGGACTATTTATGTCCGTTGACGACACGTTCGTTGATCAGCAGGCCTTTGAAGAATCCGAAGATTATATCGATCAGATTCGCGGAGACCAGCAGCATAACGAGGCCCACGGCGTGATGGGACTAAAACGCGGGCCGGAAAACAACTTCTATTTGGCCGGCGGTTATACTTTGATCGACGACCGATACGAAAAAGTGGATGACTATGACCGCCAAGCCTGGTCGGCGGACGGCGATCTCAGATTAAAGTTTCTGCCCAGAACCGCACTACTGTTCCTGGGAGGTTACGGCGAAGTGAGTTATCCCAACCTGGAAGGCTTCGATTCCAATATGACCTATTATATGGGTGGTTTCGGCGGCCAGATCACCAATGTGATTCATTTGCGTTTGATGGGTGGATTTCAGCAAAACGAATACATGGAAGAAGAATCTTTTGAAGGACCTGTTGGGCTGGGGGAAATATCCGCGATTTGGGGGTCGGAGACAAACATCACTCTGGGCGTGCGACGCCGAATACTGGATTCCTCAACGACAAATTACTATACCTCCGATGAAGTATTTCTCCGGTTTTATCGCTTGTGGTTTCAGCGCCTGACCACTGAGGGTTTCGCGAGCTATCAGTCCAACGAATTTTCCGAGCCTTTCGCGCACACGGAGAATTTTGTCCAATTCAAATTCGATGCGATGCTGAGAATGATCTTCTGGATGCACGTCGGCGGGGGCTATCAGTACGATGGCGTAGATTTCAAAGACGATGTGGCAAGCACCACGACGACAAGAAACGTGCTTCTTGGCCAGATTATGGCTAAGTTCTGATCATCATGGCGAAAACCCTGAAATTTCTGATTTTTTTCATGGCTTGGGCCGGGCTGGTTTTTGCGTCTGAAGGGGCGTACCTGATTGGCGCGGGCGACGTATTGCTCATCAAGGTTTACGGAGATTCCCAACTCAGCAAGGAATATGAAGTCGGCAACGACGGCGCCATCCGAATGCCCTGGATTCGCGAAGTCATGGTAACCGGCAAAACGGCCCGGCAGGTTGAAGCGCAACTGGAGCAAATCCTGGGGAAAGACTACCTGGTCAATCCGCAGATCGCCGTAACGGTTAAGGAATACCAATCAAAAAAAATATATATCCTTGGGGCCGTAAAAAACCCAGGCCAGTATAGCCTGCGGGGATCCACGCGCATTCTTGAGGCGCTTGCCATGGCCGGAGGAATCGCGCCGGGCGGTGGGCAGGACTTTAAATTAATTCGCGGCGGGGATGCCATTTCCGGCAAAGATGTCGGCCAGTGGATGTCGGAAAAGAGTTCCAAAGGAACATTGACGACGACGGGAGATATTGACGGTGCAAAGGTCATGGCCGTCGACGGTCACAAGCTTTTGGAAAAGGGCGACTTGTCACAGAATGTTTTGCTGCGCGGCGGCGATATCCTTTTTGTCAATAAAACCGCCAGCGTGTATTTTGACGGTGAAGTGAAAAAGCCTGGTTCAATCCCTTTCGAGGAGGGATTGACCATGATGCGGGCGATTTCCCTGGCTGGCGGATTAACGCAAAACGCGTCCAAAAAAGTTATCATTACGCGCACATTGGAAGGGAAAAATCAGCGGATTGTTGTCAGTTTAAAGAAAATTTCAGATGATCCGAATGAAAACTTTTTCCTGGCCCCCGGCGATGTTGTGACAGTCAAAAGAAGTTTCTTTTAATATGCGCGGGATATTTCCCCGCCTGGATAGATGGATTACGATGATTTTTCGCCCCAGGCGCGATCATCGAAGGGAAAGCGGATGAGCGTCAAAATCTCCGGTCGCGGAATTGACATTCGCGAATATGGAAAGACTCTTTTTAAACGCCGGTGGACCATTGCGGCATTTTTCTTCATTGTTGTTGCGACGGTCACTTTAGGTTCTGTTCTGCAAACGTCGGTTTTTAGCGCTCAGACGACTCTTCAAATTCTTCCGGAAGCACCGAATGTTGTGAGCTTTAAAGAAGTCATTGCATTAGGCTCCAGCAATTATGGCGTTCTGAAGGATTATTACGAGACGCAATTTAGGATCATCCGGTCTCGGCCTGTTGCCGCGGAGGTCCTGGATAAACTCCATCTGCGCGAAAAAGCTCCCTATGTGGGAAAGGATGATCCCGAAGGTCTTTTGATGGATCAAATACATGTTGAGCCGATCAAAAATTCTCAACTTGTTTCCGTCCGAGTTGAACACCAGGATCCTCAACTGGCTGCGGAACTGGCCAATACTGTTGCCATGGTTTTCCAGTCGCAGAATCTCGGGCGATTTTCCGATGCATCAGAGCAAGCGCTGGACTGGCTTGACGGCGAAGGCGGGGAGATGAAGAAAAAGCTTCAGAAAAGCGAAGAGAAACTCCATAGCTTTATGAAGAAAAATCAAATCTATTCTTTTGACGAGAAGTACAATATCGCACTGCAGGATCTTGCTATGTTTTCAGAGGCCCTGGCCGAAGCCAGGAGAAAAAGATTGGTTAGCGAGACCCTGTACAGCCAGGCCGAGTTGCTGCGAAAAAGTGGCAAAGCGATGAAGATTCCTTCCGTCAACAGCAACAAACTGATTCTGGATTTAAAATCCGACCTCGTCACCGCCGAGAAAAAGGTGGCGGAACTGCTTTTTAAGAAAAAGGAAATGCATCCAGAGGTCCAGGAGCAAAAGAAACAGATTGCTTATTTGAAAACGAAGATCGATTACGAGATCGATATTATTGTTGGATCTCTGCGCGCCGAATATCTTCTGGCAAAAGCGCAGGAAAAAGAGATGGCAAAGGCTGTGGAATCGTCTCGTCTCAAAGCGCAGGACGTCAGTGAGAAAGAAACGGATTATAAAGTCCTCAAGCGTGAAGCAGACGCACTGAACATACTGTGGAAGGAGTTGCAGAAGCGGACCAAAGAAACGGAAATTACCGAGAATTCGACGGCCAACAACATCATCATTCTCGAAAAAGCACGAGTCCCCAAGTATCACATCAGGCCGAAGCGAAGAATCAATGTCATGCTGGGCGCGTTGCTGGGCCTTATCGGCGGATTGGGTCTCGCCTTTTTGCTGGAGTATCTCGATAACACCATCAGGACGAAAGAGGATATTGATCAGATAACGGATGCGCCCTTTCTGGGAATTGTGCCGAATTTCGACGGCGAGACGGAAAACGAACCCAAAGATCTGTTTACGCATCATCATCCAAAATCGAGCATTACAGAATCGTGTCGCTCAATCAGGACGAACATCCTTTACAGTTCACCGGGAAAGGAAATCAAGAAGCTTCTGGTCACCAGCGCCGGACCTCAGGAAGGCAAGTCGACTTCGGTTATTAACCTTGGCATTGTCTTCGCGCAAGGCGGGCGCAGAGTTTGCCTTGTAGATTCGGATTTACGCCGACCACGCCTTCATTCCGCTTTCAATGTGGAGCGTGAGCGTGGGTTGACGAACCTTGTTGTCGGCACGTTGGCCCTAAGTGATGTGATGGTCTCGACGCTGGTTCCGGGGTTGGATCTGCTGCCCTCCGGCCCCATACCGCCGAACCCTTCGGAACTGCTTGGCAGCGAAAGGATGCTCGAAGTGATCGACGAATTGCAACGGCAATACGATCTCGTCATTTTCGATTCCCCGCCGATCGTCGCCGTGACGGATGCGACGGTTATGTCCAGATCGGTTGACGGCGTGATTGTGATTGTTAAAGCCGGAAGAACAACGACCGACATTCTCGGGCACGCCATAAAACAGATTGAGGATGTCGGCTCGAACGTGATGGGCACTATTCTGAACGATTTTAACATTGCCAACGACGGTTATCGGTATTATTATCAGTATCATTATTATCGGGGAGAAGATAATTGCGGTGATTCGGGGCCTCGCGGAAAAAAGGACGAATTGAACGATAACGTAAAAGAAATTTAAAAAGTATTATCGATGGACAATTCGGATACCCTAAGAATCGACAAACTGATTGATGTTCTAGTGATATTCCTGCTGGTCTACCTGCCTTTGGCATTCGGCGGAGTCGCACTGCAATGGCGTGCTCCTTCTTTTATCGCCGGTGCCGCCCTCATGGTTTTTACAACAATCCGCCTTCTGAAAATCGGGCGATTGAATGAGGAAAAGACAAATTCGCAAAGCTCGTCAGGCACACAATGGGCGCTTGTTTTTATGGCCCTTTTTCTATTGCTCTTACTGTTTCAACAGTTGCCCGGCATCGGTAGGCATCCGGCGCCGCAAAAGGGATGGATTGCACTTTTTACATACATGACGGCGTTTGCTGTGTTTTTCGCCATAACGACGGCTGTGCAAAGTAAAGCTCGTTTGAACGTGATCATTTTTTGCATTGTGATCGTTGGCGTTTTTCAAGCATTATATGGATTGATTGAACAGATCAGCGGGCATCAACATATTTTTCTATTTTCCAAACGCGCATACAAGGACGTTGCGACAGGGACTTTTATCAATAGAAATCACTATGCTGCGTACCTGATGATGAGTCTGTCGCTGTGCATGGGGGTTTTTCTTAATACATGGTCACACCGCCTAAGCCGCGGACCGAAAACACGCTGGAGGCAAGGCTCCGCTTCAAAGTTGGCGATTGCCGGATTCATCCTGGTCCTTGGCCTGACTGCCATTTGGGCCAGCGCCTCTAGGGCCGCGCCGATCATGTTGGCCGGCGCACTTATCCTTGGGATTTTCATTTTTGCGCCGTCAAAATCCAACAAGTCGCTGATCATCATATTTGCCTGCGTCGTTGGTGCGGCAATCCTTTTCAGCCTTTGGCTTGGGATCAGTCCGGTCAGTCATCGCTACTTCTCCTTGATCGGCGATCTTGACGCAGCCGGCGGCAGACCTGGAGCATATGCGACGGCATGGCGAATGTGGCTGGCGGCCCCGATTTTCGGACATGGCGCCGGGCTTTTTGGCGATTTGTTTTATTGTTTCAGGTCGGCAGATATTAAAGTATTCTATGACCACGCGCACAATGACTATCTGGAAATTTGCGCCGAGACGGGAGTATTCGGTCTGATATTTTTCATCGGAGCGATCATTTCTTCATTAGCGGTTTCGCTAAAGCGCCGGCGGAGTAGAAAAAGTCATTTTGCCCTGGCATTTTCCTGGGCGTCCATGACGGGTGTTTTGGCGCTGATTTTTCACGGTTTGGTTGATTTTAATTTTCAAATACCTGCCAATTTGACGACCTTTTTTGCCTTGCTGGCCATCGCGCAAGTCGCGGCCATGCGACGCTTCGGGGATTAACCATGCTGCGCCGCGGATTATTGATCGGGATTCTGATTCTGGGCGCTTTGTTGATATCGAGAAAAGCTGTTTTTTGGACGGCAGGGTCTTTTGCTTTGTCGGCATATCGAGCGGATGCACGAAGCGCATTTACTGTCGACAATGTCGATGAAGCGACGAATCGCTCCAATCTCCTGGCGATGAGCGTTCGGTTTATGCCCGAAAGTGATTCGGCCTGGCGAGAATACGCGCGATTCGCCATGCATTACGCGGATCATGAGAATGAAGGATTGAAGCAAAGCATCATTGCCCAACTGACGGGTAAACCGGAAAACGGCGACGGCGACGCAAGCGGCGCAACGAGGCGGGCGACATTGCTCGATCTAGCCGCAAAAGCTTTTCAGCAAAGCGTGAAGGCCAATCGTTTGGATTCTCATGCCATGTTCTGGGGTTCCGTTGCCAGGCTGAATTGGTCAAAGGAAATCGGGCATACGGCGTCACCCGATCTCATAAACGAAGCCTACGCGCAGATGAAAAATGCACTGGAACTGGACCCGTGGCAGCCGAGTCGATTTTTTACGGCGGGGCGATTGGCGTTTTATGATGGCCGAATGGATGAAGCCTTAATTTTCTTTCAGCACGCCGTTGACCAGCGCATGGAGTATTTCCATGATGTTGCTGAACTGTTGTACTTTTCATCCGCAGGCCTGGACGCTTTGAAAACTTTGGCGGCGCGAGACTGGAAATTGCAACAACAACTGTATTTGTATCTGCTGGGTCGATGGCGTTTCGCTGAAGCCAATGACGCTTGGCTAAACTATCGCAGACTTGCGGGATTGCCATTGGCGCCGGAAGAAAGCCAACTCGTTTCAAACGGTTCTTTCCAAAACAAGATTGGCGAAATGTTTCATGGCTGGATGATTCAAAAAGTCTCTGGAGTCAGCGCCCTAGTCAAAAAGGAAAATTCTCTGAGCTTTCTGGATCTAACCATGAACGATGGCCCTGCAAATTATTTTCATGTACACCAGGATGTTCCTCTCAAGCCGGGAGCGCGTTATCAATTGAAGGCAAAAGTGATGGGCACAGGTTTTCGGGAAGGGACGCGTATTGGAATTGAAGCGATTCATCCGATGTCACCGGGCTTATTTTCCGCAGGCGACTATTGCGTTGTCACGTCCCATTCTCTGAATCAGAGTGAAAAAGATTGCCGAAATCATTTCGCTTGGCTCAGTGTGAATTTCACTGTTCCTGAAACGCTTCCTCTTTTGCGAATACGACTGCGCCGCCATGCGGAGGATGGTGAAACGAACAGCGGAAAGGGAACCGTGAGACTGACGGGCGTGTCTTTGAGCCTTCTTGAACCTGATCCTCCCGAGGAATTACTGGAATGAATGATGTCTGCGTGACGATACGCACGAAAAACGAAGCGCCTTATATACAAGAAGTTCTCGAACAAGTGTTTCGGCAACGGGATATTAGCTTCGAGGTGGTCGTCGTCGATTCCGGAAGCACAGATGAAACACTGGACATCGTTTCAAAATTCCCCGTTAAACTCATCCGTATTGACGCAAAAGACTTCTCGTATGGCAAGGCCTTAAACCTCGGCTTCAGCGCCGTAGAGTCAACGTTCTGCGTTGCGTTGTCGGCGCATGCATTGCCTCTGGATCGTCATTGGTTGAAAAATATTCTTAGCCCTTTTGAAGATGACCATGTATGCGGCGTCGTCGGCAAACAGATTCCGAAAGAAGACTGCAATCCCTTCGATGCCAGGGGATTGAAAAGAATCTATGGAACGCAAAAACTTTATCTTAGCCGCGATAGCCGCATCACATTTTCCAACGCCAACGCGGCGCTGCGCCGCATTGACTGGGAAAAGAATCCCTTTGATGAGCAATTGAATTACTCGGAAGATTTGCACTGGTCCTATGAAATGCTGCGCCGGGGCCGCCGCATCGTTTATGAGCCAACAGCCGTTGTTTTTCATAGCCACAACGAATCGCCTCGCCAATTATTTGATCGTTTTTACAACGAATCTAATGCCCGGACGGTGCTGGGATACGATGGAAATCGCTACGGCGTTTCGCGTCTTTTTTGGGATGCGAGCGCCGGAACGGTTTATGACCTTGTTACGGCGATTCGGCGGCGACAAAGGATGAAGTGGACTTTTTATGCGCCAATTCGCCGAACAGCTATAAATTTCGGTCGCTATTGCGGTTCCCGCTTGCTTCCGAGAAATTCCCGGATGGGTCCGGCGAGGCAGATTTTGTTGCGAATGGGCTTGATGTTTCTTGAAAAGGCGAATCGCTCTTTGCAGGGCATAGCTCCATTTCTTGTCAAAGCCACGCGAAAACATATCAGCGCCGTTCACCCTAAACATTTATTAAAGGACGACGGGACGCATTACTGGTATGGCGAATATCTGGCCAAAAATCATACGGTGCTGGATCTCGGCTGCAATCAGGGGATGCATACCATCTTCGCCTCGAAATTCGTCGAATCAGTCATCGGTATGGATATCGACAAGCAGGCGGTGTATGTCGCCGATTTCAACTCGAAATGGGAAAGACGCCGTAATGTCCAATTCCTCTTGGGAGACGCGCAGCGAACTCTGCCTTTTCACGACAGTGTTTTTGACGCGGTTATCGCTTTCGACATTATCGAGCATCTGGAGAATCGAAAGGAATTTCTGGATCAGATAAAGCGGGTTCTTAAACCCGATGGCGTGCTTCTTTTATCCGCGCCCAACTCACAAACGAGTTTTAAGGCCATGAAAAGGCTTGCCGGGCTGCCGACTTTCAGCGATCCGACGCACGTTGTCGAGTATCGGTCCGAAGAACTGGAAAAAGAGTGCCTGCGGAGCGGGTTTAAAATCCAAAGTCTTTCTCCAATCACTCTGGATTCTCCATTTTACGGGATTATTGATTTTCTGGGCAGCATTTCACTTTCGTTGTACAGTCGTTTGAATCAGAGCAAGCGGCGTGCCGTGAAAAACAGGCCCGCTGACAGCACGGGTTTTCGACTGGTTCTGCGTCCCGTATCTAATAACAACGACTAGGATCTGACTCCTGGACCTCTGGAGCAATGCGCATACTCTTTGTTAACGAGTATTTTGTCCCTTCGGCGCCTGGAGGCGCGGAGTGGAGCCTTTTCCATCTTGCCAGGAGCTTGGGGGAAAGAGGACACGCGGTCGCCGTTCTGACCTGCGCTCCGGCCGGCGAAGATGAGGAAAAAGTGAGGGAATACGATAGGCGACTGGCGGAATCGGGCGGTGTTTCCGTGAGGCGCTTTGCCGTTTCGAGAAAGGTGCAGGCCGACAATGCCGTATTCCCGTCCTATGTCTTTGGCAATCCTCTGTTTCATCGCCGATACGGCGCAGAGATCAAAAAGGAGATCAGGGCTTTTGGGCCCGATGTCGTGCACGCGCAAGGTTACGATTCCTATGAACCCGCGCTGAACGCGAGTCGTTCCAGTCGCCTTCCATGCGTCGCCACCGTTCGCGATTACAGGGCTTTATGCCCGGTGTCCATTTGCCTTCATTCCAACGACGAAGCGCCCGCTGGCTGTTCGTATGCGGATTTTCGAAGTTGTTGCCAAGAATATCTTGAAGACTATGAACTGGACCTGAAATATTTCAAGAAACAAAAACACGATCTGCGGCGTATGCTGGAGTGGCGAAACAGTCGCGAGGCCGGTCGGGCGCTTGCGTCGATGACGGGCGCGGTTTTTGTGTCGCATCGAATATTGGAAATCTACCGCGGCGCTGAGCTGGCTCCGAAAAATTCCCAGGTCATTTACAACCTGCCGGCGCCTCTGGAGCAGGGCGACAAATTGAATCCGCCGGACCGTGCGAAGGAATATTGTGCAAAACCCTATATCGCTTTCGCAGGACGGTATTCCATCGGCAAAGGGGCAAAAGTTTTGTCAGAGGCCATGAAAATCGTCGGCCTGTCGCGACCGGATATTCACTGTCTGGTGGCGGGACGCCGTGAGGCGCAGGTGCATTCGGAGAAAATGATGTTTTTGGGGACGCTTTCTCCATCGGCCCTGAGCGAAGTGTTTCAAAAAGCCGAGATGGTCGTTTTGCCTTCGCGCTGGCCGGAACCCCTGTCGCGCGTTTTGATTGAAGCATCCCTTCTCGGGACGCCCATTGTGGCGACGGATGCGGGAGGCAGTGCGGAGGTTATCGTTGACGGCTATAACGGGCGATTGGCGCCAAGAAACGATCCTCACGCGCTGGCCACGGCGATTTTGGAGATGCTCAATAGCAGCGAGGGGGATAAACGCCGGATGAAGCAGTCCGCGAAAAAACGTGCCCTGGAGATATTCGACTCCAATTCCATTCTCCAGCAGATGGAGAATTTCTATTTGCAATCGATGGATGAAATGCGGTGAAAAAAATGGAAGAGAAACATCGGATTTGTTCTCCGCAGATGTCCTTGTCCTCGGAAAATATTTATGGCGGCGGCATATATCACCTAAAATTGCTTGAGCACCTGGCGGATGCAGGCGTTGAATGCATCATACCGCTGGCCTTTAACGCCGAGTATGAACCGAGGAAAAATTGGGATGTTTTCTCTGCGCCGATCAGGCGCACCTATAAGCTTGGAGCCTTGATTAGCAATGCGGTATTCCTTTCCCAGCTGATCTGGATCTGGGTTATCGCCCGGC
>CAZQAE010000089.1:0-18863 GCA_964591275.1 uncultured bacterium | reverse complement strand
CCCCTTCGTTAGTGTTTTGCGTAGCGGTGTTTGAACCCCTCTCTTTCTCTAAGAAGTCTGCCATTCTGGCTGTTTCTAACTCGGCTTCATCGGCTTGACGTTTAGTGTCAGCGTTTATCGCTGCGTCCTTGTCCGCTTGCGCCCTGCGCTTAGCTAACTTATTTGCTAACGCTTTATCATTGGCGGCTTTATCATCGGCGTGGTGCAACAGGGAATGGAACTCGCCGAGGCTGCTTCCGTCTATACGATTCTATCCGTCGGCGATGGCTTGGTGAGCCAGATCCCGGCGCTGATCATTTCCACATCCGCTGGTATTGTCGTCAGTCGGGCTTCCACGGATGCCGATTTGGCAAAAAGTTTGGCCCTACAGCTTTTTGGCAAATCCCGGGTGGTTTTTTTCAACGCCGCGATCCTGGCTTTTTTCTCCATGATTCCCGGTCTTCCGACAGCGCCGTTCCTCTTTCTGGCTCTGAGTTTGGCTGCATACGGTTTACACATCAGATCAACGGAAAAAATCGTCGAGAAAGCTGCCGAGATCGACGCGCGGCCCGAGGAGATCGAAGCTCCAGAGACCATTGAGGACCTTTTGGCCCTGGACCTGATAGAATTGGAAATCGGGTACGGCTTGATCAATTTGGTGGATAGAGAGCAGGGCGGCGAGCTTCTGGAAAAAGTTAAAGCGATACGCAGGCAGTTGGCTCAGAAAATGGGACTCATTGTGCCGCCAATACACATTCGGGACAATCTTCAGTTGAAACCCGGGCAGTATCGCGTACTCATCAAGGGCATCGAAGTGGCAGGCGGCGACCTGATGACTGACAGATTTTTGGCGATGGACCCGGGGACTGTCGAGAAGCCAGTTGACGGAATTCCGACGATCGAGCCGTCTTTTCAGCTTCCGGCCCTTTGGATCAAGAAGCAGGATCGGGAAAAATCACAATTTGCAGGCTACACGGTTGTTGATTTGGCGACGGTAATAACGACACATCTTGCTGAGTTATTCAGGACTTACGCCCATGAAATGTTGAATCGACAGGATGTTTCGGATCTGCTCGATAATTTTGCGAAGAAATATCCTAAAGTTGTTGGCGAATTGGTCCCAAACTTGCTTCCATTAGGTGTTGTGCAGAAGGTTTTGAAAAACCTTGTCAAAGGGGAGGTTCCCATTCGCGACCTGCTGACCATACTGGAGACCATGGCGGACAATGCTCTGGCGACCAAGGATCCGGATGTCCTGACCGAATACGTGCGTCAGGCTCTGGCGAGAACGATTTCGGATCAGCACATTTCCGATGATGGGACCCTTGCCTTGATGACCCTTGACTCGAAGTTGGAAAATGCCCTGACCGAATCCATTCAAGTCGAAGGGAATATTGCATATATGGATGTGGATCCCGAGTCAGCACAAAAACTCATCGCCTCGCTGGAAAGCGCGTCCGGGAAATTTCAAAATATGGGGTTGCGGCCAATTTTATTGACGAATCCAATGATTCGCGGCCATCTCATGCGTTTCGTGGATAAGTTCCTCCCGAATTGGGTGTTTTTGTCCCATAATGAAATCGACGCCAAAGCCAAAATTTACTCACTGGGAGTATTGGAGCTGTAGATGCAGATCAAGACTTTTCGCGCCGGAACGATGAAGGAAGCCATTGCGGCGGTGAAGGCGGGTTTGGGCGTTGAGGCCGTCGTGCTGTCAACGCGAAACATCAAATCCCTTCCCGGCTTGCGAAAGGGCGGCATTGAGGTAACGGCTGCCCTGGATCCCTCCTTTTCCGGCGACAAGTTTGTTAGCGGCGCTAAAGACAAGACTGTCGATATCCATAAAGGCTACGATCCGGGGCTTTTGGGATCCAATGACGAGGTGATTAACAAAATTGGCAGCCTGTCCAAGCGACTGGATCGGATTGAGCAAAACCGCATTGAAGCTCAACTCAGGCAGCGACTCGACCAGATGAACACGCAATTGGAGTCACTGTCACTGGCTCTCGAAAAAATCACCGCCATCAAAACCAACGATGCAATGGAATGCGCGTTTCCGGTTTCCAATCATCTCCTGGAAAACAGGCAATTGGAAGAACCTTTCCAAGTTCTTACGAATAGATTGGAAAAGTCGGGATTAAGCGAGGAAATGGCTCGCGAAGTGATCGAAAAATCGGTGTCTCATATGGAATGGGACGATGCGATTGATTTCAGCCGCGTCGTGGACGGCGTCGCCATGACCCTGATGGGCAGCATCAGCGTAATTGATCCTTTTGAAAAACTCGGTTCAAAGCAGATGGTGTGCGCGCTCGTTGGTCCTACCGGCGTGGGAAAAACGACAACCATTGCGAAACTGGCTGCGGCGCAGGTTTTCGGTCGTGGCAAAAAGGCCGCATTTTTTACGCTCGATACTTTCCGCATCGGCGCGGTGGATCAACTCAGGACCTATGCGCGGATCATGGAAGCTCCGCTGGAGGTGATCAAGAACGCCGATGAACTGAAAGAAAAGATCGCCCGTCACGCCGATAAAGATGCTATTTTCCTGGATACTGCCGGCGTCAGTCAGAAAGACGAGCAAATGATGAGCAAACTTGCGGGATTTCTCGATCGGGATCGAAGCATCGATATTCATCTGATCGTTTCGGCAACGACTCAGACTCAGGATTTGCATGACATCGCCGACAGGTATGATCGGATGATGCCGATTTCAACCCTCATTGCCGGCAAGCTTGACGAATGCAACGCAATTGGGGGAATCTATAGCCTGGCGACGACCAAGTGTTTCCCTTTGAGTTATTACACCGTCGGGCAGAATGTTCCGGATGATATCGAACTGGCTACGCCGGAGCGATTGGTGGACAAAATGCTGGGGATTACGGCCAATTAGAGGTTTTCATGGATCAGGCGCTTCAATTGCGTGAAAGAGCCAGGCAACGGCGGGAAAACCGGGATGCCCACGGTGAACAGGGCTTCTGGCCGGCAGTGCGGGTTCTGGCCGTCACCAGCGGAAAAGGCGGCGTCGGCAAAACGAATATCACGGTCAACTTGGCGATGGCCTTGTCCGCGCAGGGTGAAAACGTGCTTATCATGGACGCGGACCTTGGGTTGGCGAACATTGACGTGCTGCTGGGAGTTAGAACTCGTTATAATATCGGCCACGTCCTGTCAGGAGAGCGAAGCTTGTCGGAAGTTATCGTTGATGGACCCGGCAAAATAAAAATACTCCCTGCCTCATCGGGTGTCGAAAAGGTGACAAATCTGAGCGCCGAGGAGCGGATGCATCTGCTCGGCGAGTTTGAAAACCTCGATTATCCAATTGATGTCATGTTGATCGACACAGGCGCCGGAATCAGTTCCAACGTCATGTATTTTGCCGTGTCCGCTCAACACATCATCATCGTCGCTACTCCTGAACCCACGAGCATCACCGACGCCTACGCCGTCATGAAGGTCCTTTCCACAAAGTACGGGGAATCGCGATTTTTGCTTCTTCCGAACAACGTTCAGGGCGAAAAGGGGGCCAGGAAGATATACATGGACCTTTCAACAGTCGCCAACAAATTCCTGAATATCTCCATGGATCTTTTGGGCTACATCCCTGCGGACAGTCATATCCCCCGATCAGTGAGGAGCCAGAAAGCCGTACTGGACATGTTTCCTGAAGCCGCATCCAGCCAGGCTTTTATCAGGTTGGCTCAGCGGGTGATGGCTCTTAAGCCTCCTTCAGGCCTCAAGGGCAACACGCAATTCATGTGGAGTCGGTCGATCAAAAGCGAATAGGGTCATATGGTTGACGCCGCCCGAAAAAATTCCTTTCCCGATACTGGCTCGCGCGATGCCCGGTGCTCTGCGTTTCTTCCTGATTCCGCCCTTTTTGCCATTAGGGGTGGTTTTTCATGAAGGTGAGCCATAGAAAAATTGTCTCGACTATTGCGTCCGGGTCATTTATGGTGGCCGCGATAACAGGTTTGATCTATTCACTCCCACCCGCTATCATATTAGCGCGTTCTCTGGCTGCGGCCTTTTCGGCGGGAATAGCATCTGTTATCGCTGTGATCATATTTGAAAGGATTTGGACGAAGTGAGTCAGGAAGAACTTCGTTGTTGGCATGATGCGCCTCCAGGAGAGCGCAATGCAATTCGAGGGCGCCTTATTGAAAAATTTGGCCCTCTGGTCAAGCTCGTTGCCACGCGCATCATTCGCAAACTTCCTCCGCAAATCGAATTGGGCGACCTTATCAACACCGGAGTTTTAGGCCTCATTGACGCCATTGATAAATATGATCCTGATCGCGATATTCGTTTCGAGACCTACGCTGAATTTAGGATCCGCGGCGCCATCCTCGATGAACTGCGAACTTTGGACTGGGTTCCGCGCTCCATTCGCCAGCGGTTAAACAAGTTGGAAAAAGCCTATGAAGAGCTTGAAGCAACTTTGGGAAGATCCGCCGCCGATGAAGAAGTCGCTGAGAAAATGGGTATTTCTAATGACGACCTTTTCGGTCTTCTCAACCACGCCAACGGTGTGTCGCTGATCAGTCTTGACGATTTGGGGATGCGCGGAAACGCGGTAGGATACCGGGGCAATTATCAGGATTATATCAGAGATCCGAACACAGAAGACATCGTGGAAAAGCTCAATCTCCACGAGATCAAGGGACTGGTTGCGGATGCCATTACGAAAATTCCTGAGAATGAGCGCATGGTCCTATCAATGTACTACTATGACGAACTGACGATGAAAGAGATCGGTGTTGTTTTGGAGATTACTGAAAGTCGTGTGAGTCAGATTCACAATAAAGCCGTATTGCGCCTGCGTGGCAAGCTTAAGCGCCATTTGGCAAATTCAAACCCATAAGGTAGCAACTAAAGTTCTGGAACGATTTTGCCGATATAAAGGAAGGGAAGAAGGAGCGATATATGGCTGCAGATACTGAAATGACGATTATTACAATTGACGACTTCTCGACCATGAGAAGGATTGTTAAGAACCTGCTAAAGCAATTGGGCTTTTCGAATATCCTGGAGGCCGACGACGGGACCACCGGCCTGGAGGCTATCAGGTCGCAGAAGGTGGATTTTATCATCAGCGACTGGAATATGCCAAAAATGACGGGTTTGGAGCTATTGAAAACAGTACGCTCGGATCCCGCACTCAAAGAAATCCCCTTTCTTATGGTGACGGCGGAAGCGGAGAAGGAAAACATCATCCAGGCCGTGCAGGCCGGAGTCTCCAATTACGTCGTCAAGCCTTTTACCGCGGAAGTTCTGAAACAAAAGATCGAAAAAATATTCGGCGGATAATTGGGGCATTGGAATTTACTCGGGGGCAAATAAAGGATTGATGGTATGCCGGGACCACTGGCGACAAATCAGGTCTTAGCTTCATCTCTATTGGTGGAGCGTGTGCAGACCGGTCAGAATAATCAGGCTGGCATCTCAGGGCATGCCAATGCCGAGATTCAGGCCAAAAAGGAAAAAGCGCGCAAGGAAACCGTGCTGAACCCTGAGGAATCGGACAAAGTCGGCGTGAACAAGGACAGGGAAAGAGACAAGAAAGAACGTCGGCAGGCCAAGGAAAAAGAGGAAGAGAAAGACGCCCGGGAGCAGGGTGCCTCACGACCCATCATCAAGCATATTGATGTAAGAGCCTGAGGCCCGCATGGAGCCCGGCGCTGTCGCAATCACTCTGTCTCGTCCGAAGCAGGGCCTCGCCGCTTACCAGACCTACCAACCCGATTTTGAGTATGGCGAGCGCCTCCTCGTTCGCGTCGTGGCCAAATCGGCTGGCGGACTCATCACGGTGCAAACCAAGGGCCAAGTTTTTAGCGCCAATGATCCGGGCAACACAAAAACCGGCAATAACTTTTTCGCCCGCGTGGCGGCCACCGAACCGGACTTGGTTATCGAGCGCTTGCCGGAAAGCCAGGCACAGGCCTTTCGCGTGGAGCAGGCCGTTGCCCCCAAGGTGTCCTACCTGCCTGCCCTGATGGAGTCGATGGAGAAATTTCTCGCGCAAGTTCGGAGTTTGAGCCCGCAAGATACCGGCGCGGGGCGAATGATCGGCGATCTAAAATCCCTGTTACAGAATATGCTGGATCCCACAAAGATAAGCCCGGGCGGATTGAGTTCTTTGTTTTCTCTGCTTGGCGCAAAGCGTCAAACGGGTTTATCGGCGATATTTCAAGGTTTTGGCGCCGTGCCTGTGCAGGCGCAGGTCGAGGCGCTCTTGAAATTGCCCGCGGCTGCCTGGCGGGAGGCTCTGGACGCCGGGTGGACGAGGAGCACAGTGGAGTCTTTGCTCAAAGGATTGTCTTCCACGCATAAGAGTGTGGAGATTTTGCGCGCCGCTAATATCGTGCTCTCTGACAAAAAGGGCTTTTTCTATGTTGAATGGCCGCCTTATCACCCCGAGTCGGGGCCTTTACGTATTTTGATCCGGCGAGATGGGGAAAAGCCGGCGGAAGCTCATAAAAAACGCAAAGGTGACCTGAGCGTTCAGATGGATCTGACCATGACTTCGCTTGGCGAAGTGCGGGTCAGGATGAATTACGGCAAAACGATGGACCTTACGATTCAGTCCGGCAATGAAAGCCGAAAATTCCTGGAAGGCTATCGCGCTAAACTCACAAAGAGTCTTGGCGTCCTAAAGAAACCTGTGCAATTGAAATTTACGACGATTTCGCAAGACTCGGAGAAGATCGGCGATCTGGCGGCCCTGCTCGGAAAAGCGAAAGGCGGCGACGGGCATCTGCATTTGAAAGTGTAATATGGACGAAAAGGACAAAGGGAAAAAAAAGGTAGCGACGGCTGTCAAATACGACGCCAAGTGGAGCGCTCCGCGACTGATCGCCAAAGGCGTGGGCCTTGTGGCTGAACGTATTTTGGAAACAGCCCGCAAGCACGACATACCGATTCACTTTGATCCCGATCTGACGAATCTATTATCCAAACTCCAGTTGGAGTCGGAAATTCCGGCTGACCTTTATCAAGCCGTGGCCGAAATCCTTTCGGTGATATATCGTGCCAATCGGGACAAGGCGAAAGACATCGTTTTCAAATCTTGAGGTGAATAAATCTAATGCGATGTGAATTCATCAATTTTCGAGTTTCGCAGCGCAATAAAACCCCATGCCAGGCCGCTACTCGAAGGGGGATCGACGCCCTTCCTTAAACGCTTATCTGTCCATGCGTAGGCATTGACCATGCCGTAACATGCGGCAGGCGTGCTTTCAATGGAGCAAGGAATATAGGCGCCTTTTTGTATAAATCTTTCAGCATGTGCTTTACTGGAATATGCGTTGGATTCAACCAGCCAGAGATTTTCTGCTTTTCCCTTAGTCTTGATTTCGACGAGAAATGACCAGTGCTTTGAGATGGCCGTGTTCTTATGAGCCCGAAAACGAAAGCGATTCCCAGTTTTGATCGATTCCGGCATTGTGGGCGTTTTCTTTGACGACAAGTAATACTGGCCCTCAAGGAGCGCCGTGATTGCGCCTCTGGCGATCTGCTCGCGGAACATTTTCATGTTTTTTCGAAAATATGCGTTGGCTTGAAAAACGGTATTTGTTTTCAGATCCACTTTGTTAGCCCTAAAGGTCGTCCATTCTCCTTCATGATTGTAACCCCTCACCCATATGAGCGTGTCGGCTTCCAGAGGCTTGGCGGCGCTTGCCGCTTCGGTTGGATTGCTAATCGAAGTGATTCCCGCTTTCTTCAAATTGAAATCAATAATCTGCGCCGGTAGTGTTTTATATTTATTCAATCGAAGAATCTGCTTCGTCATTTCACTGGCCACAGGTGAGTTTGAGTCTCTGGATAAAATCACGACAAATTCGTTAGCGTATGAAAATTCTGGAATGTATAATGCGAGGAATAAGAGCGTCAGTACAAAAATTCGTTGTACAATATTGCCTCTGACGGTTATGGCCTTATAGATCAGGACTCACAACTTCGGGTGGTTTTTACAGTAGTAATCGCAATACTTCCGAATTTCTCCAATCTGTTCATCCTGTTCTTCCAGGAATTTTACGCCGACAGTTCCCTCATTTTCGTCGCCATTATTATGTCTGACGATTTCGGCCTGTAAATCCTCAATCTTCTCGCCGGTTGGAAGGGAAAACGAAAACTTAATGTGCGATCCGATGGCGGGATTCGTTCCTTCCATGCGTATCAAGGCGCCTCCGTAAGATAGATTGAGTAGGTTCCAGTTTTTATCTTCAGGATTTTTCGCGGGGAAAAACACATCAACCCTGGGATCCTGCCTCAGCGGCATTGTTTCCACTGACTTTGGAAAATCCAATAACCACATGGGCGTATGCTGCTGGTGTTTTTCCAGAAGAGTCGTTGTGAAACCAAAAGCCGACCCACTGTGAATATAACGGATAATGCATTTGACCCCATTGGAAATCTGAAAGGAATTGTCTTTGATGGTCGGCGCCGAAGTAATTAAAACGGAATTATTTTTCCAGCCGATAACGTTGGCTTGCAGGCGCACGCTAACCATCTTTTGGATTTCCATTTCCAGGAACACATTGAGGCCGACGGCGAATTTGGGAATCTGCCCACCGTTGCTTTGAAGTACTTCGCTTTGCTCTGAACAATTAACAGTCATGGGTTCCTCCGACGAGAAAGACGCTAATAAAAACAGCCCGGCACCCCAGTTTTTGGTCGAGGTCTCCGATTCGGCGAAAGCATGATATTCGGCTCTGCAAATTTTCGTCTGCAACCAATAGCATGAACTATGCTGGAGCGAAAGGGGAAAAATTCATCATTAATAAAATAATCCTGTTCATTATTTTTATTACGTCATTGCCCGGACAAAGGGATTCTTCCCCAAAAGCTCCACTTCGCTTCCGAAGACAACAGGCGTGCTTCGCTTTGAGGGGACATCAGGCGCGACGCATAATAGTTTCGCTGAGATTATTCTTTTTTAGCAAAGTCGAAGAGCGTTGCTTTTCGATAAGACACCATTTCGGGGCGTATTTTCCAGTCTTCTTGACATTCGACGACGCTTGCAGAAGATAGCGTTGTTGGCGTTTTTAAAACCGAATCATTCAATGACATAGGGAGTGGATGTGATCCGAAAATCCGTTTTGTCCTCGATTGTGAAAAAAGAGGTCATGTCTGTCTCGGGTATGCTGATGCTGCTTTTTCTGGCGGCGCACCTGGCCGGCAACATGACGATCTACGCGGGCGCAAAATATTTTAGCTCCTACGCCGAACATCTTCATGCCCTGGGCGTTGTCGTCTATGCCCTGGAAGCGGGGTTGATTCTGCTATTCGGCACGCACGCCATTTTCGCCCTTTGGGTGACCTGGGAAAACTGGCGTGCAAGGCCCGTGAAGTACATTGTCAGCCGATCAAGCGAGGAGCGGAGCCTGTCGTCGAAACTGGTTTTTTACACCGGCCTTTTTACGCTCGTCTTTTTGCTGATCCACATCATTAACTTTCGTCTGGCAATTGACGGCGATGTTTCAAAGCTCACGCCGGTCGTAGACCGCGTACTGTCCAGTCCTGGCTGGGCGATCTTCTACGTTTTTTCCATGATCATCGTGGCGCTGCACGTGGCGCACGGTGCCTGGAGTGCATTTCAGACCATCGGATTCGGTATGACCAACGCCCGTTTCGTTCGCTTTACGCGCGGCGCCGGCTTGCTGTTTTGTTTGGCCGTCGGCGTGGGTTTCGGTTTCATGCCCGTGGCTGTGTGGCTATTCGGTCGCTTGAAATAACGACGTTTCCCCTCCCTTAACGAGGAGCAGATAGTATGACGCAACTCGATTCAAAAATCCCCGGCGGGCCCATCGAGAGTAAATGGGACCGCTACAAATTTGACCTGAAACTCGTCAATCCCGCCAATAAACGAAAGTTTGAAATCATCGTCGTCGGCACGGGACTGGCCGGCGCTTCCGCCGCCGCGACGTTGGCGGAAATGGGGTACCAGGTCAAAGCCTTCTGTTACCAGGACAGTTCGCGCAGGGCGCACAGTATCGCGGCGCAAGGCGGCATCAACGCCGCCAAGAATTATCAAAACGACGGCGACAGCGTCCACCGGCTTTTTTTCGATACGGTCAAGGGGGGCGACTACCGGGCTCGGGAAGCCAACGTCTATCGACTGGCGCAACTGTCGGACGCCATAATTGATCAATGTGTGGCGCAGGGCGTTCCCTTCGCGAGGGAATACGGTGGATATTTTGGCAACAGGTCCTTCGGCGGCGCGCAGGTATCGCGAACTTTTTACGCCCGTGGACAAACCGGTCAGCAGTTATTGCTGGGAGCCTACAGCGCCCTTTCGCGGCAGGTCGGCGCGGGAACGGTCGAGGTATTTTCCAGGCGTGAGATGCTCGAACTGGTTGTGGTTGGCGGCAAGGCGCGGGGAATTGTTTGCCGTAATCTGATCACCGGAAAACTGGAAAGCTACGCGGCGCACGCCGTCGTCATGGCCACCGGCGGTTATGGCAACACCTTCTTTTTGTCCACCAACGGCCTCGCCTGCAACGCCACGGCTATTTGGCGCGCGCACAAAAAGGGAGCGCTGTTCGGCAATCCTTGCTACACGCAGATTCATCCGACCTGCCTGCCGGTCCACGGCGAGGGGCAATCCAAGCTTACGCTCATGAGCGAGAGTTTGCGCAACGACGGGCGCATCTGGGCGGCCCGAAAGAAAGATGACAAAAGGCCGCCTCACGAGATCCCTGAAGAAGAAAGACAGTATTATCTTGAAGAGCGATACCCCACATTTGGCAACCTGGTGCCGCGCGACGTTGCTTCCCGCGCCGCCAAGGATATGTGCGACGAAGGATACGGCGTCGGATCAACGGGTCTGGCCGTTTGCCTCGATTTTCAAGACGCCATCAAGCGCGTCGGCGAAGAGACCATCCGCAAAAAATACGGCAATCTTTTCCAGATGTACAAACTCGTCATCGACCAGGACCCCTACAAGACGCCGATGATGATCTACCCGGCTATTCATTATACAATGGGCGGCCTGTGGGTCGATTATGACCTGATGAGCACGATCCCCGGACTCTTCGTGCTGGGCGAAGCCAATTTTTCGGACCACGGCGCAAACCGGCTCGGGGCCAGCGCCCTCATGCAGGGCCTGGCCGACGGATATTTCGTTGTTCCCAATACAATCAGCGGATACCTTGCCGGGACCGAAACAGAAACGGTTAGCAGCGAACATGAGGCTTTTCGACAGGCCGAAAGCGAAGCATCGGACCGGATTGAAAAGCTGCTGAACGTCAATGGAACCAGAACCGTTCGCTCCTACCACAAACAGCTTGGAAAGATCATGTGGGACGGCTGCGGGATGGCCAGAAGCGCTGAAGGAACATTGAAGGCGCGCAGTGAAATCCGTGCTCTTCGCGACGAGTACTGGCGCAACGTCAAAGTGGCGGGAAGCGCAGGGGGTTTGAATCAGGATCTGGAGCGCGCACTGCGCGTTGCGGAGTTTATGGAACTTGCCGAGCTTATGGTGGTTGATGCGCATGACCGCGTGGAATCGTGCGGCGGGCATTTTCGCGTGGAAAGTAAAACCGAGGACGGAGAGGCAAAGCGCGACGATGAAAACTTTATGCACGTATCGGCCTATGAATTTACCGGCGTCGGCGCCGACCCGACTTTGCATAAAGAAGCCCTGAATTTCGAGCACTGCAAACCGTCGCAGCGAAGCTATAAGTAGAGGTTAGAAGTCAGAAGTCAGAAGATGGAAGTCAGAAGTTGGAATTCGAGGTTTGGGATCCATTAGTAGGGGCAGGCTCCCGTGCCTGCCCATGTCGGAGCGACATTCTTGTCGCGACATGCGGATGTCTTGTCGCGAATGTGGCGGATATGGAAAAATTCAACTCCTAACCGGAGAGCTAATCGATGAAATTGCGGTTGAAAATATGGCGCCAACCCGACGCCGAAGCCAAGGGGAAGATCGAAAATTTCGAATTGGATGGCGTGCTCGCTGACTGGTCTTTTCTTGAGATGCTCGATTTTCTTAATGAAAAGCTCATCCTTGAAGGCGTCGACCCCATCGCATTCGACAGCGACTGTCGGGAAGGCATCTGCGGGACATGCGGCGCGGTTGTAAACGGCAAACCCCACGGCGGCTTGCGTGGCGTAACGATTTGCCAGCTTCACATGCGCAATTTTTCTGATGGCGACGTTATCGTCATCGAACCCTGGCGCTCCCGCGCTTTCAAGGTGATCAAGGATCTGGTGGTGGACCGCAGCGCTTTGGACAAGATCATGCAGGCTGGCGGCTTTGTATCCGTTCGCACCGGAAGCGCTCCGAAGGCCGACTCCATTCCCGTGCCGCAAAGAAACGTCGAACTGGCCATGGATGCCGCGGCGTGCATCGGCTGCGGCGCGTGTGTGGCGGCGTGCCCCAACGGATCGGCCATGCTTTTCGTTTCCGCCAAGGTTTCGCAATACGCGCTGTTGCCGCAGGGCCAGGTGGAACGTAAGCGCCGCGTTTTGAACATGGTTGCTGCCATGGACGAGTTAGGATTCGGTAACTGTTCGAACCACGAAGAGTGCGAAGCTTTTTGCCCGAAAGAGATTTCCATCACAAACATCGCTCGTCTCAACAGCGAGTTCCTGACTGCCGCTGTCGTCGGCGAAGAGCAATAATACGGACTTTTGCAGACGGTGTGCCCGGCATTATCGATAACTGATGGACATTGCGCAAACCGGCAAAATCCTTCGCATGATCTATAAGCTTTTCGCTGCCCTCCTGATGACTCTTTCGGCTGGCCTACGAAGATGAGGACGATCAAGACGATACGGACGATCAAGACGATGCGGACGATGATGCAGGCAATGATTCTTCGATAAGCTCGGAGCAGTCTGAGGATGAAGATTCGGCTTGTTGCGGATAGGCGATGATATACGCAGCCTTGTCGGCAATATCCCCCTGTGCCATAATTCGCATCGCATTTTTGGATCAACGACCACTGATAGGGGTTTCCATGCATCGATTGCTTCAATTATTGACCGTCTGCCTTTTCATAACTCTGTTTCTCACAACTTCCGCCACCGCGGAGGATCTGAGCGCCGCGCAGATCATCGACAAGATGGAAAGCGGTTTCCAAAACGAGAACATGCTTATGCAGTTCAAGATGACAATCCACAGCAAAAGCGGCCAGGCGCGCGAACGCAAACTGCGTGCGCGGATGAAAAAAGAAAATAACCTGAGCCGCTCCGTGATAAGCTTTGAAGAGCCCGCCGATGTGCGCGCCGTGAAATTTCTCGTCATCGAAAACAAGGACCGAGACGACGATCAGATGCTCTACCTGTCGTCGATCAAGCGGGTGCGCCGCATCGCCAGTTCGCAGCGTTCCGGCAGTTTCATGGGCACCGATTTTTCCTATAACGATTTGACCAGCCACGATCCCGATGAGGGCAAGCATAAACGCCTGGCCGATGAAACCCTTGACGGGAAAGACTGCTACGTCGTGGAAAGCATTCCGAATGATCCGGAAGATTACGGATATGGCAAGGCCGTCTGGTGGGTTCAAAAGGGCAATCTCGTGGCGCAAAAGGCCGACCTGTACGACAAGTCGCTCAAACTTCAAAAGGAGATGAGCGCTTCTAATCTCGATGAGTACAAACCGGGCAAGTGGCTCGCAAAGAAAATCATCATGAAGAATGTGCAGAAGGGCACCTGGACGCAGATCGACATCCTCAAGCATAAGTCCGATGCGGATATTGGCGACGACTATTTCACGGAACGCTTTTTAAAGGATGAATCGAAATTATAGGGTACAGGGTCCAGGGTTTAGGGTTTAGGGTTTAGGGTATTGATCAGCCCCGCATCGGGGCGTCAGTTTGTAGACCGGTGCGTCAGCGCCGGGAATAAGGCGTTTGACAATTTCATTCGAGCCCGCGAAGCGGGCGACAGATTTTGAAAATCGCAATCATCGGATGATAACGACCCGTTTTTGTGTCGTCCTCTAAAGAGGGCTTTGTATGAATTGGTGGTGTGCGTAGGTACCCGGCGCTTGTGCGCATCGGGCTATTTTCCGTCGCCTCTCAACGAGGCTTATTTGGATTTGTCATTGGCTGGGCGGTTTCTGCGATGGATTTTTTGTCATAAAGAGAGTGTTTCCCGTCGGACCCGTAGATCATGGAAACTTCAAATAATTTTGACCAGGTTTAAAATACAATCATGAGGCGACCCCTGATCAAATTTGCATTCATGTTTTCAGGGCTTACGCTTCTTCTTTTCCTTGCCTGCCTCAGCCATGCCGCGCAGCAAGACGACTCTGACGAGTTTTTTTCAGATAGCCCCAGCTCGTCCTCCTCTGATTCCTCCGATGATTTTTTCGGGGATTCCGCTTCGGGCGCATCCCAATTTCAGCCGACCGGCCATCTTTCCGGAAAGATATGGGAAAAGATTGCCGGTGATATGCAAAAGGATAACGAGGACGAGTATCTTGTCTCCAACCTAGCCGTGATTTTCGCCGAAGCGGATTTCGTCATGTCTGAGGACCTGTCGGCGAAGATGTCCTTTCTGTTCACGCACGACGCCGACTGGAATAAAGAAGAGCAAAGCGCCAAAGCGGACCTGCAGGTTTGGGAAGCCTTTGCAAAGTATAAAATGGGCTCTGTGGATCTGCGGATCGGGCAATCCATTTGGGCCTGGGGCTTAACGGACATCGTCAATCCGACGAATATGATCAATCCCATCGACTTAAACCGCTACTTCGATATTGAAATGAACCTCGCGCGTTTGCCCGTGCTGTCCGCGGGCGCGACGTGGTATTTTTCGTCGCTGAGGCTGGAAGGCGTCTATCTGCCTTTTCACAGGCCCTCCAAATTCGCCGTCGCGGGCAGGGACACGGCGCTTTTGGGACATCGTTTTCCCCTATACGACCTCATTCGTTACGTCGAGGACGAAAAATCCTATCGCTACACCAAGAGGTTTTTGGATCACTGGATTCCCGACTGGCAGGAATCGATTGCAAAGAATATCAACGAGCAAAGTTATTACGACGTGAAAACGGAAAATATGGAAGACGATTTCACGAACGGCTCCGGGGCTTTGCGTTTCGGCGGCAGCGCCGGAGGTTGGGATTTCGATTTGATGGGGTTCTACCTCTGGGACCAGATACCCACGATCCACGTGAACCCGGAATTGCGGGACTTCCTGAACCGAATGGAAGAAAGAGAGGACACGGGATTTCCGGTTCCCGATCCCGAGGACGTGGAGACTATCGCCCTTGCTCTTTTGACGGATCCATTCCGCATTGCCTATCACCGGGTTTATGGTCCGGGGGCGGATATCGGAACGACATTTGGTTCTCTGTCGGTTCGGGCGGAAGGTACGGCCATCTGGGGACGGCCTACTTATCGCAAGGATTTCTCATTAGTCGAAAAATCGGTTTACAACGGCGCCCTGAATCTCGAATACGAATTTCCGCTGGATGTCACCGTGTCGGGCACGCTGATGTATTCTTTTATGGGCGAGTACGAAGACGACCTCATTACGAAGCAGGCATATCCGCTGATCTTCATCGGATTTATGGCCTCCTATTTTCAGGAACGCATGACGATAGAAGGCGCCTTCGCCTACGACTTCAGTCGGCTCGATGACAAAGAATGGGAAGAGGCGGACATCTTCGGCGAGGACGGTCAATTCAGCGCTATCGTTGATTGGGATTTCACCGACCGCTTTGCCCTGGGGGTCGGCGCGAATTATTTTTGGGGCGCGCGCGGAAGCCTTTTCGGATTGGTTAAGGAAAACTCTCGCACATTCATCGAAGCCAATTATTCGTTTTAACTAAATGCTGACTGGCATGAATGGCGTTAAGTTAAGGGAGAGCTCCAGGCTTAGCTGCGGGTGGTCCGTGTTTGATGCGCTGAGTGAATTGCATATTGAAAAACAGGTCACGGACAAGCTCTGCTCGCTGACGCTCACAGCGACTTGTCCATGCCACCCGCGATTATGCGGGTTCCGCCGCCAACTCGAATTCGCGCAGTGCGACCATCAGTTCTTCAATAGCTTCGGCGAGTTGACGAGGCATCTCAGCCATTTTCTCACCGGCGCGATGTTGCCACTCGGCCAGTGCGAGCTTCGCTGCGGCGACTCGTTTGTGCAACTCATCAATGTTTTCATAAGCCTGATCCGGCAACTGTTTCATGGCCAGAGTCAGGCGATCCATCAATTGCCTGAGAGATTCGGAAGTTTCGGTGCTGCGTTTTGGATAATGCGCCATGGTCTCCGAAATTTTTTGATGCAAGTCGCTTAAAGCCGTCATCGCTTCGGCAAAGCCCTGCGCCCACGATCCGGGCTGCGGCCAGGAGGGCGTCGGGATAAGGGAATCGACTTCCAAACGCGAGACGCCGCGCCAATCCGCAAGCCGGTCCATTATTGTATTGCGAACAAGATTGCGAAGCGCGGGCAGGTCTCGTTGATTCATACTTCGGGTCTCAATTGGGTCAAGCACCTGGATTCGCACTTTGGCGTCTTTCGTAAATATCCAGGAATGCTTTGGCAAGCAGTCGTGAGAACCATCGATGACTATTGGCAAAATCGGAACCTGCGCGTCAATGGCCAGTTTAAACGCGCCGTCATGGAAGGGCAGAACCCGGTCGTCTTTCGAGCGGGTTCCTTCGGCGAAAAACATCACCGAGCAGTTCCGGTCCAGCATGTTGCGGGCTTTGGCGTAGACGCCGCCGCGACTGTTTTTATCACTTCGGTTTACGGGAATGTCGCCAGCCAGTCGCAGAAGCGAACCGACGACCGGGAACTTAAAAATTGCGGTTTTGGAAACCCACTTCATATCCCAGGGCACAAAGGAAATGCACGGGATATCGGCCATGGACTGGTGGTTGCTCACCACCAGAAGATACTTTTATATGAATTTACGTAGGCTTGTAAGCTATTGAAATATAAGCGAAATCATAATAACGTCTTTTGCATGGTTGTCCATGTTTTGATGTGCTATGGTAGCGCTGTGGTAGCGTAAAGAACGGGTGGGAAGGAGGTGGTTAGGAGTGAGATTGACCAAGACAGCGATTGCTTCGGCAAAGTATGAAGGGGGAAACCGGAACTTCTACGCGATCTGGGATGACCTCGTTCCCGGCTTCGGTGTGCGTATCCATCCATCTGAAAAAAAGGTTTTCATACTCGTTTATCGGATTGGTAAAGCGAAGAAATTCTTCAATATTGGCCCAACTGAAGTCCTTACAGTTCAACAAGCAAGAGATCGTGCTAGGCGATTGCTTGTTGACGTTAAAGACGGGAAAGACCCGCAAGCTGAAAAAAAGGAAAAGCTGAAAAGTAAGACCGTCGGCGACTTGATTGATGCTTACATGGAGGATCATGCGAAAATTAAAAAGAAGAGTTGGTTGAAAGATAAGAAGAGATTGGAACGCCATGTCCGCCCCAAATGGAAAGGGCGGCTGGTTTCTTCCATCACTTTCAACGATGTTGATAGTTTGCATAGATACATAAAAAAGGCTAAGCCCAAATTCACGGTAGCAGGAAAACCCCGGCTTGATAAAGACGGAAACCAGATAATTCGAGAAACACCCTATGAAGCAAACCGCGTAGTCGAGATTCTGAGAAAAATGTTTAACCTTGCGGCGCAATGGGGATATGTACCTGCGAACCATCCGAATCCTGCCGTTGGAATTCAAAAGTTCAAGGAGGATAAGCGAGACCGCTTCGTAACCGAGAGGGAAATGCCAAGGCTTCTTCGCTCAATTGAAGATGAACCGAATATCTACATCAAGGCTGCGCTATTGCTTTACCTGTTGACTGGCGTTCGACGAAATGAACTTCTTACGGCCCGGTGGGAGCAAGTCAATTTTGATAATGCTGAACTTGAACTTCGCAAGACGAAGACCGGCAAAAAGCGGTATGTACTCTTGAGCATCAAGGCTATGGAGATATTGAAAAACATACCAAAGGAGAAAGACAATCCATTTATTTTTCCGGGACGGCATAAGGATAAGCCACTCGTTAATATCGACGACTCATGGAAAAGAATCAAAGACGAAGCTGGGGTAAGTGATGTACGAATTCACGATCTTAGACGGACCGTTGGCTCATGGTTAGCCTCGGAGGGCAGATCAATAGAACTCGTCGGGGAAGTTCTGGGCAATGAAAGTATTGAAGCCACTAAGGTATATGCACGGTTTGAAAAAAACGTAAAACAAAAGGCTGTAGAGCAACACGGTCGCAAACTGGAAGAGATAATGCGCGGAGATCAAACCAAGGCTGTCGAGAGATTTAAGGAGAAATATAGTGTACCAATTGATCTCATCGAGAGGGCAATTGACAGTTACAAGCAGAGAAACGTCGATGATTTGGAAAGAGCAGCAATTGAGTTACGTGATCTCGCCGATCTCGGCAATAATCAAAAAACACAAGACGAGAAATCGGCACATGAGGCTTTTTCCAATTTGACAAATGTGTTACTTCGCGTCCTGAAATTAGAAAGCCAACCTGTTCAAAAAGGTTCTCGACGAAAATCTAAGACTTTCGATTATAAATATGAATCAAAGAAGGCTATTGTCTTCATTTCTGATCCGATTGCACGTGAAATCATTCGAGAAATTGCTGCAAATATCTGCGCTCTCATTGATCGGAAACAGGAGATATAAAAGCGCTTGACAAACTTGCAGTAAAAAGCAGAATCGAAAAAACACTGAAAATTCATTGACTTAGCCGTATCTAGATGCTATAAGCCTCTACAGCACTTTACGTGCTACCGCTTAATGCAAGCGGTGTTGTGGGTTGTCAGAACCTGCGCGTCTGCCGAAAGATTGCCCGTCTGTAAAAAAGGCACGACTCGCCCATTTTGGGGGTCGTGTTTTGTCTAGCTCTCTCGAATATATCACACCAAAAAAACTTTCAGAGCTACTAAAAATCAAAGAATCTACGC
>CAZQAE010000088.1:0-18909 GCA_964591275.1 uncultured bacterium | reverse complement strand
TGCTTGCTCACTGATCGATTTCCTTAAAATCATTCATCCCCGAAACTGATGCCGATGTCGCGGGCCGTGGACACCCATTTGCCGTTGGGATCGACGCGCCGGATTTTTTCCAGAGCGTCCACCAGGGGAATCGTAGCCGCTTTGGCGTTTTTGAGAACAACCAAAACGCCAGATTCGCCGCGCGCCGCGCAATGCACAGCATATACTCCCAGACGTGTGGCCAGGCTGCGGTCAAAGGCCGTCGGAGCGCCGCCTCTTTGGACATGGCCCAGGTCCGTCGCCCGACATTCCCCCAGCTTATAAGGCTCCAGCCAATTCATCAGCTCTCTGGAAATTCCGCCGTATCGTACTGTTTCAGCGCTGTCTGCAACGATTTGTCCCACAATGGCATCGCCGCCGCTTGGCTTGGCTCCCTCAGCGACGCATATGATCGTAAAGTTACGACCCTTGATTTGGCGCTTCCGAATGGCTTCCGCAACTTTTTCGACTTGAAAAGGGATTTCCGGTATCAGGATGATGTGCGCGCCGCCGGCGAGGCCCGCCTGTATGGCAATCCAACCGACATTGCGCCCCATGGTCTCTACAACCATCACGCGGTGGTGGCTTTCCGCAGTGGTCTGTAGGCGGTCGATAGCCTCGGTAACGACGTTGACGGCAGTGTCGAATCCGAAGGTCACGTCTGTGGCGTCCAGATCGTTGTCGATAGTTTTTGGAAGACCAATGACGGGCAAGCCGCGCTGTTGCAATTTCCATCCGATGGCGTTGGTGCCGTCGCCGCCGATGACAATCAAGACATCCAATTCGAGGTTTCGGAAGTTCTTGATGACCTCGTCGCTACGGTCGGCGATGCATATCCGGTCGCCCTCAATGCTCTTGTAAGCGAAGGGATCGCCTTTGTTCGTGCTGCCCAGAATGGTTCCGCCCCGGGCCAGCAGGCCCTGGACCATGGATTGCGTGAGACTGATGATTCGGGGATGGCCGAGCAAACCCTCGAAGCCGTCCCGGATGCCGATGACCGTGGCGCCGTATTGGAGAACCGCACATTTTGTGATGGCGCGAATCGCCGCGTTCAATCCGCTGCAATCCCCGCCTCCGGTCAAAACACCAATTCGCTTTATCGACATGAGCTTTTATCCTTTCCTGAATAGATCGGGAGTCAGAAGAGACTTTTTATTTTCGATGCCTCGCCATCGTTTAGTGCGTATCCTTAATACCCTCATTGTCTTTATGCAACACGGCTTTGGCGCAGCAGTAAGACAATCCCCCGAAAAGCACGACCACGGTTACGCCCAGAACGATAATAGCGGAAATCGGCATGTTAATCCCTTGCTCCTTTTTTGCGAGCCATCAGCAAGGCCACCACAGCGATGAGCAGCAGCACGAGCCATCCTCCAACGAATTCGGCCCAACGTGGATAGTCTCCGTAAGATCCCTTGATTCTATCGATGATTTCATACGTGAGAAGAACCAAAAGTACTAGAGGAGTCACTATCTTGATGAGAAAGTTCCACCATCTACCCACTTTTATCTCGGAGTTTGAGTTAGCGTACTGCCTGAGTTCCTCCAGATTATAGAAGTACCCGAGTACGACGCATTCCAGCAGGGCGACAATGATAAGACCAAAATTGTTCATGAAGCGATCTACAATATCCAGCCAATAAAGGCCCGATCCCGTGCAGAACACCAAGCCGATAACAAGAGCGATAGAGGCAATGCCGAAGTTGACCTTCTTGCGGCTCAATTTCCATTTGTTCAGGATTCCCGCAGAAACGGCTTCCACGAGTGAAAAAGCCGAGTCAATGCCCAGCGTCAGCAGCATCAGGAAAAACAGCGCCCCGAACAGACGCGGCGCCGGCAGTGCGTTGATGATCGCGGGGTAGGTGACGAAGGCCAGACCCGGCCCGCTCGCCACCACATCGGCAACGGCCTTGCTTTCCTGACCGGCATAAAACCCCAGCGTGGAAAAAACGACGATACCGCTCACGAAAGCCGTGGCTGCATCGGCAAGGCATATGATAATGGCGTTGTTGACCAGATCGGTTTTGCGCGGCAGGAAGCTGGCGTAGGCGATCATGACGCCGAAACCGAGAGTGAGGGAGAAAAATGCCTGTGTATAAGCCGCAGCCCATACTTCGAGATTGAGCAGGGCGCTGAAGTCAGGCGTAAGATAGTAGCGCAGCCCTTCCATAGCGCCCGGCAGCGTCAACCCGCGAATCATGAAGATAATCAGTATCGCCCACGGCACCAGAACCGTAACGTAAACGACCTTGGACACGGTTTTGGCGCCCTCCCAAACGGAGGCGAGAATCCATATCCAGCAAAACACCAGGGCCAGAACAATCCAACCTTTGATTGAACCGAAGTGTCCGACGCTTTTGGACAGTCCCAGGAAATCTCCGTTAAAGAATTCCTTGGTTTCCGCATAGGTTTGGCCCCACTCCTGCGTCAGGGAAAATTTTAGAAAATTGGCGGCCCAACCCATGATAACGGCGTAGTAGCAGGTGATGACGAAGCTGACGCCAAGAGCAAACCACCCGATCCATTCGTACTTTTTTTTAACTTTGGCGAATGCGGTCGGCGCCGCGGCGTTCATCTTGTGACCCAGGCTGAATTCGAGGATCATCAGCGGAATGCCCGTAGTGAACAGGGCAATCAGATAGGGAATCAGAAAGGCCCCGCCGCCGTATTTGTAGCAGACGTATGGAAAGCGCCAGATGTTGCCCAGTCCTATGGCGGAGCCAATCGCAGCCAGTATAAAAGCCGATCTATGGCTCCATCGTTCCTGACTTTCTCCCACAGCAAGCCCCAATCATGAAATCCCGAATTTTTCGAATTTTCTTTTCAGGTCATCCACGCTGATATCCAGCTCGGCGGCGGCGGCGGCCTCATCGCCGTTGTGGCGTTCGAGCGCTTTTTGAATGCTGCGTTTTTCTACGCTGTCCAGCGCCGCCTGAAGCGAACCTTGATCAATATTGATTGTCTGCAGGGTTTGCAGCGCATCGAGATCGGCGCCATCGTAGTCATATTCAAATTCTTCGTCACCCTCATCAATACCTAGAATGTGCTCCGGTAAAACCATCTCGCCGTCGCAGGCATGAAGCGCGGCATCAATGACTTTTTGGAGCTGCGTCACGTTTCCCGGCCACTCATAGTTTTTCAGCTTGTCTATGGCTGCGTGGGAAAACTCCCTGGCCGGCGTGCTCATCCGTCCGCGTCCGAGCTTCAGAAAGTGATCCGCCAGCAAGGCAATGTCTTCACTTCTTTCACGCAGAGGCGGCATTTCGACAAGCAGGGTGTGAAGTTTGAAGAACAAGTCTTCCCGCAAATGACCTGATTGTATGTGATCGGCGGGAGCGCCCGCCATCGCTACGATAACGCGGACCTTCACCGCGACAGGCGTATCGACTCCCAGCGGTGAAAACTCGCCGGTCTCCAGGAAACGAAATAGCTTATCCTGCACTCCAAGCGGCATGGCGTCGATGGAACTGAGGAGCAAAGCTCCCTGATCGGCCAATTCCAGCAGTCCGCGACGATCTCGATCCGCGCCGGGAAAGGCGTTGCGAACGTGACCGAAAAGCTCGCTGCCCACAAGTTCCGCCGGCAATGAGGCGCAGTTAAAGCTTAGGAAAGGTTTATCGGGACGACGGGAAAAGCGATGAATCATGCGCGCGGCCAAAGAGCGCCCCGTTCCGGTTTCACCCAGGATGAGTACCGAGGCCTCAGCCTTGGCCCCAAAGGACACCAGCTTTTCCCGAACTTCCGTCAGGGCCTGGCTACGGCCCAGCATTTCCAGCCCCTCCATCTTCTGCTTGAGTTCTTTATTGGTGCGACGCAGATGGCCAACCATGCGGCTCATGAAAATCAATGTGGCGAAGGTGGCGGCCATGGCCGAACAAAGCGCGGCGTCCGGCTGGTCAAACAGCGGTTTTGCCGAATCTCTGTCCAGGTAGATCAAACCCTGCAATTCCCCGCCGGCGATCATGGGAACGCACAGGGCGCAGGAAACTCCCTCGCCGGGGTTTTCCGTCATCTCTCGCCGCACATCAATGAGCAACATGGCCTTTTTGAAATGCGTTGCCTTTTGCAAAAGACCTGCGGGAAGCGAAGGCGCCATGACCTTTTTATCCGCACTACGGAAAAAACCCCCGTGATAACGATTCCTGGCGTTGTCATAAAGCGCCACGAAAACATTGTCGCTCAGGAAATGTTCGAGCAGCGCGCCAACGGCAAATTTGCAGACGGCTTTTTCATCCCTGAGAGTCGGCGCGGCGGGCATAAGATCAAAAAGAAATCGAAGATGATCGGCGTCGGGTGAAAGGATGTCGGCGCCAAGAGGAAAAGTTTGCTCGCGCAGATATTGATCCCCGATTGCCTCCTCGGCGACATCGCGCAAAAGGCGGGCTTTCACATCTCCGAAGAAAATGTCGTCGCCGATTTCAACAGGCCCCCGCGTAATCAGGTCTCCGTTGACAGTTGTGCCGTTCTTGCTGCCAAGATCCTCGACAATGAAACCGCCTTTCTGGGCGACGATTTTCGCATGCCGACGCGACACGCTGCCATTGTTGAGAAAAATCTCGCAGTCTTCACTGCGACCGATTAACAGCTCCTGGTCTTCGACCACGAAATATTCCCTCAATCCGACTGATCGCACGATAACAAGCACAGGCATGTTCATGTCATCCTTTGCAAGATGGAAAACATATCCCGGATCGGAAAATTTGCATCCTTGCCTATATTTCATATTCTTTGCGGCGTCGAGCAAGTCACCAGTCCAGGTTTTTAAAATCCTATTCGTTACAATGTTTTAAATCAACCGCCGATTCACGCGCTCTTGCAACTTAAAGGAAAGTCGTGGTCAAATGAAAAATCGCCGAGCACGGCGCGAGTTGGCGCTCAGGCTTGAGGGAGACCTTGTGAACAAGCCATCCATATCCTGCTTTTTCCCCTGCTTCAACGATCGCGGAACAATCGCGAGCATGGTTCTTTCCGTCTTATTCACACTAAAGGAAGTGAGCGACGACTACGAGGTCATCGTCGTGGACGATGGCAGCGAAGACGGTGCCCGAGAACTGCTGGAAAGGATGCAAGGCATTTTCAGTGAGCATCTGCGTCTGGTCTTCCATGAAAATAATCGCGGATACGGAGGCGCATTGATCAGCGGTTTTGCCGCCGCGACGAAAGACTGGGTTTTTTACACGGACGGCGACGCGCAATATAATCCAGCCCAACTTAAGCTGCTGGTCGAAGCGATGGACGAGGATATCGACCTTGTGCAGGGCTACAAGACCAGGCGCAACGATCCCATTCACCGCAAGTTCATCGGCGGCATATATCAACACCTCATCCGTTTCGGTTTCGGACTGGAAATATGGGATGTGGACTGCGACTTCAGGCTGATCCGCCGGAAGGCGATGGAAGATTTCCATCTGACACGGCGCTCAGGAGCCATATGCGTGGAATTGATGCGAAAACTACAGGACGCCGGAGCCAGGTTTACGGAGGTCGGCGTGCAGCATCATTTCCGTGTTTACGGCCAAAGCCAGATATTCAACATCAGCCGCCTCGTCCGATCCCTTTGGCAATTGGGAGGCCTGTGGATCGAACTGATCGGCCTGCCCGCATGGCGAGGACGCCGCGAAAGCCGATGAGAAATCACAGACAAGTCCCGTCAATAAATTAGTGGCTTTGCGATTCCAAACCCTTCGCGCCATTCGCCAACATCAGGGCTGCGTGACAACAGGCTCGGAAGCTTCGCTGTTGGTGTTTGCGTATCCGTCGTTGACAGCGCCGGATGCAACCTCAACCCTTAATGCTCCGGTCAAACCTTCGGTTGCCAACTCACCGACGAGTTTTTGCGTCAGGGGATCATAGATTAGGGCGCACTGCGCCAAATTGCCCTGCTCATCCTCGATTGTCGCCACGGCGCTGCCGCCGGGGATGATCGCCGGATTGTTTCCCCCGGAGAGGGGAGAGCGCATGCGCCGAGCCATCCACGGGTCGGGCGGATAAGCCGCCGTTGCTTCGATTGTCAGACTGCCGCCGCTTTGCGTCGCCGATATGTCGTACACCATAATGTTTTGCGCGGGCGATAATCTGAATGGCTCTGAAGCCAGTTCGTAGGATATTTCTCCCTGGCTTGTCCGGCCAACGCCGATAACCTTAAAACGCAAAAGGCCGATGGGGTCGTCGAAACTGGTCTCCCAGGCAATCCGATATTCAAAAAGCCTGGACTCCAAATTTCGCTCTTCCCGATATGAGGGCACTGGAAACAGGCGCACTGCAATTTCCCAGCCCTCATCGTCATATATGGAGCCGTTGGAGCGCTTCACGTCGACGTATTCACCGTCAACCTTTTGCTGCAAAACGACACGCCGTCGGTCGATTTCCGGATGCCCGCCGTACCAGGTGAAGCGCACAATTTCAAAGCGCTGTGATTCAGCCTTCGCTTCAACGGCGACTTCGCCAAGCCGTTCTGAAAGTTCCGGCTGGACCGCTTCTGTTTCTTTATAAAACAGGTTCGGAGGCGGGTCGTCATCCGGCGGCGGATTGCTCTCTTCCATCCAAAGGGCCATTCGGCTCACCTCATTTTGAAGCCAGGGTCCGTATCGCCAGCCGAAGAAAGACCCTTCCGTCTCGCCGCCGCCCTGCATCCAATCCCAATCCTGGAGGATGTAGAAGATGTAGTTCTGCGCGTATCCGATGGTGTTGATGTTTTCAAATGGCACGCCAAGGGTTTCGGCCATCTGTCGCCGCGTATCCACCGCCAGATGCGAAGTGATTTCTCCGGGCGCCGTGAAGAAATAATGATCCCCGATCCGAGCCACGGTCAAAGGCGACTGGGTAAACAAATCCGCGGCCACAGCCACTTGCGGCCAGGACAAGTCGACCATGCATCCGAGATAGCCGTCCACGAGCATCGTCTCCGGATTGTCGCAATCGGCGATGCTGCCTTGCGCTTCGTTGGCCAAGACGCCGCACTCCATGGCGCCCTTCTCGTATTCGATAAATTCGCCCGCATAGTCATAATAGCCGAATTCACCGGGCTCATAACCCAGGGTTTGGCGGTCGGTCGTGTAGCGCCGTGTGAGGACTTTCAATTCCGGCTGGTCGTCGGTAATGACATCTTCGTCGATT
The DNA here is from genome assembly GCA_964591275.1 of uncultured bacterium. GTDB lineage: Bacteria > Lernaellota > Lernaellaia > JACKCT01 > JACKCT01. The sequence continues at coordinate 11,775 of CAZQAE010000088.1, read as the reverse complement.
TCTTTGACGATTTGCGCGACCTGAGAGCCGATCCATTCGGTCATCTGCATGGAACCATGTCCTAAAGAACCCCCTATCAGAGGCACGACATCGCCTGCTGAACCCTGGATATACAACACCGTCACCGGGTAATCGTATAGTTTTTCCACGGCCCGCTCCACGCCGCCCGGCGCGTCGCCCGTCAGGTCGAACATGCCGTAACTATAGATCACGCCGTGCATGGCCATGCCGACGAGCATCGCAAAAGTTTCGCCTTCGTCGTTTTCAATTCTCCCGATCCAAAGGCGATCTTCTTTGAAGACGCCGGGGCCGTTATAGCAGCGGCGGTCTTCAACGAGTCGTTCATCGGGATCGAAACTCTCTCTGTATCCGAAGCCAATTCGAGCCGGCTCCATACTCTCAATGGCTTCTACGATAGTGCCGGCGATGCTGCCGGCAATGCGATCCACAATTTTCTGGTTATACACGTCAACGCCGACCAGGCCGGTGATGTCCGGTACGGGAAGAAAGTGCCCCGGACCCGAGTGCGTATGAGTCGCATTGAGGATAAGACTTCGGTCAAGGTCCAAGCCCGTTTGCTCGCGGACCAAATTGACCACCTGCGTGCGCAGGCTTTCGGTGACGCCCATCATCACAACTCTCGCGATGACCAACGTCAAACCGTTGCGGCGAAGAGCAACGGCTTTGACATCCGGTCGGTCCAGGTAGCCGAAAGAGCCGCCCATAAGCTTGTTGTAGGGCATGATGAGACCGATACGCACAGCGAAGCCGCCCATGGCAATGCCAATGGGGAGGTCCAGAGAAGCGGAGGCCGCGCCGGCGTACAGGCGGTCGCCTGACGCATCATCATCATCCGTTTGCGTATCATCGTCCGTTATATCCGACGCACTGTCGGAATCATCGTCATCCCCGGAATTGCACCCGATAACCAAAAGCGAAATGATGGCAACGAGCGTAAAAAATAGAAAAGCAGAAAATTTTCGAGTCAGCACGGCGAGGCTCCAAACTAGTTTTCAATACGGCGGGATTATTTTTCAAATGGCAATCGCCGATCAAACGGCGAGGCGGACAGGGCGCTTCCCCTAGACATTTGTTGTTAGCCTAAGAAGGAATTTTTGTCGAGTCGGCGGTGACGGCGCTTACGGCGCTCACTCATCCCCGCAATTTTTCCAGGACGCTGTAGTTTCTCTTAAAATCGAGATTGCATTTTTCCAGTAGCTTGTCATCTGAAAAAACTTGCTCGATATGTCCGTCGCGTTCGATGCGTCCTTTGTAAAGAACAATGATGCACGAACAGGTCTGCGCGGCGAAAAACATATCCTGCGTGACGGTGAGAACGGTACCGGAAAGGGCCAGAAGTAAAGCGCAGGCGACCGAAGCGCAGGCCACCGAGACCCACGAGGCAACGACGACGGCGGCGATAAAGCCCCGCTTGGTTTTCGGAAAAAGGCACTTTAAGCCATAGAAGAAATATGTAGCGCCGATGCCGCCCACAACGCCCATGAGGAAGATATTCGAGCCCAGGGCGGTGATGCCCCCGTCCGCGAAAACAAGGGCTTGAATAATGAGCACGAGAGTCAGCACAAGGCAGCCGTTGAAAGGCCCCAAAAGCACTCCGGCTAACAATGCCCCGAGAAAGTGCCCGCTCGTGCCCCCGGCGACCGGAAAGTTGAGCATCTGCGCCGCGAACACGAAGGCCGCAGTGACGCCCAGAAGCGGCGCCTCCTTTTCGTCCATGTGCTTTTTCGCCCTGGATACGGCAATGCCGACCGCCGTCGCGGATACGATAAAGGTCGCCGGCCCGACGGCCCTCAAAAAGTAGCATATCTATGTAATTCGTAACACGAATTGTTAAGAGAAAATTGCCGGAATTGTATGGAGTCAGTGGTCAGAGGTCAGCGGAAAGCAATTTTAAAAGCGATCCCCTTTTGGTCGCCCATTGATGGGCAGGCACGGAGACCTGCCCCTACATTTTTTCATTACTCGCCCGAGCGGTCCTCAAGGCGACGGCATTCCTGCCCGGCGCACACGGAAAGCTCCAACAAATGTTCCATCAATTTTTCGCGCTGCGCGATGCGCTCCGGGGAGACGTCGTTTGCCAGGCTTTGCATCTGATAAGGGTCCAAATCCATATCGTAGAACTCAAATGGGATCGGATCTCCCTGGTAGTAATACTGCGCAAAAAGGGCGTTCATTTCGCCCGGGGCGTTGCTGAAATTGCGCAGGGCCAGGTAGTCGGGAATTTCAAAAGGCGTGTTCGTCGCGGACTTGTGTTCGATAAGAAAACGTGTCCGCCAATTGTCCATCTCGGGATCGTCCAGCACGGGTAGCAGGGATCGTCCGTCGATAGTATGCGTCGGCGCGGCTTCGGCCCAGGCGGCCAGCGTAGGCGCCAGATCATTGTTCACGACCGGCCTGTCGCAGATGCGCGGCTCACTCTGCTCCGGTTCGCGAATGATCATCGGAACGCGAATCGCCTCTTCGTAGGGCGCTGTCTTGCCGGGAACCAGGTGTCGCCCCATCAGATAGCCGTTGTCGGACAAAAACATCAGCGCCGTGTTTTGCATTGAGCCGGTTCGGTTTAAGGCGTCGATCACGTCGCCGATCATTTCATCCACAGCCAAAAGCGAGGCCAGTTGATCGTTCCACTGCCGGCGCGCATTGGAGATATCCGTTTCCGACAGGTTCGGCCTGATGCGCATCCACCAGGGCTTGTCGCTCATATCCGCTTCATTGAAGGCCGGCCAGTCGGGCAAATCCTGGTCGAAAATCCCCAAGTGGCGCGGCGCCGGGCGGATAGTTAACTCATAGTAAGTGCTGAAAGACGGCAGGCTCGTGAAGCCGTTTTCAGGAAATTCCACGTGCGGCGCCAGGGGATTGAGCCAAAGAAAAAAGGGCGCATGGTTCTCTTCCGCCGCCGCCTCATCAATGAAACGGACCGCGCGACGCTTAAACACGTCAGTCGAATAGTCCTCCGACCGCTCACCATATTCCACGACCTGTCCGTCGTCGTTGATCGTATAGTTGTATACCTGATAGATCGTGTCGCGAAGCGCCACGAACCAGTCGTCCCACCCCGGAGGCACGTAGTCCTCCGCCGTCATATCGCCGTATTCATTGAGATACTTTCCAATCAGGCAGGTACGATAGCCCGCCGATTGCAACCACGTAGCCACGGTCGAAGAATCGTCCAGACTGGTCACGCCGCCCAAGGGGAAATTGTTGTTCCACACGCCGTTGTTGTGCGTGTACTGGCCGGTCAAAAAAATCGATCTTGATGGGCAGCACATGGGATTCGACACATAAGACTCGGTGAAAACTGTTCCCTTATCTACGATATGTTGCGCCAGATTGGGCATATAGCCGCCCTGCAAAAGCGTGTTGTAGTGCGCCATGCCCATATCGTCGACCATAATGACGACGATGTTGGGCGAACCCACATCCAAATCATCGTCATCGTCCGCGTCGTCGTTTGCGTCGTCGTTTGCGTCGTCGTTGGATTCCGAACCTGTATCGTCATCAGAATCCGAACTCGAATCATCGTCATCGCCGCATGAAAAAAGGGCAATGCAGAAGATGGCGAAAAAGGCGAATGTCAGGGCAGTGATTGTTTTTTTCATTTTTCATCCAATAAAAATACGCGCCGACAATAAAAAAGGCTCACTACTCGTATTATACATGCGATCACGCGTCTTGACCACGGCACTGAGCGCCTGAAAATCGATGCCAAAAGAAAATAACGATTGCCTCAACAACAATGCCGGCGATGAACCGGATGACTCGGGCGAAAGCGGGTGTTGCGGCGCATAACCGGGACCATCGGGATCAAACTAGAAAAATCACTTTCGCTTTTTTTTGAAAACCGCGTGAAAAGCCGCGCCTTTTTTTGTGAAAATCAGGGACTTCCAATATCCCGATTTTTTCCCTATTGTGGTTTGCCATGCGAACCTTATACACCATAGCTTCAGACTTGGGCGGCCCCGGCATCGGGACCACGTCATTCAACGCCGCAGCGGGTTTGCATCGAGCGAAACATCTCGCCAGCCTGGCTTGTCTGCGAAATGTCCAGACCGAAATCGACGGCGAAAAGATCACCGAGATCCCCTTCTATCGCGACGGGTGGCGGCGTTTCGTGCCAGACAAGTTTTTCTTTTCCATGAAGAACAAGCGCTTCGACAAAGGCGTTCAGAAACTCTTGAAAAATAGTGAAGAAACTTTCGATACGATGCACGCCTGGAACAGCCAGGCTACGGAGGCTGTGAAACTCGCGAAAAAGATGGGCGTCAAAATCGTCATCGACAGGGCCAGCACGCACATCAACACGCAGACGAAAATCCTCGCCGAGGCTCACGAACACAGAGGGCTTCATTATCGGCCTTTGTCGAAGGTGATAGACCGCTGCCTGCAGGATTACGACCTGGCCGACAGGATTGTGGTGCCTTCCCAGCACGCATGGCAGAGCTTCATCGATGAGGGCGTTGATGAAGCCAAACTAGTGATCAATCCCTTTGGTTTCGATATTCCTGAAGGGCTGAAGCCGGTCAGCCAGGAAAAGCGCGACCCTTTTCGCGTGCTCTTCGTAGGGCAGGTCGGCGTTCGCAAGGGCGTCCTGGATATTCTCGAAGCCTGGGACGACCTCAAGCTCAAAAAGGCCGAACTGATTATCGTGGGCGGATTGGAAAAAAGCGCCGAAAGGGTATTTCAGCGCTGGTTTGATCGCGGCGACGTTTTCTTTACGGGATTTTCAGCCGATGTTTTCGAGCATATGGCCAACGCGCATGTTTTCTGTTTTCCCTCTCTTGAAGAAGGCAGCGCTCTGGTCACCTATGAAGCCATGGCCCATGGACTGCCGATGATCGTCACCGCGCAGGCCGGCTCCGTGGCCGAGTATGGCAAATCAGCGCTTTTCGTTCCGCCGGGCGATCCAAAGGCCATCGGCGCCGCCATAAAGAAGCTTTATAATGATTCCGAACTCTCCTCCGCCATCGGGCACCTCGGACGGCAGCGCGTCGAGGATTATACCTGGAAAGCATACGGCGAACGCACGGCGAAACTGCATGAGGAGTTGGCCGGTTCTTCATCCTCGCCGGATTCAGCCGGTTAATTCTCAGGCGATCTTCAATTGGCCAAAAGCATCTGAAATAATTTGAATGTCCGCATTCGTGTGCCCCGCAGAGGCCGTCAGGCGCAGTCGAGAGCTGCCCTTGGGAACGGTTGGAGGACGGATGCCGCGTGCGAGGACGCCGCGTTCGTAGAGGTCATGCGCCGCACGCAGGGTTTCTTTTTCGCCCCCGATGATGACCGGCACAATGGCCCCCGCCGGATCGGGAACATCGAAACCGGCGGTGCGCGCCGCGTCAACCAGGGCTCTGGCATTCGCCGCCAGCCTGCGAGTCAGTTCCGCGCCTTGCACCTTGACGATGCGAACCGCTTCCAGAGCCGCCCCAACAACGGGGGGAGGAAGCGCCGTGGAAAAAATCGCGGATCGCGCGGTGTTGATCAGAAACTCACGCATATTTTTTGAGCACGCGACAAATGCGCCGAAGGCGCCAAAGGCCTTGCCGAATGTTCCAACGACGGCGGCAACCCGATTTTGCAGGTTAGAAGCCGCAATCATTCCCCGGCCATCGCCGACGACTCCCAGGGCGTGCGCCTCATCGACGATCAAAGTCGCATCGTATTTTTCGCAAATGCCCGACAGCGCCGCAAAATCCGGCGCATCCCCGTCCATGGAAAAGACGGACTCCGTCAGAACAATGGCATGGCGCGCACCGCGCCGGTGCTTCTTGAACAAATTCTCCAAGTCATCCATATCACGGTGGCGAAAGGTCAGGCGCCTCGCTTTTGAAAGGCGACAGCCATCGATGATGCTTGCGTGATTGAGTTCATCCGATAAAAGAAGATCACCCTCGCCCGCCAGCGCCGGTATCAATCCCGTGTTCGCGTGGTAGCCGGAACCGAAGCAAAGCGCGGCCTCGTAGCCAAGAAAAGAGGCGATTTCCTCTTCCAGTTCCTCATGGCAGACAAGGTTTCCCGTCACCAGGCGGCTTGCGCCGGCGCCGGCGCCCCATTTTTCGGCACAGGCTCCGGCAGCTTTGATCAAACGTGGATCGCCCGCCAGTGCAAGGTAATCGTTGGAGCATAGATTGACGAACTTTCGTCCACCGATGACGGCGTAGGGTCCGGTCGGGCCTTCCAGCGAAAGAAGGGTGCGACGAAGGTCAGCCTTTTCGAGTTGCCCGAGACGCTCATAAATGTTTTGGTCAAGGCTCATGTTCTCAGCAATGGCTCACTTTACTTCAGATCGAGTTGAATTTTTATTGCTCTTTCGATGGCGATCATATCGCTTGGCGAAAGCTTTCCCACTTTGTTTTGCAGGCGTTTTTTACTGACGGTCATGATTTGATCGGCCATCGCCTTCAATTGCCTGTTTTTCAACATGATATAAGCCTCCGGCGGATACAGCTTAAAGATATTCGTTGTCAGTGGAATCACCTGGATTCGATTGAGCGCTTTATTGGAGGAATTGACGCTTATAATGACGGCTGGGCGGCTCTTTTTAATTTCGCCACCCATTGCCGGGTCGAAATTGACCCACCATACTTCACCGCGTTTCATTGTACGTGTCGCCTATCAAATTCTCAGACCATTCCTCCGCCTCTTGTTCCCTTTTTTCATCTTTGGCCATCTCGGCATACGCCTTTTCCAACTCATCTTGAATGACATGAGGACGCACAAGAGCATTGATGAAGGCGCTGATTCGCCCACGCCCGATCAGGCTGTTCAACCCGGCATAAACATCCTGCTCCACGGTGATAGTCAATTTTTTACGCACAATTGCTCCTCGTTTCCACGTGCAATACGTATTATACCACCCATACTAATCAAATTCAACTTATTTAAACGCTTATGCCTTTAATCGGAATGTGCGATCTCAATTCCCAGGTCTTTGAGCATCTGCAGGTCATCGCGGGGCTGGCGTCCCTTCGTGGCCAGATAATTGCCGATCATCATACCCGAGGCTCCAGCGTGGAAGATGAGCGACTGCATGTCGCGCAGATTTCGCTCGCGACCACCGCAAACAACGACGCCTCTGTTCGGGAGGATATGCCGCGCCAGAGCAATTATCTTCAGGCAATCTTTGGGGCATAGCTCATCAGCGTTTTCCAGGGGTGTGCCGCTGATGGGATGCAAAAAATTGATCGGGACGGAATCGACATCCAGTTCCCGCAGGTCCATAAATAATTCAACACGCTGTTCCCAGCTTTCGCCCATGCCGAATAGACCACCGGAACACACCGACAGTCCGGCGCGCTTTGCGGCGAGCACCGCTTCCCGGTTGTCGTCATAGGTCCTGGTCGTGCAGATCGCTGCATAAAAGCTGCGACTGGTTTCCATATTATGATGATACCTACGCAATCCGGTTTTTTTCAATTCGAGCAGCTCGGTCTCGCTGCAAACACCCAGCGAAGCGCAGGACGAAAGCCCCGTTTCTTTCTTCAGGCGAGACGCGAAATCGCCGACGTTTTTCAATTCGGGCGACGACAATTTTCGTCCGGAGACAACAACGGAGAATTTTTGGGCACTCATTTCAGAAGCCGCCCGAGCCGCCGTAATCATCTTTTCGACATGGATGAGATCGTATTCTTTGATCGTTGTGTGATAATGCGCCGACTGCGCGCAGAAGGAACAATCTTCGCCGCAACGGCCTGACTTGGCATTGACAATGGCGCACAATGCCGCCTGATCGCTATAACGAAGCCGCAAAGCATTGGCGCCGGTGAGCAATGCCCAAAAGGCTTCATCGTTTTCCGTGTCAACAAGGCGCAACGCCTCATCCATTGTCAGTGGCCTTTGCGCCGCTGCCTCGCTGATTTTTTCGATAGTATTTATATCGCTCATGGGCTTGGCGCCAACCTACATATTTCCAGGATTGCCGGGAGTGGCAACACAGGCGAAGGCACCTGTGCTACATCACGCTTTTGTTGTCGTGGATTTTGTTGGATTTCATGTCAATGTATCTAGTTCATCAAATAGCTTTCGCCAAGCGAAAACTGTGTGGCACAGGCACCCTTGCCTGTGTTGCCGCATCGCGAAGCTTCGCAGGCCTCCACTTCCATTTTCTCACTTCTCACTTCCGGATTTTCACTAATGAACTATTGTAACAGGCGGAATCGGTTCGGGAATGTCGATTTTGCCGAACTTCTGCTCAAAGCGCTTGATATGCTCCGTCAGAACCGAGTTTAGCCTTTTTGCGTTGCGCGGCGTGAGAACAAGCCGGCTTTTCATCGTCGCTTTCGGAGGCCTGCCGGGCTGCATGAAAAAGCAGTCGAGGACAAATTCCGAGTCGCTGTGGTTCACCATGCAGATGTTGACGTACTCTCCGCCAGCGAGTTTTTCATCCACTTTCAGTTCAATCTTGAGAATCTTCGGCGCCTTGGGGATTTTCTTGTCAATGTCACTCATCGCCTGCCTCCCGATTTTCCTTGATTACATTATCTTTTGCGTGGTCCGGCACGTTCCGCCAGGAGTTTTTCCAACTCGGCGTGATTTTCTTTGATGTGCTGATAAACTTGGTCCTCGGTTACGCCAAGTTCTTTGAAAGTGTCACGAATAATATCCCTGGCGCCGCCGAGTTTTTTCAACCCATCCTGCTCCAACGACAGAAGAAACAAAGCCGCGCCCTGGATTGACGGTTCCTTCTTGTAGTTTTTCCCGGTGGGCATGGGGAACCTCCCATGAGGCATCGCTTATGAGAAATGCCGCTTTGTTTTTCTAAGAGCTTCAGTCCTGCTGCTCTTGCCTGCGCGCAGTGGAAAATATTTGTACACGCTTTCGGTCGCCTCTGCCAAGGCTGCGTGTATCGATTCCATCTTCATCCACGAGCGTTGTGTGGATCACGCGACGATCAAAGGCCGTCATGGGTTCCGTGGACGCCGGTTTCCCGTAGCGCCGAACCTTGGCGGCCAACATTTTCGCGTCGTCCTCCAGTCTGGCGATCTTGCGTATCCGGTAATTTTCCGAATCGACAACGATCCTTCCGATTGTTGGATTCTGCTTCGACGCCATGCGATTGATAATGTATTGCAGCGCATCCAAGGTGTCACCCCGCCGACCGATGAAAATGCCCGAGCCGCTGCTGGAAACCGAAAGAAGCAAGCGGTCGTCTTCCGTTTTCGATTCCACTTCGCATTCCGGATCGATTTCTTCGCATATTCTTCGCAAGGCGGCGGCGGGATCGAAATCAGCATCCCGGATGGGACGCTCATCGGCTTCAAAAGATTGACTGTCGGCTTTCGGCGCAGAAACTTTCGGCGGATTGTTGTCTTCCGATTTTGTGCCCCCGCTTTTCTGAAACTTCAGATGCGCCCGTTCACTATCGGGATCCCCGGTTTCGGATGCCTCCTTTTGCGTAACGCGAACGCGGGCGCTTTTGGTGGGCACTCCCAAAATACTTCTCGGTTCCCGAAGCACTTCGATTTCGGCATTCTCCGTGTCGATTCCCAATTGTTCACAGGCTTTTTTCACGGCCTGATCAATAGTTCTGGCTTCTGATTCGATGCTGGTCATATATTTTCTCCTATGACGAAAAGGCAAGACCCTAAGAGCCTGCTCGTATGTATTCTCAAATTACTCGGCAGTTATCTCTTTGACATTGTCCTTTGGAAGATCGGGCTCCGGAGTCGTATCCTTGTCTGAAGATCTTCGCAGGTAGTATTGCTGCCCAATGGTCAACACGTTGCTCACAAACCAGTAAAGAACCAAGCCCGAGGGCAGATTGAGAAAGAAGAAGGTGAACACCACCGGCATCATCAGCATCATTTTTGCTTGCATCGGATCGGCGGTGGTGGGCGTCATTTTCTGGCTGGCCACCATGCTGATCCCCATGACAATCGGCGTCACGTAGTAGGGGTCGGGGGCGGAAAGATCCTGAATCCACAACATAAATGGCGCGTGGCGCAGTTCGATAGTGCCATAAAGGGCGCGATAAAAGGCAATAAAAAACGGCAACTGAACCAGCATGGGAAGGCAGCCGGCGGCCGGACTGACGCCATGAACCTTATACAGAGCCATCATTTCCTGGTTCAGCCTCTCGCGATCTTCGCCATATTTCTCACGAATCTCCTTCATGGCGGGTTGAAGTTTGGACATAGCGCTCATGGATTTGTAGGATTTCTGCGTGAGGGGTAAAAGCAGCAACTTGATGATGATGGTCACGATGATAATGGCCAGGCCCCAGTTTTTCACGAGGCTCTGGAAAAATTGCAGAACGCGAACAAGGGGTTTGGCAATGATGGTGAACCACCCGAAATCCAAAGCCTGATCGAAACTGTGCGCCGCAGTGATCAGGGTTTTTTCGGTTTTGGGACCCAGGTAAGCCGCGAACTCCCATTCAACCGTTTCTCCGGAATTGATCAATCGTTCGGGCATGGTGATCACCGATGCGACCGGGTCGCCGGGACCGGTAGAGCCGATGGCCTGCGCCTGCGCGGTCTCGGAAACGGCCGGGGCAATGACCGAAAGGAAATATAGATTGTCGAAACCGGCCCAGATCACGTTTCCGGGGTAGGATACTCCAGCCGCCTTTTCAATCGGCTCCGCCTCCTTTTTCCCGCTCACGTAGGCTACGTACTTCGTTATGTCGAAACCACGACTAAAAAGGCCCGATTTTGTAATGATTTGTTCCCGATAGTTGCTGACCGACAATCGCCCTTGTCCGGTTTGCCCCGGCGGAGCCTGGACGAACACATTCAGCTTGACCCCATACCCGGACAAATTCGGCTCGAATGTCTTGGTGATCTTAAAGCCGGAGGAATCCGTTCTGGAAAAAACGACTCTGTCGGGTCCCTTGCTTTCGATTTCATACACGTCGGATATGTTGATGCGCGGCCCGGCTCCGACCCAGTACGTTGACAGGGGCAGCTTTCCTGAATCGGGGAGGGAAACCATGTCCAGGGGTTTGCCCTCGAGTCCGGCCACATCATTGAAATTTTTTAGCTTCCAGGAGGAAATTCGTCCACCGACATTGCTGAATTGGGCGACGAAGTTTTCGCCGTTGACCTCGAAAGCCGGTTGGGGAGTGATTTGAACGGGCGAGATGGTCGTTTCGGGTGTACCCATACCGACCGGATTCATTCCCGTCGGGTCCTGATCTGGCGGCGCCTGGTATGGCGTGACCGCTTGTGCAGCCTCATCCGGAACCAAAGCCGGCACAATCGTTGGCCCCGGTACACTTTCGCCGACTGCCGAATCTTCAGGAACCAAAGCCGGCTGCGGTTTCGGTCCGAAGGATTGCCAAACGAAAAAGATCACCAGCAATAGAACGATCCCAATAATGAAATCTCTATCCATTCGTTTCTTCTTCCATGGTAAATGTTGCAGTGTTGGACATGGCTGTTGTTCCTCTAGTCTTTCGGCGCCGGATCATAACCGCTGCCACCCCAGGGCCTGCAACGCAAAAATCGGCGCAACGAATAATAAGCCGCTTTCGCCGGCGGCAGATTGTTGAAGCACTCACGGGCATAATCCGAACACGTGGGCGTAAAGCGGCAAGCCGGCGGAAGCCACGGAGAGACCATCCTTTTATAAAGGCCGATCAGAACCAGGGCGATCCTGGATACCAGACCCGGCCCTTTTCGCCCAGGGCGCTTTATGGAAGAACTGTTCAAAGTTTCTCTCCACATCGCGCAGTCCCTCGATCTTAGCCGCATTCTTCACGATCACCACGATATCGATTCCGTCGCCAAACTCACGACGATGCGTTCTGAAATATTC
>CAZQAE010000087.1:0-19421 GCA_964591275.1 uncultured bacterium | reverse complement strand
GAGATAAATTATTTTCCAGCAACGTCGCCGATTCCGATAGCCCCTATAAGCCGCTGAAGGTTGTGCCGAAAGACAGTCCGCTGACTCCCTGGAAACCCAAGCCTCGGGAAGACGGATTAGAACCGGCCAACATAGTTCCGAAGGATTCACCGTTGGTCCCGTATAAGGCTGTTTCGACAGAGGCTGAGCCTTTAGTATCCACTGAATTGCTCAGCAAGATTGGTGTACCCGCGCTCGACACTAAAATGTCAAAGAGCTCTGTACCTTATACTTGGCTATGCCCTGACTGGTACACAGCATATGGCTATCGGCGTGGAGCAACGAGTACTGACTATACATATATTGATATCGACTTCGGCACTAATAACAGTGCTGCGGAGTTTTCATTTTACATTGGCAACCATACAACCAGACAATTGCGTAATCCAGTAACTGTTCTGGCAACCCCAGGGAAGCAGAGATTGGATTTTCCTAATTGCCGCAATGCAACAGATAACAGTAGAAATCTATGGGATTACACTCACCGGATCATGTCGCAGATGCTTTTGACTACATTTCCATTTATCAGAGTTCACATCTCCAATGTGATCAAATAGAACGTCTTACTGTCGTGCTTAACAATACTATAATCTTTGCGAGATCCAATCTATTTTTACCTATTGGTGCCGGTTCGGCAGCAAGTCCGTTAATATTAGACAATGCTATAAAGAAGTATAAAGAAGATATTGTATTTTCTTTTGTCAAAGGGCTCTGTGGCACAACGGGGAGGAAAATACTAACTCGGGCAGCAGGTGATCTTGGAAAGCAATGGAGTTCAAAATATCCTGCTTTTTGGTATGGGAATTTTACAGACCCGCCAGTCCCAACTGACGAGCCCGTCGGTTGGTGTAGAAATTTTGTCTTGTGGGTAATTCGAAATGAAACAAATCTAAATCTCCCAATGCCGACACTAACAGATGCAAGGGGCCATGATAATCAAGGTGACTTCCTGAGAAATAGATATGCCAATAATGACATATCCTATGAAGATTTAGAGTGGGTTTTTAGGCCGGGAGATTATGCATTTGTCGGCAGCAGGGGCGGGGCGAATTGGGAATATGCGAATTCTTCAATTCATACTCTCTTTTTCATTGATTGGGTAGGTGGTAAGTTTGACAGCACAGGCGGCCATAGTGATTTTTGGTCAATTGGCGCAAGCTGGCATGGTAGAGTGTGCATAATGAAGGTAAGAGTGTACAATCACAGTAATAGCTTTACTCGTGATAGATGGCAGTTTGAGAATAACGGTGTTGATATGCCATATTATTTCATGAAGTGGTATGCCAATGATGGAAATTGCTGGGTAGGGAAATACAAGCCCGCATGGCGGCTTGTTAAGAGGTAGAGTTGAAGTATAGCATCCACTTCTGAGATTGTCGGTGACTTCGCTCGTCAATTTAACTACCGAATCCCCCCTTGTTAACGATGTTTACTTGAAGACATCGAAGAAGCGCTTGGGAACTACAATCAGTGTAGATCAACGTACGCAGCGCACACGGTTGTTCCTGGCACGTGAAATGTGGGTGACGTAGGCACCGTTAAAACCGACGAGCCATGAATTCATTTCGATGCCGCTGAGCACACCAACGGACGACCAATAGCCGGAATAAAAATGCTCATCGGAACAATCGCCTGCGAGTTCCACAGGCCAGTAGGCGCCTTCCGGTCCAGGACCAAAACCTCTCTCACAACCAAGGCACGCATCATTGCTACAGTCATCTTCTTTGCATGAGTCTGTCACACCGCATAAACCGCCTGTTTCCGTCGCGGGGCAGCCGCGAATCAGGCTTCGAAGCTCCGAAATCGTTGGCAGGCGCCAATCGCTGTAGCCGCCCAAAATAAGACCCTCGCAATGCGACATCGCTTCTTCCCCATTCATCTTGTCGTCCGTCGGCTCCACCTGCCACACCAAACCGGAAGTGGAGTCCTCCCAGACATCACTGGCATCGTCGTCCAAGTCGTCATTCACATCGTCATTTGCGTCATCGTCAAAATCGTCATCCCCGTCATCGTCGTCGAGATCATCGTTTGAGTCGTCGTCTGCATCATCAGCGTCATCATCATCATCACTTGAAACAGACGGCGCACCGCAAGCTATGACCAAGGCTAAACACAAAACCAAGATTGAAACCAAGGCAACCAGCATCGTGATTTTCATGATCTTCATGTGTTCCTCCAAACTTTATTCATCTGGATTTTACCAAATTCGACCATAGAAGGAAAGCTTTTTGCCAAATATTTTTTTGAACTTTTCTTCAGATATTTTCAGTACTTGAACGACAATTTTGTTTTAAGCAACAATGTCTTATTCTTGCAATCCATTGTAAATAATTCTAACGAATTCTTATTTGACGAAATGGGGAACTAATACGCTGGTGATTCTGCATTATTACGGTCTCTAATTGCTGCCTGGCCAAACAAAAATTTGCCAGTCCAAATTTCATCGAACCGGCAACTCTATCTCACGCTTTCGGACAATCCCTTTTCAATTAAAACAATCCGCATTTACCGCCGCTGTCGTCATCATCGTCATCATCTGACGAACTTTGCTCAGTAGTTGATTCAACAGGCATATCACAGCGCTCTTCAAGGCACTCCCCTAGTTCTTCACAGGAGTCAACCTCAGAGTGATTCTGACACTCAAACACGCATGACCAATTTCCAACATTTTCCTTGCAGTAATCGGCGGCCTCTTCCGCAGACACTAAATCACCATCGCTTACAAAGGCAAAACCACAGTCAGAGTAAATAAACTCAAGAACCTCTGAGCAATCGGTTTCCTCGTCGTCGTTCAAATCATCATCGATATCATCATCGGTCAACGGGCAGTCTGACGACCCGACACACTCTTCAACCGGCTCGTTGCAACCATCTGGGCATGTTCGCATTTGCGTCATCTCATCATCCGGGCAGCTTCCAAAACCGCAACTGAAATCTTCCCACGGCGTACAGTCATCACGGCAACGTAAGAAAAGTTTCGCACATTTGAAAAGAGTCCTCGATCTGGTGATGATTGGATCTGGAAAAAACAACCTCAAGCCAATTCGCCTTCTGGTGGGCCTGCATTACCTCAGGCACGCTTTCAACGAGTCGGACGAATCCGTGGTGGATCGTTGGGTGGAGAATCCCTACTGGCAGTATTTCTGCGGCCTCGGGTACTTTCAGCATCAGTTCCCTTTGGATCCGACTTTGCTGGTGAAATGGCGTCATCGCGTCGGCCCCGACAAGATGGAAAAACTTCTAGCCGGGACCTTCGAGACGGCCACGGTTGCGAGGGAGAAACGAAAGGTGAAGTCGGTGGGCTGCCAGAGCTTCCGAAATCAGACGCGAACGGAACGACGGCGCAGGCGGCGGCGCAGCGCGGCGGAGCCGGTGATAGTGCGCATGAAACATGACAACCGGTTGCGTCGGAATTTTTCTAAAGGGAGTTGAGGGCGAAAATCGGAATGAGTGTTAAAAACAGCGTTTTAATGGGACGACTAATCCTTCAAATTCTTTTCCTTTACGCACCGTCCGAATTTGTGGGATATTCTCGGGCATGAGAATCCTTCACCTCATTCACCAGTTTGCGCCTGAGCGCCGGGGCGGAGCGGAAAGACACCTCCTGCAACTGGCCAAGGCGCAAATCAAAAAGCACGACATCCTCATCTACACGCAATGCGTTGATCACCAGGGCGCAGACGCCACCCATGAAAGCGTGGAGGGATTGCCGGTTCGCCGCTGGATGGACCGCAGTCCGAAGGCAAGATACAAACTTCAACGTGACCTGCTTAACACCGCACGCGAATTTCACCCCGACCTTATCCATATCCATCACGGCATCGGATTCGGCACGGATACTTTAGGGAAACTGACGGCCACGCATCCGACCATTATCACCTTGCATGATTATTGGTGGATATGTTCACAAATCCGGCTTTTGTTCAGGGGCGATACGCCCTGCCCCGGCCCAAAGCCCTCAAAGCGCTGCTCGGACTGTTATAAGGGCGCTCGGGCAGGCGACCTGGCCGGCGAAGCCTCGCTTTATTTCGAACGAGGCTTGCTCGCTCCATTTTTTAAGCTGTCTCGCTACGGCGCTTCACACGCATACGATAATGATTCCAATCAAAGATCGAGATCGCTGTTTACAAAACTCCTTGGCGGCCTGTCGCCAATGCGAAAATCATTTTTCAAAGCACGCATGAAGACGATGAAAAGCATTTTCCGGCAGACCAAAGCTTTCATTTCCCCCTCCCAATATCTGGCAAGGCGATATTACGAAGCCGGTCTTACCCTGCCGGAAAACAAGCTGCATTTCATACCCTATGGCATCGATGAAAATGAATTTGCGCCGTGCGAATTTCCCGCAACAAAGCCTCCTTTACGCTTCGCGCTCATCGGTCATTTAAATCGGGAAAAAGGCGTTGATCTGGCTATCGGAGCGTTCCGGGAAATTTCCGCGAATAGCGCGACGCTGCACCTATACGGCGATGCGGACCTGAGCCGTCAATCAGAGGGAATCGTCAGCCGCCGACCAAATCAGATATATCTTCACGGAGCCTTTGAACCCAGTCAAGCCGCTTCGATCTTCGAAAATATCGATGCACTTATCCTGCCTTCCATATGGGTTGAAAACGCCCCGAAGGTCCTGCATGAAGCCTTCGGCGCAGGCGTTCCGGTCATCGCTTCGGACCACGGTTCGCTGCCGGAATTCGTTGGAGAAGGACGGGGCGGAATGTTGTTCAAAGCGCATGACGCCCTGAATCTGCGTTCACTTATCAAAGAAATCGCCGCCAATCCCGAAAAGCTTCAGACGGCACGGGACACGATCCCCAAGCCGGTCGGCATCGGCAAAAGCGCTCGAATGATTGAAGACATCTACAAAGAAATCATTTCATAAGCATTGTTGCCAATTGACGAAGCCATTTTACGCCTTATAATTCAATGACTTTTCACTTGTTTCGCTTTACGCGAAGAGGCTTATTTTGGCGTACTATCTCGTGACAGGCGGCGCAGGCTTTATCGGCAGCAACACAGCTGCAATGATTATTTCTCAGGGCGACCGCGTTCGCGTGCTGGATAATTTGAGCACGGGCGACAAGGGAAATCTCGAAGACCTCGATGGCGTCGATTTTATCCAAGGCGATGTCAGGGATCGTGAAATGTGCGGACGCGCGTGCGCGGGTATCGATTATATCATCCATCTGGCGGCGCTCGTCTCTGTGCCGAAGAGCATGGAAAATCCGCTGGATACGCACGACATTAACGTAACCGGCTCCGTGAATATTTTCCAGGCGGCTTTGGATGCTAAAGTCAAACGAGTTGTTTACGCCAGTTCCAGCGCGGTGTACGGCGAATCCCATGAAGGGCCGTTGACCGAAAGCGATGTCGGAGAATCGATCAGCCCCTACGCGCATACGAAACTCATGTCGGAAACATACGCTGATTTTTATGGCAAATTATTCGGCCTGCAAAGCGTCGGGATGAGATATTTCAACGTTTACGGCCCCCGGCAAAATCCCGAGTCCCTTTACGCGGCGGTCATCCCAAAATTCATCAAGTCATTTCTTGCTGGAAAATCACCGACAATTCACGGCGACGGTGGGCAAACCCGCGATTTTATTTTCGTAAAAGATGTCGCATGCGCAAACCTTCTGGCGTGCCAAAAACCGATGGAAAAGCCGGAAGTCTTCAACATCGCCACCGGAAATCCCACTTCGGTCAATGACCTGGCGAGGATCATCAAAACATCCACCGATTCCGCGGTTCAAGCCATGCACGGCCAAGCGCGCGCCGGAGACATCCGCCACAGTCTCGCCGATATTTCCAAGGCACAATCCATTTTGAATTTTTCGCCTCAGCACTCGCTGGAATATGGCCTTAAGGAGACAACCGCCTACTTTTCAGACAGGCGATAACTGAACGCAGTTTCACTCTCAATTTTCTGAAATTTTCTTGACTTTTTTAAGCTACGCGGAGGGATTGGCTCTCAGCCAGGCTTTCGCTTTCGACACGTATTGCCCCTCTTTTCTCTTCGCGAATCCGGGCTGATCAAAGGACTCATCAACGATCTTGCGCATCAGAGTCCGCACCTCGTCCAGTTTGCCGTCTTCGACGATAAGCATCGCCAGGCGGTATCGCGCCTGCGCGTAGGTATTATTTTCGAGAATCCGCCGAAAGGCGGCAACGGCGTCTGCCTTGCGCCCCGTCGCTTCGCATGAACGGCCCAAGGCCATCATCGCTTCGCCGAACTTGTAGCGCGGATCCTTTCTGACGACCTTCACCAAATGTTCGATGGCATTTTCGTAATCACCTTCTTTTTCATAACTACGCCCGAGGTAGTACCGCGCGTCTTCGTGATCGATGCCGGACTCAATGGCCTTCGTCAACCGCTCAATAGCCAAAACATATTTTCCGTCTTTATAATTGAGCTCTCCCAATTCCGCCAGGTGCCCCGGCAATGGATCAGTTTTTACTCGATGTTCAAGCTCGCGTTTTCGCCGCCTGTCGCCAAGACTCATGGCTACGGATTCTTCTAAACCCGATTTTGGCAATACAACCACTACAAGATAAACGACAGCGCCCAGCGGCCCAAAGAAAAAGATGATGAATAACCAATACCAATCAGGACGCCGACGAAAATAGTCGATGACGGCGACGATTGTCGGAATCCAATACGCAATCGACAACAGCCAACTCATCAAAGCGCCCTCATATTTTCAGGTTTCAGATAGGATTCATCCCGTTTTTCAATGACTTTGCGAATCAGCGCCAGGGCGTTTTCCTTCTGATGCGGATATTGAATCTTGAGCGGCAGATAATTACTGGCGTGATTCGCCGTGAATAAACCCCCGGTCAATTCCGTCCGCGCCACCATGATCGCCATTTCCTGAAGCATTTCAAAAGGACCGATCAACTCAAAGTCCCCGTTTTGCATGTCGTCCCAAAGAGGCGTATTGGGAATGACCATCGTCGTGAGCGCGCCGGCGAAATCCGGGTCGATTTCCGTAAGAACTTTTCCCGTGGCCTCGGCGTGCGCGATCGATCCTGCCCGTCCCGCAATGCCCAGCAGCACGGTGACGGACAACTTGATTCCGGCCTCTTTGATCCGCCGACCGGCCTCAATCATTTTCGCGGAATCAACGCCCTTATTGATCCGTTCCAGGACAGCATCGTCGCCGCTTTCAAGACCAAGGTAAACTATTCCCAAGCCGAGATCGCGCAGTTTTTCCAGTTCCTCGGGCGACTTGCGGAGAATTGATTTGGCGTTGCCATATAAACCGATTCGTTCAAAACCCGGAACTTTTCGCCTTAGCTGCTCCATTATCCGCACCAGCCTTTTTTGCGGGATAATCAGCGCATCGCCATCGGCAAGAAAAATACGTCTCCAGGGCCGTCGGCTCATTTCGTCGATCTCGTCGAAAAGACGTTTTTCCTCTTTAATCTGAAATCGCCTACCTTTATAGGCCCCACAAAAAGTACATTTATTATGGCTGCAACTAAAAGTAGCCTGCAAAATCAGACTTGCCGCTTCAGAGGGCGGGCGTATGAGCATTCCTTCGTATTCCACGTTGTCAATTCCCTCTTAAAAGAAATTCGCTCACGCAATGTAAGGACTCACCCGCATGATATCAAGGGTTTCAGAAATTTTTCACCCTTCAGGGCGATTTTCATCGCGCCTTGGAAAGCTTTGATAAAGCCTGTAATACAATAGTCGAAGCTTGTCTTTAGAAAATGAGAGGAGCGATAAATCTTGCGTGCGTTTTCAACTACCCGATTCCTGGCGGCGACAATCCTTGTCATTTTTATTGCCGCAACCGGCGCAGCCCATGCGCAGGAATACGAGACTTTGCTCAAAGCCGGAGATCAACTTTATCTGAAACGTTCGACTAACTTAAACTCGGTTCATCGAGCCATTGCTCATTGGAACACAGCCGCGAACCTTGATGCCTTAAGCGCCCATCCTTTTCACCGGATCGCCATGGCATACTTCTATCTGTATCGCTTCCCCATTGAAGGAGAATCCCGTAGCGCTTATCTCGAAAAATCTTCAGACGCCGCAAGAAAGGCCCTCAAAATCAATCCGAAAAGCGCCCAGGCACACTATTGGCTTGCCGTCGTGCAATATGAACAAACTCGAAAAAAAACCGCGACCAGGTTTTTTCAAGCCTTGAGTGAAATAAAGAGTCATTTAAGACAAGCCAAAGCTGCGGACGAGAAAATTTACGACGGAGGTCCCGATCGCGTGCTGGGCCATATCGCCTCCAATTCGCCCATCGTTAAGCTGAAAGCGGCCACAGAGCATCTCGAAGCGGCGCTGGCTATCTCGCCGGACTACCACGAAAACCTCATCGCGTACGCGACCGTAGCCAGCAAAAGAAAACGAATTCGCGACGCCCGCGCAGCCTTAAACAAATTGTTGGCTCTTGAAGCGGCGCCCGGCGCCGAAAGGGAACTGCGTGTATCTAAACTCAAAGCAAAACAGCTTTTGGAGTCTTGCGAAAAATAAATCCTCCTTTCTGAAAATGATGGAAAAAACTATGGAAAAAGAAAAATACGACTTTGAAAAATGCCTAGCCATTATCAGGCGTCTTCGTAGCGAAAAGGGCTGCGCCTGGGACAATGACCAGACCCTCGATACGCTCAAAAAGTACTTTCTTGAAGAAGTCTATGAAGCCCTTGATGCGATGGATCGAAGAAATTTCGACAATCTCAAAGAAGAACTCGGGGACGTGATCTGGGAGGTTCTTTTCGTTGCGCGAATTGCCGAACAGGAAGGCCAGTTTAAGATTGAGGAAATTTTTCAGGTTCTCGGTGAAAAAATGGTTCGCCGGCATCCTCACATTTTCGGCGAGAGTCAATCCCTGTCAGCCGAGCAAGTATGGACCCAATGGGGAAAGATAAAAAAGCAGGAAAGCAATACTTCGCGCACGCATCACATTCTTGCAAAGATTCCGCAAACTCTGCCGGCTTTGCTCAGAGCCTTTCGTATCAGTGAGCGCGCTGCAAAGACCGGCTTCGATTGGGATAACCCCGATCAGGTATTAGCGAAGGTTCGTGAAGAAATGGATGAATTGGATCAGGCGCGACAATCGGGCGACAAGGGCCGCATGGAGCAGGAACTCGGTGATGTCATTTTCGCGCTCGTTAATTACGGTCGACATTTGCAGATATCCGCGGAAGACGGCCTGCGCCAAACGACAGATACCTTTGTGCGGCGCTTTGAAATCGTGGAAGACATCGTGGCCGACGAAGGCGGCGAAATAAAAGAGAAATCCTTAGCTGAACTTGAAGCCATATGGCAGAGGGCTAAAAAAATGCTGTCCAAAAAATGAACGCCGGTTATCGAAGATGTTATCCACGCATAGCCCCAAAAATGGGGTGCTGAATATGGCCTGTTGAATAGCGGATGTTGCCTGCCATATGGAAAAATAATTGCCCGTGTGCGAGGATTTTTATGCAAACCGATCAAATTCCAGTTGCTGCGTTAAAACCTGCCAATCGCGCAAGAAAAGCGGCCATGCTCTCCGGCGCCCTTTTCCCCGGCGCAGGGCAGATATACAACGGGCAAAAGATCAAAGGCATCGTTATCATTGTCCTGACATTGTTCTTTTTCGGTGTATTCATCTATAAAATCGCCGTCGGTTTTACCGCACACTTCGAAAACGCGCTATACTTCAGCGAACTTATTATGGAAGATCCGCAGGAAACTCCGGCGTCCTTTGGCATAACGCTTCTTCAAGGTGTTATTTTCGGAGCCTTGCCGGCCCTGCTCCTTTGGATCGGAGCGACAATCGACGCATGGAGAACTGGTCGCACCATCAAAGACTCTTAAGGCTGCGCTGGATTGGATTTCGCACAAAAAAAGACAGGCCACCTTGCATATGAAGCAGCCTGTCTGTTCTATAAGTTCTAAGGTTACTCTTCTACGGCCATTTCCACCAACTTATTCTTCATGACCTTACCATCTTCCAAATCGACATCTTCCATTTCACTGGCTTCGGTTTCAACACTGTCGTCGGCTGAAATATCATGGAATTTCAGGTTTTCCAATTTTTTCGCAGACGACTTCGCTCTGGACAGGAGCGCAATTTTTGGCGCTTTATTTTGATCGGCGCCGCAACGCGGGCAAATGGGCTCGTTTTTTCCCATATCGAAAAACGAGCAACTGCATTCAAAGCACCGGAATCGCCTACCCAGTTTCGATGTGCTCATCTATCTCTGCCTCCGCGCCAACGGGTTTTGACCGAAGCTACAAGAAAAATCCACTACGTCGGTCGAAAGATTTTCTACTCGCCACTGACGACTGTGGTATAGGTTGCGTAAAGGAAAAGGATGCTCATGGTTTCATGATCCACATGATGAACTTTGCTGATTTTTCCATCCTTCATGGCGGCGTCGATGCTGCAATCTCCGAGGGCCACGATGCCGAGAATCGACTTACATACCGCCGTACCTGTTTTTGACGATTTCTCCAGGTTGGTAGCGGCTATTGGCGCTTTCACACCAGTATAGAGGCCGCCCATCACAGGAGATACCGCATAAGCGCATCCGGAAACCATAAGTGCCAGCATAAGCAGTCCCGCAATCCCAACGCACATAAAATTTTCATGGCTTGATCACTCCTATTCTGTGTTAGACGTTTCGAAACATTGCCCCGTTGTTACACGCTTTCATTTGAAATGACAAGGGCGATCAGCAATAAAAATATTCGCTGAAATTGGCGCCGGCGAATACCCACAATCCGCATTTCGTTGACACGTTCATTGCCGAATCATATGATCCATTCGTGCGGTGAATTTTGCCGGGTCATCTGAATTTCCGGGAGGTTTTTCATGCCAACGATCACCAAAAAAACTATTGTCGTACTGGGGGGCTGGGGCCTTGTCGGTCGCGCCATCTGCTATGAGCTTCTAAAATCGAATCCACGTCGAATCATTATTTGTTCCCTCAAGAAAAACGAAAGCCAGGAAGCCGTTTCCGATCTGGCAAAAGAGATGGGCGTTCTCAACGAAACCGGCCAGAATAAAATATCCACAAAACTGATCCCCGAATGGGGAGATATTTTCATGGAGACCGCGCTCAAGGATACTGATATCAGGACGATAAGCGACCCCAAAACCCTGGACAGTATTATCGACAACACTTTCAACGACTTCGGAAAAATATCGCTTGCCAAAAACTTTCTTCATCGCCTTGTTATCCGCTACAAGCCGGACATCGTTATTGACGCGGTCAATACTGCCACGGGCGTGGCGTATCGGGACGTATACGCCTCCGTACTCGATGTCAGGCTTCTGATGATGGAGGTCGAGGCAAAATCCCCAGATGACCCCTCCTACCCATCGAGCGTACAAAAGCTTTTGGACAGTCTTCGACTCCACCTGACCTCCATATATCTACCCCGGCTCATCAGGCATGTGCAGATTCTTTATACGGCCATGAAAAAAGTCGGAACCGAAGCGTATTTTAAGGTCGGCACCACCGGCACCGGCGGGATGGGCCTGAATATTCCCTACACGCACAGTGAAGATAGGCCGAGCCAGAAGCTTCTCTCAAAATCCGCCGTCGGAGGCGCGCACTCGCTTCTCCTTTTCCTTATGAACAATACGCCCGGTTTCGCCTTCACAAAGGAATTGAAACCGGCTGCCGCCATCGCGTGGAAATCCATCGATTACGGCGAAATCGCCAAAGGCGGCAAGACCATCAACCTTTTCGACAACGATCCGAAAAAGCCTTTCGTGATCGGCGGCGCTATTGACCTGCATGTCGAAAATGACAAACGCATTGAAGCGCTGCACAAACCCATGAAGGCGGTTTACATACACACTGGCGAAAATGGCCTGTTTTCCGCGGGGGAATTCGAAGCTATTACGACCACGGGGCAGATGGAATTCGTCACACCCGAGGAAATCGCCCGAGCGGCCAAAGAAGAAATTCTCGGCTCCAACACCGGTTATGACATCATTGGCGCCTTGTCCAACACGGTCATGATTTCAACCTACAGAGCCGGGGTCATGCGGGAAATGGCCCTGGAGAGACTGCGTCTGCTTCAGGACAAACACGGCGAGGAAAGTGTCGCGTTTGAAATCCTCGGTCCGCCACGCCTATCCAAACTCCTCTACGAAACGTATCTCATCAAGCGGGCATACAAAACTATCAACAAAGCCATTAAGGCATCGCCTGAGCAGATGAGCCGCAAACTGACAAGCATCATTAATACCGACGCTAAACTGCGATCAGGCATTCTTTCCATCGGCATTCCGATCCTCCTGCCCGACGGCAAATCCATGCTGCGCGGTCCACGGATCGTCATCCCTGCCATGCGGGGAAGCAACACGGTGAAGTTAAACGCCAAAGATGTGGATCAGTATTGCCACGACGGCTGGGTTGATCTGCGGAAGTCCAATATGGATATGTGGAAAAAGCGTTTGCTCATGCTCCAGGCCGAAATGGATTCTATGCACTGGGACAATAAAAAAACAAAAGCAATTTCGAGCAGCCGCATCAATAGAAAGCCATTTCAGATCACGCACAATGGCGATAGCGCCATCAATATCGGTGAGGTCGTCGGATGGATATTCAACATCGAAGAGCAAGGCAGTCGAAAAACATTCAACCTGCCCACTTTCAAACGGAAATAAGCCCAAGGCCGCTGGTGGCCATGCTATGCCTGGTCATGTTGCTGGCAGCTCTTTCAGGCTGCAACTGCTGGCTGTCGGATTCCGATGATGACGAGGACTTCTTCGAAGACGATGTCGCCTGCGACTGTGGCGGCCTGGGAGAAGCTTTATATCAGGAATGTTCCGGCGCCGTTATTTCCGACGGCATCGAAATCAACGAAGGGATATTCGTGCAGGCCTGCTACTACGCGATGGATAATAATACATCGGAAGCCGAAGCCTACTTCTGCTACATCGAAGCCATCTGCGACGCATCGGATTGCGAAGAATTTGCGCGCAAGCTTGAGCTATGTTCGGTTATGCCCTAAAAAATGAGCCAAAAGGTTATCACGGATTTGCCTGTTGCAAATAGTCTGAAAATCCTTATTATTCCGCTTCGTCTTTCAGCTGTTTGAAAGCTCGAATTTTCGCGCCATCGTAGCTCAGGGGTAGAGCACCTCCTTGGTAAGGAGGGGGTCCCCGGTTCAATCCCGGGCGATGGCTTTTTGATAAACCCCCAAAAAGATTGACCTTTTCGGGGGTTTTTCTTTTTTTTGTGCTTTCTTCCGCCGCTCGATGTTGTGCGTTTTTGTGCAGAACGTGCCGCTTGATAACTCATCTATTGGCCTTGATCGCTTTCTACGGCGGCGGCAAGCGATGAGTTAAAACGATCTTTGTCCAGAAGATCGACGATGCTCACACCAAGTGCGGTGGCAATACGAGACAATCTTGAAACGTGTGGATCGGCACCTTTCTCGATGGCCTGTAATCCCTGATAGGATATTTTGGCATTTTTTGCAGCTACTTCAATACTTAAGCCGCGCACATTGCGAAGTGCACGGATGCGCGAACCAATAATTGAATTTTTCGCAATCCTTTTCTCAATTTCACGATTTTTCATTTTGTCCTCGATTCTGAAAATCATCCAGAGACCGCATCAAACCGGCTCCCATGACTATTTGAGTTTCCAGTAAGCACTATTTTCGTAAACCATTCGGTTTCCCTCTATAACTAGCTTACAAACCCAAACAATTTTTCTGAAAATATATATTTATGCTGTAATTTCAATAAGATAGGAGGTCGTCGGCGCTAAATCACCAGTTAAAGCGACGCTCTCGAACTTTTGCCGCATATTATGTGATAAAAGCGCTTGACAAACTAAGCATGTTTTGTACATAATGATATTTTAGTGAGATTTATCTTGACAATGGTCAACATAAGGAATACTATGCCCTAAATGGCGTTCAATGACGCTATAGCCCGAATATAGGGCACCAAAAATCCACACCGCCCGCGTAATGCTCGTGACGGTTGCATCCGTAATTGGAGGACTAATCATGAGCACTATTCCCCACCCGCTACAAATTTTGTCTTTCATTGAGGCCGGTCGGCTCATTGGAAAATCTCCTGCAACAATCAGCCGATGGGTAAAAGCAAAAAAAATCAGAACTGTGTCACTTGGCGGAAGGCCAGGAGTGCTCTTTGCCGATCTTGCGCGTGCCTTGGAACAACCATCTTTCGATAGTTGTGAAACGAAGCAAAAATCCCAGCACCAATAAACGAAAGCGCCGTTGGCGCGGCGCTCACTCTGAAAAACAGGAGCCATAATATGTCTGAATTAGATTACCATAATGATACCCGAGTGTCCACAAAAAACGTTGCCCAACGCCCTTCTTTCATCCCTGAACAGGTTTTTCAATTTGCCAAATTTTTGGGATGTGGTGCCGGTGCTGTGGTCGAAGCGCGAATAATTGGCGGCCAAACCGGCAACCATGTCGGCGTTTTTTTCGACCCGAACGCACTTGTTGCGGAAGTCAGCCGATTTAACGGCAAAGCTGCCATCTACCTTGGTCTCAATCCACGAAACAGTGCCCTTTTGAAGCGGCAACAGCCAAACAAAATTTTTAGAGCAAAAAAAGGAATGGCCGGGACGAACGATGATGTTGTGTGCCGTCGCTGGTTTTACATTGACCTCGACCCCGAGAGGTCAAAAGGTGCAGCATCCAATGAAGAGGAACTTCGAGCTTCTCTCGACTTAGGTAAAAAGGTAGCTGAGTTCCTACGTTCAAAAGGAGTATCTGAATTTGTAGGTGCTATCAGCGGGAACGGCGCACATCTTCTCGTCAAACTACCCGACTATCCGAATGAAACGGATATCAATCAGAAGTTGAAGAGGCTCCTCCAATATTTCTCGACCACATTTTCGACGCCGACGGTCAAGCTGGATTTAGTTGTTAGCGATCCGGCGCGTATTATCAGGTGCTACGGAACAGTTAATATCAAAGGAGACAATTCGCCTGAGAGACCTTGGCGTACAGCTAAAGCATTTTTCCCTGGCCATGACCTTCCTGTATATGATCTGCTTACGATATTTGCTTCTGAGATTGAGCAATTCGATAAAAAGACAACAAAAAAAGCGAAGCAAAATGGCTCCGGGACAAATCGTAATCAGTTAAGGGTCACCGGAAAAGGCGATTTGATGACCCTGGATATAAAAAGGCTTTTCAAAGACCAGGGCCTCTACCTGCGTGAATTAAATGAAAAACGGCACGCAGTAATTTGTCCGTGGAGTCATGAGCATTCCAGTGAACAAACGGATCAAGATAGTTCAACCGTTTTTTGGGAAGCGTGTGACGGAAA
Organism: uncultured bacterium; assembly: GCA_964591275.1. Classification (GTDB taxonomy): domain Bacteria; phylum Lernaellota; class Lernaellaia; order JACKCT01; family JACKCT01. The sequence goes on along the minus strand of CAZQAE010000087.1, from coordinate 4,101 downwards.
GTGGCCGACTTTTCATTGTTCGCATAGCCATTGTGAAGGCCGCAAACTCGAACATGTCATTGAGTTCTATGGAGAAGAGACCATCGATTCGTATTGCTCCAAAGAATACGTTGGCGGTCGTTCCAGGTTGGGAGAAAAAGTTGTTTACACAAAACTTGCAAACGAGTTCCTCCACGATACCGGCCAAATTCACTCAAGAGGCGACGTTCTTCTAATTCGTCATAGGGACAATTATTTTGCCTTCAATGGAAAGGCGTGGACCATCCTATCAAAGGATGATTTGAAAGCACAGATCATCATGCACTTTTCCCGTGATCCATTAATAAATGGGAAAATAAATACTTCGTTCACAAACAACGTTTTGCACTGCCTTGATGCAATCTGCCATTTGAATTCAACGATAGAAATGCCTTCCTGGCTCGCCTCAAGCGGTGTGGAAGGAAAGGATTTTATCGTGTTTCAAAACGGAATTCTAAACACAAAACTTTTCCTGGAGGGTCACCCTCGTATCCACGCCCCCAACACGCCAAAACTATTTACGACGTCCGTGCTTCCATATGATTTCGACCCAACCGCATGTGCGCCGAAGTGGAACGCATTTTTAGCAGAGGTTCTACCAAATCAGGACGACCAAGCATTTATGCAAGAATGGTTCGGCTACAATTTTACTCCAGACACTACGCATCATCGATTTTTGCTGATGACCGGTGACGGTGAAAACGGCAAAAGTGTGGTTACCGAAATACTGGTAAACATTTTGGGGAGATCAAACGTAAGTACGGTCAGTTTGGAGCGTTTCGGAGGCCGTTTTGACTTGTTTCAAACTTATGGAAAACTCGCAAATATTTCCTCCGAAATCGGTGAACTCGACAAGGCTTCTGAGGGGATTCTTAAAGCATTTGTCAGTGGAGATTACATTACATATGAGCAAAAAAACAAAGACACATTCACCGCCAAACCGAGCGCTCGGCTAACGCTTGCAACGAATACGCTGCCACGTTTTGCCGACAAATCATCCGGCCTTTGGCGACGCATGATCCTTCTCCCCTTCACCGTGATCATTCCACCGGAGAAGCAAGTTAAATACCTCGCAAAAATACTATTAAGCGAAGAAGCATCCGGCATCATCAACTGGGCGCTTGAAGGACTTGTCCGGCTTCATCGTCAGGGTGCATTTACAGAGCCGGAATCCTCAGTGAAAGAAAAAGAACAATATCGGCGTGAGGTAAATTCTTCCAGGGCTTTTCTCTTGGAGGAGGTTGAAGAGTGCCCTGGCTGCGAAAATTCAACGACGACGGTGTATCAGTTATACAGGGATTACTGCCAGGAAAGAGGATACCGTCCACTGGGTGAGTCACTCTTCGGTCGCGAACTCCGGCGTCTCTACCCTAAGACAACGAAGGAGCAGCGAGGCTCGGCATCGTCCCAATCGCGTCGTCGGGTCTACGTCGGCCTCCGCATCCTCAACGCTCCCGCCCCCCTGTACTGTCTGCCCTCGTCCGTCAACGTGGGATCGTCCGCAACACCGGCAGACACTGGACAGACACCGGACGGACACCGGACGGACACTAGAGGAAATGACGCAAGTAGTTGATTTTATTGGCCAGACACTAGAGACACTAGAGGAATCCCCTATTAGGCAGGTACTTAGAAGAAGAGAGAGAGAATAGTATGGGTATATATATACAGGGTAGTAGAGAAATGCTGGTGTCGCTGGTGTCGCTAGTGTCTGGTGATCGTTTTTCGGGATGCCGCCACTATTCATTGAATCGCTCTGGTGGTTGGTAGCGACTAACAATGTAACAAAAAAGGAGAGCAGCGATGAGCGCGAATACGAAAAAATTATTGAACGAGACAGGTTTGTTTGACCAGACGGTACTCGACCTCGCTCGACGGGCGGGGGCCGCCGCCTTGGAGCTTGAGAAGGAAGGCGATGACGGACTCGACGCTGAAAAGTACCAGAAGGCGCTTGAGGTTCGCGGTACCGCGTCGGCCCTGCGCGAACTCGCCCGTTGGACGCCAGACACCCCGCTGCCGAGGAACCGGCGGGATATGGAGATCAGGGTGTCCAATCAGTGCCTTTTCGGGAAGCAGGACGATGGCGCAACGCCCGAGCGACCGAAGTCCGAAGTAATTTTTCAAGCCTCATCAAACTCCAATCGGCTGTTGCTGAACGTAGCCCGATGGCTTCACGCCCTGAGCGAATGCGCGTTTTGGCGGGGGGAACTAAACACTGATCCCCGGCTGTTCGTGCTGATGCAGCACATACAAAAATTGGCCGACGAAGTCACCGAAGCAACAGCGGACAACGCGGAATGCTCCTGAACGGAAATGAGCGGGCGACACCCTTTCACTTCGCCATTATTGAAAGGAGATATTTCCCATGATCGAGCAAATACCCCTGGCGGAAAACGAACGCACCTTGATCGAAGAATGGCTCAACGCGGGGTTGTCCACACGCGCCGACGGCGAGCGCTTCGTTCGGACTGTGAAATTTAATCTGTGGCTATGCTCCCAATACGGCGTCGAAGTTTCCGACAAGGATTTGCGCCGGATCGTCAAATGGCTGATCGGGGAATATTACGGAGAGGTGGAAGCTTTCGATCCGAGAAAAACAGCGGATATCCTCGAATGTCACTGAGACAAACTCGTCAGGGCGGCTGGTTCGTAGTCCAGGTGAAATCCTGGAAAAAGAATCTATGCGAAGCCCGCGAAGCAGGCGACAGAAGCAGGAGTCAGGGGGTCAGATTTGGCGATCAGGATTTTTTCGTTAATCATATTTTACAATACGTTCCGCCCCGACCATGTCCTTCCCTTGCATAGTTATCTTGAAAAGCCATTCCAGTGTTAATTGGGATGAAAAATCAAAAGCATCATCCCCGAACGTTTTTACGTACTCAGCTTCATCGGTAATCGCTTTGACGATAGCTTTATTTCCGTAAGGATTATTTCCGCATATGTAGAGGATCGGAACACCAAAAAGTTGCCCGCATTTGACCACTGAGTATTCTATCCATCTTCCCATGCGTTGACTTGAAGGATAGGTCTTCTGGGTGAATTCATCTTGAGTAGTTGGGACTTTACCCTTTAGGTAGCCGGAAAAATTCCCACCAGAATTTTCTGCATGAATATTCGATATCGGCCCCCCTAAAGAAATGAGACCGGTTTTTTCAGGGAAATCAAAATGTTCTGGGATATCCCTCCACGAAAGAACTTCCACATCTTCTGTGAAATGTATTTTGATAAATACGGCTAATTGTTCGGCCCAAAGCAAATCATGGGCTTCCGTTGAAGCCCTCGGCCATGTACCGTAAAAAACAACCATTTTTTCGACCGCCAGCGAAGACCATAGCGGCGAGGAATGAGGCCACATTATTTTTCGTTCTTCCGCAATCCGTTTTTTCTTAGTCGGTTTTTCCTTTGATGATTCGATGGAAGGTTTTGACTTGAGCTTTGAAGCCACTGGCTTTGGAACCACCGGCGAAATGCGCAGCAGCTTTTCCATAGGCACGTTCCCGAAGGTAATTTCTGGTATTCTCCCCCCCTTTTTTAATAATTCTATCAATCTGATTTCATGATTATGGACCCATTTATTCAATATACGAATATCTTTTATATCCTTTGGAGGAAACACTGAACTATAAGCGCCCTTTTGAAGCGCTGCCAGCAATTGCGGTTCTTCATGCATGTCTTCTATTAGCTCGGGCCACTCCATTTCCATCACCACAAACTTTGCCAATTTCTTTATAGTCCAAGTATCGTCTTTTTTTATTCCATCCTCGAAAAGTCCGGTGTTGTCTCCAATGAACGCCTTCATTCGAAGTAAATTTATAAACTGTTTTAGTCGTCGAGGATTACTCTCAATGAATTCGGCGGCCATGATAGCCCCTTCTTTGATGTCTTTTGAATCGAAGGACGCTTTGTCATCAAAGTGCTCCGAGAAACTCCTTGGGGCATCTTTTTCACTTTCATTTGGAGGCGATCCATCAGCCGACGAAGAACTGCCATTCGGTGTAGTATCCTCCTTGCTTCCTTTCCTATAAATTTCTTTCTTTCCTCCAAGCAATTTCCCAGCTACTAATCGTCGCACCCACCCTTTTG
>CAZQAE010000086.1:14417-19431 GCA_964591275.1 uncultured bacterium | reverse complement strand
ATGGAGGTGATTCTAAACGCCGGGAAGCGGGCGGCTGGTTTGACCAACCAACTCCTCGCCTTTTCACGCAAGCAGGTCATTGCCCCCAAGGTGATCGCGCCCAACGATATTCTGAAAGGCTCCCAAAAGATGCTCAGACGCATCATCGGCGAAGACATCGATTTCGTCTTCGCGCCTGGCAGAAGGCTATGGCGGATCAATGCCGATCCCACGCAACTCGACCAGGTATTGATGAATCTGGCGGTCAACGCACGCGACGCCATGCCGGACGGCGGCAAGCTGACCATCGAGACGCAGAACGTTTCCCTTGACGATGAATACTGCAAATCCCACGCGGGATTTATTCCCGGCGACTATGTCATGCTGGCGGTCACGGACACCGGGCACGGCATGGATGAGGAAACGAAGTCAAAGATTTTCGAGCCATTCTTTTCCACGAAAGAAGTAGGCAAAGGCACGGGCCTGGGGCTTTCCATGGTGTACGGCGTCATGAAGAAAAACAAGGGCTTCATCAACGTGTACTCCGAAATTGATGAAGGCACGACCTTCAAGATTTACTATCCCGCCCTGAAAGAAAAGGCTGAAAAACTGCCCAAGGACAAACTCGCCGATATGCCCACGGGCACGGAGACGGTCCTGCTGGTCGAAGATGAGGACCTTGTGCGTAACCTGGCGAAAGCGGTTCTTGAAAGACAGGGCTACACAGTGATTGCTGCGCCGGACGGAAGCAAGGCGCACCTTGAATACACGCAGTACGCCGGGGAAATCGACATTCTCCTGACCGATGTGATCATGCCGAAAATTAATGGCCGCCAACTATATGAAAAGCTTCTGGGATTGAAACCCGGCCTTAAAGCGCTGTTCATGTCGGGCTACACGGAAGATGCCATCGCGCACCACGGCGTGCTGGACAAGGGCACGCATTTCCTTCAGAAACCCTTTACCATCGAAGCCCTGGCCAAAGCGGTGCGAAAGGCGCTGGATAGCTTGAGCTTGGAGTAACCTGAAACGTGAAGAGCTAAAGAGATTCACTGAGTCGGAGCAGGAGGAGAATGACCCAAATGAACTTCAGACAGAGATTGGCCTTCATGGTGTTCTTGCTTGGAAGTACATTGCTGCTCACCATGTCCGTCATTTACTATTTTTCCAGCCGCAATTCGGCAATCGAGCAGGCACGTTCATCCTACATAGAAATGGCCGTGGATAGGGCTCACTCGATGGACCTGTTTCTCATGGGAAAGGAGCAGATTACCGGCACGATTGCCAATGCGCCGATCCTGGCCCACACACTGATACAAAGCAACTCTAATTATGCTGAGCTTGGCGACTCCGCCAGGCAGGAGCGCATCAAGGACTTGAACGGGGAGTGGCGCGCCGCCCTGAGCATAAACGATCCGATAATTCAACGCGCTCTGAGTAATCCAGCGGCAGAGTACTTACGGAAGCAGCAGACGGCTTTTCCTGGCGAGTATGGCGAGATCTTCGTCACAAATCGCTATGGCGCGCTGGTGGCGTCAACAGGCAAACTGACGACTTTTGCGCACGCTAACAAGTATTGGTGGAAGGCCAGCTACCATGAGGGCGAGGGAAAGATCTTCTTCGATGATCGCGGATTTGACCAAAGTGTCGAAGGATATGTGCTTGGTGTTGTCGTTCCGATAAGGCAAGGCACCGAAATCATCGGGATACTGAAATGTAATCTGAACGTCACTGACGCGTTGAGCGATATTATTATGCCTCATACTCATCGTGGAGAAGCCAAAGCCCTGAAATTAGTTCGAACGGGGGGCTTGATCGTCCTCGAAGAGGGCAAGGAGCCGCTGAGCACCAGAGTGTCGAGTGTGCTCGCCGATGCGATGAAGGACAGGTCTCCCGGTTCGCTCATACTCCAGGGGGACCACAGCGCCCAGTTTCTTGCCTACGCCCCCGTTGATCTTACGCATGGGTCAGAGGAATACGGTTTTGGCGGCAGTACGAAATCGGTCGATCACTCGAAAGGCAACGAGGGAGAGGGATGGTTCATCGTTAGTTTGCAGCCGCTGAGATTATTGTATGATGCCACCAAACGCACGACTCAGATTCTGGTGGGAGCTGGGATTTTCTTTTGTATTGTCACGGCTTTGGGGGCCTGGCTGCTGAGCAGAACTCTGGCACGTCCTATTCTGAAGCTGGTTGAACATTCGCAAAGAGTCGGACGAGGAGATTTTGACGCCGAGGTGAACATCGTGTCGAACGATGAATTAGGCATTCTCGCCAGATCTTTCAATACGATGGCGAATGACTTGCGCGAGACCATGGTTTCTCGATATCTGTTGGTTGAGGAGGTCGATCAGCGCAAGCAGACAGAGGACGCGCTACGGGGAAGCGAGGAGAGATATCGTTCTCTATTCGAGAATATGCTCAATGGTTTTGCACTTCACAAAATTGTTTTGGATGAAAAGGGCATACCCGTCGATTATATTTACCTTGATGTCAACGATGCTTTTGAAGAGGTGACAAGCCTGAAACGGGAGAACCTGATCGGAAAACGAGTAACTGAAGCCCTCCCCGGTATTGAGAACGACCCGGCGGATTGGATCGGAATGTATGGAAAAGTTTCTTTGGGGGGTGAAGAAATACGGTTTGAGAACTATTCTGAACCACTGAATAAGTGGTTTTCGATCTATGTTTACCGACCTTTTGAAAACCATTTTGTCACAATTGTCGAGGATATCACGGACCGCAAGCAAGCCGAGGAAGCTCTGCAAAAGGCGCGGGACGAAGTACAGGCCCTGCAGGGCATCCTTCCCATCTGCTCAAGCTGCAAGAAAATTCGCGACGATAAGGGCCACTGGAACCAAGTGGATGTCTATGTCCGCGACCACAGCGAAGCAGATTTCAGCCACGGTATTTGCCCGGAGTGCGCTAAAAGGCTGTATCCTGATATCGATCTTGGCGACGAGGGCAAACCTGAGAAATGAATAGGGCGCATTAATGACGACATATTGAAAAGTGCATTTCACACAGAAGCCCCTCAGACCGCAGGAATTGGCGAAAAATGTACGGCAGGTACTGGATGGCTGGACGGATGGCACAAGGAATTGTATTGAGAGGAAACATAATGAATTCTTCAATGCTTGGTAAAAAAGAACCTTCCGGCGATCAAAGTGTTTTCAGAAGTCTATTTTTTCGATGCTCACGTTCGGGGCTGTCGTGGGCAGTATATTCCCGGTTTTTGCTAGAAACGTGCTTCAGACTGTGAACGCCGGTTGAAAAGTGAAGCACCTGACACGAGATTACCGATCCTTCCTGCCTGTGTCTAGTATCCTTTGAAGTGGTTGCTATTCCCCACGAATTATTTGAAACGCCTCAACGTCCGCCCACGCGTAACGCGAAAATTTTGAACGCCGACTTTCACACGCCGCCGCGCGGGCGAGGTCAACTCAATATATCCGCCTGGGGGTGGAGCAATCTGTCCACGCCAGTCACTTGGCGCTTGACGAACTCAGGCGGTTTTCGATTCCTTACCTACGAAGCCGGATTGTTCAAACCAAGGCACTTTTGATAAAAATGCGTTAGCGGGCTTTGAGAGGAATGAGGCACCCAGCATTCCTGTAGCTCGCTAAAAATGTCGAGGTTTGGTAGCATTCATTCTTGTCATCAAGTTGTTGGGAAGGATGCCATGAGCGATCAGAATAGCCTGCATTCCGAGTTGCTCCGTGAACTGAATGTACTCGGTCAAATATTTTCCAACGTGGAAGCCGTGCAAAAAAGACCTAGCGAATTGACTCTTCGGCGCGGATTGAACGAGACTTGGTTCTCCGATACCCTTGCCTGGTTGCTTGACCCCAAAGGCTCCCACGGTTTGGGAGTTCAATTCGTAAATGGTTTCACAAATAAAGTTGGTGAACTTCGCGTTGAAGGATCGAAAAAGTCTGAAAAGCGATGCGGGGAAAATGAAATATGTCTACCCTATGACCGCAGGGCGAGTCGCTTGCGATTCGGAAAGGGCGGCAAGGGCGTTGTCGGATCAAGCCTCAAACTTGGCAACTCAACTCCTATTCGTGAATTTTTCCTCACGCCCTCCACATCAAAACGTGGCGGACGAGGTGTTCGGTATGCTGATGTCGTTCTTCTCGACCTGGATAGTGGGGATGGCCTGTTTCTCGTCATCGAAAACAAACTATTTACAACGAACCATCCAAACCAGTTGGAAGAATATTTCGAGGCCGTGGAAGACAAATATTCCAGGGCAAAGGTGCGGGAATACGTTTATCTGACTCTCCTGGGGCAGTGTCCGGTTCTGTATTCAAAAGGCGATCGAAAATATTGCCCCTATTGGGTCAGGATGTCCTGGACGGAGGATGTGGCGGATGTTCTGCATATGGCAATTCGTAGCAAAAAGAATGCATCCCAAGATGCCAGGGAATTTCTCCGGTTATTGAGATGGCTGAAAGAATTGACCTGCCACTCTATGGCTGCCAACCACTCTGCAACTTTTCACAACCTCTTGTTAAAGGCGACGGTCAATTGTCTTGTCGAAGAATTAAACCGGATTGGGCAGCCTGGAAAGGACGCGTGGTCCATCGTTTCCGAAGGGGTGAACCAGTATAAACTAAAGCATAGCTCACTCCCGAAAAGCTTTCTCAACGTAGCTATGCTGCCGTCCTATTCCATCACTGTTCAGGGGAAAAGACGCAAGCAAGCCAAGTTCGAGAAAATCCTGATTCCCTTCGGCGCACATCCTGACCAGGTTTTCAATTTGATTGATGTCGCTGCCCGCGACATTTACCACCGGCATTTCGACAACCCATCCCTTTATTTTGGATCACGTCGGCGATTGCGTAAGACGAGAACCGATCAAAAGACCCTCTATGCTCAGCTTTTCAAATTCATGGCCAAATACCGATATGAACTTCAAGTGCTTCTAACCCTGTCTCCATTTGTCTGGAAATCCCAAAATCGAGCGGAGCATTTTGAGGTGGAGTAATCAGATGAACCCAAAATACGGCAGTCCGATTGCGTGATCTGTGCG
>CAZQAE010000086.1:0-14407 GCA_964591275.1 uncultured bacterium | reverse complement strand
GTGCGTTCGGCACATGGGGTTCCGAGACTAGCTTATACGTGAGTCGGATTTGTCCAATTCACGCTGAACCAAAACATAATTATTCCTATAATTGACATTTGGTGCCGACGGTTCAGTATTGCTTTGAGACAAATTGAAAAAGGATGGATTGAAAATGCTGGGCAGAATACGCGGCGTGGTTATTACTTTGCTTCTCATAGAAATCGTCATCTTTGGCGCGATGGTGCTGACAAGCCCATCGATGTCCTCGATTACGGCTCTGTTGAAACACTACTTTATTAAGAACGAAGTTCGCCTTTTTCAACTGGTCGAGCACGTGGAGGAAATAAAAATCCTCGAACTGGCGACAATGAAAATGGAGTTCACCGGGACATACGACCAGAAAACCATCAACAAAGTCAAATGGCTTGGTCCTATCGGCATCAGAACCATCGATTTTCAAACGAGTGGATATGTCAAAGCAGGGATCAACCTGGAAAAGCTGCCTAAGAATTTCATTCGTTTTTACAGTTCCGAGGAGGATCAAAAAATCTACATCTCCCTCCCCAAACCCGAAATTCTGGACGTGAATTTGGAGGTGGATAAAACCAAGATCACTGATGTTGACAGGACTTTATTTGCGACTTTGGGAAACGAGCAGAGATATATAAATAAATTGAGTACGATAAAAAACCGATGGAAACTTCGGGCGATCAAACGAGGGATTCTCGAAAAGGCCAAAGAAAAACCCCGGGAGATGATCACCGAACTTATAACGAAACTCGGTGATCGTAAGGCAGAGGAAATTTCCGTCGTTTTTGAAGATGAAATTGAAGTGAAAAAATTGCGTGAAATGAAAAGACCGGAAATGTAGTGCGCATTTCACTTCAGATTGAAAAGAAACTTTTTATAGAGAGTTTCAGAGAAGAAGTGGTAAAAAGAATCGAATGTAATTCCTCGATTCAAATGTATTTACGAATCCAGCCTATTAGTTCGCCACGAACATTCTTCGCGACAAACATTCTCCGCGCCGCATTCCCGATGGCATCCGTAGCCAGGGCATCGAGCGTTCCACCGACGACTCCGCCGACCAGCGGTACGGCCTTCCCGAGATTGATGGCACCCTTCTCGCCGAATTTGGTCAGAAGCCGGAATCCGACCTTTTTGTTGATCTCCTTGATAATGTCGAAGGATATCTTCTTGATGGCATTGGTTGCCATTTTTGTCCCGATCTTGACCCCAGCTTGTTTAAGTACTTCGTTACCGGAATTTCCTAGCAGGCAAACATAAGCCAGCGTCTGAACTCGGTCGTCATGCGGATCATTCCCGCCCATAATAGCGATAGCTGCAATCATACGAATCTGAACGAACAGCACAGAGGAAAGATTAGCCGGTATCGCTATTGGCAATGTTAAAACGCCTCCGAGTCCCGTAATAAAACCCGATGTGGCGCATTTGGCATTCTGCCAGCGGATTAGTTGATTGACTTTCTGCTCCAAAGTCCCATCTCTATTCAAATATTCCTTTGCGAGTTTATGGGCGCTGTCCAAACCAGGAATCTTTGTATCCAGAGCCTGGTCATAAGCCCAGTCCAGAGCTTTCATGATTGTATGTTGTTCATCACTCATCTCGTCCCTATTCTCGGGAAAGGAACGCGAAGAATCTTCGTGCGAATGCGTCTTGGTTTCATGTTGATCACTGGGTAGGTCGGTAGATTTCCCTTGCGCGTATCGGATTGCATGAATTAGTTTCAGAAATCCTCGTGTCAAATACATTACGATTTTCCGCATCCAAAACGGTGGATGAGAAAATTTGCCCACACCGCCAAAAGCTTTATACCACCAGGGATGTTCATTGCACGTAACAAAGTCCGGGAATATTCCTCTTGTCCAAGCATCTGCCAATAATTCATCCAGCCAATTAACCAAAGTCCATACGCTGAACAGAATAAAAGGCAATGACAACACTGCCCAAGTCCAAGTTAAATTCTCAAAAAACAGGTAAAATACCAGTGTTTCCAAGAAAATTATCGGAATCGCAAATACAGTGTGCCCACATTCATGCCGTAAAAAGGATTCGCGTTCTTCTTCAGTCCAGCCATCTTCACCGAACCATTGATTCCACCAATGTTTCACTCCAATTATTGTAAGACCAAAGCGAGTACTTGCGGCATTTCTTTGAATGCTTTTATCAATTACATAACCTTTTCTTTTTTTTATTTGTTTTAACGGACCAAAACGCCACCACTTATCTGCTTCTTTTTTGATTTCTTCCACAGTGGCAAAATGACCTAATAAACTTACGGTCAAATTAAGAAAAAATCCTACTAACAACACATCCCATCGGGAAATAGCGAAACTAATTGGAACAAAGAGAAGCAGCCCTAAGCCCGTAAAAAAAAGCGGTAAGAAAATGAATGGATATTCCGAGGTAAATTCCTCGTGAAGTCGTGAGGCGGCAAAAATGGCTGCATAGAGACCAACTCCAAATAAGATCGTTAGCATTATTTCCATTTCAGATTTTCCTTCTTGGGATTCACCTTACATATAGTTCGGTACCACACATTGGTAAACTCTTCAACGGATTACCCCCGGCATTCAGGCACTTCGACAAGGGTTTCGTTGTTCCCGGGACTGATTACCCTTGGACTCTTTTGCTCTTTTACCCTTTTTGGGGAGTCCAGAGGGGATACCCCTTTGGTCGCTGCCAAGCGAAGCCCTATTCGTAGTTAAATTAACCGGCCACACACACACCGCCGCGCATTACGAATTATTGAAACGCCCCAGCCGTCCGCCCGCGCGAGGTGCGATATTTTTGAGCGCCAACTTTCACTCGCCGCCGCGTGTGCGATGGTCAGCGCGATATCAGGCCGAGGTTCTTTTATTCGGTCACGCCGTCAAACCCTGGCGCTTGACGAACTCAGGCGGTTTTCAATTCCTTGCGCGATCATTAAACTCATCTTGCAAAAATTGCCCGTAGTTGGCAGGTTCACAACACGCCGATGTCAAATGACCGACGAGTTTCGTGCGGCGAAACTCTGAAATGCAGCAGGGAGGTCGTATGACCAAGGCTGATCTTACTAAAACGATTCACGAGCGCGTCGGTTGCGTGGGCAGTGTGAGAAGAATCAACATTCTAAAAGTGGCTATCCGTTTATCGAGGCTCACCTTCGATTTCAATTTCACCATCCTTATTCCTTTTCACTTTGAATTTGTAATTTTTTGAGGCTAAATAGATAACAGATCCTATCAGAGCCAATATTACGAGCCATTGCAACACTTCAAGTAGTAAAAATATCTCCTCGGGTGTCAACCCAATTACTGCATTTTTTCCGTAGCCTTTGACAGATTTTCCTAAGAGTAATTTTATGTCTTTCTGTAAACTTTTAATGTCATCACGATGAGTTATTATGCGCACGGACTCTTTTGCCTTGATGGCTCTTTTATATTCCCTCCAGAACTTCCGTAGCCCCAATTCTTCCCTATCCAATGTTCTCATTTGCCGTTTCCCCTTCCTTCAGTGAGCAATCGTTCTTGAGCGTGCATGGATTATTCCGTCTTTGAACTCAACGATTTTGTAGGTAAAATTTCCATCTATGGCTGAATCTATTTCAGTCGTTGCCCCGGCGCAATGCAGCTGAATAGCCCCTACATTGTACTCATACATCTGGTGTTCGTGGCCATGAAGGATCAAACTGACATTGTTTTCCTTCGCCAAAGACAGCAATTTGTCAACATCTGAAAGAGCCAGAAATCGATCGACTAATTTATTCCTCTGTGGTACTGGTTTGAGATGGTGATGCATCACGAGAATTTTGAATGCGTTACGAACTTCGGAGCGCTGAAGCGTATCGTTCAGCCGGTCTATCTGGCCTTCGGAAATTGCACCGCGTGAGTTGAGAAACGGATTGAAACAGGTCGAGTCCAAGCCGATTAAGCAGATGTCGCTGATGATTTGCTTGAACGGAAACTGGTGCCTTTTCCGCCCATCGCCGAAATGTTCAAGGTAGCGATCAAGCTTGCCATTTTTGCCAAAGGCGGTCATGCGCTGGATGTTTACATCATGGTTGCCCGGAACAATGGTTACGCCGCTAAAGGAGTGAAGTTTTCTTACAAAGCTTTCGGCAATTTCAAACTCTTTTTTGCTCGCCACATTGGTGATATCTCCGGTGATAACCACATAATCCACCTTTTGCTCAGCGAGATCAGCAAGCAACAATTCCCTGGCCCTTGCAGTGTCTTTTCGTAAATACAATATTTGTTTGAGGCGCAGAAACTGGCGCACGAGAAAAAACGCAGTCGGAATGCCCAAGGCGGTAATCGCCGCGATTTTTCGATAATCGATCTTCTTTCCGTCGGAATGGTAAAATAACGTCTTCCAAAGAATTTCCTGCTTTTCGGGATCCTCCAAGTATGGCTTCAAAAAGGGCATTGCCGCCGCCGGAGGTCCCGCCAACAGTACGAAGTCCCAAAAGATGCTTTTCAAATTAGCGGTGTTGGAAGCAATATGAAGGTCTGAAATGTGGGCAATGCGAAGGGTCATAGGATTTTCACCCCAACAGTTTTTCTGCAAACAAATAAATCATCTTTTCCAGTCGAGCAATAAAATCAGCAGAGTCTGGGAACTCACCTCTCGCTTGTGTGTTCTCAGTAAATTCAGTCCGTATGGTCGTTATTACTTGAATCATTGATCCGCCTTACTTCTTCAGCCACATTTTCTGCGGCTTTTGCCAATTTGTCCGGTGAAACATCTCCGCTTTTGAAGACGTTAATCGATTCACGAACACCTGCTTCAAAAGCGTCCCTCATTGTTTCCCATTTCATGATTCATCTTCCTCAAAAAGGTTATTACATAATTTGCTTGTCAGTTTCGCGCCGCCTACTCCACCGCCCACTGAACCAGCAGTGAAACCGATAGCGAAACCAATCCCGGCTCCCACAGGCCCAAAAATTGCTCCAATCGCCGCGCCGGTTCCTCCTCCTCCCATTCCTCCCGCAACAGTGCCGCCAGTGCAACCAATGGAAACCAGGCCGCCTTTGGCCAGTTTTTGAACATCAGTTGATTCGTATTTTTGGATATTCATAATGCCCACCTTCTTTTTGTGTTTGATGATATTTGAATTCACTCTGAAAGCCATTTCATCAATCTATATCCTCCATAGCCAACACCGAGAATAGCGACTCCGACACCAGAGCCAATGGCCGCGCCCGTTAGTATTGTTGTGCCTGCGATAGATCCCGCTCCGGCAACTATGCCACTGCCAACTGCCGTCCCTGCACCAACGGTCGCACCAGCGGTTGCACCAGCCCCTGCGCCGTAACATGCAGCTTTGGCAACTTTTCCCATAACCGCTTCTGCACCGCCTGCAATTGTGGTTGGAGTAACTCTCCCGCTTTTAAAGATATCCGTTGCCGCCTTCGCTCCAGCTTTAAAAGCTTTGCTTAATACTTCTGGTTTCATTTTGTTCTTTCGCCTTCCTCAACTTCATTTTCCCCACTGAACAAGGACCCGATATATCCACCGATTGCACCCCCAACCCCCGCACCGATTGGCCCTCCAAACGCTGCGCCGACTGCTGCGCTAATACCAGCGCCAAGCGCAGCATTTTTATTATCGCGTACGATTCCCATTAAAGTGTTTTTCAAATCCTCTGGCAATGTGATTCGATTATTATCTCGCTGACCCATTTTGTCCTCCCTTATTATGAGTACGATTGTACAAGTTTGAAGATGCCATAGCCTGCTCCAGCAGCGAGGAGGCCCACTCCTGTTGCCGCTAACGCTCCCGCAACGATTGGACCGCCTATAGCTGCAATTCCAACTGATAGCGCTGGACCACCCCCAACTCCGATGCTGCTTGCAACGATCTGAGCGGTTGCGTACCCTCCGAGATTTGCAACAGGTCCAGACAATCCCGCTGTGATCCCCGTCATTGTTGCCGCACTCCCGACTGCTCCTGTCGATCCTGCCGCCACCGTCACTTTGCCAGAACTCTTCATCTCGTCCTCCTTTATGCTTCTAGTTTTCTAAACGAGCACCAATATCAGATTTCCCAAATATTTTTAAAATGAAATTTATTGCCGTATGCGTTTTTGAAGCGGGATTTTGCAAACTTGACACCATAAAGACGCTTCGATAGCTTCTGTAAGCACTTGAGTGCTTGCAAGTTCAAGAAAATGAAAAAGTCCAAGCGGAAAGGTTTTTGAATGAACCTTGGGGATTTGATTAAAAAAGCCCTTAGAGAAGAAAGTGCCGAACAAAAGGTAACTGGCGCTTCAAATGAGACATCTGGCCAGGCCAATCCAAACAGAAAAAAGTGGGATGCTTACGCCCAAAAAGCAAAGCTATCGGGGGCTATGCACAATGTTGCCCATGAAACACTAGAACCCATACCTAGTGGATTTGTTAAGAATATGCCTCTTGATCCGCCCAGACACACTGCGTTTCTTTATGGACGGTACCATGACGAAAAGGAAGTATGGCTTTGGGCAACTTCCTCAAAAAGTATGCAGAAGTGGAAACTGAAAAAGCATGCAAAATGCACTTCACCAAACGATCACCTTGTTTTTGTTGAGAAGGCAACATGCAAGTTCATTTTATTAAAAGAGATTCAGCAATATATAGCCAATAGTCCGGTTGATTTTGACAATAAGTGGAATGAGTGCTGCTTACCATTTCCAGAAAAGAAAATCCATATTGCAGCACATTCACGGTTTTTTGATTGCGTAAAAAACAAATGCAAGGATCTAGGTGTTGTTAATGAGTTCACTTATAGGGGGCACGTCGATCGAGATACTCATGAAAAGATTTTGTCGTCTGTCAGGCTGTCGAGAAGAGGTAACTAATGGAGAGTCTGTTTTACGAATCACTTCTAAAGCATTTTATCCAAGTTGCCTGGAAAGTTGCGCCTGACATTGCCCGAGATGAAAATCGATGTCGAGAAGTGCTGCATGACCGGGTTTTTAATTCCTTAAACATTTCCGGTTGGGAGGACGCTGAGAGCAAGATCAGGGGTTTATCAAAAGAGTTTGCAACACCAAAGGCATACGCAAACTATTTATTCACGATTTTCAAAAATGCATTGATCGATGAATTGCGAGTCCAAGGAAGGGCAAAAAGTCGGGATATTTCGATTGAGTCCAGATTAGACGGAGATGAAGCAACTGACGAATCTGGAAATAATGAGCAGTTTCTTGGACTTATCGAAAAAGCTGAGTTCCAAGAACTTCCGGAAAAGCTACAAGAAATTGCTGAGAGAATTTTTTCTGAGCTTGGGCGGGAAAAACGTCGACTCCTTTCGTTAAGAGTAATAGAGGACCGAAAACTGGAGGAGTGTGCAAAAGTACTCGGGATATCAAAATCGTCGGTCGATCGCCATGTGAAGGCAGTTTTTTCCGACTTAGAAGGACTACTAGCAGAAGAAGGAAATGAGCTTTCTGAAAACGGGATGAAGCAGCTAATCTCCTTGCTTTTGCACCAAATAGATCAGGAAAAGTCAAATGACTAAAAATATTTACAACTGGATTAAAGACATTTGGGACTCAGCTGCGCCGACCGGTGACTTAGCTGCTGGACAAGTGTGGGCAGTATTTGCTCCATCTGGGGACCAGGAGAATAAAACCGAGCGTGGAACCATTGTTCTTGTGTTGGACATTGAGGAAGAATGCGCATTTGTGGTCCCCGCTCACCATGAATCAAACATTCGTACATTCGTCGACCCTGTTCTGTCTTTTGAAAATAAGGAAATGGATTTTGAGGACAGATTGGTTTGTGTCGCTCATTTGCCGCAAAGAATAAATTTCGATGCATTTTGCAAAGCCAAGTATTTGGGCAATGTTACCGTCAAAGGGTATAAAAAAGTACAATCCGCAGTGAATGCTTTTTTCGAGATTCTCGACGAACTCGCCTGTATCCAATATTCGGAAGCCACGGATTCGATCGATCCCGTTTCTCTGGAAAAGGCTTTCGAGTCCGGGATTCTGAAAATCTACCCGATAACTGTTTCCTTGGAAAAGCTCAATGAGCTTGACACAAAACTTATGAGGAATCTTTCCGGATGGCAAAATCAATTTTCTTTAGAAACGTCGCCCGATCAAGAAGACGATGGTGATTTAACCAATAGTGAAGATAAAAAAAACATCGTATATATAGATTCGTCTCGTTGGGAAAAACAGAAAACAATATTTGCCCCATTAAAAAAGCATGTAGATCATTTAATTGGAGATGCTTCTGAATTATCGCCACGACAGCTAAATAAAGAAGAAGAAAAACTGCGCAATACTATAATCGAATCGCATGTGTCTGACTTGGCTCAGCTTCTGGTTTATACTGCGTCCAACGACGAGGATTTTCGCTTAGCACACTCAATTCTTGAAAAAACTATCATCAATCACCCAGAAAATGATCATTTTGCAGTTCTTTACTTGCTTACATGCCGTGCCCTTAAAATTAAAAATCCTGCACCTCTACCAGCTGTTGTACGAAACATGGACAAATCCCTTGAAGAACAATGGGCAAATGGGGCGGTTGTTCATGGAGATTTTCAGCAGAATGAGACGGAAAAATGAATACCATTTATAAATTATTAAATCAAAGCAATATTCCTATGGACGCGATAGAACCACTATTTCGGATTGTGAAGGGTCTAAAAGACGATGAAAAGGTGTCATATAAGCACCGTATCGATCTTGCGAAGGAAATTAATGATGAGATTAGCTATCTAGGATCAAATGATTTTGCTTATGGATTTCGAAAGCTTTTTAAGTCTAGTGAAGAAGCTGGTGTACCCTATGAGGAAATTGTACAAGATGTTTCAGAGAAAATGGGGGTCGGTTTTTCCAAAAAAATATCTATTGCGGAAAATGAAAGGCGCATCCTTACGGAGCATATAAAGAAGACTTGGGGAAAGTTGTCTGATGACCAAAAATCGAAAGCCATATCCCAAATTGATGGATCGGATAATTTCATCGACAATATGGGGAACATTGACACTCAGAAATTGTTTGACATCGCAAAAAGTGCAGACGAAATTTACAATTCAGTTTCAATGATACTTACAGCGACTGGCTATTATCTTCTTCCCGGAGTGGTTGCAGCAGCCGGTTTTATTGGCGGAAGAGTATTGGCTCCACGATTGATCGGTGCAACACTTGGTCCGGTAGCATGGGCTGCTTCTGGTGTCTGGCTGGCTGTAGACATCGCAGGACCTGGTTATCGGAAACTTATTCCAGCAGTTATTTACATCACTCTTCTGCGCTTAAAATATGGAAAGCAATAGAATTTCAATAATGATCTTAAACAGAGATGTATCTTTTTTGAGGAACTATTTGGCCAAGACATGATTGTGCAACGTTGCGCCGGAAATCAATCGACGACTCACTTCTTGTAAAAACGGACGGAAGATGACCAAGGACAAATCCTCTACTCGAAAAATGCGAGATGTACTTGGCAGACGCCAGGAATATCGAGATAGTCATCCCCGTAATGCCCCAGTCGACTATGAAACGGCTCTAACTGAGTGTAGACAAGCAGCTCGCCGTGGCTATCGTCTTGCAAAAGAGAGTCTCACCAGCTCAGAGGCAGTCATCAAATCCGTCTCCAATTCGTTGAAGCAAGGTCTCAGCAGTATTGGTGTACTTAGCGGATGGCGAGGACATCGAAACAAACATCACCGTAATGAGCCCGTCGACCTTGAAACGGCTCTAGCTGAGTGTAGACAAGCAGCTCGCCGTGGCTATCGCCTTGCGAAAAAGAGTCTCACCAGCTCAAAGGCAGACATCAAATCCGTCTCGAATTCGCTAAAGCAAGGTCTCAGTAGCCTTGATGACGGACAGGCTCGTACTACCGATGTCGTAGAGCAACTCCAAGCACAACTGCACCAAGTGGTGGGTGAGCTTCATTCTCTTCACGCGAGCTCCATGGCGTCCTTGAAAGCAAGACGTGAGCACCTAGATGAGTTTTCTATCGCTCTTTTTGGCCGTACCCAGTCTGGGAAATCAACCCTCATGGAAATTCTCACTGATGGAGATGGCGCTTCCATCGGCAAGGGAGCGCAACGCACCACAAGAGACGTACGAAGCTACCGTTGGAAGGGTCTTAAAGTCACGGACGTACCCGGTGTGGCGGCATTTGAAGGCGAAGAAGACGAAGAGCTAGCATTCCAGGCAGCTTCAGAAGCGGATCTCGTGCTGTTTCTGATCACTGACGATGCACCACAGCCGGTGGAAGCTGAGTGTCTTAGGCGGGTACGGGCGCTGGGGAAGCCGATTCTCGGAATCTGTAATGTAAAGGATGCGCTCGAAGATTCGGACGATGTCTTTCTGTTTCTAAAGAAGATGCAGAAGGGATTTGATCGAAAGACCCTGGATACCCTTGTTAGTCAGTTTCATGCATTAGCCGACAGATATAATCCCGGGTATAAAATTAGATTCATCTATACCCATCTCCAGTCTCGCTATCTTTCCAGCAAGAAAGCCTACAGAGAAAAACGGGACGAGTTGCAATATGCGAGTTGCTTCAACCTCGTAGAGAGGCAGATTGTTTCCGAGGTCACTGGTCGAGGCAGGTTCCTTCGAGTAAAAAGTTTTATTGATGGCGCTGTTGCACCGATGCTGGCTCTGAGTGACCACCTTTTGGAATTTAGTGCCGAAAATTCCTCAAGCGGTCGAGTAATGGTGGACAAAAAACGACTGGCTGCAGATTGGGCACGAGCATTCCAGTCAAGCGGTCAGGAGCGCATTGACTCTTTTGTAGAACGTCAAATTGGCGCGTTACGCGACGAGATTCCAGCATTTAGCGAAGACAACTACGACCGCTCTGACGCTGGTGCCCGCTGGGCACGCTTCGTTGAACATCAAGGTCTGCAGAAAGGGGCCGAGCAAATCCAGGGCCAACTCCAGAAAGAATGCCAGGTTTCGTTGTCCGAAATCGCACGCGAACTTGAGGCAGAATTAAAGCTGGTTGGAGAATTCGCTGGTGACAGAAAAATTAGCATGGATTCGATATTCGATACGAAGAGAGCTTGGAATTGGGGCACAGGGATTCTGGCGAGCGGGCTTGGGATCGCCGCAGTCTTTCTTGCCAGTGGACCGCTCGGTTGGGCTGCAGGAGCGGTTGGTGTAGTTGGTGTTTTAGTTTCGTGGCTCTTTGATGATCGAGAAGCAAAGGCAAGAAAACAAAGACGCAAGCTGACCACAAAGCTCAACCTCAATGTGGACAATCTCGAACGGACACTTCGAAAGAAGCTCGGTGACTGGTTTCACCAGGATTTGCTGTCAGCGCAGGTCTATGTGTTGCTCAACGACCTGTCTGCCGTAACGTCTGGCCTTTTCGAGTTGGCGGACGCGCAGAGATACCTTGCCTGGAAATTGACCACGCAGCAGAAAGCTATTCACCGCTCCTTGCTGGCTGAGGCGCTTGCCCAACTTGACAGGCGGGATGTTGAGGCCACTGTTCTAGACATGGCCCGAGTGCCCGGTTTGGCCATTATGCTCCTGATTAAACCAGACACGACCTTCCCCGGCGATGTGCGATCTGGCCTTGAGAAACTTCTCGGCGAGCGTGTCTGGTTCGTCGTCGACACAGGAAATGCCAAGTCGATTCTTTCGCAAGCCATAGGTCGCGGTTGTGACCGTGGGCGTGTCAGCATTGAGTCAAAAATCCAAGTCGCACATGTGCCTGTTGGGGACCTTGATGCTGTGGGCGTCTCACGAATCCGCTTGGCGCAGCAACTCACAGAACTACATGTAATCCGATGAATAGATAAGGAGAGGGCCGACGATGAAGACTGTTGATATTCACGAATGGATAGATTGCGGACAGAAGTTGATTGACCAGGCAGCAACGATCTTTGAGAACGCGCCTAGCAACGATGTGCGTGAGTTATCGAACCGCTTGCCAACCAGGATGGTTGTTGCGAACGAGGTACTTCAAGTGGTCTTTGCCGGACAATATGGTGCCGGTAAGTCGTTGATCCTGAAGGTTATGACGGGCAAGGAAGGTATTGCTGTTGGACCAGGGATCGTGACGCAACGGACGCAGCGACTCGACTGGAACGGAATATCCGTGGTGGATACGCCTGGGATCCACACGGAGTTGCGCCCTGATCACGATGCCATCACCTACGAAGCAATCAGTAGTGCTGATCTTCTTGTTTTTGTGATCACCAACGAACTTTTTGATTCCCACCTCGCGGAGCACTTCCGAAAACTTGCCATTGAGAGAGGCAAAGCACATGAAATGATGCTTGTCGTAAACAAGATGCGACGACATGCGAAGGGAAACACGCAAACGGCGCGTGATGTAATCACTGAGGATATTGGGAAAGTGCTCGCTCCGTACACGCCGAAGCAGCTACGAACCTCGTTCATCGATGCAAAAGCCGCCTTTGATGCTCAATGTGAAGAGGACCAGGAGGTGGGGAGTCTTCTTCATCGTAAGAGCGGCTTCGATGATTTTCTCGACAGCTTCAATGCGTTCATCCGCGAAGAAGGAATTGCATCGCGCTATACGACGGCACTCTATACCCTTGAGCAGGTACTCCAAGAGGCGCTTGCAGTTGAGTCGTCTGGCGACAAAGACATCGACGGACTAGAAGAGTTGCTGGTCCAGCAACGTCGCGCTCTTGCTGATACCAGAGCCCAGATTCCAAAGTCGGTGGAGAGTAAAGTCCAAAGTACCACCAGCAAAATCAAGCAGGAAGGTCGAAAGGTAGCAGACCTGATCCACGGCAGTGCTGATTCAAAGGATGTTGACCGAGAGCTTCAAGCTGCCCAGCAGCGTGTGGAGCAGTACACTATTGAACTCACGGACCTAGTCCAGGACACCGTTGAGACGCACATGAGCGACTTGGCGAAGCGCGTGAATCAAATCACTGAGAGCGAACTTGCCAAAGAACTACTCCCACGGCTCGTGGCTCGGATGGAAATCGAACTCCAAGGTGTGGACATTGACACTGACACAATCAGAAAAGCCAAGAAGGCGGCTGATGCCTCCGGCAAGTTGGGCCAGTTCCTATTGAACAATTCGTTCAACCCCAAGGCTAAAACGTTCTTCGGACTATTCAAGCTCAACCAATACTCTGGTACAGCTACCCACAAAGCCGTGAAGGCTGTTGGGAATTTTTTCGGCAAATCCTTCAAGCCCTGGGGGGCGGTGAAATGGACGCGAACCATCGCAAATGCTGGTCGTGTTTTCGCCGTCGTTGGTTCCGTACTAACCATCGCTCTTCAATGGAAGGAGGACGTTGACGCCGCGAAACTTGAGGTTGACCTGCGAGAGAGTCGTTCAGCCGTAAGGGCTGGGTTTGGCGAAGCTGCGCACTCTATTGAAATGCATTTCGACAAGGTGACAGGCAATTATGTTGACGAGACGATTGCAAAGCGCATGGCAGATGTGGACAAACAACTTTCCGAACTCAGAGAGATGCAGACTTCGCAGGGAAGCATGTTCCAGGATCTCGTCGGCTTGTTAGAAGACACTCGTGCCCTCATTACAGAAATGCACGAAAGCGAGACCAAGGGTGATCCAGAGGATTTCGGGTGCACATAAGAAAAATGATGTGTGGGCGGTGATTCAAGAGGACGCTTCGTGAAAAAAAGAACAGCATAAGGTAAATGTATCAGGGCGCTTCACAAATTAAAGCGCCGCCGAACGCTTCACTTTTCAACCGGCGTTTACAGGCGGACCAGCGGATAAAATGCAAGAATAAAATAAAATGAAGAATGACAATTTCATAAACATATCGGCAATTTCCCCCCAGGTATTAGAAATAATTCGCAGGAATTTATGGGCTCAACTAGGCAAGATCTGGTACTACAGAAGTATTGCCTATTTCTGTCGGGAAATGCCCAAAAACATGAATCACACTAGCGGGAGGTAGGTTTTTGACAACCAGAATTTTGTTTATCCATGCATCCAAAAATTGGAACGGACGAGTGTATCCCGAATATCCGCTTGGCCTTGGAATGATTGCCACTTTGGCAAAAAGGGCTGGGCATGATGTCCATGTTCTGGATATGGCCGTCGATCCGATGTCTATTGAAGAATGTCTGCACAATTTTCAGCCCCATGTTGTAGGTGTCTCGTTCCTCTCCACGTCAACCATGACCGCAGCCAAGGTCCTAAACTTTGTAAAGCTCAATGGGAACGCGCACGTCATCGCTGGAGGTATTCACGCAAGTATTTTTCCAAAACACACGCTTGAAATGGGAGCCGACGTGGTTGTTATTGGAGAAGGGGAGCCTGTAATCCTTTCTCTTTTGGACGTACTTGAGAAGGTTAAACCTGGGGCAAAATTTCATACGGGAATGATTGGCCACATTCCTGGGATCAGTTTTATGGATGAGGATGGCCACCTGACTACGAATCCGTCATTCACAGGCCTTTTGGAGATGGATGACTTGCCTGTCTTGGATCGTAGTGTCTTTAAC
>CAZQAE010000085.1:9047-20212 GCA_964591275.1 uncultured bacterium | reverse complement strand
TTATACACTAAATTTAACAGTACAATTTGTCTCACTCTTATTGGCACAGAGGGCTGCGCTCAGGCTCGCTTCGCTCGCCTCCACGTCGCTGCGCACCCAAAAACGTTTCGTCGCCGCTTTGCCGTTGCTTGTTCATTCGAGCCACGTAAACCCCCAATAAATTGGGGGCCTATTTTCGCATTGTCCCTACGGGACCCCCTCGGCGATGTCAAAAATTCCTGCACATCCATTGAATGGTTAACCGGAATTTTCCTTAACTTAGCACCATTCATGCCAGTCACAAAAATTTTTGATTAACCACGAAACACACGGAATACACTGAGAAAATAATTTATCCGTGTATTCTGTGTGTTCCGTGGTAGAAATGTATTTCCGATAACTTTTTAGGGAGCCAATCGCTCTACAAGAGATTGCGCCGCGGCAAGATCGCTTTGCTCAGCCCAGGGATATCCGGTTAAAATCTTCAGGGATTCCTCAGCGGCTTTAAGCGCCGCATCTCCCCTACCCATAGCCTGATAACATTCGGCAAGATAGCGCAGTGTCCGCGCGGTCTTCGGGGAGATTTTCGGAAAAACTTCGCGCCCTACCTGCAGCGCCAATTCGAGGTTTGGCAAAGCTTCATCGTAGCTCCCAACTTCCATCAGAGCGCGCCCCAGCGATTGCCTTGCTTGCACGACCCAAAGGTCATTGCCGAGTAATACTCCATCATAAATCGCCAGCGCCTCGGCAAATAAAGCAAAGGCCTCATCCCGGCGACCGAGCTTGAGATATAAGTCGCCCAAACTCTTTTTCGCGCGCGCAATGAAACGGTCGTCGGCGCGTAGCGAACCCTTGAGATAATCAATGTAATCAAGCCAGTCCTTTACCGCCGCATCGGATTGCCTCATCGCCTCGTGCGCCTCGGCCAGCTTGACCACGTTCAAAAAGACGCCGCCGGAGTCGGGGCCTTCCTTCATTTTTTCGTATTCCAAAGCCTCCACGTATAGGGGAATCGCTTCCAAATAATTACCCGATTTCGCGACCACAACGCCAAGGGTGTATCGGGTTTCTGCGATGTCGGCAGCGTCGGCATTTTTATCCGCCAGATACAAGGCAAGGGCCTGGCGCAGTTCGCTTGCCGCCGCCGACCAGTCTTTTTTATGGAAATAGAAAAAAGCCTTGTTGAAACGCCCTGCCCCAGCTACGCATTCGTGCGCGAAACCCGCATCCAAATCTTCCATATAATCGCGCCAAATCTCCGGATACCACCTTTGAAACTCGACTCTTTTCGTTGCGGCTTTTTCGCAGTCGCCAGCCAGCAACAGGCAGTAGATAATCTGAAAGGCGGCCACTTCGTGGAATTGATTCGGACCGACTTTGCCCATGCGCAGCAACTCGTAATGCTTAATCGCCTCGTCGAAGCGATAGAGCTTCTGGTAGGCCTGCGCGGTGTACCAGTGGACCAGGATCGTCCAGTCCGATGGGGATTTTTCGTTAAGAATTTTCCCGGCTAACTCAATGGTCCACAGATAGTCCCGATCGTCGAAAGCCTTGATGACCTGCTGCGTGGGACCCGATGCCGCCATCGTCTGTTTGAGCATTTCCTTGATGCACGCGTCGCATTTCTTTTTCACCGCCTTATAATCCTCACCGACGGATTCTTTCATGGCTTTTTTATAACCTCGCCCCGAGAAAAGCACGTGAACGAACTTGTCGAGAGCCGCCTTGCCATAGATCTTTTCAAAACAGCGCATGCTTTGACGGTTTCTGTGATAATCGCGACTCCACGCATCCGCCCATATCGCTTTATCATCAAACTGCTCGGGGATATCGTTCAGAATGTCCACAAAACGCAAATGGGCCTCGCCGGTCATGTAATATCCGATGCCTTCACGCAATTCATGTGGAGTTTTTTGGTAATCGTCAAAGCTGTATCTGGTATCCAATGCGGCATGGAGCATCTCGTGCACCAGTAACGTTTTAAGATCCATTTTCCCAGTTAATATGGCCTGACCAATGATGGTGATGCTCTGGGCCTTTTTTCGAATCGAAGTTCGATACACCATATTGAAACCCCGCACCTCGGTCTCAAAAGGATGCGTATCGCTGATAGCAATGTAAAATGTCTTGAAAATACGGCGAATGCTTTCATCGCCGGTGATTCTCACAACATCATCAAGAGCTTCAGGATACAGGCGTGTGATTTCCGATTTGAGATGCGAAAGCTCCGGCGGCGTCATCAGCGACGAAAACTCGGGCGTGCTGATAACAAGACCCTTTGGCCCTGCCTGCGCGACTACCGCGACGCACGCGATTCCAATAATGACGAACGCGATGATTTTTTTCATGACGCTACCCCCGACATTTCCTATTTTGAGAATACTAACAGCTACCAGAGTAAATCGGAAGCGCCCTGGTAGATACGTTTTTAAATTGTCGGTTTCTCTAACTTAAAGCTATAAATCGACGCGAAAACAACTCATCAATCAAGAAAGATATCCGCGACGACGCCCAGGTGATCCGATAAATCGGATAGATGCTCATCGTACAGCACGCGGCCCTGCACGCCCGGAAGGCCTCGAAAAAATATCCAATCGAGGCGCATGGGCGGGATCGGATCATCCGCAGGGTGTGTCCAGGTTTCCTGGTGAGGCGCATCGGCGAGGGCGTCAGCGTAGCCGTAATCGAAAACCAGGTTGATGGAAGGCTCGGTCCGTAGGAGATAATAAACGCCGGTGTTCAGGTCGCCGCCCCAGACGCTCGCGCCGACGAAGGGCTCCAGAAAATCCAGCGTAGTCTGCGTTTGTTCCTGGTGCGCGGTGAAGTATCGCCACACGCCGCTGAGGAAATGCGTGGAACATAGCTGAACAGGCGTATCGCCGACCATGATTTCGGCGCGAATGGACATGCGGCCCCCAAGGCGAAGTTCGCTGTCGTCCTCCCACCAGCGCTCGAAATTCGGCAGGCGGCGCATGGCGGCCTCGCCGATGGGAAAGCGGGAGAGAATGGCGTTGCCGTGCTCGCCGCGCTCCTGGTTCAATTCCACAAACTCGACGCTGTACACGTAGTCCATGCTGAGCGCCTGAGCCAGTTCGCGGGTGATATTGCGGTAATCGGTCCGGGCGCAATGACGGTCAGCTTCCTGGATTAAAATAATGTCCGCTGCGACAAGCGTTGGATCGCTTTGAAATTGCGTGATGAACTCGTCGATAGAGTGTCCGCGCTCGATATTCCAATCCACGACGCGGATGGCATCGGGAACTTCCGTAACCGCCGCAGCGAAGCGTCCCCTTTCGATCAGGCAGTGGATGTTGACCGGGTCATCCAGTTCATCGGGATTCAGCTCCCACTCCTGGCACAGTGGAATCTCCGGGTCTTCCGTTTCGCCGACGGCGTCGTTGATGTCGTCGTTCAAATCATCGTCAAAGTCGTCATCTATGTCATCATTCAAATCGTCATCAAGGTCGTCATCTGTGTCATCGTTCAAATCATCATCCATGTCATCGTCGAGGTCATCGTCGAGGTCATAGTTGCCATCATCACCGGAGTCATCGTCATCGCCTGAGCAAGCGCATGCGAAGGCGATGGAAAGGATCACCGCGATTGCGCAAAAAAAGATCAGGAATTTTTCGGCGCTATTGATCGTTTCAGCCACAAATTAACTCCTCATCCGGCTCGCCTTAGAAAGGGGAATAGATTTCCTTTTTTTAAGTCGCCATCGCGTTGAAAATAACGTAAACGCACGGCAAGGCGCTGTGCGTATGACCGAAAGCG
The DNA here is from genome assembly GCA_964591275.1 of uncultured bacterium. GTDB lineage: Bacteria > Lernaellota > Lernaellaia > JACKCT01 > JACKCT01. The sequence goes on along the minus strand of CAZQAE010000085.1, from coordinate 16,459 downwards.
ATTTTAGGATGACCTTTGAATTTTCTGCTCTTTGGAAAGGAAGTCCAAAACCGGGATTTAAGCCTTCAGCGCTTTTTCCAGATAGGCGGCGGTGTTGGGGTGTTCCGTTTTAAATTGCCGCCACTCGGCCTCGGTAATCTCCGCAGGCTCCTTGCCCGTGCTGCGCTTGATCTGCCGATAAGCCGCTTCGGCCAGGTCCCGGTTGACAAGGCTCGCGCCCAGGACCACGCCGGCCACTTCGCACACGCCGTTGATGAAATCGATTCCGAAGATCGATTCGATTCCGTGTTCTAATAACAGTCCGCCCAAAAAGCCGATTGTTCCACCGGCTGCTGTTTTCATTGCTTTTGACATGCTGCGCCTCCCATTGTTGATGCAGTCATCCGCATTTTACTCCAAAAGCCCCGTCGAATGCAAAATTATTGCAAATCCGGTTAGGTCCTGATTTTCTCGAAAGCCCCTTCCACGTCCTAAAAGAAAAACCAGATCGGGTCGATAATATTCATCAGGAAAATGCTGAAATCTTTGTCAATGGCCTGCTTTTCCGCACGAATGTACCAATAGCCGGTGGCTGCCTGGTAAAGGTATTTAAAATCGTAGGATGTGATGCTGCGTTCCCAACCTGATGAATAGGCGAGCGGGTAGCGATAATAAGGTTCCCGGCGGCGCATGGTCTGCAAAAATTCCTGCGTGATGGCCTGGGCCTGCGTGAAATGTTCCTGGGCCAGCGCCTCGCCCTCAGGCAATACTCCCAATTCGGCGCGTCGTCTGGCGAGTACGCCGTTGAGAAGGTTCAACACGTGGTCGGCCTTGGTCTTATTGACTTTAAAAGAATCGACCAACTCCTCGTACCAGGACAATGCGTTCTCGGGCACTTGACCGCGCACTGATTCCACTGTGGCCAGCAAATCCGCATAATCCTGCGCCATTTCTTCCATGCCATCCACTACGTCGGCCTCGAACTCGTCCAGAAAGTCCAAATCGCCTTGATACAACTCCTTATACGTGACCGGTATAGGGTGCGTTGAGGAACCAACGAGATAGCCGAGTTCATCCCAGGTGTCCTGCGCGGCCAGATATGAGGCAAGGTTTTCGCCGATGAGCATGTCTTCCTGGTTTAGAGTCAGGTCGATCAAAGCCTGTTTCAATGTCGGCCCGGCGCTTCCGAATATGTCCGTGAACTCGCCGATGATGTCCTGCCAGTCGATATCCGAATCCCAGGTCGATTTGGCAACCACGATATCGCTCAACCAGTAACCCCACTCATGGCCTGATGTGAATGTCACATGTCCGTCCAGGCTCTTGTCCGCCAGCAGCCGAATGTCCTTCCAGCGATTAAACAGGTACACGGGCAGAAATAGAGGAACATCGATATCGAATGAGCACCAATAGGCCGTTTCCGGATAGTAATAGACTTTTCGGTCAGTCTGCGCGATTTGAAGCGTCCATTCCAGCAGTTCGCTGAAATCCTCGTTGTCATAGGCTGGCGCGGGTCCTTCCAGATCGTAATACATTACCGTATGGGGATAGGCGGCAATGCGAATGTCGGCCTCCTGCACGATATAGTTAAAGTTGATGTCGCCGTAGTTCGGGGCGGTCTGGCCCGAGGAGCAGTGAATTTTCACAGAGGAATCCGTAGCCGGGTAATTTTCCGCAAGGTACAGGGCGGTGTTGTTCATCCACGCCATCTGGTCCGTATCTTTAACCGGTGTAAATTCCGTGCTGCCCATCTCGAAATGAATGTGATCCCAGGGCGCCTGCATGATTTTGTCCAGCCCCTCTTCCATAATCTCCTTTTGGACTCCGGCAAACTGCGTGGGCATCAGCTTCCATGCTTTCTGTTGCTGAAAAACCCAGGAGATGACCACGCCGGCATCCACAAGGCGGTCGTGCGAGTAGTCGATAAGTTCCTGATAATAACCCACCATGGAATCGTAATCCACTGTACGCATCAACTCGAACTGCCAGAAATTCTGCTTGTTGCGCACCAGCCAGTCGATCATGTTTTTCGCCCACCGCTCATTTTGCGGCGTATCCTTCATGAGGATTTCCGCCATCTCGATGGGATGCATGGTGTGAAAATGAAACCCCCGCCGATCCCAGTCGGGGGATTCATAAATATCCAGATCCATGGACCATTCAATGTCGTCGTAGGACGGCGTATAAGTCTGCTCGGGGTGATAAAAACGGAATCCAAACTTTTCCAGAAGGTCGTAAAGGCCGTATTGCATGCCCCGTGCGTCGGCTCCGACGATAATGTAAGCTTGTGCCCCATTGATTTTTGCATCTCGTATCCTGAAAGATTCCGCAGGCATTTCGCTCAAATCCACATCCTCAAACACAATAGCGGATAGGGTCTCGTCGGCGATGATGATATTCAGCGTCGATGTTCCGGCATTGATGCTTCCATTAACCGTGGTTTCGATCTCGGGAATTCGGCTGAGAAGTTCACCGGCGTCCTCCGTGGCCGCCCGCAACGCATTCGGCGAATTGATCGGCCTTACAATGACCACGGAATCGATTTTGGATACTGCGTCATCATCGTCATCGTCAGTTTCCACGAGGACAGTATCGTCATCGTCATCACCGCCGCAGGCCGCCATGCCGCCGGCAGCAATTATTGATATCGCCAAAAAGACAAAGGAAAACTTTTTCATAATGTTCCTTTAAGATCCTTTCCTCGAAGTTCTATTAGGTTCCGCCTACAGCGCGCCATAGCATGGCTATAACAAGATAATGCTGGAGTATACAAGGTCGGATTGTTATAAGCTTCCTGAAACAACATCGCCGCGCCGGATATCAAATCGCTCGGCGGCGCTAGCGTTGCGCACGGCCAGCTCATAAAATCCGCCGCTGCCCACGAGCCACAGCGCGGCATCCTCCTTGACCCGGCAATACGTTTCCAGAATCGGCAGGTCCTTTGGCGCATCCCTGCCATGAACAAAAAGGCTTTTTGTCCTTTTCACGAAATCCTCCGGCCGAAGGTTCGTAATAACATTGCCGAAGCGATCGATATGCGTCACGCGTCCTTCGACGCGTTCACCGCTGATAGTCTTTGTCCATTCATCAAGTCTTGCGGGATCGCGCAAAGGCGCTGCCAGATTCGCCGGATTCTCTCCTGCGGCGATTCGCGCGGCGGCGGGCGCGAATAGGTCGCGGCCATGGAATGTTGCGGATGATCCCTGCGGCGCAATAAGCTCATATGCTTCCTCGACACCATCGAGAAAGGGGGAAAACAGGCCGTTGTCCGGTCCGATGAAGATATGCCCCAGGGCGCAAAGGATAATCCCGCGACGTCTTCCGCCAACGCCTGGATCAACAACGCCAACATGGATTGTACTTTCAGGAAAGCGAGGCGCGACTGCGGAGATGACCCAAGCGCCGGCCCGCACATCTTGCGGAGCAATATCATGAGTTATGTCGGTTATGTGGGCATTAGGACATATTGAAAGGATGACGCCCTTCATCTGGGCCACGTACCCGTCAACCGTTCCGAAGTCCGTGCAAAGCGTGATGAGTGGCGTTGTCACTTCCAGATGAATTCGGTCTTGAAGTTGGTGATGGCGGACTCGTGCGTCGTAACGACGGAAAATTTTCCCTTTTGACATTGGCCGAGTTCCAGAGGCTCGACATAGGTGGATTCGGCCTTGATAAACTGATCTTTCGCGTCAAAAAAGCTGATTTTCACTTTCACGTATGAAATCGACTGGCTGTACCCGTTGGCGACCGATCCAACCACGTAGATGTTGCCGTCTTTGACGTAGTAGTTCGTCTCCTGCGACTCAGGATCGCTGTTTTTGCACTTTGGTTTGGAGGTATTATTTGCCGTGTCCTTGTCCGGCAGGAACATGCCTTTCAGAGAGGTTTTTCTAAAAGGTTTAGGGATCGAGTTGTAATTTGATGTAAAATGAACTTTTCCCTCAGCGTCCGTCCACATGAATAAAACGACGCTATCGGCCGCTACGACCGGAATCATCGCCGTCAGCAAAATCACGCATATGAGGAAACAGGCACGCCTCTTCAATGTAAACATCCAATCAAATTCGTCTTTCGCTCACCGATATTTACTGCGGGTCAAGTTAGCAAAACCAAATTTCCTGTCAAGGAAGCAGCGGGGGCGACGGCATAATTTCGACAAAACCACGCCGGCGCCCAAACTCTGCGCCGATGCCTGCAAAAAAGCTCCAATACATACATGAGCTTGCCCGAATCCGCATGCTGAAACCTTGAAAGACGGGCGGTATTGCCAAAGCGTTTTGAATGGAGTAATAGCTTTTCCGGGTATGGTGTTCCGGCACACTAACCATGATTTTTTACAGCAAAAATTTGCAGAGCCCAAGGTTCAATGCCTGATCAAAAAGATTCCAGTGGAATCCAAAGGCTTGGGGTTTTAGGAATTGACAGGAAACTCCTTTGTCATATAGCGGTTGCAAAAAGAAAAATTAACTCAAAAAAACGGGGAGGGGTAACAGCGTGTCTGCCATGAGGATCAGCAAAGGACTGGACATCCCGATAAGCGGATGCATCGAGTCCACTACTATCGCCGACGGCCCCCCGGCGACAAGAGTCGCTCTTATGCCAAGGGACTATCCCGGCATCAAGGTTAAGACCCTTGTAAAAGAAGGCGATGCGGTGGGAAGAGGCCAACCCCTCTTTCTCGACCGCCGGGATGAAAACGTGTTTTATACGTCGCCGGCGAACGGAACCGTAGAGGCCATCAATCGGGGAGCGCGTCGAAAAATTCTGTCCATTGTCGTCAAGATCGGCGAAGAAGCCAACGCCGCTGTGTTCGACAAGCTCGATCCGGATTCCGCGAGCCGCGAACAGGTGAAAACCCTGCTGGCGAAATCCGGCCTTTGGCCTTCCATCAGAAGGCGCCCTTTCAACACGGTGGCGCACTTTGACGAAACTCCCCACTCCCTGTTCATCACAGCGATGGACACGAATCCACTGGCCGGGACCGCAAGGGATGTTCTCAAAGGCCGGGAAAAGGATTTTGTCGCCGGGATGAAGCTGCTTGCGAAGCTGCCGGACGGCCCAACCTACCTGTGCACGAGGGAGAATGAAGATTCCCCTGCTTTTGCGCAGGTGGAGGGAATTAAACAACAGGCCTTCGGCGGACCGCATCCGGTGGGCAACGTCGGCGTACACATTTACGCCCTGGACCCGGTAGGATCCGACAAATTCGTCTGGCATATCGGCTACCAGGACGTCGCCGCCGTCGGCGCATTGGCCCTAAGCGGCACGCTGCCTGAGGAAAGAGTCGTCGCTGTCGCCGGATCTGCGGCAAAACATCGCCGCCTGGTTCGTACGCGCCGGGGAGCCTGTCTCAGCGACATCCTCGCCGATTACGTCGCCAAAGAGCCGGCTCGCGTTATCTCCGGATCCGTCCTTTGGGGTAATACCTCCAAGCCGGAAACCCCGGAAGGCTATTTGGGTGCTTATAGCAACCAGATATCCATCATCGAAGATAAAAGCCCGCGAGAATTTCTAGGCTGGGCCTTGCCCGGAATGAAAAAATACTCATTGACAAATTCCGTTGTCGGAAAGTTTTTGCACAAGACCTTCGACTTCAACACCAATAATAACGGCGGCCTGCGCGCCATCGTTCCAATCGGCGTTTACGAAAAAGTCATGCCGATGGACATCATGCCGACTTTCCTGCTCAAAGCCCTGGCCGCGGACGACATTGAATCGGCCGAGAAGCTCGGGGCGTTGGAGTTGGCCGAGGAGGACATGGCGCTGATGGAATTTGTATGCCCCTCGAAGATTGCCGTGACGAGCCTTTTGAGAAAAATGCTCACACGCATGGAGAAGGAGGGTTAAATGAAGTTTTTTATTAAAATCCTCGAAGCTCAGGGAAAATATTTTGAGCCTGGTGGAAAACTGGAAAAATTCCACCCTCTCTATGAAGCCATCGACACCTTCATATTCACTCTGGACAAGCGCACCGATGGGGCTACCCACGTGCGCGACGCTGTGGACCTCAAGCGCGTCATGACCGTCGTGGTTCTCGCGCTGATGCCTTGCATACTGCTGGCGATTTATAATCACGGCTATCTGGCGCAGCAATTCCTCGTCGATAACGGCGGGCAGGCTCCCGGATGGGTCGGAGCGATTCTGGCCCTCGTCGGACTCCAGGCGGGAAGTTTCGGCGCCGTCGTCCTACACGGCCTGCTGCTTTTCCTCCCGCTTTATATCGTCACCATGACGGTCGGCGGCATTTGGGAAGTGGTTTTCGCCATTGTGCGCAAACACGAAATCAACGAGGGTTTTCTGGTCACCGGCCTGCTGTTCCCCCTGATTCTGCCGCCTTCGATTCCCTTGTGGCAGGTGGCTCTGGGCATCAGCTTCGGCGTAGTCATCGGCAAGGAAGTCTTCGGCGGGACCGGCTACAACGTGCTCAATCCGGCGCTGGTCGGACGTGCTTTCCTGTTTTTCGCTTACCCGGCGCAAATCTCCGGCAACGCCGTATGGGTAGCCGTGGATGGCTACACGGCAGCGACGCCCCTGGCCGAATTTGCGGCGATGGGCAAAGAACAGTTCAGTCATTTCCTTGACCACGGGTTGCAATCGGGTATCTCCTGGTTTGACGCCTTCCTGGGTTTCGTACCCGGATCGTTTGCGGAAACCTCCACGCTGGCGTGCCTGTTCGGAGCCATCATTCTGGTGGCCACCGGAGTCGGCAACTGGCGCATCATGGTTTCATCCTTCCTGGGGATGTTCTTCGTAGCGACTTTGTTCAACGTCCTGGGCTCTGATACCAATCCCGCTTTCGGGATAGGTTTCCACTGGCATCTGGTCCTCGGCGGTTTTGCTTTCGGCACCGTTTTCATGGCGACTGACCCGGTCAGCGCCGCGCAGACCGACGTTGGCCGATGGATATACGGAGCTATGATCGGCGCCCTGATCGTTTTGGTGCGCGTGGTGAATCCGGCGTATCCGGAAGGGACCATGCTCGCCATTCTGTTCGGAAACATCCTCGCGCCGATTATCGACTACTTCGTCGTTAAAAAGAACATCAAACGACGGGAGGCACGGCTTGCAGTACAGTAATAAATACACCATCGTCTTCACCGTGGCGGTGTGCCTTGTTTGCTCGGTGGCCGTATCGAGTCTGGCCGTTGCGCTCAAGGACCGTCAACAATCGAACGTGAAGTTGGAGCGACAAGTCAACATTCTGCGTGTGGCGGAACTGGTTGAACCCGGCGAGAATCCAAACGCTGCGGAAGCCGGCGAACTCTTCAAACAGATTGAAACCATCATCGTTGATCGCGTCACCGGAGAAATCGTAAACGACTTCCCCAATCCCCAGGCATACGATTCCATCAAAGCTGCCAAGGATCTGAATCTCAGCAAAACCGCGCCGCCCAATAGATCTCAGATTTCAAGGCTGCCGGACAAGCTCGTGG
>CAZQAE010000085.1:0-9037 GCA_964591275.1 uncultured bacterium | reverse complement strand
GGTCTCCGCAGCGGGCAAGGAATCTTACATCATTCCGGTTTACGGCGCTGGGCTCTGGTCCACGATGTATGGGTTCCTGGCATTTGAAAAAGATTGCAATACGATCAAGGGTCTCACCTTTTACCAGCACGGAGAAACACCGGGGCTGGGCGGAGAGATCGACAACAAAGCATGGCAGGCTCTTTGGAGAGGCAAGAAAGCCTACAAAGGCGGCCAACCGGCCATTAAAGTGGTCAAGGGCAGCGGCTCGGGCGAATATGAAGTGGACGGCCTGTCCGGCGCCACGCTCACAGCCAAGGGCGTTACTCATATGATGCATTTCTGGCTGCAGGATGTTGGTTACGGCAAATTTCTCCAGGTAAGAAGCCAGGGAGGCGCAAATGGATAAAAAACAAAAAGAAACGCTCCTGGGACCAGTGTTCAGGCGGAATCCGATCACATTGCAGGTTCTGGGCATTTGCAGCGCGCTGGCAGTGACGACGAAGCTGGAAACGGCAATCGTCATGTGTTTCGCGCTGGGCTTCGTTCTTATCGGATCGAACTTTTTCATTTCGGTGCTTCGCAACCGGATACCGCCAAGCGTCCGCATTATCGTGCAGCTTACGGTCATCGCAACGCTGGTCATCATCGCCGATCAGATTCTTAAAGCCTACCTGTACGGCATCAGCAAGCAGCTATCGGTTTTCGTGGGTCTCATCATCACGAACTGCATTGTCATGGGACGGGCCGAAGGCTACGCCATGCAAAATCCGCCGCTGTCTTCGATTATCGACGGTTTGGGCAATGCGCTCGGATATTCGGTGATCCTGATCGCCGTCGCATTTTTCCGCGAACTGCTCGGAAGCGGAAAGCTTCTCGGCTTTACCTTGCTCGAACCGGTTACGCAGGGCGGTTGGTATTATCCGAACGGCCTCATGGTCCTGGCGCCAGGCGCATTTTTCCTAATCGGCGCCTTCATCTGGATTCAACGGACGATATCGCCGGAACTGCAGGAAGAGGATTAAAACATGGAGCACTACATAAGCCTGTTTTTGAAAGCCATTTTTGTGGAGAACATGGCCCTGGCGTTTTTCCTGGGCATGTGTTCCTTTTTGGCTGTTTCACGAAAAGTGGAAACCGCGATAGGCCTCGGTATGGCCGTGGTTTTCGTTCTGGGCACCACAGCGCCCATCAACTATCTGATCAACAACTTTCTCCTGAAAGAAGGCGCGCTCACTTGGGTTAGCCCAAGTTTTGAAACTGTGGACCTGTCGTTTTTAGGATTCATCTCCTTCATCGCGGTCATTGCGGCCATGGTGCAGATCGTTGAGATGGTTATCGATAAGTACTCCTCAAGTCTTTACAACACGCTCGGCGTCTTTTTACCGCTGATTGCCGTCAACTGCGCGATCCTCGGCGGCTCGTTGTTTATGGTGCAAAGGGAGTACAACTTCGCTGAAAGCGCGGTTTACGGTCTCGGTGCCGGAATCGGTTTTGCCCTGGCGATCATCGCCCTGGCGGCGCTTCGGGAGAAAATGAAATATTCTCATGTTGTTCCGGCCCTGCGCGGCCTGGGCATCACATTTATTTTGACGGGACTCATGGCAATGGGTTTCATGTTGTTTAGTGGAATCCAGCTTTAAGGAGAGGATATGATAACCGTTTTCATGGGCGTATTAATGTTCATCGTTGTCGTTACGACGATGGTCGTTGTTTTGCTCATCGCGAAAGCCAGGCTGGTTCCCTCGGGTGAAGTGGAAATCCTCATTAACGAGGACAAGTCCCTGAAGGTGAATCCAGGCTCAACGCTACTGTCCACGTTGGCGGCTCAGAAGATATTTATTCCTTCGGCATGCGGCGGCGCCGGAACCTGCGCCCAATGCAAGGTCCAAGTCACCGATGGAGGAGGAGATATTCTGCCGACTGAAACGGGACACATCAACCGTGGAATGGCTCGCGATTTCTGGCGCCTGGCCTGCCAGGTCAAAGTCAAGCAGGACATGAAAATCAATGTGCCTGCAGAAATTTTCAGCATCAAAAAATGGGAGTGCGAAGTCGTTTCCAACAGGAACGTCGCCACTTTCATCAAGGAGTTCCTCGTCAAGCTGCCCGAAGGCGAGACCCTGGACTTCAAGGCCGGCGGATACATTCAGATCGATATTCCGCAGCATGACATCCCCTACACGGAGTTTGATATTGAAGCGGAGTACAAGGGAGCCTGGGAAAGGTTCAAGCTCCTCGACATTCGCTCCAAGCCCGACGATGAAACCGTGCGCGCCTACTCCATGGCCAACTACCCGGCTGAAGGCAATATCGTCATGCTCAATGTCCGCATTGCGACCCCGCCCTTTAGCGCCCCTCCGGGCACCCCGACGGGCGTCGGCTCCAGCTACATATTTAACTGCAAGCCCGGCGACAAGGTGATGATCTCCGGCCCCTACGGCGAGTTCTTCATCAAGGACACCAACGCCGAAATGTGCTTCATCGGCGGCGGCGCCGGCATGGCACCCATGCGTTCGCACATCATGAACCTTTTTGAAACAGAGAAAACGAAGCGCAAGGCCACCTACTGGTACGGCGCACGCTCGCTACAGGAGATGTTCTACCAGGAAGATTTCGACAAGATCGAAAAGGAAAACGACAACTTCAAGTGGAATATCGCTCTTTCCGAACCGCAGCCAGAGGACAACTGGACCGGACTCAAGGGCTTCATTCACCAAGTTCTCCTCGATGAGTATCTGGCGAAGCACGAGGCCCCGGAAGAGATTGAATACTACATTTGCGGCCCACCCATGATGCTCAGCGCCGTTCTCAAGATGCTCGACGATCTGGGTGTGGAATCAGAAAACATCCTCTTCGACGACTTCGGCTAAAACAAAAAAACGATTCCATAAAAAAGCGCCGGTGAGAACCGGCGCTTTTTTTTATGAGAGTTAAAGTCCGTTTGGCTTCAAAGGGTGGCATGGACGAGAGACTCTGAGCGTCAGCGAGCAGTCCTTGTCCGTGTCCCATTTAAGTCATAAAGCAATTCACTCCCGCATCAAGCACGGACAAGCGCCCTCACAGAGCTTCGGGCTTAAGAAGCTTGTCCATGCCACCCGCCGCGCTACGAGGCTCAGACTTTCTTGAAAAGGATGGGGGGGGGGAGGGGGCCAGACCCTGGACCCTAAACCCTTGACCCTGAACCAATTCCTGTCTTTTTTGCTATTCGTCGCAAGCTAAACGATTCGCCGTCAGATCCCATTCTTTTATAATCGTGCCAAGCTGCGGCGTTTGATCACAAATTTCCTCCGCCAGGCTTTCGGCGTCGGACCAATCGTCCACGTACTCCGCGTTGAACACGGCCTTGTCTTCATCGAGAAATGCGTTGTAAAGATCACACTCGCCGAAACTGTGGCACTCCTCGTTGAGCGCCCAGTCATACCAGTTCACCAATTCATCCAGTTGATCCATGTCATTTTTCAAACCCACGGACAAGCCCCGTTTATGCGCCTCATCGGCGATGAATCGATTGAAATCGAGCTGATCATCAGCCGACAGGCCAAGGCCGTTGTCATTTGAGTAACCGTCCATATTGTCTGGTTCCACGCCGTCGCATTCCTTATCCGCGGCCAGGTCCATCCGATCCATCATGATGCTCCGTACTTCGGCGTTGGTGACGTCAAGCCAGCGCTCACCTTCCCAATCGTCAAGATCGTCGCCCAATGCCTCATTAGGAAATTCATCCGCATCCTTCCGCCAATCCTCATAGCTGCCGGCGCTGAAATAGCAGATTACGATTCGCCCATCCTCATGAAGTTGCGAAATCGTATCTGTATCCGTATCAAAAAGGTCGATGTCGTACATCTCAACATCGACGGATGTGTCAATATTTTCAATCAACTGCCATTGCCAAGTCACGCCCGGCAAAGGTCGCCAAACATCATCGCTCGCATCATTGTCATCATCGTCATCATCGCCGCAAGCGAGAAGGCCGCCGCCAACAACGGCAATCAAGGTCAACAGCGCCATGAGAATAATGAAAAAACGCATTAGCACATTCGCCTCCTTTCCGCATACAGGAGCGCATCTCATCTCATCCGTCAAACATTATTTTAAAAACGATAAAAGCCGATGGCGACATCCAATGATTCAACACTTATCGTCAAGACCTTTGGGACCCAAACATTTTTTCAATGCCTTTGGTCCTTGGCTGGATTCTTTCTCCGATTTTTTATTCGTCACAGGCAAAACGATTCGCCGTCAACTCCCATTCCTTGATGATCGTGCTGAGTTCCGTCGCGGCGCCGCAGACTTCATCGGCCAGATCCTGGACCTCAGCCCAATCATCCACGTACTCGACGTGGAATACGGCCTTACCTTTGTCAATGAAGTGAGAATACGTATCACATTCATCATACGTGAAGCATTCTTCGTTTAATGCCCAGTCGAAACTGTCCACCAGATCATGGAGCTGAGCCACGTCGTTTTTTAAACCGACCGACAAACCTCGCTCGTGAGCTTCGCTGGCGATGAACAGATTGTAATCAAGCTGATCTTCCGAGCTTAAACCCAAGCCGTTGTCGTTGGCGTAGCCATCCACGTTATCGGGATCGACGCCATCACAACCCTTTTCAACAGCCAGGTCCATCCGGTCCATCATGATGTCTCGCACTTGGGCATTCCGCAGGTCCAGCCATCGTTCGCCGTCCCAGTCTTCCAAATCGTTGCCCATCGCCTCATCAGGAAATTCATCCGCGTCCTCGCGCCATTCCTCATAGCTGCCGGCGCTGAAATAACAAATGACTATTCGGCCATCGTCATGCAGATTCTGAATCGTATTCGTATCGGTGTCGAAAAGGTCAATGTCGTACATGTCGACGTCCAAAGATTCATCAATGCTTCCCGAAAACTGCAATTGCCAAGAAGCGCCCGGCGCAGGTCGCCAGACCTCATCATCGTCCGTATCGTCGTCCCCATCGCTATCGTCGTCGTCGTCGTCATCGCTGCATGCAAAAAAACCGACACCGACAAGGGAAATCAAGGCCAACATCGCCAGGAAAATGGTAAAAAACCGTGGGGCCACCTTTGCCTCCTTATAAAACCATTGAACACTCAAATTCAAGTAGCGCATCATTATGGCATAAATGCTTTTAGTTTGAAAACATCAATTTATCCATGGAAATAAAAATCGATCTCATGCATGAGAAAGTCTGAAAGGCCGATGCCCAGGTCGGCGTAGATTTTCTGCGCGCGCTTGTTGTTTTTCTCCACGTACAAACGCAAGCCGCAAACATCGGGTCTGCGGCGGGCTTCAGCGTGAATGTTTTTATACAGCGCAGTGAAAACACCCTGGCGCCTCGCTTCAGGCTTTACGTAAACGGACTGGATCCACCAAAAGACGCCGTTGCGCCAATCGCTCCACTCGAATGTGATCATCGTTAGCCCGACAATTTCACCGCCCTGTTCAGCCACCTTGTAAAATCCCTTGGCCGTGTCCAAAAGGCACTCGCGAAAACCTGCGAGCGCGGTCGCCGGATCGAGCTGCCTGTCTTCTATCTCCTTTGCCGCCAGCGTGTTGAAATTGCCGATAATTTCAGCATCGTCCATCGTCGCGGGACGTATATTTATTTTGTTCATTTGAAAATTCCTTCAAAGGAGTGATCAATCATCTGATTTCAATTATTATGGTTCTTCCCGATTTTTTTGTCACCTTCTATGGAGCAATTTCAACTCAAAGGGAAGCAGCCCCTGAGTCATTCGGGGCCGCATCGGTTTTTCATGCCCTCCTCCCCTGACGCGATCAAGACGAATGAGGATGAATCTGAATCAATTGCGTCATTTTTTTTGTAAGGAACCTTGCCCCTTAAGCCAATCACCGTGATTATGAGATTTTATTTGCCTTGAATTTGTGTTAGCGTCATTTGGCAAAACCTAGCGGGGGGAGACTGCCAGCAATGCTGCATTTTTCAAAAACAACCATGTCGATCATTGCCGTGTTCGCAGCTATTACAGCATCTTCGGCGTTTGCGGCGCCGGGCGCCGAACCGGAAAGCATCCACTTGTCCTGGCAAAATTCCCCGGCGACCACGATGACGATTATGTGGTGGACGAATGCCGGAATTAGCGAATCTCTGGTCGAATACGGCCCAGACGCAGCTTACGGAAGCCAGATCGCCGGAACGGTTGAACCCCTGCCCGAAGGACGCGGGAATAATCACACAGTTGAAATCACGGAGCTTAATCCGAAAACGCAGTATCACTACCGCGTGGGCGGCGGCGGAATTTGGTCGGGCGATAAAACCTTTGAGACGGTCGCTTTGCCCGCAGATGTCTGCGAGCCATATCGCTTTGTTGTTCTGGGCGATTCCCGCAGTTCCATTACTCCCGGCGCTTCCCTTTACTGGTCCACGGTGCTCGACGCCGCCACCGACGAAGACCCTCTTTTTGTGATCTTCAACGGCGACGCCATCAGTGACGGCGATGAGCAAGAGGAAGGATGGGAGGATTGGTTCGAAAAGGCTCATGGCGACATATCCACGCAGCCCATGATGATGGTCTGGGGCAATCACGAACACCACGGAACCAGCTATTTCCTGAACAACTTCGCGATGCCCGTTAACGACGTTACCGCCACGGAAGATTTCTATGATTTTCAGGTTGGACCGATCCACTTTTTTTCCCTGGATACCGAGGTGCAATCGTACGCCACGCAGGCTACCTGGCTCGACAACAAATTGACTGGGACAAGCGCCATCTGGACAATGGCCCTTAATCATCAGGCAACTTATTCTTCCGGCACGACGCATGGCTCCACCGACGACAACATTGATTTCTGGGGACCGATTTTCGACGCGCACCACTTGGACATCGACATCGGCAGCCACGACCACATCTATGAACGAACCAAGCCGATCTACGGAGGAACGCCCATCCCCAACGAGGATTATTCTCAAGGCACCATGTACCTCGTGACCGGCGGCGCCGGAGCCTTCTGCAATCCGATTCTGAACATCTTCAACGACTTTTACCTGATCGGCATCGGCGCAACGCATTACATCCTTTTTGAAGTCGAGTACAACAAGTTGATAATGACGGCCAAAAGCGATCTCGGCATCGTGTTCGACTCGTACACGCTGGAAAAACCGGAACTCGGATTCCCCACCGCCCAATTTGTCGTAGTAGATCCCGATAACATCTACGCCCTCGAACCAGCCGCATTCGACGCCGCCGCTTCCAGCGATCCATGCGGCGAGATAATTGACTACGCCTGGAATTTCGGCGATGGACAGACGGGAAACGGTCGCGACGCGACACACGTATTTTCCGAAGAAGGGTCCTATACGGTTCGTCTGGTTGTTACGGACATCGACGGATACGGAGATGAGACGACTGCCCTCGTTAATGTTCTGCCCGCGCAGGTGGATGACGATGTGAACGACGATGTGAACGACGATGTGGACGACGATGTGGATGACGACGTCAACGACGATATCAACGACGATATCAACGACGATGTCGATGACGATGTTAACGACGATACGGCAAGCGATGACGATACTGCGGAAGTGGCCGGCGATGATGACGACGACGAAAGTGGCGGCTGCGGTTGTTGATAAAGCAGTAATCCTGATTCAACGCAAAAGCTCGGTCTATTGGCCGGGCTTTTTCTTTGCAATATTTGCAGAGTTCTTAGCTTCACAACCCGCTTGGCTCTTCGCGCCGCGCAACCAATAATCACGCATGCAACAGTCAAGCAGCGGGCTTTGAATGGATCATTTCCTCCTTGTTGGGCGCGTTTGAAAACCTCTATTACCGCCTGGGTATGCGCCGTATTTCCATCGAAACGGAATAGATGACATGCAAAAAAAACACGGAAACGCGCTGTGGCGAACTGGTGCGCTTCCTGTAGCGGGACGCACCCGGAACTGAATCGAATCGGCCATGTCAGGATGAAAGACAGAACTCGTTGTTGTCGTCTCGTAGGAGTTCTGCTTCGAAGACCGCGAACAATTGCGTATAGAAAACATGATCGCCACAAAACACCGTGCCGATGCCTGTGTGAGTGAAGTCGTTATCAAGAACGTTGCCCCGATGGTTCACCTCGCAAGACGGCTCGTTCATAAAAAGCACCATCGCCTCGGAAGGCAGAAGATCATTGCCTCGCGCAAGGTTTTCTCCGGCTTTGATATAAAACACACCTGCTTTTTGGAGTCTGTTTTCCATGCCATGCCCCTGGGGGTCGTTATGATCGAAGAATCCCTCGTCGCACATCCGCCGACTGTACTCGAGAGCCACGCGGGCGAGGTCGTCGGACCAATCCAGATACTCGGCCTGGTCCGATTCCTCCTGATGTTTCATTCGCTCCCGGTTAGTGTAATACGCCAGTTGGCACGCAAAGTTCACAGAGTCGTTCCCCGCCGGATCGCAATCGATCAGGTAATCATTGTCTCCCAGCACGAAGCTCTCGGGAGCTTTTGCGCTATCATGCTCGCCGCAGCCGACAACCAGCGACAGGACGAACACGCAGAAGGCCAAGGCTCCAAACACGGTCTTAAATAAATCTCTGTTAATTATATTTGTCGATTCAGACATCAGCAAGCCCTTTAAAAAATCCCGCGCTCGATTCATTCGAGCGCGGGGTATGAACAAATGGTTGGAGAGAAGATATTAAAAGCCCTGTTATGGGCGATTAGCAACCTTCGTTATCACCCTCGTGCTCGCCTTCCTGCTCGCAATCCACGTCATCGCCTTCATCGTCGTCGGACTCGGAGCCGATTTCAGTGTTTGCATCATAATTGATGGTCAGGCCCAGCATGGTGAATGTGAAATCGGTGAGGTTTTCTATAATGGTTTCGATTTCCAACTCTGTTTCATCATCTTCCTGCGCAAGGATTTCCTCGGCATAGAAGATGCCATCAGTCATGTCGAACATGCCTTTGACTTCAACCCACGCGCCTGCTTCAAGGTCGGGGATTTCGAAATCTATTTCGTCATCGTCGTCGTCATCGTCGTCATCGTCGTCATCGTCATCATCGTCGTCATCATCATCATCGTCATCGTCGTCATCATCATCGTC
>CAZQAE010000084.1:0-20534 GCA_964591275.1 uncultured bacterium | reverse complement strand
CGCCTCGAAGATTCAACATGGCCTTTTGCGCTATCATCCTTGGCGTGTGGGTAAAGCGGGATTTTGGCTGTTATATTTGCTGAAGTCCATCGTTCAAAGCTTACGTGGCCGTAGCAACGTCGTTCCCAAGGGTTATGCTTTAACTCAATACTACTTCCTTACAAGACGCTTGCTTTACAGCACTGAAAAGTTAGGTAGGCTAGGGTGGGTGCAAAAGGTCAAGCTACATGATGGATTGAAAGATTGCGCCAAGATTTTGAAGCAGGAAAAAACTGAGAATTGATTGGAAATTCATGCGAAATCCGAGAAAAATTTTTCAGGCTATTTACGATCGACTCACGATCAAAGCGAATCGCGGACCTATTGGCGTGGGTCTGATCGGCGTTGGAGGATGGGGTTATTCGAGCGCCATGAATATCATGCGCAGCAAAAGGTTCAACATTGTTGGCGTGCATGACCTTCATGAGGAGCCGGCTCACCGGTTTGCCAACCGGTTCAACACGCATTGTTTCAATCGAGTGGATGAACTACTGGCCGCGCCTGATATTCAGGCTGTTTGCGTTGCCGTACCCAATCATTTTCACGCGAAATTGGTAAAAACGGTTGCCGATGCCAAAAAACACATTTTCATCGAAAAACCTCTAGCTTCCCTACCTGATGTCTGTAGCGAACTTGGACAGTATTGCCAGGACAAGCAGGTCATCCTCCAAGTCGGCCACCAAATGCGGCGTGATCCGGCTTTTCGAGAAATAAAACGCATTTTGGACAACAGAGAACTGGGCAGAACATTGTTCGTTCAGGGTGTTTCAACACTTGACCGACAAAACCGCAACGATTGGCGGAAAGATCCGGATTCATGCCCCTGTGGAAGCATGGAGCAACTCGGGGCACATCTCATCGATGTATTGCTCTATCTGTTTGGTTCGCCCCGTAAATCCCACGGATGGGCGAAGAATATTCCTTTTCGTTCAGATACCCCGGATTGGGGGTTTGTTTCATTGTTATTTGATCATGATATTCGTGCCGCCGTTTCCACAAGTTTTTCGTCTCCGGCCCACATGCGTATGGAGTTCTTCTGTGAGCGGGGGCATCTCGCTACCGACGGACAAAGGCTCTGGATCAACTCTGTCGACTCGACAGCGATGACTTGCAAGCCAAAAGGCATGCCCGGAGGCGTGGCGCAGTTTGTGGAGTTCGCCAATTGTATTGAACATGGACAGGCGCCTGAAACCGGCGCCGCACAGGCGCGTGTTGTGATCGACGCAGTTTGTTCCATCAAAACCGAATAGGTAGCATAGTCTTATGATCGAACAGGAGAAAATTGTCCACTCGCTTGAAAAGTTCATCGCTTGGCTTGAAACGTGGCGCGACGATGACGGCGCGTACAATGGCTTTGTTGTACACCGCATGGAAGCCAAGCGTATGGGGCGCGTTCACGACACTGCCTGGACCCAATCGGCGATGATTCGAGGCTATGGAAACCTCTATCGCAAAAGTCGCGAACCGCGCTGGGGGCAAGCAATGACCCTCGCCGCCGACCTCCTCGCCAGCCGCTACGATTCGCAAACCGGCAGAATTCTTTTCACAGGTCACGAAGATGATCGTTTCCATTCGCTGGTCAGTTGCGCTTTGGGAATTTGCGCGCTCCTTTCGGTCACCGATCTTCTTGATCAACAGCGGCGGGAGAGATATATCCGCTTAGCCGCTGACCATGCACGACGGTATTGGTTTGATGTTTTGTGGGTCGAAAGCGAGGGAGCCTTCAAATTCAGCGAGGTCGATCACTGGAGCTTGCAAGAGAACCGCTTCGTCGTAAACTTCAATGCGATGGCAGCTGAAGCCCTTCTGGCCATTCATCACGCGACGGGCGAAACCGAATTCCAAGACCGGGCGCTTCGTGTAGGCGAATGGCTTATTGAGCGTTGGAATTACACTCAGGCGGTCAACGAAGAACTATTGGCCGGATGCAAAACGGTGGCCGATGATCCATCTTCCGAGACGATGCCCCCGGGCGGGTTTTCTTACCAGTACACCGCAAGCCAACGCAAACCTGACAACTACATCACCCTCTATACAGGATTGTCACTGAGGGGAATTTTTGCGCTGTACCGAGCCACTGGAGATGAGCGTTTTGCTCAGATCATCCGTGCGCAGAGCCAATACACTCTCGCCATGCGAGATCCTGATTCCCACCTATTCTATCACACGGCCTGGCGCGGTCGGATAGAGAAAAACCCCCAGTTTATCGCCGGCGCAGGCATGGCACTGGTGGGATTGCATGAAGTCATTTCGCTAATCGGCGACCAGGCGATACCCAATGATACGATCCTGTCGATATTAAATAGAGCACACGAAAACGGATCCTATCCCGGATTTTCCGGGAAAAACAATACCGGGCGACCTCGACGCGATGGCGCAGGCGTTGTCTGGGAAGACGTAGCAGCGTCCATGAATTGGAACGCCCAATTCTTCGAATATTTGACGCGCCTGGTTGACAATCCCGAGCAAATCGATGTGAAAACGTGCAATAAAACAGTTCGCGTTTTCACTAAACACTTTGTGTATGCGGATTCGCCAACTGCCGTGAAAATTTTTTCCTGGTGGCCGCTCAGAAGTTGGGGATTCTATCTTTTCACCAAGAAAAGTCCAAAGGCCATCATATCTCTCTACCCAATTGCCCTTTATCACAGCATCCGTGCATTCTTGGGTGGCACTGCTGAATGAGCGATTTACTCAGCACAGGCGAAATCAAGAAGCGCAGCATCTCTGGCGCCAAGTGGCTGATCGTGATGAATGGTTTGGGCATGCCTGCGGCTTTCGTGATTGCGCTGTTGCTGGGCCGGGCTGGACCCGAAGTTCTCGGTATTTACGCCTTGGCGCAGATTCTGATCGGCGTCATCATCACTTTCGTCATCTATGGCGGCGCCCCTGTCCTGTCGGTCTTCATGCCGAAACTCTCCGACGCCGAGGAACGCGGCCGATTTCTCTTCTCCTATGCCTTGGTCCTGCTTTCGATGATGGCGATCATTCTTGGGTTGTTTTGGCTGTTTCCCAGAGGCTTCGAGTTCCTGCTTCAGCGGGAATTCGATATGCGCAACTACGGCTGGTTCGTACTGCTGGCGCTGGTCATCGTCGTTGCGGAAACACTTGCCAATGCCGCCGCCGGCCTGATGCTCATCAAAGCGGCCGCCATCGCCCGCCAAATGATGCGACTGATCCTGCTACCCACGATTGTGATTCTGTTTTTCTTCAAGCACGATATCCTGATCGATCACGGCTTGCCCATTATCCTTGGGGGATTTCTCCTTGGCTACCTGGCCGCAGCCATCATCTGCGCGATCAGCATTGCCCGAGACTCGCGGTTTAAAATGCGACCGGGCTGGCTGCTTCCCCGCGGTTTCTGGCCCTTTTCCCTTTCGACCATGGCGGCCACCGTCTTTACTTTTTTCTATGGAAACTTCGATCGCATGGCCGTCCTCTCTATTGACGATGTTGCAGGGCTAGGCATGTACCAGGCGGTAATCACTATAAACATGTTACTGGAAAGACTCCCGGCACTTCTACTGCCGTCGGTGTTGCCAACCTTCTCTAACCTTCTTAGCACCGGCAATATTTCGACATTCAAAAGAGCTTTTGCCATACTTTGTCGCTGGGCCGTTGCACCGATTACACTCGCCGCATTGGTCATCATGGGATTCAGTCGAGAGATTCTTTCCCTGTTCGGCGAAGCATATGTAGAATATGCGTATCTTCTGACCCTATTTGGTTTTGTGGGCATCACTCGGTCCATGAACTTAGGCTCTCTTACGGTCATTACCTGTATGGAGAAAAACACGTTTCGGTTCTTTTGGACCTTTTCCCAGATTCTTGCCCAAGTTGCCCTCACCTTTGTTTTCTTGTCGTCATATGGTGTCATGGCCATCGCCGGGGCCAAAATGATTGCTGTAGCCGGTGCCACGATTGTTGGTGTTCTTTATATCATCCATCTGCCATCCATGGCATTGAAAATACCGCTTTCGTATAAAATCGCTGTTCTTACCGGAGCGGTCATGACAGTCCTTCGCATTTGGGTAATTCCTGTCGGGTGGGTGAGCGCAACAGTACTTACCTTGACCTGTATGTTGTTATTCCTGCTCCTCTCACGTTTCGGTTGGATCGAAATTAGAGGACTCATCCAGTTCATTATTCATCATGACGTTAGCATTCTGGCAAGAATGGCTGAAAAAGATCAAAATGGCTGGACTACCGGAAGTAGTGAAAGAGGCGAACAAAATGAAAAGTAATAATGACGTCAAATCACATTACGAGAAAGCAGCGGAGAATCGAAATCAACGCTTGCAAACGAAAACCCCTAACGCATCAAGGGTCAATCACCAGCATCGTTTTCGAATAATAAATCAACTGTTGCGAAAGATCGGACCTGTCCAAAACGGGATTGACATTGGAACAGGAACGGGCGTATGGGCGAAGGTTCTGACGGACAACTGTGAAAAGGTCATCGGAATTGACTTTGCTGAACAGAATATCAAGATTGCGAGAAGCAACGCCACTGAAAACGACCTAAGTGATCGCTTTTCCTACACGCTGGGGGATGCCCGGCGTTTGGAAAATCTTAGCGAAAGCAATTTCGACATCGCTACACACATCTCAGTCCTTCAGCACTTACCTGATCACGGTCAAGCGCTTCAGCGGGTAAACGATATTTTAAGGAAAGACGGCTACTTGATTATCCTCGTTCATAACAGACGTTGTGTTTACGACCGGAATTTAATCTCTTTGGGTCTAATTCCCCGCCGCTTGCGGCGTAAGATACTTGATAACCGAATTTGAAATACCCCGCTGCTTGCGGCGGGGTAGTTTATTTCAGGCGCGCAAGCGAGGGGCGACACTGGCCATCAACGAATACCAAACCATCGAAGAAAAGCGGAAATGCCTAGTTGACGCGGGATTTCAAATCGAATCCATCCGCATGTGTCGGCTTTCCGCCAACGATCTGTTGTTTTTGGGATTGGCAAAGTCCTACCTCAAGCCACTTATGCCTTTGCGTATTGCTTTCATCTCCCTGTTTGGTTGGTTTGAAGGGCTCGCAGGTAAATCACAAGTGCTGAATCCTTTGTTTCGCGAAATTGTCATCTTAGCCAAGAAAAGGACTTAGCGAAAAAGTATATTGAAATGCTTCCAGGTTTTTCAAAAACAGGGAGTTTAAATGCTAAAAATAATTAAATTCATGGAAGCCATCCACTTGGTCCAAAGAATATAGAATGTGTGGAGGAGTAAAGGTTGAACCGTCTTCAAAAAAACGACAGGGCCAGTTGCAAGGATCTGAAAGAGAAGATACTGGATGAGGGCCTTTGCTGCGGTTGCGGCGCGTGTGTCGGCGTATGCCCGACCGGCGCGCTGGCAATTAATTCCGACAAGTCGTACACGCCCGTCATTGATGAATCCAAGTGTAAGCCATGTGGTTTGTGTCTCCACGTTTGCCCGGGGACAGGGTATCCGGTAATCGAATGGTCACAGCGTTCCTGTGACAACAAAACAATCATGCACTCTGAACGTGGTCCGGTACGACACTATTGGAAGGGGCATTCCACCGAGGCAGAAATTCGGTCCGGCGCCGCCACGGGCGGGCTTGCTACAGCCCTGCTGCTGTATTTGCTGGAATCGGGCCGTGTTGAAGAAGTCGTCGTCGTAAATATGGAGAACGGGCAACCGGTAGTACGAATGACCGCCGATCCCGATTTGGTCCGGGCAGCCAAGATGAGCAAATATCGCCCGGTCCCCGTGATGAGTGTTATCGAGGAATTGCGCCGCCGTCCACGCAAAATCGCCATGACGGTTCTGCCCTGCCAGATGGCCGCGTGGATCAGGGCGACTGAAAAGTTTAAAAAGCTACGGGAATGTTTGGTGTTGTCGATCGGCCTTTATTGCGGCCAAGTAAAAGAAAACGCCGCCCTCGAAACCATTGCGGCGTCGGTTGGATTAAAATATCCGGATGAGGCGAATTTCGTCGGCTGGCGTTGCGGCGATTATCCCGGTTCTGTGCGCTTCGAGCTGCCTGATGGACGATTCGTGGATAAATTCATCTACGAAGGGTATGATATCGCCGTTCCGCATTTTTCCCTTAACCGCTGCAGTTTGTGCCCCGACGGCGGAAATTGGCTGGCCGACATGTCCCTTGCGGACGACCACTCAGGAGGTCAAAGACAAACCCTGACCCTTTGCCGAACGAAGCAGGGGGAAGAGATCATTAGAGCAGCGCAAGAGGCTGGTTTCCTGGAGTTTGTGGAAATGAAGCCGGAAGAAGTTATGAAAAGCACAATTCATGCAATTTCCAGATCGAAGATACTGCCTGCAATTTCAGTCAATGCCTGGATGCTTAAACGCGGCCGCTCGCATCCTTTCTTTGACTACGACGAGGATTTGCTGATGTCAGGGCTCGTGGCAAAATACCGGCCTTTCTGGATTTGGAAATACCGGATGACAATGTGGGTGCGACGGGGGTGGCAAAGGAAATTCCTCCTCGCTCATCCAAGGCTTATGCAGAGAGTTGGGCATTTTCTCTATTACTTTCCCGCAACGATTTTCGGCTTTTCTTTCGGCATTAAATTGTATAAAGCGGGACGGAATTTGGCAAAGGTGATTATGGGCAAGGGGAACGATAAGTCGAGAGCATGAATCCTGACTGCAGCTATCTTCAGACAAGAACCTGAACCAAAACCTGCCCATGGGAAAAGCATTCATTTCTCAGATTGAATTGTTCCATCTTGCTCGGAATTGTGCTAACACTCGAAAAGTTTCGGGAAGACCGACAGCAAGCAATTCCACTGGTCTTTCCGGCGGATTATCTGACGAAAAATCTTCTGGCGATTTGACAATCTCACTCGAACAAGGTCGAATTGTCCAGATCATGCCGGCAATGACCCTTTTGGCGGCACTCTTGGACACACCAGAAGAGAGAACGCGCAAGAGAGTACGGGATATTGCCGCAGGCTGGATCGCTGTAGTGGTTCTTGTCCATCTGGCATGTGCGATTGTCGCGATGGAAACGTGGCTGTCCCCCGATCAAGGAAAACATTATGACAAATCTCTGTGAGTCATCACCATCTCCTTCTCATGCTTCTGATTTCGAGGGTGTTTCTTTCCTGCTCCCCTGGATATCTGAGCAGGCGACCGAGGGTGTTCGGCTTGGCGTAACTGGGGATTTTGTTGTTAATCAGAATCTTGAAGAGCGTATCCTGACAGAAGATCACCGCCCGTTTGAAGCGATTCGTCCATGGGCGGAATCGTTGGACCTGCTTATCATGACTCTGGATGCTACCTTTCCGGGAGACGACCCGAAATCTTCCGAACCACGTGTAGTTACCGGACCAGCCACGTTACGGCAACTGCCTCGGGCCGGCATCACGCTGATGAATTTGGGAAACAATCATGCTTTTGATATGGGTGTGTCTGGATTCCAACAACTTCGCGATGAACTGAGAAACCAAGGGGTGAGCTGGGTTGGGGCAGGTGAGAACCGTGAGGAAGCGGAGAAACCCTGGGTGCGTAACATTGATGGAATTGAAATAGCCATCCACTCTGCTGTGCACTCGGGCTCGCATCCCCGACAGCCTCTTTCATGCGGAGGCCAGGTGGCGAGTTTGGAAAGTGAGAGTTGGTGGGAAAGCATCCGTCACTCCATAACAGAGGGCTACACAACAATCGCCTTGCTCCATGGCGGGATACAGGATTGCCAGTATCCATCTGTTTTCGCTATAGAAATTTCAAGGAAATTGGTCGCGCTTGGAGTATCGGCGGTAATCTGGAGCCATGCACATGTGGTTCAGGGCGGAGAAAGGCTCGGAAAATCACTAATTGCCTATGGATTAGGGAACACTTTCTATCCGCGAATTTTGGGGAATCCCGAAGATCAAAACTCCAATCCTCGCTATGATTGGGGGTTGCTCCTTGACTTGACTGTGGCGCAAAACAGCATCAATGCCGGGAAAGGTCTCATGGTGCATCGAAGAGGGCTCCAGTTGTCTATTGGTGACGACAGTACCTTGCTTCGGCAACAGGAACTGCGCCGACTTTCTCGCTTGCTGAATTCCAGGTTTTACCCTCTCATTTTTCGAGGGATACGCATATGGGAAGATGTTATCTTGCACACATGGAGATACTTTCGGAGAGACAATGTTTGGCGCCAGATTCGACGGATTGATTACGCTCGCATTCGGGGCCTGATCAAGAGTTTGCGAAATGCCCGCTCCGATCCAGAAGACGTATGACCGATTCGATGAAACGAGACATAAAGGAGCCTTCGAATATGAAGGTGCTCATTCTAACAGATCAATTCGTCCACCTGAACGGGGCGGAGCGCCTGTCCATTGAACTCGCAGAGGACCTAAATTCACGTCCCAACATCACGGCGGATGTCGCGAGTATATATGCCGACGACTTTCCAGGTGTGGCTGATGCCGCGGAGAGCCTTCGGCAATGTGGCGTTCCAAATGTGCATTTCCTGGGGCTGTCTCCCCAGCCCGGGCTCCTCTCCGTCGGGCTTGCAATCCTGCGTCTTCGACGACTCATCCGGGAAGAAGGTTACGACATAGTAGAAACCTCTGTAACAACGCCTACCATCATAGCGTGTTGGGCAACGAGGGGGATTGAAACCAAACATGTTGCGGGATTTCATTTTGTGTTTGACCGGGCCAGAGACAGGGGGGCGAAGTTTGCCCTTTTGCGGCTTTCCGCTCGGCTTAACAAGCATGTGCGATTCTACGCTGTCTCTGACTATGCCTGCCGGGCCTGGGTGGATTTCTCAAACACTTCCGCAGAGCGTACCCGGACCATTTACAACGGCATTCCTGATGAGAGTTATCACATTGCTCCCGACAGGGAATCCGTTCGTCAGGAGCTGGGCATTCCCTCCACAGGTCGTATTGCTTTGTTTGTTGGTAGAATCGTTAAAACCAAAGGGATCAAAACAGCCATTGAGACTCTGGGGCCTCTCACGAAGAAACATGGTCTCTACCTTGTGTTTGTCGGACCGCATGAAGAGAGCATTGAAGGCACAGACCCCTCCAAGAGGGTGTTCGCGGACGAGATGATGGAGTTTGCTGTCAACAACGCTTGGGCCGACCATGTTGTTTTCACAGGCAGACGCAACGATGTATCGCGCCTAATGGCTTCCAGTGATGTTTTTCTTCATCCCACGCAAGTAGAGAGTTTCGGCCTGGTGCTGGTGGAGGCAATGGCGGCAGGGCTGCCTGTTGTATCGAGCGATGTTCAGGGCATCCCGGAAGTTTTGAAGGGAACGGAATCTTTCATGATATCCCCTGATGATGTCCTGGGGTTCCGGAAAGCGGTATTGAAGGTATTGGAGCTTTCGCCTGCCGAAGCAGTCCGATGGGCCGAGTTGGGCCGTAACAAGGCGTTCGATTTCAGTATGGGTAAAAGAGCAAATGCCATTTTAAGCCTGGGTTGTGCCCTTAAAGTTCCGTAAAATTTGAAAGGCCATCGCGCTCTTGGTAACAGTTATTTGTGAAAGTAACCAAAACCCAGGAGGAAGCGATGACCCAAATGCAGGATACATCAGTGATCGGCGCGATGCAAAGTGCTTTATTGGACGATCCGGACTTTTTGAAGAATTTGGTGGAACTCGTGACGCAGCGGATATTGGAAGCCGAGATGGGCGAACACCTTCAGGCCGGTTGTTATGAACGAACGGAGACAAGGCGTGGTTACCGTAACGGCTACAAACCACGAGCCGTTAAAACGCGCGTGGGGACCCTGGAGTTGCTGATTCCCCAGGACCGCGAGGGAATATTCCGCACTGAGCTTTTCCGCATGTACCAGCGCAACGAAAAAGCCCTGGTCCTGGCGATGATGGAGATGTACGTGCAAGGCGTATCCACGCGCAAGGTGCGCAAAATCACCGAGGAGCTTTGCGGGACGAGTTTCTCCAAGTCCACGGTTTCCCGGCTCTGCGAGCAGCTCGACGAGGACTTGGATGCCTGGCTCGACCGCCCTTTGGAGGCTTCTTACCCCGTGCTGATCGCGGACGCTCAGTTTCACAAAGTGCGGGATAACGGTCGCGTTGTCGGCAAGGCCGTGCTGACGATCAAGGGCATTCGATCCGACGGCAAGCGGGAGATTTTGCAGGTGAGCGTCGGACGAACGGAGAACGAAGCGTATTGGGACAACGCCTTCAAGTCTTTGAAAAAACGGGGGATTCATGGAGTCGAGTTAGTGATGTCCGACAACCACGCCGGATTGCGCGGCGCGATCGAGAAGCATTTTACCGGCATCGCCTGGCAACGTTGTCAGTATCATTATCGGGAGAACGCGAAAAAGCGCGCGCCGAAAAGCCGGCAGAGCCAAGTGCATAAAGGGCTGCGGGAAATCTTTAACGCCAGGGACAAGCAGCAGGCCCGGGCTTTGCGCGATGAGTTCGTGGAAAGCATCCGGGAGGAATTGCCCGATCTGACGACCTTTGTCGACGAAGAGATTGAGGATTGCTTCGCCGTGTTTGACCGTCCAAAACATCAGCGTCTGCGTCTTCGCACCACCAACTGCCTGGAGCGATATCACGAGGAGATCAAGCGACGCACGCGGGTTGTCCGCGCATCTTTCCCAATGATCGGGCCTTGCTGCGCCTAGTGGGCACGCTGGCAATGGAGTTTTTCGAGGAATGGTTGTGCGGCAAGATCTATGTTCGAATGGACGAAGCTGTCAAAGAGAAAGCATCGAAAAAACGAGGAGCGGCATGAACGTCATTTCAACCAGCGGAGAATTTACCGCGCCGGCTTCGACCGTCAAGGGTCTGCGTTTCGCTCCGATCCCTGCGGGACTGACGCCCTTGACGGCCTGCGCCTGGCGCGGTCGTGCTCCGCTATGGTTGAAAAGGAAAAAGAGTGTGATGGCTTTTTACAGAAAATTCGGGGCTTGACTTAAGCTGGTTGTGCCCTTAAAATTTTGGTGATATGTTAATAACAAACAAAAAGTTAGGGTGAATTGCAACATGCCACATGCAACTTTCAAAGATAACATGAAGTCACTTCTCAGGCATACGATTGGGGTGAAAGCCTACGAAAAGCTGGTCTTCCATCACCACCTTGGATATTGGCCCAACATTGAAAACCCGACGTCTTTTTGCGAAAAACTCATTCACCGGAAACTTTATTGTAAAGATGAGCGTTTTGTTGTGCTTTCTGACAAAGTGGCCGTAAGGGACTATGTGCGCGAGAAGTGCGGAGATAAAATTTTAACCCACCTTCATGGCGTGCTGTCAAAAAGTTCGGAACTGCCGAAAGATTTGCCCTCGGAATTTTTCATGAAGGCGACCTATGGTTCAGGGATCAATCTCCGTGTTAATGATTACACTATCGAGAAGCGCCCGGAGATTATGAGTGCCGCGGAAGATATGCTAAGGCAGGAACATGTCTATGGAAGGCTGTCTTCACAATGGTGGTACGAGAGTATCCCAAAGAGACTTATGCTGGAAGAGATCGTGGTGGATTCCAAAGGATGCCTTCCGCTAGATTATAAATTCTATTGCTTTGACGGAAAAGTGCATCAGATTCATGTCGATTTCGACCGGTTTGGCGATCATACTCGAAGCCATTTCGACAGGAATTGGAATTTCCTGCCATACTCTTCAAGCCGTCCCCAGGGGCCGGATAGGAAGCGACCAGAGAATCTTGAGGAGATGATTGAGATTGCGGAAATCCTCGGGCAGGGATTTGACTTTGTGAGTGTTGATCTATACAGCCCTGACGAAACAAGGATTGTTTTTGGCGAAATGACTTTCACCCCGGCTGCCGGATGGGTCTTGTTTTCTCCAAGCCAGGAGCCAGACTGGGAAATTGGCAAACTATGGAATATTCAGACCTCATGAAAAGTGACCACGACGCGCTGATCGCTTGTGGCCATTCTTTTTTTATCGCCATAATAATCCCCTTTTTCATTTGATGGGGCAAGGGGGATTTGATCTCCCGACCGCCGGATTCGATGCCCCCGAAGAAAAAACGATGGAGAGGTTTGCTCCAACCTCGATCATGGGCTTTACTTTCGGCATCAAATTGTTTAAATCGGGACGGGATTTGGCAAAGGGAATTATGGACAGAGGGAGCGATGAGCCGAGAGCATGAATCCTGACGGCAGCTATCATATGACCAAAGCCTGAACCTGACGCGAGGAGAGAGTAGCTGATTCCCGTCGATACAACCAAACCGATACACAATAAAATTCCCTTGCGCAGGGCTTATCCGGCGTCCCGCGCTTTATTCCTTTGCCTTCCCCTTGTCCTGATTGGCAGCATCCTCCTGGCGATCGTCAACAAAACGCCGGATGTTTTTCTCGTGGCGTTTCTCTTTCTCCTACTTGGCTTCTTAGCAAATTCCCTATTTGGGCAAATGGGCGGCTACGCTCAACGCGCCTTCCTTTTGAGCTTTGGCGCTTGCGTTTTTGTCGCCGGGGTTGTGCAGACCTACTCGCAGGAAGTATTTGGAACGCTGACAACTACAATCGACTCGTTGACTTATTGGAATCTGGTTGAATCAAGCTTGAATGTGTCGAGCTTGAATGATCTTCCACCAACCCATACTCCGTTAGCCATTTTTGTATGGGCAAAGGTTCTTCATTTTTTCAATGTCATAGGCATTCAATATGGTATTTGGACCGTAGTCCTATTCAATTCTTTTCTTGTCGGACTCTCGGCCAATCTGGCTGTGAGGGCCGGCTATCATGTGTTTGGAAACGATCGCCGCCGTCTGCGCCTAATAGGTACGTTGTTCGCGCTGTGCGGCATGTTCTGGCTTTTTGGCAGCCTTCTTTTACGGGATGCTTTTCTTCTGTTTGACAATATATTTTTGCTCTGGGCATTTCTTCGAGCCTTGAATCAGGCGAATACAAAAAACATGTTGCTGGTTTTGGGCGTGGGGATTTTCACCTTTATTTCCATGTATTTCCTTCGCAAGAGCAGTGCGCCCATGGTCTTGATATTTTCAGGTTTTTTCCTCTTTTCCCTGATGTGGGAAAGGCGAAATATTGCAAAATTCCTTGCCATTGCAAGTGCTGTGATCATGCTTCTGATAGTTTTTCATAACCCGATTTTGGATTTATTGAACGACATACAGAAATTTTTTTTCCTTTATTCAGGAACATATTCGGAAAAGATGTTCGCTATCGCAAGCAGTGAATCCTTGTACTATCAACTTATTATGTCGCAACCCCTGATTATCCGGATTCCAGCGGCTGCCTTCCTCTTTTTCATTTTTCCCCTCCCTTTATGGACATACCTGCAGGTAGGTGTCACTGATTACCATCTGATCAAAACCTGGCAGGGATTTTACTTGGTCGCAATAACACCCTTGATTATCGTTGGAGCCATGGAATTGTTTCAACATGTCAAGAAATTCAGTCCCAAAGCTAAAATGTTCCTTTTCATTTTAGTACATGCTGTTTTCAGTACTCTAGCCGTTGCCGGCACAACAAGCGAAACGCGGCACCTTGGACAATTCATGCCGGCGCTGTTGTTGCTGGCGGCTGTGCCGGATAAAAACCTTCTTTCAAGCAAACAACTTCTGAAAAAAACCAGCCAAGTTTGGTTTGTAATTGTCGCGCTATTGCATCTCGCCTGGATTGTTTTGAAGGTATTATTTTAATCGCTAGACACTGTGAATAAAAGTACTTGCTTTTGTGACACAGTTTTACCGCCAATACAACGCGGAGCGGCTGGATGTCGAACTGGCAGAGGCCCTAAGCGCGTCCCGGCATGCAGGCCGATGTGCTGAGCATGTATACCGAAGATGTTTATGAAGAAGTAGCAGAAGCAAAAAGGACTCTTTAAAACAAAGGCGTCCCTTCGATTCGATTTTTGGGGATGAGGATTCATTCCGGTGTTATTGATACAGTGCGGGCGATCTGGAAACTGCGGCGCCTGTTACGGAAAAACCAATATGATGTCATCGAGTGTTCAATGGATGGACCGTCATTGGTGGCCAGTTGGGCAACAATCGGACTGAAAACAGTTTTAGTTGTAAGCCGACACCGCTGTTAAACAAGGAAACGAAACAGCCGCTTTGTCAACCGCCTTTTTCGCCACACGTCGAAGATTCACAATCTGCTGTTTTATGCAATATCTCAAAGCGCGAAGCGTTACTGGATAGATTACTCGGACACTGAACCAAGTCGGACGAGAGTTATCTACAATGCCATTGGTTCCGACGTATTTCGTGCTCCGCCAGACCGGAAGAATCTTCTTCGCGAGTTGGAGGTCCATCCAGACGCCCACATTGCGTTATTCGTGGGTCGGATCATGAAGGTCAAAGGCGTAGACACACTGCTTGAAGCCTTGGAGCCGGTCCTCAAAAAGTGGAAGCTGTATGTAGTTTACGCGGGGGAATATATACCGACTGGTCAATACCAGGATGAACCGCGCTTGATTGATCGCATGAAGGACCGGATCACTAGCGAGGGCTGGGAAGATCATGTGCATTTTCTCGGCCGACGCAACGATGTTCCACGGCTTATGACCTCGTCCGACGTATTGGTGCACCCGCCTTTGGAGGAAGGATTCGGTCTGGTTCTGGTTGAGGCTCTCGCGGCAGGATTACCGATTGTTGCTACGGATGTGGGCGGGATCCCCGAAGTCCTCGAAGGCACGGAATCAATCATCTTTCCACCAGAGGATCCGACTAGATTGCGACAGACCGTTATTGATATTTTAAACCTCAGCCCCGACAAGCGAAACCGCATCGTAGAGAGGGGTCGAAAAAGGGCTGGTGATTTTAGCTGGGAAAAGCGCACCAAAGAGATGGTAAAGATGTTTAAGAATGTATGTTCCAATCGCTTTTAAATTGAAAGCCGTGGATAAATCCACTCAGCGGACCCGAAGGATCTTGGAAACCACGGCTGCCGACCTGTCGGAAAATACTGGGGCAAAACCTCAGCCAGGGAATTTATGTTGACAAAACCTATGAAATCAAAAAGAAAGCCATCTTCAAATGAGTGAAATCAAAACGGAAAGTTAAGGTGCTTGATTTCTTCACATTCAGGTTAATTCTAAAAGGCTTGGCCACTCGGGTTCCCGGTTATCGCCGCAGTTTCGCCATCTGCCTGACGGTTCTTATGTACACAAACATTTTTTATTATTGCCAAATTGCCCAATGACTAACCTAAAAAAGTCATGGGCTGTCCGGAGAGTCTGACTTTTATACCTGACACGACTGTGATTTCCACTGAGGACTGCTCTTCCGAATTTTTAAGATCGTTTTTCTACAATGGAAGCGAGTCGCAACTTTTCGGTGATCCCAAGCGCGGATTCTAAACGATTCTTCTAAGGATCGGTATTGAACGTATGAAATATGTCACTATAAGTGATATGATGAATATTACCAAAGAAACAATAGGTATGTACAAAAGAGAGCCGCGCATGTTGTCTAAGAAATTCAAATAAGATATAAGACGTATAAATAATGGATGAACTATATAGATGCCAAGAGTCATGAGAGAAAGCTCTCTGGTTAACTTCTCTGATAAAAAACGGAAGCGAAATCTTTTCATTAGAAGAAATATGCTTATTGACATAGGTACAACAGTAATACCAAGATAGCTGTAAAAATATCGGCCAATATAAGCGCTTTCGGCTTTAGTAAAGTAATAGTAGCCTAGCATCGTTGCCACCGCAGTTGCCAAAATAATAGCTAGAAGAGTGAAAGTTCGATACTTATTTGTTGATACGGTGATAAAGTAACCTAAAAAAAGGTATGGGGTGTAGTCGACAAATATACTTATAAACAATTGTGGCTGGAGGGTGCCAAGGTAAATATAATTATAGACACACCTAGACATCGAAAATGAAAACAGAAGACATATAAACAGAAAGATAGACTTTTTTGGTGCATTAGAGACTAGCAATCGGAAAAACGGCACAAATAGGTACATGCCAAAAATCATGTACAAAAACCACATGTGGTGATATGGATTGCCGATAATAATGGAGTTGACAATAGTGCTAATTTCCACATTCCTGTTTGACAATATCGATACGGACACCTTCAAGAATATGAAAATAATTGTCCAGAACAGGAGTGGTATTAAAATCCTAGAAGCACGTTTTTTGTAGAAATTGGCGACCGATTCTTTCTTTTTTGGATCTAGTAATAGAGCGCCACTAACCATTATCAATACCGGTACGCACCATCTGGCAAGAGAGTCAAATACATTGCTGGTCCACCAAACTGTATCGCCAATTACCCCTGAAGCTTTGAAATTAAATGCACTGACATGAAGAACAACGACGGCAAATACTGCAAATATTCTCGAATAGTCTAACCATTGCATAAAATTTCTCCAGCATGCCAATGTGCTTTTCCCGACTTCATCCTACCTCTGGGACTTACATCGCCAAAGGGCTGAAAAGCTAATACCTGACATTCAGCAGAATTGCAAGTGTGAATATGAAATCTTGAGATATGCAACAATGAGACAAAATCCTCCTCGAAATTCGCAGAGCGCCTTGGCAAGAATGAACTTTAGTTCTTTGTCCTGATCGACGGCACCCTGGCCCGTTACTATTCCTGCTTATTGCTCCCCGCGCTCCAACTCGCCTAGTTTTCCTGACAATTTCCCTAATTTCATAACACAGGGAAACAAAGCATTTGTGCATTACGATTTGGCTGGATGGAAGACCGCCCCCGAACATTGCTAGAGTGTGAAAATCGTTTTTCTACGATGCAAGCGTGTCGCGGCTGCCCGGCAAACCCAATCGCTTCTCCAAAATACTGATATAATCGAGCGCCAATTTGTTGCGGTTATAATGTTGCATAACATATTGGCGACCGTTTTCACCCAGCTGACTACAAAGCTTCGGATCATCGGCCAATTTGATCAGCAGCGCGGCCAGCTCTTCGCCGTTTTCCTGTTCGAAGCCAATACCCACGCCCGCGTCCAATATGATCTCCTCGGAAACGCCGCGCATTCCAATGACGATTGGGCGTTGCATGGCCATCACCTCGAAGATCTTCGAGGCGATGACCGTGGTGTAGAGAGTCGCTTTCGGCGTGTGCGCCAGGCATACATCGCTGATAGACAAATAACGCGGGATCATGTCCTTTGCCTGCCGCCCGGTAAATACGACGTTATCCAAACCTTGCTGTTTGGCGACCCTTTCCAGATCCTCACGGATGGCGCCATCGCCGACCATGAGAAAGGCGATGTCGTTCCGGCCTTTGTTTTTAAGAATCAGGGCTGCGTCGTTCACGACATGCAGAGCGCTCTTGATGCCGATCGTGCCCGTCCAACTGCAAATGAACTTGTCTTCCAATCCCAGACTCTTTTTCAGATCCAGGTCCGGCTTCGTGGGAGCGAATAAATCCGGATCCACACCATTGGTGACAATGTCGATATCCTTGGGATCGATTCCCTTTTTGACCAGGTTGTCGCGGTAGGTCGGGCCGACGGTGATAAAATGTCTCGTCCATCGATTGAGCCACTTGTCGATAAAAAAGAGGGGTTTTAATATCCAGGGATTCTTGATGGCCGATGAGGCGATGATATCCTCGGGCATGATGTCGCGAACCTCGATGAAAAAAGGCATGCGCTTCAAGGCGGCGGCGATCAGGCCGGCCCAGCCGGCGAAATACTGGGGCGATGTGGCGATCAAGGCATCGGCCTTAGGCTCGAACAAGGAAGCTGCGACCGATGCGGGCACATACGACAAGTAATTCAGAATTCGCTTAAACGTTCCCTTATTGGCGGCGATATAGGTCCAGACACGAACCACGCGAATGCCATCGATCACCTCAGTTTGACGCCATCGATTCTTGTATCCCCCAAAAACGATCCCGTCGGGCATATTCGGCGCGCAAGTGATCACTGTCACTTCGTGTCCTTCCTGAACCCAGCGACAAGCATGCTCATAAGTTCTGGAAGCCGGTGCGTTGACTTCCGGTGGAAAGTAGTGCGTGAAAAATAGAACCTTCATCTGCGTTGCCCCTATGAAAAAATTCAGCCGGATTTTTCATCCGAATTCTTGAAAAGTCAATATGCCGGATCCCTCTGTGCCAATAAGAGTAAGACAAATTGTACAGGTGAATTTAGTGTATAATTTGAGGGCGTGAAGGAGAACTCGAATGAACAAGCAACGGCAAAGCGGCGACGAAACGTTTTTTGGGGCGCAGCGCAGTGAAGGCGAGCGAAGCGAGCCGGAACGGAGCGGAGCCCCCAAAAACGACGCGCTGCCCGCACCCCCCTCCTCGGAAGTCTCGGAGCGCCCCGAGCGCCGTCGCTTCACCGCCGCTTATAAGCTGGCCGTCGTGCAGGAGGCCGACCGTTGTGCCGAACCAGGCCAAATCGGCGCTTTACTGCGGCGGGAAGGGCTGTACTCCTCCCATATGGGAAAGTGGCGACAACTGCGGGATCAGGGCGCTCTGCATGGCCTGACCGGCAAAAAGCGCGGACCCAAACCCGAAGCGTCCCCAATGTTGAAAAAGGAAAATGAGCAATTGCGTCGCGAGAACGCCAAGCTGGAAAAGAAACTGGCGAAGGCCAAAGCAACGGCGGACGAGCGTCTCCAAGCTCTTGGCATTCTATCTTGAATATTGGCGTTCTTGCCACGAATCAGGCTCAAGCCGATCAAAATCGCGATTCTGGGGAGGATTTTCATTAGGGAAAATATCTCGGGGCCGCGTAGAAAAAGCCGTCTATTTCAATGCGAACCGAATTTTCTAAGGAGCACGGGCCCGGGCAGCGTCCTCTGTTAGCCGGATCACCTCCGAGTGAAAATTTTGTTGATTTCAATAACCTAAAATATTACTATTTCTACGCAATGAGATAATTGCCAAAACAAGACAAATGGGGAATTTGCGAGTGCTGTACACTTGTCGATGCAGGGAAAGTCAATTAATAAGGGGGAATCCATGTCTCTGAAAGTTTATGTCGTTTTCTACAGCATGTATGGCCACGTATTCCGCATGGCCGAAGCCGAGGCAAAAGGCGCCGAAAGCGTGGAAGGAGTTGAAGCAAAACTGTTTCAAGTTCCTGAACTCGTTCCCGACGAGGCTCTTGAAAAAGCGGGCGCCAAAGCCGCAAAGGAACAATTCGCCCATGTTCCAATCATATCGCCCGATCAGTTGGGTGATGCGGATGCGATTCTTTTCGGCACGCCGACGCGCTTCGGCAATATGGCCGCGCAGATGAAAAACCTGCTGGATCAGACCGGCTCGTTATGGATGAAAGGTGCATTGATCGGCAAACCGGGCGGCGTTTTTACGAGTACGGCCACGCAGCACGGAGGACAGGAAACCACCATTACAACTTTTCACACTGTACTGCTTCATCACGGAATGATCATCGTCGGCGTTCCTACCTCGGAAAAGCGGCAGATGAGCATCGATGAGATGTCGGGCGGCTCTCCCTACGGCGCTTCGACTATCGCCGGCGGCGACGGCTCCAGATGGCCTTCCGAAAATGAGCTGGCCATCGCGAAATTTCAGGGACAGCACATCGCGCAGATCGCGAAAAAACTGCAATAGGCATCATTAATACCGAAGGTCGCAAGAACCAAGGAATCGAAACTATTTGGTGGGTGTTAAAACTCTGAAAACGGCGCGCGGCATGATGATGCCCTTGGATCATGAATCAAAGTTATTGACGGAGTCTTTCGCCTGATAGATCGTCATAAATTATTTTGAGTTTATCCGCCAGCTTTTCTTCGGTGTATTTTTCTCCAACAACCTGACGCCCTTTTTCGCCAGCTTGTTTTGCAGCTTTAGGATTGTCGAGGTAAAATATAATAGCTTTTGCCATGGCCTCGGGGTCTCCCGGTGACACAAGCCTGCCAGCGCCAGTGCCGCGCAATATTTGTGCCGGGCCACCGGCGTCGGTCGCGACGACGGGTAAGCACGTAGCCATGCCTTCAATGACAACCCGTCCGAAAGCCTCCACTTCGCCCTCCTTCGGATTTGCAAATTTCGAAGAATGCGCCAGCAGGTCCGACGCTGCTAAAAGCGCCGGAACGTCCGAGCGCACTCCCGCGAAAACGACGCGACCCTCCATTCCGCTTTCCACTGAAATTTTGTCGATCTCTTTGCGCCAATCCTCGTCCTCTCCCCCGGCCTGCAGAAGCCATACATCCTCCGGCAAGCGACCCAATGCTCGGATCAGAACATCATGCCCCTTCCAGGGCGTCAGCCGTCCAAGGGACAAAACGAGCTTCGCGTTTTCGGGAATGCCGAGATCGGTCCGTATCGACGCATCGCGCCTATGCTCATAGAGCGAGACGTCAATAGGGCTTTCAACAATGCGTAGCCTTTCGACGCAAACGCCCCGCAAGTGTGCGACGTAGTTTGCCACAGCCTGCGATACGCAAAGTAGGATATCGGCCTGCGCGGCGAATTTCGCCTCGGTGCGCGAAAAGAGACGAATCATCATCGCGGATATCACTAGCGGAATATGTTCCTTTTTTGCAACGTCGCCGAAAACCTTGTTGGGTAAGTTGAGGTTGTTGATATGCACGATGTCCGGCGAGAATGATCGGATGATTTCTAAAA
>CAZQAE010000083.1:0-20795 GCA_964591275.1 uncultured bacterium | reverse complement strand
ACGGGAAGCAAACGTCATCGCTGATTCAGGTGTTGCAGGACATCCAGTCCACTTATCGTTACCTGCCTGAAGACGCGATCAAATACGTCGCCGAAAAACTGGAGCTTCCCTTGTCGCGAGCTTATAACGTCGCGACTTTCTATAGCACCTTTTCACTGAAACCGGTTGGGAAAAGGCACGTGTGCGTTTGCATGGGGACGGCCTGCCATGTACGCGGGGGACAAAATATCCTGGACAATATTTCTGCTCGCGTGGGTGTGAAGCCCGGTGAAACGACCGATGACGGTGAGTACACGCTGGACACGGTCAACTGCGTCGGAGCCTGTGCTCTGGCGCCTGTCGTTATGGTTAACGACGACGTGTACGGAGGCATGGACGGCGGTCGCATCAACAGGATGTTTAAGAAGTTTGCAAAAGACTAAAACATGATTTTGAGGCATGAGATTTTTTTGACGCCTTGGAAATAAGATATCGAAATGCAGTAAGACCCAAAAACGGGGGATGAAAATACAATGGCCGAAAAACTGACAAGCCGCGAGACGCTGTTGGAATTGGCTGAGAAACTGGCGGCTGAGCGAAAACAGATCAAGCAGACAATTACGCTGTGCGCTGGAACCGGATGTCGGGCCTCTGGCTGCATGAAGGTTCATGAAGCCCTGCAGGAGGGCGTGAAAAAGCGCTCCTGGGAAAAAAAGGTCGAGGTCAGAACTTCAGGGTGCCACGGCCTGTGTGAACTCGGGCCGCTGTTGGTCACGCAGCCGGGAAACGTTTTCTACAAGGCCGTCAAGCCGGAAGATGTGGACGCTATTCTGGATGAAACCGTCGACAAGGGTGAGATTGTAGAAAAACTTTTGTATGAAGACCGGAACACGGGCGAAAAGATCGCTCACTGGCACGACATTCCTTTCTATAAAAAGCAAAAGAGACTTGTCTTTGGCGCAAACGGCGAAATCAATCCCAACATCATTGAGGATTTTTTTGCCGTCGGCGGTTATCAGGCTTTGGCGAAGGCGCTAAATTCGATGCAGCCCGATGAGATCGTTGAACAAATCAAGAAATCCGGCCTGCGCGTACGCGGCGGCGGTGGATTTTTAACGGGTCTCAAGTGGGAATCCTGCCGCAAGGCTCACGGAGCGACCAAGTATATTTTGTGCAACGCTGATGAAGGCGACCCCGGCGCCTTCATGGATCGCTCCATTCTCGAAGGCAATCCACATTGCGTCATTGAAGGAATGGCCATTGCGGCGCTGGCTATTGGTGGAAGCGATGGATATGTTTATGTTCGCAACGAATATCCTTTGGCCGTAAAAAACCTCTCCATTGCATTGGATCAAGCTAGGGAGTACGGACTGCTCGGTGAAAATATTCTTGGCAGCGGCTTCAATTTTGACATAAAAATAAATCGTGGCGGCGGCGCATTTGTTTGCGGAGAGTCAACGGCCCTGATGGCTTCCATAGAAGGCAAACCGGGCGAGCCGAGGGCTAAATTTGTCCACACGGCGGAAAAGGGCCTCTGGGACAAACCGACCAACCTCAACAACGTGGAAACTTACGCCAACGTTCCCTGGATCGTTGAAAACGGCGCCGATGAATACGCCGCGATCGGCACAGAAGGCAGCAAGGGAACGAAGATATTCAGCCTTGTCGGAAAGGTGAACAACACGGGCCTGATTGAAGTGCCGATGGGAATCACCCTTCGTGAAATCGTTTACGATATTGGCGGCGGCATTCCAGGCAACAAAAAATTCAAGGCCGTACAGACCGGCGGACCCGCCGGCGGATGCCTGCCCGAGGAAAAACTTGACCTCCCCGTCGATTTCGACAACCTCTGGGAAGCCGGAACGATCATGGGATCCGGTGGTCTGATCGTCATGGATGAAGACAACTGCATGGTCGATGTGGCCAAGTACTTTACAAAATTCCTCATGGAGGAAAGCTGCGGAAAGTGCACGCCATGCCGGGAAGGATTGCGCCAGCTTTATAATATCCTTGTCGATATTTCAGAAGGTCGGGGGCAAGAGGGCGATATCGAGTTGATGGAGGGCCTGTCCGAGGCCATATCAGCCGGATCGATCTGTGGACTAGGCCAGGCGGCGCCGATTCCACTGCTTTCGACAATCCGCTATTTTCGCGACGAATACGAAGCGCACATCAAAGATGCGAAATGCCCGGCGGGCGTTTGCAAGGAACTGATCTCCTACACAATCAAGGACAATTGCAACGGCTGCGGCATGTGCACAAGGGTTTGCCCCACAAACGCCATCGCCGGTGAGAAAAAAGAGATTCACATCATTGACCAATCCAAGTGCATCAAATGCGGCGCCTGCTACGGCGCGTGTAAGTTCGATGCAATCTTTAAAGGATAAAGGAATCGGCTATGAGCAATTTGGTTCCCGTAACGATTGACGGAAAGAAAATCGAGGTTCCCTACGACACGACCGTTCTGGACGCGGCGAAAAAACTGGGGATTTTCATTCCGACGCTGTGCCACAACGAAAATGTGAAGCCCTACGGCGTATGCAGGATATGTCTTGTCGAAATGCGACAGGGAAAGCGGAGCAAGCTGGTTCCCTCCTGCGTGTTTCCGTTACGCAAGGAAACGGAGATTCAGACAAATTCCGCGAAGGTGCAAAGAGTCCGAAAGTGGATATTGCAACTCATGTTGGCGCGTTCGCCGAATGAAAAAGTCATTTGCGATCTGGCGGCCAAATACGGCGTCGAAAAGACGCATCCCCGCTTTTCTCCGCATTGGAAAGAAGAAACCGGGGACCGATATATAGACGAAAGTTCCTGCATCCTTTGCGGACAGTGCGTGCGTGTGTGTGAGGAAATCGTCGGCGTTGGCGCCATCGCTTTCGAGGGCAGGGGAGCCCATCGCCGCGTGACGACTCCCTTCGACGTGCAAAGCAACGTATGCATTGCTTGCGGCGCTTGTGAATATGTTTGCCCTACAAAATGCATCGGTTTCGTTGACCACGGGGCGACAAGAGAACTCAAGCGTTGGCACATGAATACGAAGATGATCGCTTGTTCCAAATGCGGCGATTATTTCCTGCCGGAACCCCTGGCGAAGCTCTATGAGGAAAAGATGAACCTCCCGGCGGAAATTTATCAGATTTGCCCCAACTGCCGCGACAGCGTTTTCAAGTAAAGCCTTCGATAGAAAATAATAAAGGCCGCGAATTTTCGCGGCCTTTATTTTTGCGCAAACTTTAAGTGTCTGGAATTGCTTTGCCTCATATGCCGCTATTCAAAGCAATGCGTTGCAAGGGTCTCACAAAACGATTTTCCTGCGGAGTGAGCGGTATGTATAAATGCAATGTTGAGAAAATAAAAAAGATCGTAGCCGAGCAAAACCGTTGGCGAAGCTTCTCCATCAACCTCATCGCCAGCGAAAACGTTTTGTCCAATAGGGGCAGGGCCATTATGGGTTCTGATTTCGCTCATTGATACGCGGAGGGGATCCCGGCGAGCGCTATTATCAGGGCACGGAAATGATCGACGAAATTGAGTTCATGTTCCGAAATCATATGAGTTCCATGTTCGGCGCAAAGCACGTCGACGTTCGTCCCATCTCCGGAACCGTGGCCAACGATGCCGTTTTTTTTCGCTACATTCGGTCAGGCGATATCGTGATGGTCAACTCCACGCCGGGGGGCGGGCGCATCAGTCACTACAAGGCCGGCTCGGTTGGCAAATACACGCACAACATTATCAATTTTCCGTTGACGCCCGACAGATATCACATTGATGTGGATCAAACGGCTTTTCTTATTAAGGATGTCCGTCCGAAATTGCTAATATTTGGGGAAAGGTTTTACCTGTTTCCAGAGCCTGTGGCGAAGCTGGCGGAATTGTGCAAGCGGCTGAAGATTTCCATTATCTATGACACCGCGCATGTCCTGGGTCTGATCGCGGGAAAAACTTTCCAGGATCCTTTCGCTGAAGGCGCCGATCTGGTGCCGGCAGCACGCATAAAACCTTCTTCGGTTTCCAGAGAGGCGTCATTCTTTCCAATGCCAGTCTCAGTGAGTGGAGAAAGACCGACAAAGGCGCATTCCCCGCCTCAAGCTCGAACCACCACCTGGACACGCTGTTCGCATTGGCCCTGGTCGCCTACGAATTTTGGGCTTTCGGCCAGGAATACGCGAAGCAGGTCATCAGCAACGCCAAGGCCCTGGCCGAAGCAATGGCTTCACTCGGTTTCGATGTTCAGGCCAAGGAGTTTGGTTTCACCGAAAGGCATCAGGTGGCTGTGAGTATGGCCGATTTTGGCGGCGGCGATGAAGTAGCCAGGCATTTAAAGGACAACAACATAATCTGCAATATGAATCTTCTTCCCTTTGAGTCCCTGGAATCCGTGAACACTCCCGCGAGGGTTCGCCTGGGCGTGCAGGAGATGACCAGGTTCGGCATGAATGAACCGGAGATGAAACAGATCGCTGAGTTTCTGAAACTGGTGGTTATGGATGCGAAACTGATTCGGGACGAAGTCACTGAATTTCGTTCCCAATTCCAGAAAGTGCACTACAGTTTCGACGAGTGATATCCCTCGACCTGTAGGTGCCGGAATATTGAATACGGGATTGTGGACGACTTATTACGTGTGAAAGCGCCAAGCTTTTAGGATGCAAATCTTATTGGATCAAAGCTTCATTCTTTCTTTTCCAACCGCACTTTTTCGCTCAACTGAGCCCAGCCTTCAGGGACGGGAATTGCTATTCCGCGAGCCTTGCCCCAGGCAATGGCCTTGTTGACGGTTTCAACGTACTGCACGACGTCGCCTTCCTCCTCTTCTTCCTCGGCCTGTTCAATGCATCGGTCAACCGAGAGGTTTTCCGGGAAGGGGGTATTGGGTTTGAATCTGGCCCATAACACGCGCGCCATGCCCGGAGCGCCGTCGGGCACAAGCCAGTTCGGTTCGCGGCATAGCAACTCGTTGAATTTGTTTTCGCCGTTTAATTCAAATGGAATGGGGTTGGTGACGTAAGTGTACGGCGTGGAGTCCTTGTCCATGGTGAAGGCGTCGAACATGGGCGCCGAGTACTGGGAAAACTTGGATGAGGGCTGCATGCCGAGCAGGAGTTCAATTGTCAGCCAGATGGAGGATTGCGAGTAGAGGACCGAAGAAGTGTGGTTTCGCTTGGCCCAGGGGCTGATAACCAGGCTGATAGTGCGGTGCGGGTCGATGTGGTCCCAGCCGGACTGCGGATCGTCCTCTGTTACAAAAATGGCCGTTTCATCCCAGTATTCGCTGTGGCTTATCCAATCCACGAGCTTGCCCAAGCCGGCGTCGTTGTCGCCCATAAGATATTCGGGCGTCGGGGCTCCCTCTTTCGTGCCGTAATGGTGATCGTTGGGTAAAACGATGAAAATGAGATCGGGGAAAAGACCCTTTTCCCATTCCCTGATGATTTCCACCGATTTTTGAGTTTCGTCGGATGTGCCCATATTCCAAAAGCCATAATGCAGATCCGTATAGGGCATAAACCTTTCAAGATCGCCGGCCAGGCCAATCGCCTCTCCGTAATTCCGAAATTCAAGACCGGCGTCGAGCACTCTTTCAAAAATGGTGCCCTGAGAGGGGCGCGTCGCGGGATCGAAATCGGACAAAGGATATTTTCCTCCCGCCAGGAAGGCCTTTTCCGCGTGGTCGTTGCAACTGGAGAACGCTGCCCACAAATGGCCGATGACACTGGTGTCGCCTTCCACAAAAAAGTTATCGCAATTGGTGAAGGCGCGGGCGAGGGCGTGCGTGTTGGGTGTGATCGCCTCGCCAAAGATGCAATGCTCCGGGTCGCCTTCTGCGCCTTCAAGATCGCCGAGAACCTGGTCGTAGGTTTTGTTCTCTTTCAAAATAAAAACGACGTGTTTGATTTGCTCGGAACGAGTTCCAAATTCTGTGGGAATCGGTGATTCCAACTGGCTCGCATACCAATCTTCGTAAAAGTTGGATGCCCACCGCGTGGCGGCGTCTGCTTGAAGCGTGTAGTCCTCCAGTTCGCCCGCCGTCGGAAGATCGACGACCTGCAGAGCGCTGGGCCATTTCGTGCCGTGTCCGATTTCCGCCGAGCCGAGGCCTTTTGCATTGGCGATAAAGAGCCTCTCGTTGACCGGATCGATGGCGGCGTTGACCGGATACCAGCCTGTGGGGATGCGCCCTGCGACAGATCCGTCGTCAGAATTTACGACATCGATAGTGTCATATCCCGCGCAGGTAACATAAATTTGCGAGCCATCGGGCGAGACGTCCACCGCTCCGGGCATGGCGCCCATGGAAAGGATTTCATCGTTGTGAAGGTTCCACGTGGCCGTGACTTCAAAAGAGGCCGTGTCGATAACGCTTACGTTGTCCGAGTCGGAATTGGCCACGTAGAGAAGGGAGGCATCAGGACTCAGCGCCAGACCCTCAGGGTGACGGCCCACATCGATTTTTGCCATCTCTTCGCCGGTGTTTAAGTCGATAGCGTAGACAGCGTCGCGACCCAGGCAACTGACGAAACCGACCGTCTCGTCGGGGAGAATCGCCAGATCGTAGGGATACATGTGCGCGGGGTAGTTGGTGACTTCCACGCCGTCGGCCAGCCTGATCTTCGCCATCCGTTTGCTCATGTGCATGGCGGTGTACATGTATTGCTCATCGCCGGACAGAACCAGGCCCGTCGGGAATCCTAGAGTTTTTATGCGCCGCACGAAAATGGCGGTTCCGGCGATAAGATCGAATTCGTAAAAGGCGTAGTCTCCGCCGCCGCTGACCCAGAATCTGTCGCCGGCGGCATTGAAAACGATGCCGGTGAAGGTTGTGAAAATCTCGTCTGTGAATGTTTGCGTGATTTCTCCCAAAACCACGTCGTAGATGATGACCGAAGGCGTCAATCCCGTTGCCAAAACGACTGTTGCGCCATCGGGCGAGACTCCGACGTCGTTGGCGAAACTCGGCGCTTTGATGATCGTTCCAGCAGGGTGAATTTTGCGACCGTTGGGCAGGATATATGCGCCGTCGCCGGTTGGTCCGGGGCGCAGGAATGCGTCGTCAGAGGGGGCGGGTTCGGCTCTTTCGTTTCCAAGTTGATCGGAAATAAGTGAATCGCCGCTCATGTTGTTATCGTCGTTTGTCGCGCATCCGGTCGCCAGAACAGCCAGTGTGATCAGGAGAATCGTGGAGTATTTCATTTCAGTTGGCCCTTTATAGTTTCTTTTTCGTTTCACGGTTTTGCGACCAAGGTTTTAGGGGAGAAATGTATCTGCGATTTCCAAAATTGTAATCAGGCTTTCTTTGAAACCGCTTCCTTCCGGGTTCACGAACCATGAGCCAATGTCGAGATACATGTCAGGAACGAGGAAAGCCGGCAATCCGAGTTGCCTTGCGACCGGTTTGAAAAGTTTGACCGGAAAGGGATTGGGATTGTCCGGGTCCACATCTTTTTCGGTATAGTCATAATAGGTATTTCGGAAGGCCGCCGCGATAAGGTTGGCAGCTTCCAGCATTTCCATTTGGCTTTCATCCAATAGCCCGTAATGCGGAATGATGTAATTTTCGCCCACATCACGCGCAAAATTTCCATTGAGGTCATTGTATCCAATCACGTCGTCGAGTTGATCGTCGCTTTCCAGGTTGATGGCTTCAAAAACTTTCGTCCAGGCATCG
This sequence comes from uncultured bacterium, assembly GCA_964591275.1. GTDB lineage: Bacteria > Lernaellota > Lernaellaia > JACKCT01 > JACKCT01. The sequence goes on along the minus strand of CAZQAE010000083.1, from coordinate 13,147 downwards.
AAGGCGTCGCCGAGTTCCATGCCGGCTTCCTGAAACATGGTAGCGCCTTGCGCGGTGACTGTGAGAAAATCGGGGAAGGCTGGATCTTTGAGGATGTCCAGCAAAATATCCACGACCAAGCCGATGATCTCCTCGGTGGACATAACATCAAAATCGATTACGGCTACCCGGTAGGCGTTGAAAATATCGAAATCCAGGTCCAGGGCGTACATTTGGTAAACGAAGGAACTGAAGATGCCGGAGAAGGCTTTCGTGGCGTATAGTTCGCCATTGTCGAACTCGCCGCCAAGAAGCGCGACCTGCTCATAGTGTATGAAAATCGGGATTCCCTCGTGCTGGAATGTTCCCTGCGCATTCAAGGTTCGATCCGCGTAATCCAGCAGTTCATAAGTCCTATCACGCACGAGGCCATCTAAGAGTCCCTGAAGGATGCCGTTGAGAAGGTCGTCGCCGCTGAAATCGTCGGCCTTGACCGGGCCGCCGTTGTCAATAATGGACATGACATAATCGACAAGAATGGAAAGGACATCCGTGTTGTGAACGGTGTTCGCCAGAACAAGGCCGTACATGGCGTCGATCCCGTCAGGGTCGATCTCCAGAGCCTCCATGAAGGATTGTCTGGCCTTGTCGCCTTCCGGGAAAGCGAGCCAATCCTTTCCCTCCGCGATCAGGGCTAAGTATTCCGGTGTTGGGTTGTCGTCATCCGTGTCGTCGTCACTCGTGTCGTCGTCACTCGTGTCGTCATCTGCATCATCGTCCGCCGAGTCGTCGTCGGGTGCGTCATCGTCGTCATCATCATCGTCGTCGTCGCCGCAATCGCAGCCGATCGGCACGAAAAAAAGAAGGGTTAGAATGAAGAGCGAAATCAAACGGTATTTGGGTGAGGGCATTGAATCTCCCCGAGATGTTGTTGCGCGGATCATATCAACCGGCGGGTGACGAATCAACCAGATATTCACTAATTTTAGGATTAGTGCTTGAAATGCAGTTCTTTGCCAGTGATTATAATTTGGAAAAACACGAAATAAGCGGGAAAAACATGAAGAAGATTTTTTTGATCGTCGTCATTTTGGGCTTTGCATTTGGAATTGCCGCTGTTTTTGAGATGCTGCCCGATCCGATTCAGACTAAGGTTGAAGAGGGCTTCAACGCCTGGATTCCGGCCAAGGATAGAATTGAGGGAAAAGCGGCTGAAAGATCGGAGCATATCTGGGATTCATCGAAATAGTTTAGGCTGGCTAAAAAAATTCCTATTGGACTTCTTGTCGATTCACTACTCCGCGGCTTCCGGCGGTTTTTTGATCGGAATACGTACGATGAAAGTGGCGCCGACGCCGATGGTTGACTTTACTACAATGTCGCCACCGTGCTTTAGGGCGATCTTTTTGGAGACCGCCAATCCCAACCCGGTGCCTTTGCCTCCCTTGCTGCTGGAAAATGCCTGAAAAAGCGTTGGCAGTACTTCTTCCGGTATGCCTGGTCCGTTGTCTTCGACTTCGAGGGCGATAAAACCCTCCTGCTCGTCCAGGCGTGAACGAATGATCAGCTTGCCCGGATCGTTTTCCGGAAGCGCGTCGAGGGCGTTGCCGGCCAGATTCAGAATGCATCGGTGCAGGCTCAATCCTTCGCCCTCCAAGGTTTTGGCGTCCGGGTGAATATCGAGTTCGACGACTATTTCGCTACCCTTGGCGCGCAAAGCAATAAGGTCGCGCACATTAGCGAGCTGTGTCTCGATATCCACATCCTCATACTTGAGCGAAGCGTTTTTACTATAATCCAGCATGTTGTAAACGAGTTGGTTGATTCGATCCTGGCTGACTTTCAAGATGTTCCAGCCCAGGTCCAGCATCATCTTGTCGTCTGACTCCATCGCCTGGTCCATCATGTAAGTGCCGCCCTTGATCCCCGTGACGATGTTCTTGATATCATGCGCAACGCCGGCAAGGGCTTCGTAGGCTTCGTTACGCTGAAGGAGGTTGATGTAGCCCTGGGAATGATAACGGATTCGGGCAATCAGCTCGATCTTGTCAGGAAGTTTTACAATGTAGTCGTTGGCGCCCAGGGCGAAGGCTTCTGCCTTTGTCGTCGCTTCCTCCTTGGAGGACAGTACGATCATGGGAATAAGCTTCGTCGCGGGGTTGGCTCTGAAAAATTTTACGAGCGTCATGCCGTCGAGTTGCGGCATGACCAGATCCTGCAGGATGACCGTAGGTTGGTATTCGGCGGCAACCTTGATGGCCTGCGTCGGGTCGCTCAAAAATTGGAATTCCAATTCTTTTTCGGAGGCCAGCATACGCCTGACTGTCTCGCCGACAATCGGCTGGTCGTCGATGAGAAGGACTTTGACGAGGTGATCGTTCATAAAGGCCTTCGCTTCCGAGGAGGCGACCGCTTTGTTGTCCATAATCAAAACCCTTTCAATTTCAATCTAAGAATCCCTTTTTAATGGCTGCTGCGATGTGGTCAAGTGGAAGGATATCCTGGGCGGCGCCCAATTTTGCCGCAGCCCGGGGCATTCCGTAAACAACGCTGCTGTGCTTGTCCTGGGCGATGGTGCGCCATCCCTCTTCTCTAAGAGCCAGCAATCCTTGCGCGCCGTCATATCCCATGCCGGTCAGCAATACCGCCGTCCCCGGAAAAGGCCAGTTTTTGGCCGCACTTGCAAACAGCTCGTTGACGGAAGGGCGATAGTGGTAGTCTTTGGGATTTGGCGTGTAGTTCATGAGGCGCTTTTTATTTAATACGAGATGATCCGAGGTTCCGGCGATATAGACGGTGCCCACTCGCGGAGTCGCATTGTTTTCCGCCAGTTGTACGCTGAGGGTTGTTTGCGTTTGCAGCCATTGGACCAAACCGGGAGCGAAATCGACATCCACATGCTGCGCGACAATTATTGCGGCCGGCATATCGCTGGGAAGTTCGGCAAGGATCGTCGCCAGTGCTTGCGGACCTCCAGTCGATGATCCGATGAGAATCAATGGCGCCGGTTGTTCGCCCTGATCGACAATCGCAGGATCGATCAGGTCCGTCGAATGGCCATTGCCATTTCGGTTGTCGCCAATCAGCTTTTCGATAGTGCGGATCTTGGTTATCAGGGCGGCCGCACCCTCAATGTTTTCGTCGATGCCGACGATAGGTTTGTTGACGGCATCCAGCGCGCCATACCCCATAGCCTCGTAAACCATGGAGATGTTTGTTTGCGTGGAAGCGGTAACGATCAGGATCGCGCAGGGGGCATGCTGCATGATGCGGCGCGTGGCTTCAACGCCATTCATAACGGGCATGACCATGTCCATGAGTATAAGGTCGGGAGGAAATTGAACGGCTTTTTCCAAAGCCTCCTCGCCGTTTTGGGCCATCCATGCCAAATCGTGCTCCGGCATTTGAATGAGGATGCGCCGAAGAATTTCAAGACCCATAATCATATCATCGACAATGGCAATACGAATTTTTTATCCCTTTCCAATCAGTTCTACGACTGTCTCAATCAGGGTCTCATCATGAAAGCTGCTTTTGACAAGATAATGATCCGCGCCGGCCTCCAGACCCTTTTCTCGGTCTTCGGGCCGATCTTTGTACGAGACAATCATGACCGGCAAATTTTTTAAGCTTTCGTCTTCTTTGATGTGGCGCACCATTTCAAGACCGTTCATTCGCGGCATGTCAACATCGGAAATGACCAGATCGCATCGGGTGGCGCGCAGAACGTTTAAGCCATCAACTCCGTCAACAGCTGTTTTGACTTCGTAGCCCCGAGATTCCAGAAGGTGCCTTTGCACTTCACGCACGGTGACCGAGTCGTCCACGACGAGAACTCGTTTTCGGGCAACGGTTGCGGCTTCTTTCGCCGCCCGAATCCTATTCAGGCGACCGCCAGAGAGGAGATTGTCCACGGATCGGACCATATCGTCCACGTCGAGAATCAGGATCGGTTCGCCATTTTCTAAAACCGCCGCCGCGCTGATGTCCTGGACAAGGCCCAGTCGGGGATCCAGGGGGCGGACCGCGATATCCCTTTCTTCGACGAAGCGGTCAACGGCAAGTCCGAATGTATTGGCGTGGTCGCCAATCACGACGACGCAGATATTTTCATTTTCCGGCGGTTTGCCTTCAAAGCCCAGAACCTGAGTCGCGGGAATGAGACCGATGTTGTCTCCTTGATAGTTGACGTACTCGCGGTTTTCAATGGTGCAAATATCCGCATTCGGACAAGTGAAAATGTGTTCGAGGCGATGAAGGGGGAGGGCGAATATTTCGCCTCCGATTTCCACGAGAAGGGCGCGAATGATCGATAGGCTTAATGGAAGTTTCAAGAGGAATTGAGTTCCGGCGCCCTTTGTCGTTTCAATGCGAATAACGCCGCGCAGTTCCTGGACCATGCTCTGGACGACATCAAGGCCAACGCCGCGCCCGGAGACCAGCGTGACATTTTCCGCTGTGGAAAATCCCGGAAGAAGTAGAAAATCCAGCAGTTCATTTTCACGAAGTTCCTTTGCCATTGCGGCGTCAATCATCTTTCGATCTACAACTTTTTGTCGAACTCGTTCGGTATCTATCCCGCGCCCGTCATCTTTTATTGTGATCGAAAGCATACCGGCGTGGTGGCGGGCTTCCAGTGTCAGACTGCCTGTGGGATGTTTTGCATTTTTCGATCTTTCCTCGGGAGTCTCTAGTCCGTGGTCGAGGCCATTGCGCAGAATGTGATTCAGCGGCGCCTCGAGTTTTTTCAAAACATCACGGTCAACTGGCGTATTTTCGCCCAGAATATCGAAGCGAACCTTTTTCCCAAGTTCGCGAGCCAGATCGCGCACCATTCTCGGGAAAACCTGCATGCCCTCGCCAAAGGGTCTCATGCGGCTGGACAGCACCTGCCCGTAGAGGCGGTTCGCCAGATCGTCAGCTCGCATGGAATACGATTCAAAATCGTTGAAATGTCGTACGAGTCCTTCATTGAGGAACTTGGTTTGATGTATTGCTTGGGCAAGTTCGATGCTCAGGTGATCGCGTGTATCTCCTCTTTCCAGGGAGTCCCTGACGGATTCCACGAACTCCGCAAGCCGGAAAAGATCCTTTCGAAGGGCAAGGATTTTCTCGGGAAAAGAACTAAGTCTTTTTGATTCGACAACGGACTCCCCCGCGAGTCCCATGAGACGGCTGAGAATTTCCGCGCTCACGCGGACATCTCTAACTGTTGCGGACTTTCCCCCGGTTGATTTTGGGATATCAGGCGCTTTCTTTTGCGGCGTTGCCGCAGGCGGAGGGGCTTCTTTCTCGGTCTTTTTGTTAATTTCATCCTTTACTGGTCGGGGTGGCTGCGCCGTGCCTTTTGGGATCGGGGGCTGAGGAGATTGGTCGTTTCGCACGATTTGGGCCAGACCTTCAAATTCACCGGCCTTTTGACTGAGCCAATCCTGAAAGTTTTCCTCAGGTGTTTCGGCAAGAGCGGCAAATAGATCAATCGCATCGAGAAACACGTCGATGTTTTCGGGCGTGATCGTGACGAGACCCTTTTGGGCGGCGACAAAACCGTCCTCCATGGCGTGTGCCAGATTTACCACAGGTGTCAAACCAACGATTCTGGCCGCTCCCTTAATGGAGTGCGCCGCTCGCATAAGAGGCTCGATGAGACTGGACGCCGTCGGGTCCTTTTCCAGTTCAAGGAGACCCTGGCTCAGAGCCTGATTATGCGTTTCGGCTTCCTGCTTAAATAGGTCGAGCATGGAAAGGTCGGCTAGATCGAATGTAGTTTTTTGATTTACGGGCGGTACTGCATTTGCCTTCGGGGCTTGAACATGGGAGTCCGGCGGTGCTTCCTCACTATCTTTTGCCGGCGTGGCCAAAACAGCCTTGAGATCGCCAAGCGCCTTTTCAAATATCGCGCTATTGTCAGTTCCCCAGGAAGTGGCCTCATTTTCGGGCAGTTCGGAAATGCTTTTTAGCATGTCCACAATGCGAAGCAAGGTTTCAACCCTATCGGGGTTGATCGATATTTTGTTCTGGCCCGCGGCGGTGAAACAATTTTCTAATGCATCGGCCATATCTCCCGCTGCGCTGATGCCGACAATTCGCGCTGCGCCCTTGATGGCATTGGCTGCGTGCATTAGGGAATCGAAGATTTTAGAGTCTGCGGAATTATGCATGAGCGAGGGCAATGCCTCTGTCATAACTACGGCATGAGTTTGCACTTCCTGTTTAAACAGGTCGAACATGCTAAATCCGTTCGCTTCGTTTCCGTCGCTCAACGAAGGCTCCTTGCAAAGACGGAAAAGATGGCCTCTTCGTCCACGACGCCGATGGTTTCTCCCTGCCAATGAAAAAGGCCTTTTGTAATCGGATCAAGGGCTTTGGCGGCCTGAACAGGCGTGTTTTGCATTTCATCCGGGTCGATGTGATGCAAGCCCTGCAGTTCATCAACGGCGAATACCCAGTTTTGCACACCCTTTTCGATCATGATCATATGAATCGCCGAGGATTCGTCGCAATCAGGCGAAAGTTCCATGAAGGCGTGAAGCGAAACACATAGACGGAGAACTCCTTGAATATTGACCAAGCCACGCAGTCGGTCATTGCTTCGATGAGGAATGCGGCGAATGGGAACATCAGACCGGACATCTTTGACAATGTTAACGGGCATCGCCATCCGTTGGTCGGCGATTCTGAAAATAATGACCGAGGATAGCCGCTGAGATTTTGTATCGTCTTTGCGCTTGGCGTAAATTTGAGTCCATTGTTGGGCATAGTCCTCGGGTGGTCGTCTGATAAGAAGTTCACGACCAAATTCCGCGAAAACGGGGCAGTTTCGACAGTGGATATACGAAGCGAGTTTTGGGCAACTGCCGTCTCCTTCGACGCCGATTTTCAGTCGGCATTCAATATCCATTATTTTGTCATCTGCGTTTTTCATGAATTAGGAGTGTTTTCTCCCATTTTCTTTCTTCTGCGTCGAATGTCTTGAGCTTTTTCGAGATCGCCACAATCATCATAAATGAATGCAAGATGCTGCAAAGCCTGTTCATGTCCAGGATCAAGAAAAACAACCGTTTCCAATTGATCTTCCGCCAGAGTCAGATCGCCTTTCGCCTGAGCGATGATTCCCAGAATGAAAAATGCCTGGGCGCTTAAGGGATATTTTTCAATGTGGTTATGACATAGGTCTTCAGCCTTCCGATGCTTGCCGTCGTTGGCCAACTGCAGAGCATTAGCCAGCAACGACTCGTCATGAAGATCCATTTTTTCCTCGCCCGCGCTATTTGGTTTTCGCTTCGACAGTGCTTTGGGTGGGAATAATGAAAGGGTTTCGGCGACAGTTGCATTGGCGTGGGGGCGTGGCGCGATAAAATTGGAGCGTGGAGGGATAAACTCAGGTTTTGACTTTGAATTGGAATAAACAAATGCTCCGTTTTCTCGAAGCGGGTGGAATAAAGCACTAAGAATAGGCAATGTCTCAGCGTGTCCAACGAAAAGCAGGCCATCTTGTTTCAGTAACTTGGACAGCGTTCGTAAAATTGATTGCCGTGCTTCGAAGTCCATGTAAATGAGGAGATTTCTGCAAAAAATAATGTCGTAGGGGGCGCGGTCGCCCAGAAAATTATTTTTCAGAATATTGCCGTGGATGAAATTGACGACACGCAACAAGTTGTTGCGAACGGAGTATTCATTTTTGGGAAGCGATTGAAAATAATGGATAAATCGGTGGAAAGTACTGTCGCGGAATGAGTTTTTGCCATACACGCCGTTTCTTGCCTTTTCCAGTGCGCGTCTATTGATATCAACGGCGTCGAGACAAATCATTTCTTCACTTATGCCGGCCTCCATGAGTGAAATGGCGATGGAATATGGTTCTTCCCCGCTGGAGCATGGCACGCTAAGAACGCGCAAAGGCCGCTCTCGTTTTTTCCACGACCACTTCTTGGTCACGTAACTCATGAGGAAGGCAAAAGGTTCTTTGTCTCGAAAGAACCATGTTTCGGGGACAGTGACTTCGTCAATTAGCGAATCGAGTTCGGTTCGATGAGAAATCACCCGATTGAAATAGGCGTGACGGTCCTTGATTTTGCATTCATCCATGCGGCAACGCACCGCAGCTTCGATCGTCGCCAGGCCGACTGACGAGGATACAAGCCCAATCTCACGAACTAAAAGCTCCTCGATGGCGTTGTCGATCATGGTTTGAGTTCATCCAATCGCGTGAAAAGAGACTCCCGCACATGTGGGGGGAGAATATCCATAGCTTCGATGATCGGCAGGATTCCATCGGTGGAAGCATGCGCGCTTTCCAGGTACGGTGCTTGCTCGTTGACGACGCCGGTCGACGAGATCTGCTTGTCATCGAGATGATCCGCAACCGTCACATTTTCAGCGAGAAGTCCCAGTAGGCGCGAATGACCATTATACGCAGGGTAGTTGACGACAATGATCCGCGTGGCATAAGCATCGGCGCACCGAGTTCCTCCCATAAGCATGTTCATGTCTAAAACAGGCGTCAGTGCGCCCCTATGCTGGAAAACTCCGACAAAATAATCCGGCATGCCGGGCAAGGGGTCGAGTTTAATTCGAGGGACAACCTCGGCGACGAGATTCGCGTCCAGAGCGTATCGGTGTGAGTTGGCTTTGAAAAACAGTGCGAACACGGTTTTTTATGACTCCATTTTGAATCGCGATAGCTCTTCTTTGAGCCCCTTAACGGCTTCGTGCATATGCCCAGTGGGCCGGTTAAAATCTTTCAACGATGATGATGTCGTTCGGGCGCCCTCGCTGAGTGAGACCATGGCTTGGCTGATTTGCTGAGCACCCAGGGACTGTGAACGCATTCCTTCATTGATGGACTCGAAGCGATCCGTGACGCCCTGGACACCCTCAATGATTTTGGTGGTCTTTGTTGTAATGCCCTGAACTTCCTGGACATCGTGCCGGACCATTTCGGTGAATTTGTCCATCTCCATAACTCCGGAGGAAACGGCTGATTGCATCTGCTTTACGGTTTGTTCTATGTCCAGTGTCGCTACCGCAGTTTGATCGGCCAGACGCCTGATTTCACGGGAGACGACTAGAAAGCCGACGCCGTACTCACCGGCTTTTTCCGCCTCGATGGCGGCATTGATGGACAGGAGATTGGTTTGGTCGGCTACTTTTGTGATAGTTGTGATGACCATGTTGATGTCATTGGCCTTTTCACTGATCGTGTATAGCTTTTTTGAAATGGAGCCGGCGGCGTCCGCGAGTTGTTCCATCGTTCCTCGCAAGGTGGTCAGATCAGTGCGCCCGGCATCCGCGAATTGTGTTGTTTCGCCGGCGACCTGTGTGAGTTCGTTCATGGTATTGGCCAGTTCCTGGGCTGTGGCGGAAATTTCCTTGACGGCGGCGGCGACCTGGTTTGTGGAAGCTCCGAACTCGTTGACCGTCATTTCCTGCTGTTTGGAGGTGGCTGCGATTTCCGTCGCGGTGGACATGAGTTGAATGACGGATTGTTTGATTCGGCTGATCATGTCATGAGAGCTTTTCATCATTCGGGCAAGGGATTGGCCCAGCACGTCCTTTTCCGATCGGACCTTCACCGGCATGCTCAAATCGCCCTGGCTCATCGCGTCGGCGACCAAGGCGGCTTCTTGCAAGTATTTTATTGTTTCGCGAAAAGATTCGGTGAGACTGCCGAACTCATCAGTCGATTGGTACTCCACCTTGCAGTCTAGGTCCCCCGAGGAAATGACTTTGGCGGCCAGCTCGACCTCTTTCAGGGGCTTTGAAATCGCCGGCGTAATGATAAACGCGACAAGGAACATCGCAAAAAGAAAAGTCCCGACGCCCAGCGTTATGAAGATCATGCGCCGCTCATCAATCGTTGCCAAAGCGGACTGTTCCATTTCCGTCATATTCCCTTCGGCCAGTTCAAGAATTATATTCACTTGTTTTCGATGGGCAGCGAAAGAAACTCTCAAATCATTGTGCAGCAAATCTGATGCGCCTTGGATGTTTTGGCTTAATACAGCAGGTAAATAGCGGTTAACGAAATGTCATAAAACTGCATCGCCTTGTCATGAACGGGTCCTTGCAGACCCCGCCGCAAATTTCCTTCCGGAAATGCGTTGAACCATTTTCGGTGATTGGCTAAATAGTCATTTTTCTGATTTTCTGCCTGCGTGGCCAACTCCTGAAGCTTAAAGGAGTTTGTGGTCTCCGCAATCTGAAAGGCTAAAAGGTATGATTCGGTAATGAATAGCGTTGGCGAAGTCAACTGAGCCAGGAGATCTTTGCCCTTGACGATTTCTTGATAGATAGCGCCATTGACTTTCGTGAGCTCAATTGTGCGGAATGCATACCATCCGAAGGCGAGAAAAATGATGGCGAACATTTCGACAATGAGCAACAGTTTGAATTTGATTCGCAGGTTTTTGAACACGACTGCCCCCATTTATTTCGGCGTGCTGAAACGTATTTACAGCTATGTCTTAATAGGATTTTATCCTTTTCCGACCTGAAAGGTAAATAGATATATGTGTGGTTTTATAAAGAAATCTTTGGCAAATTTCAGAAGGCGCACAGCCCATGGATCTTTTTACTGTTTCATCTCCAATTAGCGTTTTGGCAGCGGCTTCGATTCCATTGATTGCCTCGCCCTTGGGTTTTTCTTGAGCACGGTTTTCAGCGACGGGAACGCCATGGCGAAGGCGATGGCGGAGACGAAAGAAAACAGATGCGCGAGGTTGATGTTCGTGTGTCCGGGCATGTCGATTCCGAAATGGAGCACCGCTGCGATAATCGAAAAAGAGATCTGAATCCCGAACCATTTTTTCACGTAGGACATGGAGTCAATGCCTTTGTCTCGTTTTTTCGCGAAAAAACGAACAATCATGGTCATCAGCCAGTAGATCAGCGCCGTGAACAGCAGCAGGCTGATGATGCTCACCCTGGGGCGGATAAAGATTGTCAGAAATTCTATGAGAACCCATTGCGCGATGAATATGAGTAAAGATTCGCGTCCGACGAATTCCACCCATTTCGGCCATTTGCCGCGGCCCACATATGCGCGGCGCAGTCCCAGGACAATGATGCCCGCGATGCCGACGTGGCGTAGAACGTAATCCGGTCGTCCTCGGAAAAAATAATCGACGGCGTGACGCGCCTGGAAAAACGGGAAGGTCAGCGAGGCCAGCAATGCGCCGATGAAAAGCAGCCATAAAAATGATTCGGAGCGGCTCCTGGCATGTCTCATGACGAGTCCGCCCAAAAGCGCGCATCCGGTCCACGGTAAAACGGAGAAATGAACGAACAAAAAGCGCTTCCACAAAGGAATGTCGAGAATCTGCGTCATCATAGTCAGGTATTTGCCCATGAGGTCCGCGTGCGCGTAGTTTGGATTGAGCGATTGGATGAATTCCTTTGTGGAAACGACTATATAGCCGCTGGTCACGGTATCATCCAGGGTGAGATTGGGCGCGAAGGCGATGAGAAAAAATTCGATGGCGATGACCGCAATAGCCCAACTTGGCCATTTACGCCGGAAGGGAATGTAGGTTATGAAGGCCGCCGCCGCGATGCCCTGGAAAAGATCCATGAGACCCAGAGATTGTCGGTTGAGGTTGTAGGACAGCCCGAGAATGAAAAGGGCGAGGTTAGTGATAAGGAAAGTTCGGGTCGGCCCCCATCCCTTTTTGTTTTCGTTGTGCCTGACATAATGGATGACATTCATGCCGGTAGCCATGAAAAACAGGGCGACAGAAGACTCGGCAAGAATCCAGGTCCACGAGAGGCAGGGCGGTCTTTCAACACAGATGCCCATATAGAATCCCGTGTGGCCGAAGACCATCATCAGGCACGCCAAACCCTTCGCAAAATCTATATCCCCATCGCGCCTGTCTTGAGTCATGGCAGCTTTTTCATCCCTTTGGTTAAGTGAACGCCCCGTGCGCTCAAATGCGTTATAGCAAAACTTGACAAGAACAGGCAAATTCACCATATTTCGGTGCCCTTTTTGGGCAATAGCGCTTTGCCGGCGTAGCTCAGATGGTTTAGAGCGAGCGACTCATAATCGCTAGGTCAGGGGTTCAATTCCCTTCGCCGGCATTTACGAAAGCAAAATTAAGTTCACATCAGGAATTTGGCGTAGCCTCCAGATTCGTCAATAGCCAATTTACGACCTCATTGGCTATGAGACGATGCCCGGTCGGACTCGGATGAATATTGTCAATGAGTGTGTTCAAGTTATGGTCTATCGCAAAACTTTTTTGCAACGGGATTTCCGGGACCTTCATATTGCGGCAAACGAAATTCTGAGCATGAAGTATGACAGGATCAACGCTTGCTGATGGGTATTCAAGGATAATCGGTCGGCAGCCGTCCACACGAATCTCGTTTAAGAACATTTTAAACTCATGGCTCCATGTGGCCAGTGGGTCTCCTTCATTGGCTAAAACTTGTCTCTGAGCATTGTGAAAAATAAGCATTCCGAAAAATGTGACGCCACGCAGGGAATTTACTATTTTGGTTGTCGGAATGATTCGGTTTTCATTTTGCATGGATTGGTAATGAAGACCGGCCATAATAAGTACGAAATCAGCATGCCACTCGCGAAAACGCCTATAATGCAGGCGAATTTGCTCAAGGTTGTATCCCGGTACCCCGGCATTGAGGATGACGGCGTTTTCGATGCCATTGTTTCGAAGCAGATTTTGGGCGAGGGCAGGATAAGTTGAATCGTAGGGGACGCCGAATCCGAAAGTGGATGAATCACCAAGGAAGAGGAACTTCAAATCATGATTGTTATTTTTCAAGTCGATATTCGGACCGCGAAACCCCGCCGCGTTTATCTGATATCGCTTCCCTGGTTTTAGTAAATACTGGACAGACCTTTGTTGATGCAGTGTCGTTGGAAACTGAAATTGACCAACGACGGTTCTGTCAAACATGACATTAAATATGGGACTAATGAAGAGCACGCTAATTGCAATGAAGATAATGGTTCTGGGAAGTTTTTCGGTACGTCGGATCCAGAAGCTGTGAATGAAACTGGCCGAGCCCGAAATGAGCAGCAATAAAAGCACGCACAGAATTGGAAAAATTACGCTGTTAAGACCCTTGATGAAGGCAAAATACACGACGAGGAAAAGACCCAATTTCCCAAAATATGCGATGATGTTTTTCAATCCATAGG
>CAZQAE010000082.1:0-21089 GCA_964591275.1 uncultured bacterium | reverse complement strand
AAGTTGAAAAAGATAATGGCGACGGCGCCGACAGCAATGATTTTCGGAATAAAGGTCAAAGTCATTTCGTGAATTTGGGTCACGGCCTGAAAAATCGAGACGAGAAGACCGGCGACCAAACCGGCGATCAGAATCGGTCCCGCGACAGACAAGGTTGTCATCATGGCCATCTGCACGATCTGCATGACGGATTCTAGAGACAAAACAAAACCCCCGCGCTAGATATAGAAGCTATCGACTAAAGATCCGATGATCAGGTACCAACCATCAGCCAAAACGAAAATCAGCAATTTGAAAGGCATGGAAATCATTATTGGCGGCAGCATCATCATACCCATGCTCATAAGGATCGAAGCCACCACCATGTCGATGATGAGAAAGGGCAGATACACCATGAAACCGATAATAAACGCGGTCTTCAATTCGCTGAGTATGAAGGAGGGAATGAGGACGAAAGTCGGAATATCGTTGATGGACTCAGGACGTTCAATCTTGCTGATTTTCACCAACAAAGTCAGATCTTTTTCCTTGGTTTGTTTCAGCATAAATGCACGCACCGGCGCCAAAGCATTTATCCCCGCTTCTTCATAGCCGATGCTTTTTTCGGAATATGGCACGTAGGCTTCATGATAAATTTTATTAAACACCAGCTGCATGATGAAAATTGTAAGAAAGAGCGCCAGGCCGACGATGATCTGGCTTGAGGGCGCCTGATGCGTTCCCATGGCCTGACGTAAAAATCCCAGGACGATCACGATGCGCGTAAAGCAAGTCATCATAATCAGGATGGACGGCGCCATGGCCAGGATCGTGATGAGCAAAAGGATTTTTATGGGAGTGGTCAGGTCCGTCGGTTCCGATGAAGGGTCTATACTGATGCTGATGCCCGGAATCGACAGGGAGCTTCCTGAGATTTGAGCCTGCGCCGCAGCAGCCTGGACAAATATCGTCATGAGTATGAAAACTGCAACTGTCGGCCAACGGCAAGTCATGATAGCACGTTAGAGTTTCTTCATGTCGGCCATCTTCTCACGAATGGCGCGCAGGACGCCGTAGTCCTTGTCTGGAAACGTCTCCATCGCCGGATCGGTTCCGACAGCGTTTTGTAGCATTGTAATCCGTTTGTTAAATTCTTTATGAAAAACATTCTCGGTTTCGCTTGGCGGCGACGATCCCGCACCGTCCCGGTCGGCGGCAACGGAAATATCCGGTGATCCGTCGACGACTTCGGAGCGCTCGATATTCCCCTTCCCTTTCGGGAAACCGCCAATTCGCTCAAGACTACGAGGATTCCGTATTTTCGTGAGCATGTTTAGTTGACCATCGCTGACTCCCACAACAATGATCTCCCCGGCCACATCAACAACGGCGATACGGTTCTTTGCGTCGATCGGCGTGGAACTGACAAGACGAATCAGGCGCCCCTTGGAAGCGCCCGGAAAGATGGGCGAATCTTTGAGATAGCGCTTGGCCAAAGCCGCCAGAAGGAGAATCAATCCGATGACCGCAACTAAAGCGGTAACTGTTTTCACCAGACTCAAAGCCAAACTTGGAGCTTTTTGTTCGGGGCTTTGCACCGGGTCGCTTTGCGCCTGACCGATTGACGAATCCGACGCGACGGCGACAAGGTCACGAACGCCATTCACCTTGTTTTCGGCATGTTTTTCTTTGTAGGCGTCCTCCAGCCTGGTTTCGCCGAAGATTTTGTCCAGATCAATAGGCGGATCAATGGTTTCAGCGACCTCGGCCTCAGGTGCCATCGCCTCCGTATTATTGAGTCCGACGATGATACGCAACCGATCATCGAGAAAACTCGGGGCGACCTTCACTTCGTCAAATGGGATTGCGCGACGAAGAATCAGACTCACAACAACCGTGCGCTTGTCGAGTTGAAAAATCTTCACCATTTTTATCATCTCGTTTTCCGACTGCCGGAAAACGCGCATTGGAGGATCAACATAGGTTTGCGGTAATTTGAAACGTATCTCACGCGTGGAGCCTTGCAGCCGGGGCACGATGTCGCTCGTCTCGCGGCGCAATTTCATGGGAATATCCACGATGGTCCCTTTGGCCGACTCAAAAACCTTTGCTCCCAGGATAAAATTCATCTGTTTCATGGGAAGCGCGGCGTAAGCAACCGTCGTAAAGCCCAGAATGACCAATGCGATCAAAACAAATTTTCTCATTCAGTCAGCCCCTTTGAAGCGGATTATTCCCTGAGGTTTTCGATCCTCTCGGTCTTGCTCACGACTTCCGTCAAACGAATGCCGAATTTTTCGTTGACGATCACCGCCTCGCCTCGAGCCACCAGTTTTTGGTTAATGTAGATCTCCAGAGGTTCGCCAGCCATTTTGTCCAGTTCCACAATCGACCCTGGTCCAAGGGTCAGAAGCTCGCCGATGTTCATCACGGTCCGACCGACTTCGACGGAAAGCCGCAAAGGAATATCCAGGAGAAATTCCAGTCCTTCCGCTCCTTTTGGCAATTCAGGCATCTGCTTGTTGCCGGGAGCTTTGACCAAAGGTTTTTCCGGAACCTTTTCCGCCAGGGGATTCATTTCCTCGTCAAGACCCCACGCGGCCATATCAACTTCCGGCTCTTTTGGCGCGGCATCGGCGGCGCCCTGGTCGGTTCCGCTATCGCCGCCGCTATCAGCGGCGTCCCCGGAATCGGCCACGCTTCCTTCTTCAACCTCCGCCAGCAAACTGTCGATATCGTCCTGACTAATGGAGCCGGAATCTTCCTTATCGCTCATCGTAAGTCTCCCTGAGGCCCAAGCGCTCATCAATAAGAACGCCTCGGTTATTCAATGATTCTCCCATTCAACTGAAGTGCCTTATAACTGCGGATCACGCCCGATTCAGCCTTATATTTTTCCACGCCCTCCACCATGACATCCAAAGGCTGATTGGCGAATCTTTCCAATTGCACAATATCGCCAACCTTAAGGTTGAGGATTTTCCTGATGCTCATATGCGCGTGTCCCATTATCGACTTCATTTCCACATCAGAATCGAGAATGTGTTGTTGAAGTTCATCCTTCCAAACCTTGTCCAAGTCGCCGCGTTCGCCGATATAGCCTTTTCCCAACCGGTCCTTGATCGGTTCAAGGGTGGCGTAGGGTATGACAATCTGCATCTTCCCCGAGGCACCCTCCACATCCACAACGCTTTCCATAATCACCACAACTTCCGTGGGATGCGCGATAGACACGAATTGTGGGTTAATCTCGGTCCGAACAAAGCTGACATCCACAGGATACACAGGGCGCCAGGCGTTCATCAGCTCTTGAAGGGCTTTTTTCACGATCCGGCGAACGAAACCGAGTTCGATGGAGGAAAAATCCCTACCCTCAACGCGAAAAAGGCCGCCTCCTCTTCCGCCGCAAAACACGTCCACGAGGGTAAACACGAACTGCGTGTCCACGACAATCACGCCGTTGCCGGGCAAGGGATCAATTTTGAACACGGACAGGCAGGATGGGACCGGCAATCCGTTGAGAAACTCCTGATAGTTGAGCAGGCGGGTTCCCGTAGGCTCCGCCTCGGACAGGCGTCCGAGATCAAGAGACAGCGTGCCTCCAAAATCGCGACCGTAGCGTTCGTGAATCACGTCAAGCATCGGCATCTTCCCACGGAAGATGCGCTCCTGGCTGGTGAGATCGTATGGGCGAACTTCACTGGATTCCACTACGGACGCCTCTTGTCCGGCTTTTTCTTCGGGAACCTGCTCCTCCTCGAAGTCGCCTTCGGAAACCGCCGAGAGCAGAGCGTCAACTTCATTTTGCGACAGTACCTGGGACATGATCTCACCCGTTATTGAATGATGAAGTCCGTAAAATAAACCTGCGTAATCCCATTGGTCCCTAATATCTCATTTAGGCGAACAATAATCTCCTGACGCAGGCGAGTTTTCTCCCGGATATCCCGAATCTGAGAAAATGTCTTGCTCGACAGCAGTTCGACAAGAGAGTTGCGTATTGCGGGCAAGTTGCCTTCGCAGGTAACTTTCACTTCTTCGTTGGCGACTTCAAGTTCGACTTTTGCCTTGAGGTATCTGGCCTGTTCCACATCCGCAAGATTGACGACAAACTCTTCGAGAGGCACCGTCGGACGATCTTCTTTCTCAGGAAGCTTAATCTCCACTTCTGCGGTCTGCGCTTCGTCGGAGTTGCTTTCACCGCCGCCCCCGATAACGCCTAAAGCGAATAGCGCGCCCAGCACGCCGACGATAAGCACAAAAACGCCGACGCCAATGAAAATAAACTTCTTACTGGATGGCTTTGCTTCTTCTATCTCTTCATTTTCGAGTTCTTCAACTTCTGCCATGTTTGACCCCGGTTGCTGGATTGTTATTTTGGTCGGCAAATTCCATGGCTAGATCCTGCTTTTTTAAAACGCTTACCTGCAATTGGACTTAGCAATGGTTGTGCCACTTTTCCCATCAATACTATCATCGGATTCCATATCGTCAAAACGTCTGAAATAATTATCCAGGAATATGAATTCCTTAATTATTTCAGGATATTACAGGGAAAAAGGCATTTGCGCCAAAAAGGAATAATTCAATAATCCCGAATGCAGACTTTTTCTTTTTGTCAAATCCGCGCTATGGCGTCAAAATCCTGACCAAGAAACGATGGATGGAAAACCCAGAACGTCCGAGGCACTCGTTATCGGGAGATGGAATAACAGGAAAGCCCTGGGCTTCCTATATCGGAAACATGACGGCATTAGGCTGTCATTGTCATCATGCTCGGCGAGTTGTGTGTTTTTTGATAATGGCGCAAATAGGAAGCGTGTTTGGCGTGCTCATTGAAATCAGGTGTGTGATTTATTGTTCAACCAATGTCCACGTCGTCGTCCACGTCGTCGTCCGCATCGTCGTCCGCATCGTCGTCCGCATCGTCGTCCACGTCGTCGTCCACGTCGTCGTCCACATCATCGTCCACGTCGTCGTCCGTGTCGTCATCAGTATCGTCGTCGGTCGTGTCATCGTCGCCGGCTTCGGTTATCGTAAAAGCCATAGGAATTGTATCGGTTTCGCCTTCGGAATTTTCAATACTCACATCCCAAATGCCAGCCGTGAATCCAGCCGGGACAGTTGCGGCAATGCGATCCACGCCCTGCACTATCGGCACAGGATCCGACAAAGCCACCTCTCCAAGAAAAACCTTCATCGGCGGCGTGAAATTTGCGCCGTGGATAGTAAGATCCACGTCATCCTCGTTGGAGGCGCTGGTAGGATCCACGTTATCAATTCTTAAGGCGTCCGCGGAAATAACTTCGAAAGCGCCGACAATTGTCGCCAGACTTTCGTCCGAGTTCGTGACGATCAGATCGTACAAGCCCGGCTCCATGGCGGCCGAAAATGCCGGCGCCACCGCGTTTATCGTTGAACTGTTGGCTACGGTGACTCCCGTCAGGGATGTTTCGCCGAGAGTCGCCGTCAGGGGTGAAACGAAATTCGCCCCTGTGATGACCACGTTGACATCCACGTCGTCCAAACACTCGTTTGGAACTATTGAATCCAACCTGATGCCTGCGGGGTCAATGACTGAGAAAGCTTCTGTCAGCACGGCGGTGTCGCCGGAGTCTGCGACGATGATCAGATCATACAGGCCCGCTGCGATATCCGTTGGAACGAAAGCCGTAATGATGTTGCTGGTCAGCACTTCAGTGTTTGCGCAAAGTGCGCTCCCGATCAGCACTTGCACGGCACTGGGAAAATTCGTTCCACGAATGGTGACGGCGATCTCTTCGGCGTTGGAACCCTTGATCGGCACAATCGTTGCGACGGTCATGGAACTTGTTCCCTTGGCCGATTGGCTGCTGAAATCTCTTTCGCAGGCATGCTGGCAAGCCAGCGCGCATAAAAATGCCGCGATGAAGATGAAGGCAATCGGTTTTGCTGACGACGCTTTTTTCATGATTCGAACCTCATGGTTCAGCCCGGTTGATTTTTAAAACCGGAAAATGCAGGCGGCTCCCCAGGCGCCGGGCCTGGGCGCAAGCGGAAGTATGACCAAGCGCCGATCACTCTTTTGCTCAGCGACCACCGAGGTGTGATCGGTCAACACCAGGTACAATCCCGTTCCGACGGCGGCGACGCCGAGGCCCCCAAGACCTTGCCAGGCCTTGTCGTAATCGTCGGTCTTTTGTTTATTCTCAGACAGATCACGGTCCGTTTCCGAATGCCTGTAGTCGCTATAGGCCTTTTCGGATTCGTTGTAAAAATACGCTCCCGCAGCCGTCAGCGCCACGCCCGTGGCCATGACGCCGTAACCCCAGGCCTGCCTGTGGGAAATGGCGACGAGTTTGATCGGCCCCTTCTCCTCATTGATTTTCAGGGCGGTCCCGGCCGCATCGGCGACGGCGATATCAGCCAGGCGCGAAGGCGGAACACTCAAAGGCGTTTCATTCAGATATTTCTTGCCGCCCCGTCCAATGATCAGCTCCCGTATGTTCCATATCGTCTGACGGCTCGACACTTCGATGCAATGGAGATCCAGTTCAACTTCGCTGTCGGTGAGATTCCCTTGAAAGTATTTTCGGATGACGCCGTACACCACCGCATCAGCCGACACTTCCGCGCCGACTCGAATAGCGTCGTTTTTCGAACCTTCGAATATCCACTGCCTGGGGTTGGGGTATTGTCGCTTCAGAGCAGATTGAACTTCCCGGCCATCAACCACTTCATATACACCCAGGGAGGACAGTTCCGCGATAAAACGATTGGTGATCTGAATGCTCACCACTTCGCCTCGCGCATGGTGATCGAGATAGTCTGGAATAACGAAAGGCATCACCGCAACTTTCCGAATATTTCGGCGCACGGCTTCAGGATTGACGTAAGGGTTGATCGGAACTTTGACGATCTGACTCGCGCAGGCGCTCAAGGTTGCCAGCATCAAAACGAGGAGGACTTTCAATCCGTATTTCATAGGCCCCTTCTCTTGTCATAAAAAAATCAGGTCTACCCACCGACCGATTAATAAGCAAAAGATATGCCGCGTTGAAAAAACAGACTTGTCATAATTTTGTCGCTGCACAAATACAGCATAAGCATTTATTTTCTATAGCTATTTTTACTTCGATCCACATTCGCCGCAATTACTCTGCCCGACGACTGTTCAATAATGAGTGAAAAAACTGCCTGCACATACAATATTTTGACGCAAAAATGGCTCAAAAGCTCCAGGTCGCCATTCCTGTGCGTCCATGTCCTGGGTTGTCAGGACTACGCCAGGCACGTCGCAAGTTGAAAAAAACACCAACTGCGGATTCTTAAAAGTGCTTGCACGCTTGACAGAACATGGTAAATTGCATATGAAATCACGTGCTCAGCGCCGTGTTGTGGCGACGTGGCCAAGTGGTAAGGCGAAGGTCTGCAAAATCTTTATTCACCGGTTCAAATCCGGTCGTCGCCTCATTGAAAAAAGCCGAAGCGTTTTCGCTTCGGCTTTTTCTTTCATGCATCAATAAAAATAACCGCCCCCCCCTAACATGCTGCGCTTGAAATATGATACAGTGTGGCGTTTCTTTGGATTTGGAGGACAACAAAAAATGACAAACTTGGTTTCTCGATGCTCTTTTTTCATCCACGCCAAGCGGTTTTTCGCAATTTCTTTTGCGCTGCTTTTATTAGTCGCAGCACCGCTGGCAGCAAACGCGCAATCCGAGCCTCCTGAATTTCAGGTCAACGAAACGACGGGCAATGATCAGGACAATCCCGCCATCGCTCATGATTCGCAGGGACGATTTGTCGTTGTCTGGGAATCCGATAATCAGGACGGCGATGACGCGGGTGTTTTCGCCCGCCTCTACAACGCGCAGGCTCAGCCGCGAACAGGCGAGTTTCAGGTGAATTCCCACACCGGCAATAATCAGGATACGCCATCGGTTTGCATGGCCGATGGAGATCGCTTCGTCGTCGTATGGGAATCGGCAAATCAGGACGGTTCGGCCAACGGCATTTATGGCCAGCGCTTCAATTCCGACGGCGCGACAATGAGTAGTGAATTTCGCATAAACTCCGAAACCGACGACGAACAGAGAAGACCCGATGTCGCCTGCGACGCAGTCGGAAATTTCGTCGTAGTATGGGACTCCAACAATCAGGACGGGTCGAGAGAAGGCGTTTATGGACAGCGATATGACAGGGACGGCAACGCCCAGGGTGGCGAATTTCGGATCAACTCCTATACGAGTAGGAATCAGCGGGAGCCATCAATCAGCATGGATAGAGGCGGCTATTTTGCTGTAGTATGGGCTTCCAGTAGACAGGATGGAGACGACTACGGCATATTCGGACAGCTTTTTGACAATCAAGCCAATCCGATCAGCGACGAATTTCAGGTCAACACGACCATCAACGGGGACCAGGAAGCACCGTCGGTCGCCATGGACGCCACGGGAGCTTTCGTTGTGGCTTGGCAGTCGGCGCCCATAGGAAATCCAGATGTCTACGCCCGAAGATTCGACGCCGCCGGCAATGCACTAGGCGGTGATTTCGTCGTCGCGGCAAGTTTCTCGGGCTACGTTGATACTGCGGATGTTTCGACGGACCAAGCCGGAAATTTCCTCGTCACCTATGAATCCAGCGTCGCCGAGGGAAACACCAATAACGCCTATGGCAGGCTTTACGGCAGCGATGGCGGCGCCCTGACAAGTCCTTTTATCATCAATATTCATGAGTCGGGAGACCAGGGCAATACCGCTTCGGTTCTGCGCGAAGACGGCGGTTTCGTCATCGCCTGGCATTCGGATAACCAGGACGGCGACGGCTACGGAACTTACGGACGCTTATTCAACTGCACCGACGACAACGACTGCGACGATGGCCTGTATTGCAACGGCATTGAAATGTGCGATCAGTTTCTTTGCGCGGAAGGTGAGCCGGTCAGTTGCCCTGATGACGGCGAGTGGTGCAACGGCGACGAGCTATGCGTCGAAGAGGAGGGGGGCCAGTGCGCATCCGCCGGCGATCCCTGCGGCCCCGCCGAAATTTGCGACGAAGAAGGAGATGAGTGCATCGAAGATGTGGACGACGACGATGTTGACGACGATGCCGATGACGACGATGCCGATGACGACGATGCCGATGACGACGCGGATGATGACTTCTGGCCGGATGATGATACGGACGACGATGATTTTCTGGCCGGATGATGATACGGACGACGATGAGGATGACGATACGGCTGGCGACGATGACGACACTGCCGGTGACGACGACGATCTTTCGGAAGATAGTGAAACGGACCTCGATGAAACAGGATCTTCCGGCTGCGGTTGTTAGCAACGATTTTTATTTAGTAGGCACAAGAAATAGGATAATCGCGGAAAGAATAGATTCAAGCCCTAACCAGTTCCAACGGCGCTTGCCTGTGGACTTTTCTTTTACGCACAAATTAACTTAAGTGTATATTGCCGTGTCTCTTATGCGTGAGAGATCGTTTTGACTTGAAAACTTAGGGAAAAGTTATTTATGAGATTTCCGCGAACAAAGAATATCTATTGCATCCTCATACTGGCCTTGCTCATCGCATCGACGGGCCTGACGGCCTGCGCGAAAAAGATGGGGCGTCTGCAAACAACGCAGGACGTTCGCGTCATCAGCAACGTGGTTTATTACGAGGGCAAATCGAAGGATGCCTTCCGCCATAAGCTGGACATCTATCTGCCGCGAAGCGGCAAAAACTGGCCGACGGTGGTTTTGGTGCATGGTGGCGCATGGGTGACCGGCGGAAAAAATCTGGTCGGCAACGTGGCCTACGCCTTGGCGGAAAACGGCGTGGCGTGCGTAAGCATAAATTATCGCCTGACGCCCCGTGTGAAGCATCCCGAACACGCCAAAGACGTGGCCCGCGCGGTAGCCTGGACACAAAAGAATCTCGGGCAATACGGCGCGGACGCAAAAACTCTCTTTCTGGCCGGTCACAGCGCAGGCGCGCACCTCGCCTCGCTGGTCGGGCTTGATGGGAAATATCTCAAAAAATACAACATCGACAATCGCCGACTGGCCGGCGTCATCGCAATTTCCGGAGTCTATGAGATCAATCACAAAGTCTTCGAGCCGGTTTTCAGCGAAGATCGTAAAATCTGGCGGGAGGCTTCTCCGATCAACTACGTGAAGCGAACTTCTCCACCCTTCCTGGTGTTCTTCGCGGAAAACGACATGAACATCCACATCTCTCTCATTGAGCAGGCCGAAGATTTTTATGAGGAGTTGGAAAAGACGGGCGTTGATGCGCGTATCAAGGAAATCCGCCGGACCAATCACAATTCCATCATCGGACAAATCGGCAAACGGCAAAGCGCCACGCTGGACACCATGCTCGACTTTATTGACGAGCACAGTTGATTTGAAAATTTTCCCGCCAATCGCGACAGGAAGCTAATCTACATCAATAAAATCAGCATCGAATCGCGGCAGGATTGAAAGAATCGCGGCGCGGATCAGGCTAGGACAATTTGCGCGTTAAGGCCAACAGGAAATCTCGATTGTCCGCCTGCAGATAACGCATTGCGCCTCCCATGCGATGAAAACTTTTATTAAAGCGCAGGTAATAATCGGGGTTGTCTTCGGGCGGCTCGCCTTTTGCCCAATCCCAATGTGACTTGGCCAGATCGACCACCAGGATATAATGGTCGTCGATTTTTTCCCCACGCTGGATCGCAAGATTTTGCGCCATGGACATGGACTTTTCAAAAATCATGGGGCTCATTACCGCGCTGCCCACTGACAAATAAACTCCGCCGTCGATGCGGCTGACGCCTTCGGCGAAGGTCAGGAAATCCCACAAGGCCGTCCTGCCAATGGCTGCGCCGTGATTGAGCGGATGATTGTAAATAATGTCGTGGCCGATCATCGGGTGCCCGGTGAAGGGGACACCCAGGGCGAAAGCACGAGCCTGCACGCTGTATTGCTTATAAGGATGCGGGATTTCCATTCGCCCAGGCGGGATATCAAAGTCTTTCATGGCGACCAGCAGATCGATAGCCCCTGCGGCCCGCTCACCATCCGAATCCAGGCATGTGGCGATTTCTCTTTTCAACTCTTCGAGCGTCGGCAACTCCAATCCTCCGCGCTCGATCATCGCACCCACGGATTCACCATATCCCCTGCCTTCATACGCGCCGACGATTAATGCAAGATTAATGAAAAATCCTGTTTCCTGCCAATTGCCGAACTCGCCGCGACGCACGTTGCCTCGGACATCCTCGCTGGTTTGACCCTGATAAGCCAATTCCCAATCGTGAATGATCCCAGCGCCGTTGGTCGCCAGATGCGTCAGCCAACCTTTTTCCGCCATATGAATCAGCACCGGCGCCAGGCCGTTTTTGATGGCGTGCGCCCCGAAGGCCAACATGACCGGCTTTTCATTCGCCAAAGCCCTCTTGATGCGCTCGGCGGTCTCATCAATGAGCGCATCGGCCTTCAAAGATAAGTCGGACGGCCTCTGATCCGGCGTAACCATATCTCTTTCGACGCTCTTCTTGTTGGGCCTTTCGGCCAATGGCTTCATAACTATCCGGCGACGATCCAGTTTGGAATATGGCATTGATCTGCGGCCTTTATTGTTTCACATTGAGCAAATCGAGCAGCTTATCCAATTGCGAGAAATCCGAAATGATCATATCGGCGCCAGCGCGAATCAGTCGGCTGCGCTTGGCTTCATTGATTCCGAAGCGCCGCAGTTCGTCGCTGGCCACCCCGATGGCGAAACCGCCGCGCTTATGCGTTTCCCGTATCTCCACAGGCCCGTCGCCAAAGCTGACCAGGCCAGGAGCATCCGGTCCGATTTTCTTTAAAATCCTATCGAGCACAATGCGCTTGGCGTCTTTCGTCACGTCGCAGGCGGCGCCGAAAATCCTTTGCTCGAATAAATCAGCGTAGCCAAGCGCCGTCGCCTCGTCGATAAGATCGCGCTGATCAGTCCCGGAAGCCAGGTATAATCGCGCTCCCGATTCATGGAGCGCACCCAGCAAAGCAACGGCATTCTTGATCGTAAAATCCTCGACATTCAGTTCACCGCGCTGAAACGTTTCAACGCGACCCCGCACCAATTTCATCAGATCGTCGTTGAAAATCTTCTTGTATCCGTGTTCATCCAGAATCTCGCCCTCCGCAACGCAGCCAAATTCATGCACCATTTTCACCAGGGTCTGCATTTGAATGAGCGTTTGAATACCGGTGGATTTGTCAATGTAATCCCTGACGCGATTGACAACGCGATGGTAGAGCGAATCATCCGCCGACTCAAATTGCGGACCGAGAATCGCTCGAATCATCATCGGTTCCATAATCCGTTCCCACCCTTCGCGAAGGGAGGAAATGGTGCCGTCGTGGTCGAAAATCACGTGCGTAATTTTCCGCAGGGGCACACGGTCAGTGACTCTTTCGAATCCGGTTCCTTCAAAATATCTGGCCTGCCTTGTGTCTTCAGCCAGTTCGGGTCGATAAATGTAATCGGGGGACGCACCGACGGCCAGGATTTCCGAAGGCGAAGCCGTGCCGGTCTGATGAAGTTTTTGCACGGTGATAAACGCGGCAATATTGCCCAAAGCCGCGGCAATCTCAGGATTTGCGCCCGCGGCGAGCGCCAGCGCCGTCCCCGCCAGAAGAGAATCGCCCGCCCCCACGGAATCTACTTTTCCAATCACCTGAATAGCTGGGATTTCATGCAAGCCCGCTTCGTCATGCAAGACAAGCCCCCGCGTACCTCGCGTGACCATGACAGGTTTTCCGGCACGAACGAAAAGCTCTTTTGCCGCGTGCAGCGCGTCTTTTCTGAGCACCATCGCATCGCGTGGATACTCACGGCCTATCAGGCCGGCGGCTTCATGATCGTTGATTTTTAAAAATGCGCCCGGATAGGCGTCGCTGAAATGACGGCTGTCAACAATGAATGTCTTGTCCGCATGGTCGCCCATGAGTCCGCGCAAGCGCCAGCGAAAATACTCGTTGGTGTGAATCCCGCACGCCGTCTGTTCGTTAATAACGACAACGTCCAAATCGGGCAGAGCTTCCGCCAGCGTCTCCAGCAAGCGGTCGGCGGTGGCGTCTGCAAGACGGTTGAAGTTGCCGAAATCGAGCCGATTGGATTCTTCATCATGGAAATGAGGTTTGACGAAAGCGTGCGTCGCCCATTCGCTTTCCTGCACGAGAAGCCCTTCGCAACGCACTTTCCTATCGGCCAGAATGCGCTGCATTTCCCGTCCCCAGGGATCGGCGCCGATCACGCCGAAGATTTCGATGTTTGAGCAACCGATGGCGGCCATATTGTTGACCACGTTGCCCGCGCCGCCAAGCTCGCAGTGCTGCCGCGCCGCCGGCCGCGTTGCCAGTCCGGTTTCCAGCGAAAGTTCACCGGCCTTTGCATCGAAAAACCAATACACATCCAGGCAAAAATCTCCCAGCACGCCGACACGGGCTTTTCTAATGTTGTCAAGCAAATCGCGCAATTGGTCGTCTGTCATTTTTTCAAAACCCTGGAAAGTGAATTATGCAAATCTCCATTTTTTGGCCTAACAAAGGCTAAGGCTCGCGTCCAAACACGAAGTCCTGAAAAGGTTTGTCCCACACTCCCGCCAACGCACGCAAGGGGCGTATGATTTTTATGCTCAAGAAAGCGATTCATTGCTTTCCTCATGGCGTTTGCATCCTTGTGGAAATCACCGGGCTTTCCGCCGGAATTTTCTATTCAAAGACTGCGACTGACAGGCCTTGCGAGCGAGCCATCCAGTTGGGAACCGCCATGATTCGCCCGTTGAAAGTAAATTGAATGGGAGCAAACGGCTCGCTGGCGATCAACAGGTCGAAAAAGCGCACGAAGTCTATTTCCGCCAGCGCTCCTTCCAGCGGGATTTCGTCGCTGAGTCCGTTGCCGTTGACGTCGCCGAAAACGATGACCAGGGTTGACAGGGCGGGATCGGCCATGGCCGGGGTCGAAAGATCGATGCCGTTGACCGATAGTTCGTCGCGCCCGAACAACACGGCCTGGTTGACGTTCAACCATGAAAACGATGCAAAGGCGTCGTCGAGGGGAAGAGCACCGAATAATAAGCCCAGGGCGCTGCCTGTTTTCGGGTAAACGCGAAAATAGACCTTGTTGTTGGAGCGCAAAAAAGGCTCCCGGTAATAATGCATGGAGGGCCAAAAGCCCGCCGGATCCAGGCACGTAAATTCGTAGTAGGCGCCTGGCGCTGCGTCGAAAACTCCCCATCGACCCTCGTCGTCGGTGAAAAAGACGCCGCTTGGATTTGCGTGGAGCCGCTCGCCCGTCATCGAATCGCATTCATAAATTTGAATCTCGACGCCCGCCACGGGCGCGTTCATGCCGAACACCACCGCATGACCGGAAAGCTCGATAGGCTCCCGCGGGACGATCTCCGTTGTTTGCGGTGCTTCATCATTGAAAAAGCGAAACAAAGCTTCGAATATCGACGCCGAGGATGCTGTCTCCAGGTGGTCGATGTCTTGTAAAATCAGGTTTTCGCTTTCCTCCAATTCGCACACGCCAATCACCGCGTCGTCTTCAGAAGAAATATTCAGGGCGCTTGCACCGTCAGGGATTTCCAGGCGAGGCAAAGCCGCGATCTGCGCGTAGTGCGCAACTTTTTGAACGCCGTCATCACGCAGCAGATACTCCACTCCCAGACCCGCGCCAACGGAATGGCCGATCATATCCACTTGCGCGGCGCCGGTCTCCGCCAGGACGAAATCGATAGTATCCGCCAGCCGCGCAGCCTCGTCGCCAATGCCGTTGAGCGCATTCCAATCGTGGCAAAAAATGCGTTCGATGCAATATCCGTTGGACGCAAAGCGCATGGTCTGCGTGGAAAAGGCATCGCCATTTTCCAAAATGCCGTGAACAAAAACAATTGGCAGAAAACTTTTATTGCAAGGTGAGCCGTCGTCATCGGCATCATCGTCGATCGAATCGTCGCTCCGCGTATCGTCATCTGAATCGGCGCTTGAAGAAGAAGAATCATCGTCGCCGCCGCAGGAAACGAAACACAAAAGCGAAAGCAGGCAGACCAAGCACCAGATTATCAGATAACTTTTCCGGGGCATCGTTTTGCCCGGCAACCGGCTGCATTTTGAACCGTCTTTTCCCATTCGCATCCCTTCTCTTGATATTTTGCCAGTACCATGAAATCCGGCGATCCACAATGAGAAAGCGTCGATGAAGGATCGCGGGCTTGACGCGCGGATTCAATTGCCATTGATTATTCCTTGCGATGGCTACCATCGCCGCAATGGCTTTTACTGGAGATCAAAATAATGTCTGACAAATTTGCACATCTCGACCGCGAAGAATTGATAAAACTCCTATCCGTATACGCACACAATTGGCTCGCGCACGACGGCTGCTGGTTTTTGGCCTGTGAAGAAAAATACAACATGGAAACGGCCATCGAACTGGACACGGCTTCCTGGAAGCGATTCACCGTGGCCGAAGCCAAACGCATCATGAAAACTTTCGACATTCCGCCCGGCGGCGGGTTGGACGCGCTGGAAAAGGCGCTGGGATTCAGGTTGTATTCGTGCGTGAACACGCAGGAAGCGTCGCGGGAAGATGGAGCGCTCATCTACCGCATGAAAGAATGCCGCGTGCAGACGGCCAGAAGGCGCAAGGGCCTGCCCGACTTTCCGTGCAAGCCCGTCGGGATCGTGGAGTACTCCGGCTTCGCCTCCACAATCGATCCGGCCATCAAAACCGAGTGCCTGCGCTGCCCACCCGACGACTGCGGCGACGAGGCTTGCACATGGCGATTTTCCATTCCCGAAAAATGACGCGCAGTATCGGCAGTATTTTCATGACCGAACAAATACATACAATGAGGACAACAATCCAGCATATCTTTAAAACTTTGGTGGCCGATGCTAGTGTGGCGTCGGTTTTCTTTTTTGAAGGAAAGGACTGCCGGAAAACATGCCAACCGAAACCCTGGAAATCCTAAAACTTCTGGTGATCAAAACCGGCGTTTACCAGCTTTCGCTGGGCAATGTCCTGATGATTGGCATTGGTTGCGGATTCATTTACCTGGCCATCGCCAGGCACTTTGAGCCATACGAACTTCTGGCCATTGGCCTCGGCGCGATTTTGATCAACCTACCCGGCCATCAGGTCGGCGTGATGTCGACGGAAATGCAGGCCGCCGGGGTTCTGGGATTGATCTCCCATTTCGCGCTGTTTCAAAACAACCTTTTCCCGCCGCTGATTTTTCTGTGCCTGGGAGCAATGACCGATTTCGGTCCGCTGCTGGCTAACCCGCGGCTCATTCTGCTGGGTGCCGCTGCGCAGCTTGGAGTTTTCGTTGCTTTTTTCGGCGCCCTGGCGCTGGGTTTCGACCTGAAGGAAGCCGCCTCCATCGGGATCATCGGCGGGGCCGACGGTCCAACCACCGTCTACGCCAGCGCGAAGCTGGCCCCGCATCTGCTCGGCATCACCGCCGTGACCGCCTACTCCTATATGGGCCTGGTGCCGGTGATCCAACCTCCGATCATGCGCCTTCTGACGACGCAAAAGGAGCGAAAGATCAAGATGAAGGAGATGCGAAAAATTCCAAAACTCGCCAAAATACTTCTTCCGCTGATCATGATGATCGTCATCATTTTGCTAATCCCGATGAGCGCCCCTTTGGTCAGCATGTTCATGATCGGCAATATTTTCAGGGAGTCGGGCGTCGTGGATCGCCTAACGAAATCCGCGCAAAACGAACTTCTGAACATCGTCACAATCTTCCTGATGCTGTGCATCGGGTTGACGCTCGATGCGAACAAGGTTTTGAATCCCGTGACGCTCAAGATTCTCGCCCTGGGCCTCGTGGCTTTTGCCATCGGCACGGCGGGGGGAATTCTTTTGGCCAAGTTCATGAACCTGTTTTCGGAAAACAAGATCAATCCTCTGGTGGGAGCTGCGGGTATTTCCGCGGTTCCCATGGCCGCAAGGCTGGCTCACGAGATGGCGCTCAAAGAAGACCCGACGAATTTCCTGCTCATGCACGCCATGGGACCGAACGTGGCCGGCGTCATCGGCTCGGCCATGGTGGCCGGATACTTCTTGTCGATACTACAATAAGGTCGATTCATGGAAACCA
Organism: uncultured bacterium; assembly: GCA_964591275.1. Lineage (GTDB taxonomy): Bacteria > Lernaellota > Lernaellaia > JACKCT01 > JACKCT01. The sequence goes on along the minus strand of CAZQAE010000082.1, from coordinate 3,978 downwards.
TTGCAAAAATCACCGCCGTCAACGGATGGATGCTGGCCACGCTGGGAGTGCTCTCCGTATTTCTGGTGCTCACCCTCCTTTTGGTGCTGATCGTGGTGCTGGTTAATTACACTGCCAAGCGGGAAGAAGGCTCCGCGGCCAGGGTGCAAGTTCCAACGGGAATGCGCGTATTAGGCGAAAACGCCTGGAACGACGCCGACGCCGGTGATGCCCTGTCGAATGACTACAAGACCTTTCTCGCATCCTTAAAACGCCAGTAGCTGAAGATCGCCTCTACATTCTTCAAAAGATGAACACAGCCGGGGATGGCTGTGTTGGTGTTTCTCTAACCAATGGCGGACGCCATTGTGATCTTCGAAATCACGGCAAAGCTTGATCCTAAAGCCCTGAAAATGGCTGCTTTAAAATAAACCGCCGCACTGGCCATCTTCGTCGTCATCGTCATCGTCGCTGCTATCGGATCCGCTGGACGTGTGAACATCACATTTTTCGGCGAGACAATCGGTGAGATCCGAACAACTATTCACATCAGGATAATCCACGCACTCGAAAATGCACTCCCAGGGACCCTGATTCTGCATGCACCAGGCGAAGGATTGGTCTCGGTTCGATGCATCGCCGCCCGATGTAATTTCCATGCCGCACTCGCCATAAATCAGATTTAGCGATTCATTGCACATGTCGCTGTCGATGGCATCTCCGACGCATTCATCGGCCTCCTCATCGCAAGTCTGCGATGCGACGCAGGGATTGCCTTCATGGACAGTGCAAGCCTGATCTTGGCACTCATCGGCGCCGTTGCAATACTCGCCGTCATCGCACCAGGCGCCGCTGTTATCGGACCATCCGAAAAGGTCCTTGGCGGGATCGCAGATTCGGCAGGGATTCGAGGTGTTGAGATCGCCGTCAAGATAACAAGTGTCATCAATGAAACAACCGCCGCAATCGTAATCATCAAGAAAGTTGCTGATCGTACTGTTGATTTTCGGGCCCTTGCAATTGGCCAGCGTGAGAACGGCGGCAACCTTATAAACTCCATCTTCGACGACGTACATCGCGCTGCCGCTTTGGCCGTGGATGCAGCTGAATTCACCGTCGAAATCGAAGCCGATTTCGATCATGCCGTACATCATGTAAACAGCTTGCCCAACATCCCACCACATTTCGTCGCCCGTATAACCCTCATCGCCTGGATAACCGGCTGTCTCGAAGTCGGCTAATGTGTACCAGGAGGCGCCGGATTCGTAATGGGTCTCCATGAATCCGGTATCGTCGTCAAAGGGCCGCACGACAACAACAGCCCAATCGTTCGAGTAGTCTTGCCAATCGATCCATGAGTTATTTGTCGCCCAGTTGATGGCCTCTTTGCTGCCGAAAGGCTTCTCGTTGCCATCCTGGCCCGGCAACACGATAACGGTTTTGGGAAATCCGCCCTCTTCATGATTATAAATGCAATGGGCAGCTGTCAAAATGAGCTGAGAATTTCTGACGAAGGCGCCGGAACAGCCAAAGTAACCAACGTCGTATTCCATGTACAAGTGTACGACGCTGCTATAGGGATACTCCTCCGTGTCGGTGATGCGCAGCGGTCCGTCGCCGGCCTTTTCGCCGCCCAGGGCTAGGGAAGGCGCAGCGATTTGGCTCGTGCTTTGAGCTATATCTACCAGGGGCCAATCGGCGGGATTGTTTTTGTAGACCATGCGCAACGGTTGATCGGGAATTTCCTTTGTCGATGGCTCGGGGAAAGGCATGGGAATCGCCTGATGCTGAATCCGATCCAATTCCGCTTCGCTGATTTCCCAATCGTCGGCAAAGGCGGAATCGAAGGCGATAAAGGCCGGGACGCAAAGCGCAACCAAAAATAGTAATTGTGAAAGACAATTTATCCGATGCAATCGAGGTATTTTCATAATGGCATCACCTTAAAATAATGACAATATCGACGCTGCCTTCTATCACGCGCCATTGAAACATGTCAAAGAATTCGGCGATTTTTGTGATTGCGCGGTTGTCGTTTCGCATGGTCGTGGATTACTATCACCGAAGCTTAACACGGTGGGTGCGAATCAATGCGCGACAGGAATTTTCAGACACACCGAAATTTTAGCCTTCTATCGGCTGCGGTGATCGCTACACCGTTTTTCATCTGGCTTTATCGATATTGCAACGCGGATTTCTGGTACGACGAGGCATTATCGTTGACGGAATTTACCCTCGTGCCCGTGGTGAAAACGCTCACCAACTACTCGGTCCCGAACAATCATATCTTTTTTAATCTCATCCAAAATCTGTTTTTCAAAGCGGTCGGCATTGTCCACATCGAGCAGCTTTTGGACAAGCCTTTTCTGGCGCGTTTGTGGCCCCTGGCCTTCACGGCGGCGACGTTGGCCGTTGTCCGGCATATCGGCAGGAAATTCTTTGACGACTTTACGGCGCTTGCGGCCATGATCATCCTCGCCACTTCCATACCCTTCTATAACTTCGCCGCGCAAGTCCGTGGATACAGCCTGAGCATGTTGCTTTACGCGGGCCTTGTTTGGGGTCTTTGGTCTTATGAATCAGAATCCAAAAAATTCCATGTCGCCTGCATTGTCCTTTTCACGGCGATATCTCTTTATACGATTCCTTCAAATTTATATTTCATTGCCAGCTGCGGAGTTTTTTTCTCCACCAACTCGGTCTTGAGTTATTTCAACGCAAAGAAAAACAACTCCCAAAATCCAACCGCCAAAGCAAAAAGTTCTCTTGTGATCGTGGCCTGCCTTTCGACGGGAACGATCCTTGCCGCTTTGTGGTATCTGCCCGTATTTCATGATCTCATCGATAATCCTTATGTGCGTAGCGAAGGTGTGTTTAGGTTAAAGACGCTAACGCATGTCATGCCCCGCGTCTGGCTGAATTTTCTGTCGGGAAGATGGGTGATTCTGATCCTCGCTGCCGCCGCCGCTTTCCTTGCCAATAAGCCCGGCAACAAGCTTTTCGGACATACGGGGAAAATCATCTTTTGCGTCTTTATGCTTGTAGCTCCTTTCGTTTTGAGCTTCATACGCGGCGACAATCCTTACGACAGAGTATTTGTCAGTCTCATTCCGATTTTCAGCCTGCTGACCGCGATTCTCATCGGCGTGCTGGCTCGTCTTTTGCCCCCGATGAAATATCTGAGAGTCCTGGTTGTCGTCCTGGTATTTTTCCTGTGCAATTTATCATTCGCAAAAAATATCAACGACGCGCAAAACAAGATCAAAAGCGACATTGTCGCTGGCGAAAGCTCCCAAAATCTGATGGTCAATTTCTATCAGCACCGCTATGCGCCTTCGCGGCTGCTGTCGCGTCACGCACCGGAAATCAAGGTTTCCAGCCTGCCCCTTGTCGCCTATTCCCAGGACAACGTTGCGATGCCCATATATTTGCACAAGTTCGGCCTCGAATGGTTGCCGCCGGATCAACTGCAGCCTCTTTGCCGGAAGCGTGACGGCTTGTACGCCATTTCTCTATTCCCGACTCGTTTTAGAAACGCGGCAATGAAGCGATGTCCTGGCTTCACGGTGAAAAGGCTCAACCGGGAACCGGGTTTTCACAACATTTTCAAGCTCACACGCATCGGCGGCGAGACGGCGGAACCCTGAGACGATTTGAATTTTGCGTTGAGCAATAGTTGCCGATTTTTCTTTGGGCGGTATTATCGATCTTCGGACCGTTAACAGGAGATCCAACATGAAATTTTTGAAAATCCCTTTCCTGCTGGCGCTGACCCTTGCCCTCGCCTTTTTTGTTTCATGCGGCGACGATGATGATGACAACGATGTTAATGAGCCGAACGATGACGCCAATGACGACACCGTTAATGATGATGTGGATGACGATACGGATGATGATGACGACACGAATCCGCCTGATCCGGCGGACCAGTGGCTCGGCGTCTGGTTTGTTTACGGAAACGACGACAAACTCGGACCTTTCAGCGGCAAAGTTGAAATT
>CAZQAE010000081.1:0-21090 GCA_964591275.1 uncultured bacterium | reverse complement strand
CACTGTTTCGATGATTCCTGAATCCAGGTCGATGACCGCAACCGCGCTCTCATCCGGCAGCGTCAGGATCACTGTATGCGTGTCGGGTACGAAAACCATATCCGCCGCCTTGCTGGAGGCGTCAAGGATGTTGATGCGGCCCTCTATGAGGTCCAGAACGTACACATCGCTGTTTTCCGCGACGGTGATAACGGCCAGCTTCCCATCGGGGCTAATAGACATCGCTGTGGGCGTTCGGCTGTCTTGCGCGCCCAGGGAAAGCGGGAAGGCCGTTGTTTCGGCCGTCTCCAGGTCCAGATGGACGACGCGAAACTCTTTGCCCAAAAGGCAGGAACTTCCGTCGGGCGTAAAAACAATGTTGTCGGGGGCAAAGTCGATGGATACGGCGCGCGCAATTCCATTTCCCGGAAAGAGAATGTTCAGTTCATAATAATTGATGATGCCGCTGTCGCCGTAATCCACACTGCCTAAGTTCGGGTCATAGATGGCCAGGACATAATAACCCTGCGGCGCCGCGATCAGTCGGTTCACCGTTTCGCCGACGGTCACCACGCCCGTAACGGCCAGCGTGTTGACATCCGCAAAACGCACTTCGTGGCGGCGCCCGTCCAGGACGACGACGGTTTTGTTGTCGGGAAGCACGACGGCGTCAACGGGATCCGGGGATAGGGGAATGTACTCATGTTTCTTATTGATCGGATCGATGAGCTCCAGCGAACCGTCGTAGGGGTCAATAGCCACCGCGTAATTCCCGGCGCTCATGGAAGGAATGTAGCGATATTCGCGCTTGCCGCCCTCGCTGTCGCCTTTGTCATTTTCGCCAAAGATGAGTTCGTTGACCATTTCAATGGCGTCGTCCACCGCCGCGCAGCCGCTGACGCTTAAGGCCGCGCATAGAGCAATCAGGAGAATCCAGGATGTTTGTATTTTCATGTTCGCCCCTTATTCGATGTCGCTGTTGAGCAGGAAGCCGGTGATGGTTCGCAGTTGCAGACTCTGATCGTTTGTATCGAAAAAGCTGATGCGGCCCAGGTCATGCTCCTGCAAAATATAACCCATGACGCCGCCATCCGCTAAGATCAGGCCGGCCTCCAGCGGCGGACTGGGCGTCTCGATTTCATCGGCCAATCCAAAGACAAGATCGGCCAGTACAACGCGTTGCGATGAAGGCAGCGGAATGATGGCGTATTGCCCGTTGGGGTCGAAACTGACGACCTCGGGCCGCCCGGGCGTTTCTACCGGCGTAATGCGTCCCTGGTTGATTGTCATGATGGAAAAGGCGTGTTTGTTGTCAAAGTATGCGTCGAAATCGTCGATGGGATTGTTGTCGCCGCCTTCGTGAAAGAGAATCGCCGAGGCGTTGTCGGGCGCCAGCGCCGCAGCCTTGATCGGCTTTACGGTCAGGTGGGTGTCAAGTCCGCCGGTTTCAGTGTCGAAGGCGTGGATTTCTTCGATGTACTCGGCGTTCGTGAACAAAAGCGCCAGGGCGCCATCTGTGGTTATCTCGCCGCTTCCGGCGACTTCTTCGATGTCAAAAACGGTAAGGCCAAGATCGTCGTTGTCGAGAATCAGCACCTGGTTGCTTTGCTTGCATACCAGAAGTGAGACGTCGCCGTCTTCGGAGATATCAAGGTCGGTGGGAAAGCAACCGAGGTCCACTTCGGTGAGTTCCATGTCGCCAAGATCAAGAGCTAGGATATTCTGAGACGCTTCAGCTAGAATCAGTGCGTACAGGCCGTTGGCGGTAATGCCGATTTTCTTGACTTTTTGCCCTGCTTGCACGTCGAGGCCGGTTGGCAGCGTTTGGTAAATGCCGGTATCCAGTTCGACAAGTGCGACGGTGGTCTCGGACAAAAGAAGGGCATAGGCCCCGTCGGGCGTAAAAGCGACGAGGTCGGGCGGGAAGCCAACGCCCAGCGAAACGACCGCATCGGCTTCCGGCGCCGCATCCAGATCGATGATGGAAACTTCGCCGTACCCGATGGTGCCGCCGGACTGGCCGCCGTCAAATTTGTGAAAGGCCACGGCGTATTGGTCGCCGGGAGAAATCTGCAAGGAGTTCAGGCCGGGACGCACTGGCCGTTCGAGAGTTGTTTGATTTGCCGGATCGACAATCGTGACCGTATCATCGCCGCTGTTGAGGGTCGCCAGCTTGTCGCAGTTTTCCGTGGTCTGCATGGAAATTGGATTGCTTCCCACTTCGATGGTGTTCACGGCGAGGTTCACCGCATTCACTTGCGTGATGAAATCACCTTCCGTGCTCAGAATGTAAACTGAATCGCCGCAGATTTTCGGTCGCCTGCCCGGATCGATGTCATCCTCGGGTTCCGGCGGCGGGTCGTCGTCGTCCGCGTCATCGTCGACATCTTCGCCATTGTCAGCATCGTCATCGTCGAATGCGTCGCCGGCATCATCACCATCATCGTCGCCGGCGTAGGCGGCGTTGTCGCTGTCATCGTCATCGTCGTCCATGCCCTCGCTGCTGCCGCAGGCGAGGCTCAGTGCGCCGATGAGAAGAAACAGGATAATAGCCGGGAAAGAAAAACTGCGGAATAAACGGGCGTGTCTCATGGCTGCCCCCAAAGTGAGTCCGGTTGAGTTCTTTTTCAAAAATTCTGTCCTTGTCGCCTGACTTTAATGTCATCAGTATAACAAATATTGTGCCGTTTCCATACAAGCGGCCTGATGTCCTTGAAATTAAAAGAGAAATGCTGAAATAAAGGCACCAACCCACGACTGATCAAAGCACAAACATGCATGAAAATCCGATTACTCCCTCAGTTTTTCGTGCTTTTGTCACGCAATTGTCATTCCTGGCGGAGCGAAGGCTGAAGCCTTGCTAAACGGCGATGCAGCGTTTACCCCAGAGCGCCTATTCCGACAGGACATATTCTGACAGGACGTATTCCACGGGAAAGGTGGCGTACCAAAGGGCGTATTCACCCCGGTAGACAACGTGGGCCTGATCGTCTGAATCAATCTCGAAGCGGATTCCCAAACTCCAGAATTCTCCGCCGAAGTCGATGGTCTTTTCAATCCATTCATCGCCGCGTTTCGTGACGACTTTCACTCTCGTGGCCGATGTGTGGAGGCCGCCGCTGTGCACGTCCACGAGGTAGGCGATGTAGACGTTGCCGTTTGAATCCGTGGAAATCCCCGTGCCGAAGGTGTCCTCATCGTTGATTTCCTCATATATCCAGTCCCCTCCATCGTTTCGGGCAAAGGTCAGGTAATGATATCCATGGTACCAGTTATAGCTCATATATTTCGTTTGGCCGTCGTAATGGAAATCATGGCCCTCGCCGACGCGCTCGTCCGTGGGAAAGCCGTGCAAGGCGGTTGAGTTCCACTGCCCGTCCTCATATTCAAAGTAGAGAAGATAACTGAAGTCCACCATGAACATCCAATATTCCTCACTGTAGCTCGCCATGGGCTTATCGTTTTCATCCAATATCAAATTCACTTCGGCACCCCAGTAGCCGTTGGAAGAGCCGATTATCTCCGTTGTCCAGACACCGTCTTCTTTTTTTGAGTAATTCACATCCCCGTATGTTGAAATAAGAGCCTCTCCCGTAAAAAGAAGGTGCGGGGAGCCTAGTGAATCCAGGGCGATGGATATGACATTGTAGCGGCGCTGGCCGTGAAATTCATCATAGAAATATGGAATTTCCTCTTCCTCCGACCATTCCCCGTCGGAATACGTCGCGTAGAGCAATTTATAATCCTGATCCCGCCACCAACTGACATGGAGCGCGCCGTCCGGCCCGGCCAATACCGTGCCGCTCCAGCCATAGCCCATATTTTGGAAATCCCAGCGATCTTCCAGCCGCGTGGCGACGAAAAAGTCCTTTTCGATATGGTAATATAGGTCCGGCGATTCTGGAAAGGCGATATGCGGAACGTTGTCCAAATCAACCGACAGGGAGGGCAGGTAGCCGGCATCAATGCCGGTATCCAGAACCTTGGTTTGTAGTTCGCCATTTTCCATCATGGACAAGCCAAACTCCCCATCGATAAAATATAAATGCGTGAAGTAAATGATTCCTCCGGGACCGACCTCCATTTTTAAGAAACGCCTATTGCTTGAATGCGTTGCGAACTCCGATATCTTTGTCAGGCTGCTGTTTGAGTATGTCCAATATTGGACATTATTGTACGGTTCCTGGTTGTCTGCGGAAATGATGTGAAATTGGCCCTCGAAATAATCCACCTCCACTGTGCTTGCAAACCAATTTTCTCCACCGAAAACGTCGACAATCCAAACATCGTTTTCCTTTTTTGCAAATTGCAAGGTGTCTATGTCCGAGCGATTAACCCACACAAGGAAAGGATTTTCGTCCTCGTCGACAGCCATATCAATATCTCTGGCTCGGTTTTCCACAACAACAGGATCGATTTCCCATTGGCCGCTACGATTGGTTGCATAATAGAAGTACGAAATATAATTGTCGTCGAAGTAATACACGATATGAACCTTGTTTTCATTATCAATTGAAATCGATTTCGGCGTGATCGTATCCGGGAATTCCTCCACCCAATCCACGGCTTCAAAGGTCCACTCTCCACCGCTGTTGCTCACGTATTGCATTGCCATGTCTTCCAAATCCCATGCGGCGATATGCACGGCGCCCGTCGTCGGCTGGACGGCCATGGGAACAAAAGTTCTTGACCCATCGTATACGTAATCCATGACGGTTTCCGAGGTCCAAGCCCTATCCCGACGAGTCAGTAGAATCAATTTCTCCTGGCGCATGTCGTGATAAAGAACATAGAGATTGCCCGCGGAATCGGCCCCGATCGTCGGCGTTGTGGCGAACTGGGCCAGAATTTCCTTTCCCAGAAATTCCAGATTTTCATCGCAGTGATAAAGAAACAGGGTTCTTCCCTTCACGGCCACGGCGTAAACGTCGCCGGAATCCGTTATTGCCAAATCCTGCCCATTTTGGCCCGGGGTTCCGCCGGCCACCATTTCGATATACAGGCCATTTTCATCGTAAACGGGGATAGTGGGATTTTCCGTATCGTCGTCCGCATCATCGTCGGTATCATCATCGGTGTCGTCGTCCGCATCGTCGTCAGTGTCATCGTCCGCGTCATCATCCGTGTCATCGTCCAAATCGTCATCCACAACGAGATCATCGTCGTCATCATTTTCGTCCTCATTCGACGGACAGCCGCACCCAGTCGCAAAAGAAAAGAAAAGAATGAGAATCAGGAAAAAAGGAGTCTGTCGATGAAAAATGCTATTGATAAATAAATTCACAGCGCTTTCCCTCTCATGGTTACAGTGACCCAGCAAGCTGCGGGACTCAACAAAAAAAATGGGGGACATCGGGGCTGTTGAAAAACATTCTTCGGCGAAAAAATTCCGCGTTGTCATTTCGAGCGAGTCCGAAGGACGAGTCGAGAAACCCCTTCAAAATTGGATGGTTAAGGGATTCCTCCATTTCGCTTCGCCTTAGTCGGAATGACAAAAATTGCGCCATATCCGACTTTTTCAACAGCCCCACATCCTGTCATTATAAACATTGCACAAAGAAACACACCGGAATATTCTGTCGCCACAGAGAGAACTCCTTTAGAAAATAATCAAACCCCTCCAACATAATAATCCAGCAATAGCAGGGGGGCTGGGGGATGTCAAGTGAAAAATGAGGAAATTTGGAATTTTTAGAAAAAATATTTATCCCAGCAATACAATAATATTTAGGCTGATGGGGAATGCGCTATTTTGTTCGCAGAGATAAGAATTGTCCTCAGAGAATACGCAATAATCTGCCCCAAAGGGGAATTGGGGCGCCAACGCTGTTATTCCGACCGAAACGACGCATTTGGGGAGGAAAGAGAAAAGAAGCACAGGCGGGGGTGTCTGTGCCACACGGTTTTCGCTTTGCGTGAGTTTGATTTGTGAACAAGACAGGTCTTTTTAACCCAACGCTGCTGCTTTCCGCGGAAAATGCCATCGTTGAATTTCAGACTTCAATCAAAAAGGCTTGACCGGCTTCGCAAAAATCATCAATCCTAAAAAATGCAGTTGCTGGGAAACAATCACAAAGGCGTGACGCAATGACTCGTGGAAATTTCAAGACAAAAGCCGTGGTGAATCCGCAATCCGCAGGCGGCGCCACAATGCGGCATTGGGATGAGATCGCCGCTTCGATGAAAAAGCACCTGGGCGATTTTGAATACGTGATGACGACCAGACCCTGCGAGGCGATGGACCTGACCCGGCAGGCGGTGAAGGAAGGTTTTGAAATGATCGTGGCCGTGGGCGGCGACGGCACTAACAATGAAGTCGCCAACGGTTTTTTTGAAAACGGCCAGATGATCAATCCCGATATCGTTATGGCCTCGATCCCGCAGGGCACCGGAGGCGATTTCCGAAAGACGACGGGCCTGCCCAAGGACATTCATAAGGCGGCTGCGTGGCTTTCGGGCCGCGAAACCAGGACCATTGATCTGGGGCATATGACCTTAATCGATCACGAGGGAAATGCGTGCGTGCGATATTTTGTCAACATGGCCACTTTCGGTATCGGGGGAGAAATCGACCGGCGCGTCAATACGACGACGAAGGTTTTCGGCGGATTCGCCAGCTTTGCCTGGGCGAGCCTGGCCTCGACTCTGTCTTACAAAAACAAGCCCGTTGAGATCACTATCGACGGCGAATCTATCGGCGTGCGCAAAGTTTATAGTTGCGGCGTTTGCAACGGGCGCTACTGCGGCGGCGGTATGATGTTTGCTCCGGACGCAAAGCTGGATGACGGCCTTTTCGATATTGTGCTGATGGAAGACCTGGCCCTGTTTGAAACGCTGATGCAGATGCCGAAAATATACAAAGGCGAACACGTCAAGCACCCCAAAATCAGTGTCTATCGTGGCAAAGAGGTCAAGGCCGTCTCAGAGGCGGAAGTTTTGCACGATATTGACGGGGAGGCGCCGGGGCGTCTGCCCTCTGAGTACAAAATCCTTCCCGGCGTCCTGAAAATCAAAACGCCAGGGTGATTCCGATGCGGAATGCGGAGCAAGGTATGAAGTATGAGGTATGAAGTATGAAGTATGCGGAATTGCGGATTCAGCGCCGGAGCCGTCACGCTGGGGAAATTGAAATGGCGCGTTGATTAGAGCTATAAGGATCGAAGGACTCGGCAGGTTTTTCAAAAGGAATTCAATATGACAAAAACCATCGCCAGGGCTTTGATCGTCATGGCGTGCGTAGCGCTTATGGCTTCCGCGGCTTTCGCTTTGGGAGAAAAAGCGCCGGCCTTTTCTCTAAAGGACGCTTCGGGCAAACCTTATTCCATGTCCCAATACGCAGGCAAAAAGGCTGTGCTCATGAGCTTTTGGGCCAGTTGGTGCAAGCCATGCATCCTGGAAATGCCGATGCTGGAAAAACTTTATGGCCGGTACAAAGGCGATGGGCTGGAGATTTTGTCGATCAACACCGACAACAGCTCCGGTCTGGCCAAAGCGCGCCAGATCGTCAAGCGCAAACGCATCACCTATCCGGTTCTCTATGACACGGATTCCAAAGTGACCGGCCTCTACAACCCGAAGAGCGTTTTCCCCTTCGTTGTTCTCATCAACAAAGCGGGCAAAATTCAATACACGCATGAAGGCTTCGCCGCGGGCGACGAAATCGAATTGGAAAAAGAAATTGAAAAAGCGATTGGGAAAAAATAGAGGCGCTGTGAAACTACTCCTGGGGATCGCCGCGGGGGCTGCCTGCCTGGTGATTATGGCAGCGAACCAGGGCTACGCCTATGAACTCAATACGCCGGTCACCGATTCGGGAACGCTTGTCGAGAGCTTGAAAATTCTCCACGACGAAACGGATGAGGATAAGGATCTGCACTTCTGGGCGGCGATCAACCGCCTTAACCTCACGCTGTCCAAAAACTATCTTATGGGCGGAATTCGTTACGACACCGAAGCCTATTTTGAAAAAGATCAATACCGGGTCAAATACCTTCTGGAAAAGGCTTTCGTGCAATACGAGAACCACGGCCTTTTCCTGCGTGGCGGTGATTTTTATACGAACATGGGAAACGGCCTGCTGCTTTCGGTTCTCAAACGCGACGAATTTGGCATGGACAACACAATCCGGGGCGGCATCGCGCAGTACGGCGACGCCGGCGGATATGTCGAGCTTCGCGCATTGGGCGGATTCATCAATGAGGGCGACGATCTGAGCTTCAAGCCCGAACGTACCGAGCAGGAAGAACCGGATTTTGATGAGCAGGATACGGTGTACGGCGGGCAGATGGAATTGGGCAAGCCGGGTTGGGGATTTCTGGAATTGCGCGGCCTGGCCGGGGCGTTGCAGCCGAATGAAAGCATCGGCGCCATTGATTTGGAAGAAGAAGATCCATTTCAGCTTTTCGCCGTCGGCGGACGGTGGCTCAATTTCGGCGATCATGGCTCCTTTCGCGGGGAATACGCCTGGTATGAAATTGAAGACCGTAAGAAGGATGTGGACTCCATAGAATTGGAAGGCCGCGCCGCCTACGGGGCGCTGAATCTGGATTTCTATCCGGTGACTTTTCTTTTCGAAGGCCAGGATTACTACCATTTCAATTTTCCATACGCTGAACCGCCCATACTCGAATTTGAGAAACAGACATTCGGCCACGCTCCCGACCGCGAGGACATTATCGGCGGGCGCGGATACATGGAAATTTTCATCCCCGGCATCGAAGTGTCCGTGCACGGAAACTACTATCGCGCCGCGCGGCACGAGCGTGTGCCCGACGAATTGGCCGGGCACTATGACGCAACGGATGAAAAGGACGCCGAGGAAACCGGCGAGTGGATCGAGCATTCCTACGGCGGCGTTGAAAAGATATTCGACGGCGGCGCTTATGTCATGGCCGGCGGCGGCTATCGCGAAGAGCATGAAGCGCCGGAAGGGCGCTGGGCGCACGGCGAATTTGACGGCGGCGTTCCCATCACTTCCAAACATGAGTTGACGATTGAGGCCCGATACAAGGATTTTTATCAGACCACCGGTTTTTTTAAAGGCGAGCAGTACGGTACGTGGTCCGCGTCGCCGGCATGGAACTACTCCCCGTACATGTCGCTGACCGGGCGATACGAGTTTTCCGATGAACCCGCCGTGGCCTCCGGCGTTGTCGGCGCGGGGCAAACGGATGAGGACGACAATGATTACTGGTCCGGGGAATTGACCGTGCACGCCGGGCAGCACGTGGATATGAAATTCTTTTACGGCAGCGTGAAAGGCGGCCTGCTTTGCTCCGGCGGCGTCTGCCGGCAGGTTCCCGCTTTCGAAGGATTAAAGGCTGACCTGACGCTACGTTTTTAGCCGGAATTTAGTTCAAAGCTACAATCGCGGTTACAAACCGCTCCTACACTGAGCACTACTCACTGGCTTTGAAGCCGCTGATGTATTTCACCTCGGCGCCGCATTTTTGATAGGCCGCGGCGGCATTGAGAACATGGGTGCGATCATACCAGTAAACCGTACGATCCGAGTTTTTTGCCACGAAGTCTTTTTCGTGGGAATATTCCCAGAGGTTCATACTCTTTTCAAAAGCTCTCGCCAGGCACGATGTGGTTTTCCCATTCGATTTATCCCACGAGACGCTGATATAATAACGGTCTCCCGCCGTGGTTCCTGTTGGGATGAGCGCTTGTTGCGGAATTTTCTCAGTCTTTTTTATTTCCTTAATGAGGCGTTTCGCCTGCTTCGTGAAGCGCAACTCCTTGAGCGCGACAGCGGCGGCATTCAATATATTCTCCCGATGCTTGGGCGGCAGGACAACGATCTTTTTCAGCAGTTTGTCCGGGTTCACGCTCCAGGCGGCCAGCACATTTTCCAGAACTCGCGGCACATCCATTTTGTTGCCCAGCATTCGGGCATAGGCCGCGACTTCCGGGTCCGTGTGCCTGGACAAATCCAAAAGGTCCAAAGGCAGCGTGCTATTGGCCTGGCGCACGACCAACTCGCCAAGCTGCGTCACTTGCCCTTTGTTCAGCGTCAGAATCTTACGCATGACGGCAACTTTGGAGCCGGGGCTGGATCGCTCTGAAGTCAGCACATCAATGTCCCACTGCGTCACTCCACTAATGAGCTTCTGGTGCTTCCCGTGAGAGGACTGCCCGATGATCAGATTGGGGATCAGGCTTAAGACATCGGCGTATGCGCTGGGAACCAGCCAGTCGAGCCAGCCGATCTTTGCAATTTCTTTTGGGCACTGGATAACTTGTTGGGTGAAATCATATGTGTAAGTGCCTGCGCATTCCATGGAGTAAATCAGTTTGATATTGTCGGTGAACAGGCCCTCATTTCCTGAAACGAGGTCTTCTCCGGCCACCTTGGTATTGAAGTCGTCGCCCAGTTCATATGCCCCGCCTTTGCCGTGGCTGGCGATATTTTCTCGAACCAGGGAAAATTCACTGCCCTCTTCGACCTTCTTTTTTGAAACGACCTGGAAGTCATATTCCACGCTGTCGATGCCGGAATCGGTCTGGGATAAAAACAACCGGCTATCCACGGAGACCAGGCGACCGGATAGGCTTCCCCACGCAATGGACCCGGTGGCGACGAAAGGCGGCTTGAGCCATAAGAACGCCAGGAGAGAAAGCAGTATCATGCCCAAAGCGATGGCTGTATCGACGGCGTAGTCCGTCAATTCGCCCGGGCGCCTTTTGTCTTGTGACCTGTTAACAATGGTCAGCAGTCTGGGGGCGAAACGGAAAAGGAGCATCACGCCCAAAAAGGCCGGACCCAGAACCACGATTACGCGAACGAAAATCGGCACGCTATGCATAATATTCCCCCTGGCGATGACGACTCTGAAAATACGCCCTGCATGAGTTTCTCAAAAAGTCTGCTATATTTTTACTAAAGATGGCGGGGATTGAAAAGGGGTACGCACGCCCTTATTTTAAAAAGCTGTATCGGATCAAGCAAAACGCGCTTTTAGCTAGTTCCCGTCCCAGAATGGCCCTTTTTCGCGATCTCGTCGTCAATCTTCGGTTTTGATTGTGCGGCGTACTCAAGTACGCCTTAAGCACAAACCCTTGATTTCCTTGACCTCACAAAAAATTTCTCATTCTGGGTCGGGGAACCACGCCAGTCCCATCGCAGTTCTGGGATGGGAACTAGCTATTCTTCTTCAATGATGACCAGGAGTTGATCCGTTTCGATCTGCTGGCCTTCTTTCACGAGGATATCCTTGACCACGCCGTCCACCGGCGCTTCGACGGGAATCTCCATCTTCATGGATTCCAAAATGATGAGTTCGTCTTCTTCTTCAACCTGATCGCCTTTAGCCACCTGAATTTTCCAGATGCTTCCCGTGACTTCACTTTTGACTTCGATATCGGGCATGTATCGCTCCTTTTTCAATTAACAATTAACAATGAACAATAAACAGCGGTCAGTTTCTGCCTTCATCCTTTATCCTTAGGTTTCTTATCCATCCAGCTGAAGCACTTTGCGGGCCTGCGCGCCCTGTACGACTTTTCGGCCCACGTCGCCGACCATACGCGCCGCCTTCGCCACCAGATCGCCGTTGCTTTTGGCCATGACGCCCGGCTCGGTGTATAAATGATCCTCCAGGCCCACGCGGATGTTGCCGCCCAAAGACAGCGCTGCGGCGATGAGTCGCCATTGTTCGTGGCTGATTCCGATGACCTCCCACATGGCGCCGCGCGGCGCCAGCAGCTTCATATGCGCAAGGCTTTCGGTGGAATTGTCAATGCCGCCGACCACGCCCATGATAAAGGAAAACTGGAAGGGGGGTTCCAAAACACCTTGATCGATCAGTGGATAAACCGTGTTCACGTGTCCGGTATCGAAGCACTCCATCTCCGCGCGCACTCCGCTTTCCTTCATCTTTTCCAGCAGTAATTTTATTTCGGAAATAGGATTCAGAAACTGAAATTCAAAGACGAATTCTTTGCGTTTGTTTGAATACTTCGCGTAATTCATCGTGCCCATATTCAGCGCGGCAATGTCAGGTTTGCATTGCGTGACTGGGGCGATCTTGTCTTCGGGAGAGATTCCAATGGCGCCGGTGGAAAAGTTGATAATCATTTCCGGGACTTCGGCCAGGATCCCGTCTTTGATTTTGCCGTAGCGATCCGGGCGATAGCTGGGACTGCCGTCGTCTTCGCGCGCATGGATGTGCACGACGGCGGCGCCGGCGTCAAAGGCTCTGCGCGCCTCCGCGGCATATTCCGCCACAGTGTAGGGGATGGCGGGGCATTGGTTGCGATTGGCGATAACGCCGCTCATGGCGCACGTGATGACGACTTCGTCTCGTATGGGCATCGGGCGGGCTCCTCGTTTTAATTGTTTGTGAAAAATCACGGGTTGAGATTGTATAATCCAATTCGGATGCTTTGGGCAAGGGAGGAAAGTTTCCTTTTATAGTCCATAGGCATCATAGGTGTCATCCCATATGCGCTTGCCGCTTTCGTCCCAGCGCATCCAGGTTCCGAACATGAGGCCGTCGCGATATTCGCCTTCACGTTTTTTTCGACCGTTTTCATGCCATTCGGTGTAGGGGCCGTCCAGTTTTCCGGCGTCGTTGTAATTGAGATTGACTTTTTTTGCGCCGCTTTCATACCACTGAATCCAAGGGCCGATTTGCTGACTTTCGGCGTATTGTCCCTGCTCCAACTTGTTGCCGTTGGGATAATACTTCACCCACTTGCCGACCTGTACGCCATGGTTGTATTCGCTTTGCGTTTGCACCTGTCCGTTTTGATGCCAACTGGTCAGCACGCCGTGAATCTTATCGTCGAGATATGTGCATTCAATTTCCATTTGCCCGTTCGAGTACCAGTAACGGGCCTGGCCCTGACGTTTTCCCATGACGTGTGGCACAACACTTTCCGGCGTTCCATTCTCATACCAGGCGCGCACGATGCCGTCGGCTTTTTCATGATCCAAAACAGCTTCGAATTTCTTGTTTCCGTTTTCGTACCATTCTTTGGCCGAGCCATGACGCAGGCCGTTTTTGTAATGGACTTCCTGATAGATTTTTCCGGACCTGTACCAATGGGTTTGCTGGCCGTGCAGCGCGCCATCGCTTTTCTTGCAGGATTGCTTGACTCCATCGGGAGGCGCCGCGCCTTGAAGCGTTGCTCCGAGGGGGCAGGTTCGCGGCGCGCAATTGGCGAAGAAAAAAACAATGAGAATGATGAGCGGTGGTATCAGAAGATGCTGCTGCGATCTTTTCAAGGAGTGATCTCGACGCCGTCTTTGAAAATTACATCGTCCAGGCGGCGGCCCTTTTTCGACCACACCGCCCAGGCGCCCTGGGGCAGGTCATTTTCGTACATGCCTTCGGTTTTCTTTTTGCCGCTGGAATAAAAAACGATCCATTTTCCGTGCTTTTTCCCATTGTCATAGCCCACATCCGCGGTGAGGACGCCTTGCTGATTCCACCGTGTATCACGACCGTGGAGTTGGTCATTTTTGTAGCTGATAAGCCGACGCCGCATTCCGTTGGGATGATGGAAATCCCAGGGGCCTTCGAGCCTGTCTTCGATGATGTCGCCTTCCTTTTCTATATTTCCGTTCGGGTACCAGTAAATCCAGCGCCCGTTTTTCTTGCCGTCCTTGTACACGCCTTCGATCCATTGCTCCCCATTGGCGTGCCAGGCGGCGAAACGGCCATGGAGCTTTTCGCCGGTATAGGTCGATTCGCGCCTCATATGACCATTGTAATAATCCCGTTCAAGAGTTTTGTTTCCGCCTGAATCCCAGAGTATTTCCGGGCCGTGTTTAATCCCGCCGCCGTCTTCGGCCTCCTTCTGGCACCAGCAGTGCGTTCCTTTAGGCGGTACGGCGCCCATGAACTTTGTGT
Organism: uncultured bacterium; assembly: GCA_964591275.1. GTDB lineage: Bacteria > Lernaellota > Lernaellaia > JACKCT01 > JACKCT01. The sequence goes on along the minus strand of CAZQAE010000081.1, from coordinate 7,249 downwards.
CGATGGGGCAGGGATTTTCGGCGCAGGCGCCAAAGCTGATGGCGACTATGAAAATACAAATCAGAATGTTTTGTTTCATCATCATGGGAGCAATTCTAGCAAAAAAACGCTCGATGTTCGAGCCTTGGGCGCGGCAGACGGGCGGAGGTAAAAAGTATGAGGTATGAGGTATGAAGTATGCGGAATGAATCAAAAAGGTTCAACGACAATTTAGATCGCCTGCTACCATTATCCGTTGCCTCCCCGGGCAGACCGCTGGATAGCGTTTGCGAAACTCATACTTCATACTTCATACCTCATACTTCGCTTCGTTTCTATACCGGCGAGACCCCGTGCTTTTTCCAGGGGCGTTCGATCTTTTTGCTCTTGGCCAGTTTCAGGGCGCGTATTATTTTCGAGCGTGTTTCACGTGGATCGATCACATCGTCGATGTAAGTCCAGGCGCCGGCCACGTACACGTCGATCATCTCCTTAAATTGGTCTAGCAGCATCTTGCGCATACCCTCTTTGTCTTCAGAGGCCTCGATCATTTTTCTGCCCATGATGTTGACGGCGCCTTCCGGACCCATTACGGAAATCTCCGCCGTGGGCCAGGCAAAAACAGCGTCGGCGCCGAACTCGCGCCCGCACATGGCAAAGTATCCCGCACCGTAAGCTTTACGCAAAACGACGGTGACCTTCGGGACGGTGGCCTCGCTCATGGCGAAGAGCATCTTGGCGCCGTGGCGGATGATGCCCTGGTGTTCGACGGCCTTGCCGACCATGAATCCGGGGACATCCTGCAAAAAGACCAGCGGGATGTTGAAGGCGTCGCACAGGCTCATAAAGCGGGTCGCCTTGTCGGCGGAATCGTTGTCAAGAACCGCACCTTTATTCTTCGGCTGGTTGGCGAGGATGCCCACGGCCTGGCCGTCCATGCGCGCAAAAGCCGTCACGATGGCCTTGGCGAATTTCGGTTTGATTTCGAAGGATTCTCCATTATCGACAATCAACTCGATGACTTTGCGCACGTCAAAGGGCTTGCGCGGCGTTGTGGGAACGATGTCGAGAAGCGCTTCCTCACCGCGCTCAGGATCATCGGTTGGTTCAAGGCGCGGCGGAGATTCGCCTGAGGAAGTGGGGAAAAATGAAAGATATTTCTTGATGATTTCGATGCATTCTTCGTCGGTCTTGGCCTCCAGGTCGGCGACGCCGGAAATTTGCGTATGCACGCGACTGCCGCCCAGTTCTTCTTCGGTAATCTCCTCGCCGGTGGCGGCGCGCACTAAATGAACGCCCGCCAGGGCCATGGAGGCGTTTTTCTTGACCATCGGCACGAAATCCGCCAGGCCGGGGATGTACGCGGTGCCCGCGGAGCAGGGCCCCATGACCGCCGCAACCAGCGGAATGACGCCGCTCATCATCACTTCTTCGTAGAACAGGCCGCCGGTGCCGGCGAACTGACTGCCGGTGGCTTCCTGCACGCGCGCTCCCGCTGAATCAAGGAGCCAGACAAAAGGAACCCGCTTTTCCAGCGCCCAATGACGCAGGCGAGTCATTTTCATTTCGCTGATCATGCCCATCGAGCCGGCCATGACCGTAAAATCGTAGGCCCCGCAGCAGATCATTCGCCCGTCGACCTCGCCGAAACCGGTGATCACACCGTCCGCTGGAGTCACGCGCCCGGCCATGAGCGGGCTGTTGCTCTGGTGATGCCCATGCATCATGACTTCCGTAAAAGTGCCCTTGTCGAAAAGCAGATCGATGCGCTCACGGGCTGTCAGCTTGTTGCGGGAGTGTTGCTTTTCAATAGCCGCCTCGCCGCCCATGCCCAGCACCTTCTCACGCTTTTTTTGCAATCGTTCCAACATCTCGTTCATGGGAGGATATTCGTCGGGCATGTCGTGTCTCCATGGATCTGGCGTCGGCTTTTCTCAGCCGGTTTATTAATAAAAAGTGAATCGCAATGCAACCGGATTACAGTAGAGAAAGGGCTTGGATTGTCAACAGGTTCCAAGGCGGCGTCAAATCCTGTAGAATCGCGCGGTAGCATTGCTGAAGGCAAGGCAAACGATCAAAAGGATAACAAAGGAGCATGATATGAAAAGGCGAAATCACTTTATTTCGACAGGGCTGTTTGGGCTGGTTTTTTTGACGGCGCTTTTTCTTTTGGCAGCGGCGGGCTGCGGCGATGACGATGACGATAACGATGATGCCGATGACGATGCGGCGAATGACGATATCGACGACGATGCCGACGACGACATGGACGACGACGTGGATGATGATATCGACGACGACGTTGATGACGACGCCGATGACGATGTGGACGATGATGTGGATGATGATGTGGATGACGACCTGGATCCGCATATCTTCAGCTACGATTTCGAGGATGACGCCGTTGGGAGCAACCCCAATCTTTTTCAGTGGTTCTTATACGGCGATATCGACAGTGTGAGCGTCACCGACGATTACCCCACCTCTCTGGCCGCGCCTTCGGGGAAAGTCGTCCGGATCGACAAGCTGAGATACGATAGTTACGTTGCGATGAATCACATCTATGTTCCGCTGATCCAGGAAAACTTCGCCGTCAGCTTCGACTGGTACGTCACGCGGGGCAATTGTGGTTTCAGGCTGTATTCATCGATAATGAATTGGACTTCAGAGAACGCCATCTATTCCATCAGCGCGAGCGACGAATCGGACACCATCAACGTCTGGTACGACTACATTCCCGGAACCAACTTCGCCACCCCTATTGAAGCCGGGCCGATAACCGACGAATGGGTGAACGTTCGCGTCGAAGTGAATTACGATACGCTGACGACGACAACGTTTATTGATGATCTTCCCGTGGTCGAAGATGCGGAATTTTTTTATTACGGAGACTATTGGTTCGTCGGGTCATTCGGATGGATGATTTTCAACGATGTGGGTTCAGGCGAGATTTACGTTGACAACATCGAGCTGTTGTACATGTGGGAAGAAACCCCCGAATAAGAGTTTTCATTAAGGCGATCCCTTGTGGTATAATCGTGTCCGCATTGTGAGGATTGTGATTTTCACGATGGAGTTGTGCGATTATTTTTGACTTCGGGAGACCTTATGCGACCGATCCAATTTATTGTCTGCATTGCAGCCATTTTTGTTATTCCGATTTCACTTGGCGCCAGTGTTTCCTGGGAAATCACGCATCCTGCCAATAATCAGGGGGCCGGGTTTAGCGACGTGGGTCTGATGGGTATCAATACGCTCTACACCGTGGGCTCGAAATCCGTGGGACTATTCGGAGAAGAGAACGCCTGGTTCAGCAGCGACGGCGGCGTGACCTACCAGGTTAAGCAAAGTGCCAGTTTTAGCGGTCTTTGCTCCTTCCCTTCCATGTTCAATACTTATAACTCAACGGATTTCCTGAATTTATTTCAGGGTGCCGTCGCAGGAGGAAGCGTTCCGCCATGGTGTCAATTGCTGCCTTCCCCGGAGTGTTTAGCTTGCGTTTTGCTTTGTGAGCCGACGGTCTGGACAACCAGCGACGGGGGCGCGAGCCTGGCGAGAAAATACGGTCGCGGCGAATTTTTCGGCGAATTTTTCTTCGTGGATTATCTCAGAAATGACCACATCATCGCCGGAGGCAACGGTGGAACCATCGTCGAATGCTACGGCGAAAACTGTCAATATTGGGCGACGATCACCGGTCCTCTGGGCAACAGCGGAACCTACACCGATTCGGATTTTTACGACGGCGAGTTCGGCGTCATCGCCGCCACGGTGTTTGACGATGATCGGCTGTCAGCCGATTTCCCGCAGAGCGTAGGCGAATCCATTGATCGGATTGCGACGCTGCATGAGGCGCGTCAATATATCAAGGATCCTGTGTGCCGACTCAAAATGCGTGCGCGAAAGGAAGCGCCCGCCGTCGCTGCGACGATGGGAGGTTGCTATCTGACCGAAGGCGGCAGGACCTGGCAGGCCGTATTTGAGCAGGACGGCGCAGCCGCCCTATTGACGAGCTTTTACAGCGCCAGACACGGTTTTGTGATCACCGACGAACCCGACAGTCCTTCCGGGGCGCAATTCACTGTACATTACACGCACGATGGCGGCGATCATTGGAACACCGGCGATTTGCCGGAGCAGGGGATAGGCGATTTGCCTTATGATGCCGCCGACGTCAAATACCTGAGCAGCAAGCTCGGCTATATCGCGGGCGCGTCCGTGGGCGACGGCGTGGAGCAGGGATTCGTTTTGCACACAAATGACGGCGGCGCCACCTGGAGCTTTATGCTTATTCAACCGCCGGCGCCTTTGCGCAGCATGGATTTTTTCAACCGCCTGCTCGGCTATATTGTCGGCGACAAAAGTTTCACCGCTCGGTACGTGGGAACGAACGAACTACCGCAGGCCGATGCGGGGCCGAATCAAACTGTTGCACTGGAGGCTCGTGTAAGGCTCGATGGTAGCGGCTCCGATGATCCGGACGATTTTATTGACTCCTACCAATGGGAGCAAACGCAGGGCGAAGAGGCTGACCTAATGAATCCCCAGACTCAGGCCCCTCACTTTATTTCGTTTCAAACCGGCGTGCTGAAGTTTAAGCTCACCATCGAGGCCGGCGGGCAGACGGCTACCGATATCGTGAAGATCACAGTCTCCGACGACGTGAACGACGACGCCGACGATGACAACGACGACGCCGACGATGACGACGATTTTTGGGATGATGACGGGAACGATGATGGCGACGATGACGGCGACGATGACGGCGACGATGATGATGACAATGATGACAATGATCCCGGCGAAATAAATGACGATGAAAACGACAACTATTCTCTGGAAAGATTTGACGATGAGGACGAGGGGGGCTGCTGCGGCTAAACTCATAGCCCGGCGTGGCCTTAAGCCCAATAAGATCGGGTTTCCGCCATTCCGACCGGAAATATTCTGGTCATTTTCCACACAATGAAATTAGTCGAACATGTACCGACGACTGTTGATGTTCATCAGAAGCGTCACGACGATCATCATCGTGATGATTGAGGTGCGACCGTAGCTGAAAAATGGCAGAACGACGCCGACGACGGGCATGATGTTGAGCGCCATTCCCACGTTGATAAACACATGCCAGAACAGAATCGATGAAAGACCGAAGGCCATGATTGAGCCGAAGTGGTCCTTGGAATTGGCGGCGACTGAGAATCCCCAGGCAATGAGGATGAAAAACAGGGCGAGAACGACGATGCCGCCGACGAATCCCCACTCTTCGGCCAGGACGGAAAAGACAAAATCCGTATGCTGTTCCGGAAGAAACTGGAGCTTGGTATGCGTCCCCTGTAGGTATCCCTTGCCGAAAACTTTACCGCTTCCAATGGCTAATAGCGATTGGCGAATATGATAGCCGGCGCCCAGGGGATCGCGATTGGGATCAAACAAAGTGAAGATTCGTTCTCTCTGATAATCCTTGAGAGCAAAAAACCATGTGATCGGCAGCAGGACGACGGTTATTCCGGTCATCAGCAAAATGGACCGGCGTTTGATTCCCACGAAGGCGCATATGCTTCCAAAAATCAGTATGTGGAGGACGGCGGTGCCGAGGTCGGGTTCAATGATGATTAACGAAAAGGGAATCAGCGTGAGCAGCAGCGGCAATCCCAGTTGGCCGAGCCCGTAGCCTTCGGAACGGGGTTTCTGAACGAAGTAGCGGGACAGGCAGATCACCAAAGTGATTTTCGTCAATTCAGAGGGCTGGAAGCTGAAGCCCCCGAAGCTGATCCAGCGGGAGGCCCCCTTGGCCTCGTAACCGAAGAAGAAAAGGATAACCAGTAAACTGCAGGTGAGGCCGAATATCCAATAAGCCGAGCTTTCGTAGAACTGATAATTGATAAGAAACAAGGGGATCATGAGAATGGCGCAAATGACGATCCATTGGACCTGGGAATAGAACATGGCTTCCTTTTGAACGGAGCCGTGAACCGCGGAGTACAGATTGAGGATGCCGAAGACGATCAAAAGGAGAATGATGAAGGTCATGGCCCAGTCGAAGCGTGCTCCGGCGCTGCGATTGACGCGACTGCTATAACGTCGGTCAAAAACATTGGAATCATAAGATCGGCGTTTAAAAAGCGGCAAACTGCTGTCTCCGATTTGATGGCGGGAGATAAATCTGTAAAATTACTGACTTATCGAGAAAGGGTTTAGGGTCCGGGGTTTGGGGTTTAACAAATGCGGAATTGCGAATGTGGATTGTGGAATGATCTTTAGCCTTTTTGCCCTTCATGCTTCATACCTCACACTTTATACCTCATACTTCATATCTAAACCCTTTGATCCAGGCGATCAAAGGGTCTTAAGAGGCCTTCTTTGTTTTTTCGATCTGAAGTACGAGGTCAGTACGCTTTTGGCAACGGGTGCGGCGACCGTGCCGCCGTGACCTGAATGTTCGGCCAATACGACAACAACAATCTCGGGGTTGTCGGCCGGAGCGAAGCAGGCGAACCACGCGTGGTCTCTATGTTCATATTTCATCTGGCTCCAGTGCCTACGCGCCGCCCGGATACTGCGAATCTGACTCGTGCCGGTTTTGCCGGCGACTATAACCGATTTCATCCTCGCCTTCCCGCCGGTGCCTCCGGGATCGTTGACGACATCCACTAGGGCTTTGTTGATCAATTTGATGTACTCTGGATTGATATTGGGACGCCGGAGCGCATCAGGCGCCCAATCCCGCACGATTTCGCCTCCCGGCCTGATAATTTGACGGACAACTTGCGGACGATACACCGTGCCGCCGTTGGCCAGCGCCGCGTAAGCCACCGCCACTTGCATGGGCGTGGCCAACACGTATCCCTGGCCGATGGAAGCGTTGAGCGTATCGCCGGGCAGCCAGCGCTCCTTTAAGGATTCGATTTTCCACTCCTTGTTTGGCATTGTCCCGGCTTTTTCTCCAACGATATCTATGCCGGTTTTTTCGCCGAAACCGAAAGCTTTGGCGTACTCCGAGATCACGTCAATGCCTGTTTCAAAACCCATCTTATAAAAGTACACGTCGCATGATTTCACGATGCCGAGGTGCAGGTTCATGAACCCATGTCCCTTTTTTGCGTGGCATCGAAAATTCCGCCGACCGAAGTACCATTTCCCTGAACAATAGGCAGTGTTTTGGGGTTTGATAACGCCGCTTTCCAGGCCGGCCCGCGCGGTGATCGGCTTGAACGTGGATCCGGGTCGATACAGGTTTTGCAGATAATTATTGCTCAAGGGATGCATT
>CAZQAE010000080.1:0-21447 GCA_964591275.1 uncultured bacterium | reverse complement strand
CACCGATGACGATGTTGACGATGATGATGCGAATGATGATCTCAACGACGACATTGATGACGACACAGACGATGACGCCGATGACGATGCAGACGATGACCTTGACGACGATGCGGACGATGATGCGGATGACGACGCCGACGATGACGTGGACGATGATGCGGATGACGACGCCGACGATGACGTGGACGATGACGTGGACGACGATACCGGCGCTTGTGAAGGCTGTCTGATAGACGAAATCTGCTACGAGGATGAAGAAACCAATCCTGCCAATGTATGTGAAATATGCGATGAAGCCCTATCGGACAGCTCATGGTCTGACAATGACGGCGTTTTCTGTGACGACATCGAGTTTTGCAACGGCGACGACACTTGCGATGCAGGGACTTGTTCAGTTCACGAGGGTGATCCCTGCCTGGATGACGGACAGTTTTGTACTGGTGATGAATTTTGCAATGAAGCACAAAGTCAATGCGAAAACACAGGCGATCCTTGTGAGCCTGTAAGTGAATTGTGCATAGAAGAAGATGACTCCTGCCAACGCACCTGTGTTGGCGTGCAAGTCAACAACGGCCCATTGGATGAGGACAATGATGGCGACGGGTACTCGGAAGCCATCGGTGATTGCAACGACGATAACGATGCAGCGAATCCAGGTGCGACCGAGGTTTTTGATGGTGTGGACAACAATTGCGACGGTACAATCGACGAGGGATTCGATGAAGACTGTGATGGCTATCAGTCGGATGCGTCCGGTGGCGACGACTGCGACGACAGCGACTTTCAAATCAATCCTGGCGCTTCCGACGATGGAGTGGATTTCATCGATTACAATTGCGACGGAGTGATTGGAGACGCGACCAGTGGGGATGCAGACGAAGATGGCTTCGCAGCCCTCGGTACTAGCGGCGTGATAGTTGATTGCGACGACCTTGACGCCTCTTCTTTCCCTGGAGCCGCGCCTTCGGACGATCCTGTTGCCTGCATGAGGGATTGGGACGAGGACGATTTTGGAGACGATCAAGTCATTGCGCCCATCATTCCTGGGACGGATTGCGATGATGCCGATTTTCTCTCAAATCCAGACGCGATGGAATTGCCCGACGATGGCATCGACCAGAACTGTGAGGGGGGAGACTTGGTGCGTAGCGACGCGAACGGCGTTTTCGTTGCGACGATGGGCGACGACGCCAATCCTGGCACAATGGCGGAACCAAAGCGTACCATAAACGCTGCTACGATCTTAGCGTTATCGAATGATAAGTCAGTTTACGTCGCTGCTGGAAATTACACTGAAAATGTGGAGACAAAAGTATCTCTTTTCGGCGGTTACGAATCCGTCGGTTGGACGAGAAATATCGATGGCTACATTACGACAATTAATGCTTCGACATCTGCTGCTGTGGAGATAAGAGATGCAAATTCCGTCGCAATTGAAGGTTTCACTATCAACGGCGGAACTGGAGACGACCACACTTATGGCGTGTACAATTTGGATGGCACTGTTACGGTGGCGAACAACATCATCAGTGGTGGTTCGCCGACTGGCGATGCAAGCTCTAGCTACGGCCTGTACAATGGCGACACGATTACGATGGCGAACAACGACATTAGCGGCGGATCGTCATCAAATAGCGCCAGCTACGGCCTATTCAACAGAGGCACAGCGATTTTGTCGAACAACACCATCGATGGTGGATCGGGAAGCTCGCACAGTCACGGTCTGTACAATATCAGTACGGCGACACTGTCGAACAACATCATCGATGGAGGATCGGGATACAGCAACAGTTACGGCGTGCGAACCTCCGGCTCGGTCACACTAAAAAATAACACTATCAATGGCGGGTCGGGAACAGGCTCCAGCTATGGTGTGAATAATAGCGGCACAGCGACGCTAGTGAACAACGACCTTAATGGTGGAGCGGGAAACGATTCCAGTCATGGCGTGTTCAATCAAGGTACGGCGACGCTGATGAGCAACAACATCAACGGTGGCTCGGCAGGTTCCTCACACGGCGTTGGCAATAATGACGGCACGATGACGCTAATCAACAACACCATCGATGGTGGAGTGGGAATCGATCTTACGCGAGGTGTCTATAACGCCTATGGCACTGCAACGCTGGTGAACAATGTCATCGACGGCGGGGCGGGAAACAGAAGCCACGGCGTGTACAACTATGGCAAAGTGAAATTGATACACAACGACATCAACGGCGGATCGGGAAGCTATTGCTACGGCGTGTACCACGAAGGCAGCGACACGGCGACGCTGGCGCATAACACTATTAACGGCGGATCGGGAAGTTCCAACAGCTACGGTGTGTACCAGGATGATGACACAATCTCGCTGAATAGTAATGTCATTGACGGCGGAGCGGGAGATAACAGTCATGGCATATTCATTGGAGATGGTGAGGCGACGTTGGCTAAGAACGATATAAACGGCGGATCAGGCACCTCATACACTTACGGCCTTTACAACGATGATGGCACTGTGACTCTGGTGAACAGCAGTATCAACGGCGGGGCGGGAAACAACAGCTACGGTGTATACAACCACGACGACGGCACGATGACTCTGACGAACAGCACAATTGACGGTGGGGTGGGAAGTGACTACAGCAACAGCGTGTACAACTCCGGCACGGTGACGATGGCGAACAGCAACATCGATGGCGGATCGGGAAGCTCCAGCTACGGCGTTTACAATGTCGACGGCGAGGCGACGCTTGTGAACAACACCATCGATGGCGGATCGGGAATCTCCAGCAGCTATGGTGTGTACAACGACGACGGCGCGGCGACGCTTGCGAACAACACCATCGATGGCGGATCGGGAGGCGACAGCTACGGTACGTACAACAGTAATAGTGGTGGCGAAGCCACAACGGTGGCAACGCTGCTTAACAACGACATCTGGGGCGCGGATATGGATTGCATGGTATATTATTTCGATTCCGACGGTGGCTCAACTGAATGTGAGGCAAATACAATCGGCGAAGTCAACGCCTGCGCTTGGTCTAGCTGCATTGAGGCGTCGAATAACATCAACGATGATCCCTTTTTCGTTGATCCTGACAGTGGCGATTATCATCTTCAGAGCGAAAGCCTATGTCGCGACAGGGGTATCGATCCAGTGCCGGATTACATAGACCCTGGTCTCGTAGAGTTTGATTTCGAGGGCGATGCACGTCCTTGGGGCGTCGCCTGGGACATCGGTGCAGATGAATGGACTCCGTGACGGCTCCAATGAAAGAAGTAAATTCCGACAAAGCCGACGAAGAGAAAATCAGATAAAGAAAGCTGACGTGAAAGTCCTCGGCATTGATGCGGGCGGCTTCAACACGCCCTCCTGGTTGGCTTTTTTGAAAGGCGATAATTCACCCTTTTAATGACATACTGCGCCCAAAAGGGCTTACGCTTTCTTGGTTGCAATCCACCAGGCATTCGATTAACTCTGGCAAGATTGTTGATCGAAATGTTGGTTTCGTTAAGGAGCGATGATGCCATTCTATCCTTCAAAGCACGTTGACCCGAATCTCGCAGTATGGCTCGAAGCCAAAGTTGCACAATATGATACACACGTCGTTTGGGATGCTACTATCGCCACTCGCCGTGATGGTTCTCCAGACGTGGTTCATTTACCTTTCTTTAAGGACTATGCCTGTAGCTCTGAGGTCTTCCTTGATTGGATGAAGCGAGGGATCATAGGCTCAGAACAACGGATTTCCGACGCCAGAGTCATGAAATGCGAATGGTCTGAGGTCGAAGAAACACGTGAGGCTCTCAAACCCTATATTGTGTTTCATTCATCCGACGAAGGTAAAGAGCATTCCCGCAAGTACCGCGAACCAAAACGAGGCTTGTGGTATGAAGCTATCGTCAACGTTTTTATAAACGATGAAGTGCATTTCAGCCTATCATTGTGGGGGTATAAGTATCGGCTTGAGGACCTGACAATCAGCAAGGATGCATTCTACATCCTCACCGACCGTTTGAATGCACGTACTAGGTTTACGAACTCGTGGACCTCACTCGACGAGCCGATGTGCGCCCTCACGCCCTTGCTCACTTGCGAAATACTGAAGGACATTCGCCCCAGTTTGGAGTGTGAACTCAAAAGGTTGCTCTATCCGACGGAGGAGGTGATCAACGCCGCAATTAGAAATTTAACTCCTTTGCTTGAACGACTCTTACGGAATATCGCTTGTGAACGCGGATGGTCTGGCACTGCAAAAAACTTAGATCGTTTGATCGTGATTTTCGATGAAAAGAAAGTGATTCAGGATAACACCAAACAATTACTCAGGCTTGTCTCGAAGCCCTATCGGGACCACGTTACCCACGGTTACAGACTCGCTCTCCCCGTCGCCCGAGTAGTATTAGTGTCCATCCTTGATGTCTTCGCGCGTGTCGTTATCGACGTCTCCACTGCGAGTAAGGGGAAGTTTTGACGAGAGCCTTCGCTTAGTCATAAGAGTATGCAGTTTCGTTTGCACTTGGGACTAATCCACACTCAAAATTTGGAAAGTATCCGGCCTAGTATTTACCAAGAATTTCAGTCGCCGGCAGTGTTTTCCGAAGTCTCGGGATCATCCAAAAATTCTCCAACGCCGGAAAATCTCTTTTGATTCAACATCAGCACAATGGCGCCGACAAAAACGGCGAACCACAATGTCGCCATGCGGATAATCAATGTGGCGGCGCCGGCGCCCGCTTTGGATAGGGGATCGCCATTCATCATGGTTGAGTTCTGGAGCATCGCCAGCAGCGAACCGTCGGTGACGCCAAGGCCGCCTGGGGAGATCGAACCCGCGATCGTGCCGAATGCGTAAATGAAGGAGGCCGCCAGGATGTCGGCGCCTCCGCCCAGTAGGCGCGCCACAATATACATCCCGGTGCACTCGCACATCCATGCGGCAAGCGACCAGACCGTGGCGACCAGCAGGGGAACGAGTCGGAGCAGCGAGGCCATGCTGTCGTACATCACATGAATTTTTCCGGCGAAGGGGCTGATGACGGGGAGCTTTTCAAGCTGTCCGATAAAAAAAAGAGAAATCCGGCGATTGGCGATGAGGAAAATGAAACTCAAAAGAAAAATCGCGGCCAGGATGATGATATGATAACTGCCGGTCGCCAGAAAACCGATTCCGCTGAGTGAAATAATGACCAGCGCCAGAAAATCGGTCAGTCTTTCGGCCACAACGACGGGCATGGTTCGGCTGACTTCCACGCCGGCGCACTTATTTAAAAAATAGCTTTTGAGCAATTCGCCGATTTTTCCGGGACTGATCGTCATCGTTAGGCCGGAGAAAAACACGACCAAGCTGTCGGTTCGGGAGCATTGGATGTCCAGGACGCCAAGGTAATAGTCCCACTTTTTGAATCTCAATAAGTAATTGAGCAAAGTCAGAGCAAGGATGACGGGAGCGTATATCCAGGGGAATTCGGCGAAGGCTTCAATGACCTGTTCCCAGCCGGAATAAATGATGAGCGCCAAGTATACCAAAACGCCCAGGACGAGGCCCAGGATAAACTTGCCGCGAAATTTTCCGATGCCGGACATAGTGTAAAAAAACCTTTTTTATTCTACGGAAGCGGAAAGGACAGGTAATTGCCGTAAAGGCCTCTTTGAACGAGAATGACGGTTGATGTTTTGAGGCGCAGCGCGGCGACGGCCTTGGCGAAATCCTCTTCAGTGCGCAGTTCCTTGTCGTCCAATTCCAAAAGGGCGTCGCCCGATTGCAATCCGAGTCCAGCCGCGGGACCGCCTTTTCGCACGCGGCGAATAATGATCCCGGAACCTTTGGGCAGTCGTAGTTTCGCGGCCTCGCCGCGCGTCGCCGGCGATACCTCGATTCCCAATAAGGCCAGAGAATATGGATTGACCATTTTTCTGGGAAACCCTGTTGGAACAACCTTTCGTTTGATCTTTTCGCCTCGCCGGTCGAGATGGAACTCGACTTCGTTTCCCACGGTGTGCGCCAGGATGACGCTTTTGTAGGCGTTGAGCTTGTCGATGTGGTGAGAGCCGACGCTTTCGATGATGTCGCCTTTTAAAATTCCGCTTTTCCCGGCGGGAGAATCGTTGAAGACGAGTGAAACATAGAGACCGGCGGAACCCGAATAATGAAGGCTGCGGCGAAGTTGCGGAGTCAGTTCTTTTACACGCAGTCCGAACCATCCATAGTGCACCCTGCCGTAGCGGATCAGATCCTCAACGATTTGCTTGGCCGAATCGATGGGGATTGCGAATCCGATTCCCTGTCCCTGCCCGTATATGGCCGTGTTGATTCCGATGACCTTGCCGTCGATGGTGAGCAAAGGACCTCCAGAGTTGCCCGGATTGATCGAAGCATCCGTCTGGATGAAATCAACGTACACGCGATTTTTATCCGTCTGGATCGTCCGGTGAAGCGCGCTGACGACTCCCGTGGTGACCGTATGGGAAAGGCCGAATGGATTTCCGATGGCGACGACGGTTTCGCCGATCATAAGGCTCTTGCTGTCGCCCATGGGAGCACTCGGGAAAGGCCCGCCGCCTTGTATCTTTAAAATCGCCAGATCGAGGGATTTTTCCGCGCCGACGACACCAGCGGTATAGGACGTTCCATCTTGAAGGGTAACTTTGATTCGACCGGAGCGCAAAATGACGTGCGCGTTGGTCAGAACGTAACCGTTCGGGTCGATGATGACTCCGCTTCCCAGGGGAGTTTCCTGAACCTTCGGCGATTGACGACGGTCATAAAACTCGCGGAAAAATTTTTCGTAAACCGGATCGTGAAAGTATGAAAATGGCCCTTCTCGGCGAAGTTGTTGTTCGGTGGAAATATTCACGACGGAGGGACTCAGTTTCCGCACTGCCTCCACGACAGGCGTTACGCGATTCGCAAAGGCGTGCGTGGAAACGAGGATAATGACCGGAATCAATACCAGCGGGATGCGAAGTCGGGATAAGATCACTAAAAAACTCCTTGAAGCGTCGTTCGTGTTTTTGCGCCGATTAGGACCTTTCTGTCAAGTTGCCAAACACGCCGCAAGACGCATAATCACACTTTGACCGCTCTTTTGGAGTATGAAGAATGAATTGCACAATGAAATCGAAGGGTCGGGGAAACGCCGAGTGGCATATGCGCATGTATCACTCTCTGGTTAAACATTTCGGCGAATTGAACTGGTGGCCCGGCGAAACACCCTTTGAAGTGTGCGTCGGCGCAATACTCACGCAAAACACAGCATGGTCGAATGTGGAAAAGGCCATCGCCAAACTCAAAGCCGAAGACCTTCTTGACCCTTTGCGTATGGATCGGATACCTCTGGAGGAATTGGCGCAACACATCAAATCCTCAGGTTATTACAATCAAAAAAGTAAGCGCCTGAAGGGTTTCGCAACATTTCTCATCGACAATTATGGCGGCAAAATTGAGAATATGCGACCGTTCGCAACGAAGCGAATACGGCGGGAACTTCTGGAACTCAATGGCATTGGCCCGGAGACTGCGGATTCGATTTTGCTGTATGCGCTCAATAAAAGGGTGTTTGTCATAGATGCCTATACGAAGCGCATTTTCTCGCGCAAGGGGATTTTTCCCGAGGATATCGATTACGAAAACGCACGGGCGCACTTTGAGAAAATCCTGCCGAGAAAAGTGCGTCTCTATAACGAGTTCCACGCGCAGATCGTATATTTAGGGAAAGACTACTGTCGGAAAAGTCGGCCAAAGTGTGAGTCGTGTCCGATACAAATGCTCTGAAATTGCGTTGCAACTCCCTTGCGTTGACTTTTGGCGCTTCTTTTATTTTTTTTGAGCCACGATTTCCTTAAGTCGCTTCATGTGGCCGCGACCCAAGCCCTTGACCTCGCAACCCAATTCAAAATAGCGACTGATTTTTTCGTCGGTGAGAATTCCGAAACAGTCGATGACGGCCAAGGGGCTGCCGGCCCATTTCACGACATCGTCAGGATCAAGGTTAAGATACGATTCGTGACCGACCGCTAAAATGATCGCTTCAACGCCTTTTATGGTTTTTTTAAAATCCTTTTCGACCCTGATATTGGTCAGGCCTTCCTGGTTGCGAAAAAAACGCTTCCAGGATTGTCCGGCGGCGGGGTAGGAATCCTGCGATTCCAGTTCATGCCAATGTTCTACATAGGGGTCATGGACTCGCATTTCCGCGCCCATTTCCGTTAGCTTACGAACAACCAATTCGCTGCCGCTGTATCGCGTGTCGCCGACATCCTGACGATAACTGGCACCGCACAGTAGAACATCAGCTCCTGCGATATGGCGGCTCATGTTGCGGAGCGCATCGCGGGTCAATTGCGCAACATGGAGACCGCGCGTGTCGTTGATGTCGATGGCGCTGGGAGTGATCTTGAAAACCCGATCTCCATCCTCAAAGCCGAGTATGTGTTTGTAGGCCCAGTAGCCCAGGCCACCGTCTTTTGGCAGGCAATATCCGCCGATGCCGGGTCCCGGGAAAATGATGTTGTTGTGCGTGGGGCGCATTTTGATGGCCTTGATGACCTTGACGAGGTCCACGCCGTTGCGCTCGGCGAAAATGCTCCACTCATTGAGGAAAGCCAGGATCGTCGCGCGGTAGGAGTTTTCAATAATTTTCGTCGTCTCGGATTCAATGGGTCGATCCATGACGGTGAGCGGAAAATCTTTTGTGTTCAGAACCTGATGAAGAAACTTTTCCACGCGCTTTTTGGCTTCAGCGTTGCAACCGGAGCATACGCGCCAGAAATCACGGATGCTTTTGACGTACTCGCGTCCGGGCATAACACGCTCGAAACTGTGCGCCAGAAGGGGAGCGGATTTAATCGCTCGTTTGGAAAAAGCTTTTTTCAGAATTGGCCATGCCACAAATTCAGTGGTCCCTGGCGCCACGGTGGTTTCGATGAGGGTCAGGCACTTGGCCGGTATCTTCTCGCCGATAGTACGGATAGTATTTTCCAGGGCATTCATCTCGGCTTGGCCCGTTTTCATATTGCCGAGATCCTCTTTTAAATAGTCGCACTGGACATCGACAATCACGCAATCGGCGAGCATCAAACAATCATTATTGAAAGTAGCAACGAGAGTCTTTTTCCCCCGGACTGTTCGATCGATGATTTCATCCACTTCCCGGTCCTCGGCTTTCACCGGTGAAAATCCGCGATTCAGAACAGGGATTTTCCAGAAGCTTCTCGTGCTCGGCCTTTGGCAGCCGATGACAAATTTGCTGGGCTTGCCCTTCTTGTTTTCCGTATCCGCGACAATGGCCGCCATCACAACGCCGACAAATCCCACTCCCATGACGACTACGACTTCTTTGCCTTCTTTCCTGGCTGCTGCAGCCAGTCTTTCGATTCTCTTGTATTCTTTGGCATATTCTTTTTCTCCGGGGATTGGGAAACGCTCTCCGGTTGGGCTATTGGAATATTCTTTCTTCGCTTTGGAGTTTGTAGATTGATTTTTTTGACCTGCCATTTGCGTTGCCTCCAGTGACGAAATTGAGTGTAAACTCTCGATTGTAAGTTGAGTCTCACGGTCGAGTCGATTTACGGCAAGCGCAGTTATGGGTAAATTCGCCGAAAAGTCAAGGACACGCCCCTTTTTTAAAAGCTATGTGAGCAGTATGGTAGCCGTGGAAAACCGATATCTTCCGGAAGAGAAAAATGACCTTCGCTTGAGGGGCATTCGATCCATCATTGGGCGGGATTATTTTTGTGGCGACATTGCCAGGGTCTTGCCTTGACGAGTAGGATGCCCGCTCATAGAATCGCTGGAGAGCTAAGAGGGCGTCGGTCGCAACGCACTTGAATAAACTGCAAATTCAAAAAAGGTCTGATGATTATGGTAAAAAATGTTGCCAGAAAATCATGCAAGCTGACACTGGTGGATTTTGACTGGTTCACTCTGGTCCAGGAATTGGCGCTTGAAGGCTATTCAGGAATCCTTTACGAACTCAAATGTGAGTTAGCCGAAAAATTTGGCACTTCCATTGACCAGTTGAACGCTTCGATTCTGTATCCCGAAATTAACCGCGTTATGGGCGACATGTTTTTCCCGGATCCTGATACGACTTTATTTATCAAAGTCAGCGAGCTTTCCAAAACGGAAAAGGCGACCACAAACGAAAAAGACGTTTTCGACGATCCCGGCAAGGATGATGGCTCCACGATAGGTGATTACAACGTTGAAGTCGGCGAAATAAGCCCACTGGGCGCCGAAGAGGGTGAATGGATGGCCTCGCTGGTTGGGGCATTGGATACCTATTTCATCTCTCATGGGGCAGAAGACTCGGATGTTCGTTGGCTTGACGAGGATCTTTCAGCCGGCTCCAAACCGCCTTTTCAGGGTGACCCTGTTGACACACCTGATAAACGCACCTCGGAATTAGCTCAGATTTTCCGAGATGGAAAACTCGAAAAATTTTTCAAGCAGTTTGATGGCGATCAGGATTCCGTGGTTTGGGCTGACTATCTGCAAAGCGCTGATAATCGCGAGGAGAGCGAATATTACATTGACAAGTTGTTCGAGCATGAGTTCCTCACAGAGCAGGTTGTTGTGTACTGCAAGAAGACCAATATGCCCACGATTCGCGCCAAGGACAGAGCAGCCCTGGACGCATTATCATCCGCCGGTATTGTTTGTTCTTGCGGCGCTCCGTTGAAAACGGAGGAAATCAAGCGCCTTGTGCTTTTGCCGGCCGAAAATCGGCCTCTGGTGAAAAACACGTGGTCGGCTCGAACATTCCTGATTAGCATACTCACGAAAATGGGCTACCCCCAGGAATCAATCATTAGGACAATGATCGACGACGACTTGGAATTGATCTATCTTCCGGCCGAAGCCAACAGTCTCATTTTCGCGCTTTCCGGCATGAAATTCACCGAGGAGATGGCGCTGAAAGTATGGGACATTGTCGAAGAAGCCCCAAATCCCAAGATTGTGCTCTACGGGGCTGGTGGAGTCGAAGACGATGCCGTTGCCGCATTAGGCACGCGCGCAGGTCCCAACTCTTTGGTGGCTTCGCTGGAGAACCTTGATGAATTTAGTGCGAAACTGCTCGATGCCCTAAACAAAGAGCGTATCGACAGAATCAGGCACATCTTTAACGATTTCCAGGGCGCCATGTCAGTCGACGTAAGTTCCCTGGCTGTGAAACGGCTCTCTTAGACAAGATCGCCGATCAAATATCGTAATATAGAAAAAACTCCCATGGTGTAGGTCTGAGTCGCATCGGAGTGACTTCTCTTGTCATCTTATAATCGATCCACATATCGATAACATCCTGCGTAAAAACATCACCGGCCAGGAGAAACTCGTGGTCATCGGCCAGGCTTTTTAGGGCAGATGCCAGGTCTGCGGGAGTCTTCTTCACATCTTTGAGTTCCTCAGGGGGGAGGCCGTAGATGTCGCGGTCCAGTGGTTGTCCGGGATCGATACGGTTTTTAATGCCGTCAAGGCCCGCCATGAGAATTGCCGAAAAAGCCAGATATCCATTGCAGGAGGGGTCCGGGAAACGAATTTCCAGACGCCGGGAGTTAGGGCTTTGCTCATACATGGGAATCCGAAGGGCGGCTGAACGGTTGCGGCTGGAGTAGGCGATATTCATGGGTGCTTCATATCCAGGAACCAGGCGGCGATAGCTGTTGGTTGTCGGATTTGTGAACGCGCAAAGCGCCGCCGAGTGCTTGATGATGCCACCCATGAAATTCATGGCCATTTCCGACAGACCGCCGTATTGTTCACCGGAAAAAAGCGGCACGTTATTTTTCCATAGGCTCACATGGATGTGCATCCCCGAACCGTTATCGCCGTAAATTGGTTTGGGCATAAACGTGACGGTCTTGTTGTGACGCTTCGCAACGTTCTTGACGATGTATTTAAAAAACATCAGCTGGTCGCCCATCCGCATCAGAGGCGCATAACGCATATCGATCTCAGCCTGGCCCGAGGAGGCGACCTCATGGTGCTGGGCTTCAACTTCAATGCCGAGTTTCATCATCTCTAGGCACATTTCCGTTCGAATATCGTTTTGACTGTCGGTTGGGGATACAGGGAAATATCCTTCCTTCGGGCGAGGCTTATATCCCAGATTCGGATTCTCTTCGCGTCCCGTATTCCAGGCCCCTTCCACGGAATCAAGATAGTAATAACCGCAATGCTCGTTTTGCTCGTAGCGAATATCATCAAGTATGAAGAATTCAGCCTCGGGTCCAAAATAGGCCACATCGGCGATCCCGATGGATTTTAGATAGGCTTCCGCCTTGCGGGCAATATTTCGAGGGTCCCGCGAGTAATCCTCATGTGTTATCGGATCAACAATATTGCATATGAGGGAAAGTGTGGGGTATTTCGTAAAAGGGTCCATCACTGCGGTGGACGGATCGGGTATGACCAGCATATCGGAGGCATGAATCGGCTGCCAGCCCCGAATGGACGAACCATCGAAACCAAAACCCTTCTCAAAGTTATTCACGCCAAGTTCCTGCAAAGGGATCGAAAAGTGCTGCCACATTCCTGGGAAATCCATGAATTTCAGATCGACCATTACGGCGTTGTGCTTCCTGGCGTATTCGAGAACTTCCTTGGGGGTCATGTTTTCTCCTTAGGGCGCTGATTGCGAACCGTTTTAATTTTCAGCCAAGTATTAAAGCGCGTCTTCACCGCGCTCCTTCGTTCGTATTCTCACCGCCTCCTCGATAGGGTGCACGAATATTTTTCCGTCTCCGATTTTCCCCGTGTAGGCGGCTTCACAAATTAATTCGATGATCTGCTCAACCTTTTCGTCGGAGACCACGGTTTCCAATTTCAATTTCGGCAAGAAATCCACAACGTATTCCGCACCCCTGTATAAGGGACTGTGTCCCTTCTGGCGGCCTGAACCAATGACTTCGGTTATGGTCACTCCGGAGATATCGGCTTTTTGCAGGGCCTCGACAACGTCGTCGCGTCGGAAGGGCTTAATGATCGCCACAATGCGTTTCATGATGTCATCCTGAAATTTCGCGTTTATGTTTTTACGAGATATCTATTAAGCTCCCAGGGGTGAACCTGTCGAATATACGAGCGCCATTCCTCGGCCTTGGCTTTTGCGAGTGTTTTTGAAATCACTCTGCCTAGCTGGTTGGCCAGCACTTTATCCTTTTCGAATTCCCCGACGGCCTCACCAAGATTCGCCGGTAGTTTTTTGATGCGAAGCCGGCCCATTTCCCTTCCGGAAAGTTTATAAATGTCCTTTTCAACAGACTCCCATGGATCAAACTTCTCGTCGATTCCATGAAATCCCGCTGCGATAAGCGCGGCGAGGGAAAGATAGGGATTACAACTTGGATCGGGACCGCGAACTTCCATCGCGGCGGGTTCCGAACCATGATCGGGAACACGGATAAAGGGTTCGGTATTGCGTTTGGACCAGTATATGTGGGTTGGCGCTTCGTGCCCGGGAACGAGACGCTTATAACTGTTGACCAGGGGATTAAAAAGAAGGCAAAGCCCTTCGCCGTGGCTAAGGATGCCGGCCATAAAACGCGTGGCAAGAGTTGATAAATCGCCGCGAGAATCTGAAAATGCGTCTTGATTGCCTTTTGTTGCGCTGATCGAAATATGCATGCCGGAGCCTGCGGATCCGAAGATTGGTTTTGGCATGAAGGTGGCGATGAATCCATGACGCTTGGCGATCGCCTTCGTGACAAAACGCAAGGTCACGATGGCGTCGGCGCACTCCAGGGCGGGCAGGGCCATCAAGCCGATCTCATGTTGCCCTGGCGAAATTTCATGATGGGCATGATGAATTTGCAAACCCATTTGTTCCAAACACCCGATGACCTCGCGCCGAAAATCCTGCCCCGGCTCGCCAGCTGAAAAATCGAGATAACCAGAAGCGTCCGCAGTGTCCAGGTCGGCATTTCCGTCGGGGTCTATGGGGAATATGTAGAACTCAACCTCGGAGGAAAAACGCAGGGATATGCCGATATCCAGCAGTTTTTGATTGACGCAACGAAGAATCCTGCGTGGGCAGCTTTCGCTGGGGGATCCGTCGGGAAGGATCAGATCGGCAATGAGTCTGGCGCCTCTTGGTTTTTGGTTGAGATTGGGGAGAAGGGAAAAGGTATTCATATCAGGTTTTAGTCTGCCATCGGCTTCAATGTCGCGAAATGGTCCTGACATTGCGCTGGCGTCAATCGCTAAAGGGTTGGCCAACACTTCGTCGAGTCGTCCTTTTCCGACCTCAACGCCCTTGAGTTGTCCAAGAATATCCGTGAACTGAAGAAGCAGGTACTGGACCGCAGATTCTGAAATGATCCGTTTTATTTCCCTTGGTTCCATTTATTTCTGCTTTTTTTGCAAAGTGGTTACAAATAACCGAGTTCCAAGGCTTTTATAGGAAGAGCCACAGCCAGTGTCAATGCAAATATGGAAAATATGCAAAAATTCATTTGCAAAAATTCAAATAACGCCATAAAAATACAGAGGATGAAGAAAATAATTGTAATAATGGCAAAATTTCATGTTCATTAAGTAACAAATTTGCAGGGGAAAATTTTGGAAATAAGGTAGCGGCAGGGAGTAAAATGAGAAAAATCGTCTTGACGGAATGGATCAACAGATTGTTAGCGATGCTTATCCGACTTGGCTAGATTATGCTTGGCGCACAAAATTCGGATGTTTTTTGGATTGTTTCCTCCACCTTTTGAGACGGGGATAATGTGATCAAAATGGAGAAATTCAGTCGAACCGCAAATGACGCATTTTCCTCCATCCCGATTCCAGACGGCGACTCTGGTTTTTGGGGAAATGGTTCTTGGATTCGATGAGGCGTCTTCTTTGCAACCAGCCTTTGAAAATAGACGAAGTTTCAATTTGAACACAAGTCTGCGTCCGTCGGATTCTTTCCAGGCATCAACAAGGTGAAATACTTTCAGGTCAAGCCACATGCCGCGACCAAGCTTGCGATAGACGCGCACGGCTTCGGGAGGCGCCAGGCTCTTGGCATAGTCTAAAGCCGCCTTGTAAAAACGACCGTTCATGGAAAGCGTTCCGTTACGATTGAATTCCGGTTGATCGACCAGTTGAGGGAAAGGCGCGTTCTTTGAACGGTGCGCGTTATGCCCCTGGTAAATGAGGATCTCACTTTTGGGATCGATGAGATCATCGTAATCTGAATCCAGGGCGTTCGAGGATAGAATCACCGAATGATCGGGTTTGTGACGAAAATACATTCCGCGTTGAAAACACAAACCCTCACGCTCGCACATCATTTTAAAAGTCAGCGCAACGCATTCACTCACCGCAGGAGTCCTCGATCATGGATTCAAGGGCAATTGATAATGTCAAAATCATTATCCTGACGAGTTGTGGTTATCCATTTTGAGCAAAATTTCATAGGCCTTCGATTTGGGGACGTCGAATGCGATGGACATGGCCAAAGCGGCGTCCTTCGTGGACAGACCGAGTTTCATTTTCAGATTCCATCCCCGCAGCGCAATGTCGGGACTAATTTCGCTGTCAGTTTCAGCGTCGATACGCACCATCAAAGTCAACTCGCCGAGCACCTCGCGCTTCGAGACGATATCGATAATTTCAACGCAACTGCCCCGAATGGTTTCTTCATGGAGTTTAGTTAGCTCTCGAGACAAAGCCGCCTGAGGATTGCCGCAAATTTCCGCGATTTCTTTTAGGGTCGCCACAATGCGTTCCGGCGATTCATAGATGACAAATGTACCACCTTGCAGCATGGTTTGAATACGCTTTTGCCGCTTCATTCCTTTTCGCGGCAAAAATCCGGAAAAATGAAACTCATCTGTCGGCAAGCCGGACAGGGCCAGAGCCGAAATCGCCGCGCTGGGTCCCGGCGCCACGCTCACGTTGATTCCGGCTTTCAGTACGGCGCATACCACGCGGTATCCCGGGTCGGATATGCAGGGATGTCCTCGGCTTGTTATAAGAGCAACGGTTTTACCGCTTTCACAGTGTTTGACGATCTCATTTGCCCGGAACTCTTCGTTGGCGTCATAGCAGGAGAAAATCCGGTTTTTCAGGCCGTGGAAACCCAACAATCTTTTCGCCACGCGTGTATCCTCGGCCGCGATGAGATCACATTCACGCAGCGTGCGTACGGCGCGCGTTGTAATATCCTCCATATTGCCTATGGGTGTTGCGACGAGAATGAGAAGGCCGCTGCCGATATCGGATTTTTCACCCGACGCTCGCCGGTTATTTGAATGTTGGTTCATAAATAGCGGCAAAAAAGGATTGCAGTTGAAAAATCAAAATACCGGATTCCCCTTTTCAATTTTTTCGCTGACTTTTTTGATTTTCACGAAGATCAAATAGGTAAGCGCCCCAAGGCCCACCAAGAACATACCCACTCCAAAGGGCCGTGTTGATTCATAAAAGATCATCACAAAACCGAATACCGTCATGACCGGTATGGCCAAAAAGGCAAATAAATTGAGACCAGAGCGTTTTTGCGGCGTAGTATCGCGAGAGTCGGTCATAAACATCAGGTTGATAATATTCTTTTGATACTCACGGAATTGCCTTCTGGCGTCTATGGAGTAATCGTCCTTTGCTGAAACAATGGCGCCGTATCGTCTGGACGCTTCTTTGAGCAGATTGTTTCGCGTGATAAAGGAAAAGTATGCGTTGTGCCCTTTGGGCTCCTCCGGATTTTCCAACATAGTATTCCAGAGGTCCTCTTCGATCACCAGTATCGACAAACGATCAGCGGGCGTGTTGTTTTGCTCGAAAAGTTCATCCGAAAAAAATGAATTTTGGCCATCGCTCAACGGTACCGCTCCTTTTGTGAGACCAGTTTTCTCGCCTGGACCGCCAGCAAGCCCGGAACCTGCTTTGAGCGTGAAATGCTCAGGAGGTCTTTCACATTCAGACGATTCAAGAATCTCGAAGCTCGCTGCGTGGGCGTTTTTGGATTCCAGCACAAGGTGTGAACTACGGTGTAGCTTTTCGTCCACTCCCTGTGGTCGGCTATTGTTCGAATGAGTTCTTCACGAGCCGATTTATCCTTCGAAAGCTTAAGAACTTCATCAATAGTAATTCGGGGATTGCGCAAAACGCAATCCTGAATAAGCCTATTGCCGGATTTGATAAGAATATTGCGGGCTTCGAGATTGCCCTTCAAGCCGAGGCGCATCTGGTTGACTATTTTCATTTTTCGAATGCGATTCGCCAGTGATTCTCTTGTATCGGCCTCCAGTTCGGCTTCGGCGTCGACCAGAAATTCTTCGGCGAAAAATCGGTCCTTGTCGAAATCCTCCGTCATCAGTTCCGCAATGGAAAACTTTTCCAGGATTCCTTGATCAAGTAGGGATTCTTCCTCGGTGGAAATGACTTTGCCATCAGGAGCTATCGCGATATTCTCTTCCGCTGATAAATCCTCGATAGTGAGGTCTTCCGGAACTTCATCCGCGACGTTTTCGATCTCGGGCTCTGATGAGATGTTGAGCTCGGCTTCATCTTCTTCGCCAATATCCTCGTCCGCTTCTTCCTCTGGAGCCGCGCTTTCTTCGGGCGTATCTTCCCTGGCTCTCTTTTCCGCCAGAAACTCTGCGTAGGAACGACCCCTTTGAAGCCGATAGAACTCAACGGCTCTTTGCACGGTGGAAATCAGAGCGACCTCATTGCTTTCCAGGGCTTCAATGATTTCCGGCGAGTTAAGCAAGCGAAACTCGTTTTTGGCGATGATTTCGATGAGGGGCTGGTGTTCGCTTGTTCTCGCAAGATAAATAAAGGTCTCATCGTGGGTGTTTCTATTCAGGGCGATGAGTTCATAGAGTTTCGGTTCATCCAGTTTGATGTGTGCGAACCAATTGAGGATTTTGGGTGAAAGGCGTCCTGCCAGAGCTGTATGTATGATCGTCGGCGGCAGTTGCCTGAGGCTTTTCCTCGCAGTGCGTCGGATGGAGGCATCGGGATCATTGGCGAGATAGTAAAGACACGCCACCAAGTCCAGCGTGATGAGCGGCAGGTTCCCATTGGCCGCCGCCATTTTCAAACCCAGCGATGCCTCGGCGGGCAGGGCCGCTTTCAGGTGCTCTGATAGTTCCTCGTATTTCAATGGTTCAAATGGTTTCATGTCAACCTCAAACGCATCTATTGTCGGTATTAATTACCAGCTAACAGGTTAGCAGAAATATTTCCAAATTCAAGCCGTTTTGAAAAAAGAGAAACTGCCAATCGCGAGTTTGATGATGGGCGTCTCCTTTAGGTTTCAGGATTTGCGACCTTGCACAAACTCGATTTCAAGTCATTCTTTTCTTTCCGCAGCCACCAGCGTGGCAATTTTGCTGTATCCGGCCTTTTGCGCTTCTTCCAATGCTGTCGGGTGTTTTTCAATTTCTCCCAGGGCATCGACTTCCGGGTACACAAGGCGCTGGTCCACTTTGCCGTTGAGGGAGTGCATCAAATACTTGAAAGTCATGGTGAGGCCATCGAAAATTTTCAGGCCCCGGGAGCCGCCGACTGACAGGAGAAATCCCTTGGGACCAGGCTGGGTCAGGGTGCCCAATTCGTATCGGCGAACCCAATAAGCCTGGAATCTGTCAATGAATGCCTTGGATATTGCAGGGTATCCGCAAAAAAATACTGGAGACGAGAAAACAAAAATGTCGGAGCTTTGGATTATTTTCGCCAATTGCGGATGGTCGTCCTTAAAAATGCATATCCCCGCTTTATCGCAGGATCCACAGTGAATGCAGGGAGATATATTCAACTCTCGCACTTGGAATAACTCGACTTGCGCTCCGGCTTGCTTTGCTCCGGCGATAAATGCATCCAACAATGTGTCGGTGTTGCCTCCCTTTCGCGGGCTTCCGGCCAGCGCGATAACTTTGGCCATAATTTATCAATCTCCACGATTATCAATTCCGTTGATCGACAGCGACCTGCCGAGATTATTCGGTTATTAAAATATCCGCGATCCTTCAGGAAATCAAACGAGCGGCCATAGGAGTTTGAATATTTTTCGACCTTGACTATAATTCGTATAATGATTTCGCGACACACATGCTGCCAGAAAGAAAAAGAAAATGATTGAACCCGTTGGAAAGGTCGCGGAGATTGTTGGATTGCTAGGCGGCGGCGGAAGACTGCTGATCCTCACGCACAACAATCCCGACCCCGATTCCATTGCCGCAGCTTTCGGCTTGCGCCATATCCTTTCGTACGTGACAAAGATTGGGGTAAAACTGGGCTATGGCGGAACCATAGGCAGGGCGGAAAACCGGGCTATGGTCAAACTTCTCAGGATACCCCTGCATCCCATGACAGGGGGTATGGCTTCCCGCTTCAAACACATCGCCGTCGTTGACGCGCAGCCGGGCGCGAAAAATGTATCGCTGACTCAGGCAGTTGACTGCGATATTGTCATCGATCACCACATGCCGCTTAAAGGCATGAAAAGCAAATTCACGGATTTGCGCGAGCATTTTGGTTCGACGAGTACAATAATCAGCGAATACATCAAGGAAAACGAGATACCGCTTAGCGCCCGCGTAGCCACCGCCTTGTATTACGGCATCAAGACGGATACTGACGATCTCGGACGCGGGAGCACGGATTACGACTTCAAAATGATTCAATTTCTTTTTCCGAACGTCAGTCTGAAATTGCTTCAGCGAATTGAGAATGCTTCGATACCCAGGGACTACGTGCGCCACTATTCGGAAGGTGTTTCAAACGCTGTGATTTATCGCGACGTTGTTGTATCGGATCTGGGTTCGCTCACTGCGCCGGAAGCGGCGGCGGAGCTGGCTGATTTTTTGTTGAAAATTGAAGGGATGAAATGGTCGCTGTGTTTTGGTCGTATTGATATGCGTATATATTTTTCCATCAGAACCAGGCGAAAAAGTGCGTTTGCGGGTAAACTGGCTGTTCGCATGGCCGGCAAAAAGGGGTCCGCCGGGGGACATGATTGCTCCGCGGGTGGTTTTGTTTTGCTGGAAGGAGTTAGCGAACCGGATTTTCAAATTCAACGTAAAAAACTGGCAGACAAATTTCTCAAGATGCTCGCAAGAGACAAAACCAATTTCACTCCACTTATCGATAAGGATTGATAAATCCGCGATTGCACACGTTTACGATAGAAATATTTTGGTTTCACTCCATCCAATCACGTGATCTTCTGTTGACAAAAATGTTGTTTGCGACCTATAACTTTGAGGCGTTTTAGGCTCTTATTCCCAAATGAGGGAGGATGATTCATGAAAAAGACAATGACAATAACTCTGATTCTTTCAATATGTCTGCTGATGGCAGGCGTCGCCAATGCCCATATGCTGAAATTGGATGACCAGTGGATTACCTTTGACGGAGGGCACTGGGACTTTCAGCATGGTGTTCGCTTTCTACAAATGAGAATCGAGTTTGACGATAGCGGCCTGACCTTGCTGTCCTACAGAATTTCTCCTCTACGCGGCAAGTCGGTGTTTAACGACATGCACGTTGTCGGCAACGGAAAAGTCTTGTACAAATTGTCGGATAGGCAAAAGATGGATATCGAGCTCCATACACTGGAAACCGTTAAAAAAGCTTATGGCGAAAGACTTTTTCTCGATCCTGCCGTAAAGGGCTTTGATTTCGATACAGGACAAATCAAGTGGTACTTCACCTCCGGCGATAAAAAATACGTGGTCACGTGGGATCTTAATGAGAATTCCTTCGCTAAAGAAGAAATTGTCGGCTGAAACCAATCAGACTTTATGTCCGAGCAAACGGCGTATCCCTAATCGGATGCGCTGTTTTAATGTTGGAACATGGCAATGAACAAGGCGTTTATTCATACGCTGATCATTCTCCTTGTTATCGCGCTTTGCTCTTGCGGATATCACCGTGAAGGCAGAGGCGTCAACCTTGACGCCTCGATAAAAACGATTGCTGTTCCCACATTTCGAAATGACACATTCGAAGCAGGCATCGAAGCTGCGGTCACGAACGCGCTTCGCCAGCGAATCATCTTGCACAAAAACGCGAGGCTTGTCAGCGCCGAAAACGCCGGCGTCATTGTCGTGGGCGTAATCAGCAAATTCAGCAATAAACCGATCAGTTTTTCGAGAGGGGATTACGCTGCGGAGTATCGCGCCTCCATTCAGGCCCGTATCAAGCTCGTGACTCCCAAAGGCGAGGTGCTCTGGAACGATAGCGGCATTTCCGAAATCTCGGATTATCGAGCAACTCCCGATATCTTCCAAAGTGAAATCAACAAAAAAGAGGCGATTGAAGCCATTGCCGAAAAGATGGCCAGGGATATTCATGACCGGATATTCGACGGGTTTCATTAAATGATTGAAAATTTACGAAAAAACCTCAAGGGGAAAATCGCTCCTGTTTACCTGGTGATCGGTTCTTCCGGCTTTTTGGTTCACACTGCCGTTGAAGAAATCAAAAAGGCTGCGCTGGACGGTGGTGTTTCGGACTTTAACCT
>CAZQAE010000079.1:0-21474 GCA_964591275.1 uncultured bacterium | reverse complement strand
GTGATTTGTAAAGTGAAGTTTCGCCATAATCCGTTTTCATTGGCCTTCATGTTCTTCTTGCGTCAGAATGTACGCTGTCTTACGTGGCGGTTTCATCTGTGGCAATCAGCGAAAGACTGCCGGAAGGCGAATGAGGCCGCGAAAAAAAACTGTCGAAAGTTTTTTCAAAAACTGCGGCTGATGACTCTTGACTTCCAGGTCTGGCAAAGTACTGCGCAGAGATAGTGCATTTTGGATGGCCAGGAGGGAGGAAATTACAATGGCACATAACATTATCCGGCGAATCAAGGTTACCGGCGGATTTCTCGATGGAATCGATCTAAACTTCGCGCCGGGCCTCAACTGCGTCATCGGCGAGCGAGGCACTGGAAAGACTACCCTGCTTGAATTCATAGACTGGCCCTGCCGACAAAATCAAGATCGGAGCAAAGGTGGTGCGTAGCGGCCGTTACACGACTTTCCAGATGGCAGAGGTGGCGGTCTCCAAGGATGTATTCGCGGAAATCTTGGATCGTATCGACGGGTTACGATGCTGTACGGTATAGTTTTCCCTGAATCTTGGAAAGCCAATGGATAGGTCCGTCCAACCGCAGGTTTTGATGGAGAAATCGTTTGATTTCCAGGAGAGACAGAGGGTGCGATTATTCTTTGCAACGAGGTTTTTGACGAAATCGTGTGGACAAAAGGTGGTCCGTCGTGGGTAAAAGCCCGGAGAGTCGGATTTACAGGTTGATATGGGGAATGTCGGTTAAAGGCTTTCCCGGAAAACTATGCAGATGGGTGGCATCAGGTTCGTTACGAGTTGAAAAGCGCTTTGTGCGCAAAAGGAAGAACGGTCCCGCGCAGATGGATTCGATCGGTCTGCAGCAGGGCTGCTTTTTGAGGATGAAGGCGTTTCATTTGCGAAGCCAGCGCACGAGAATGCGTTGGGATCGGCAAGGGATATTGCGCCCAAGGAGACACAGAAAAAGAGGGGAAGCACTTCGGACAATTGGTCTGTTTAGAACACGAAGCAATCCGAAACCGGTGTTGAAACAAAATGTTCAAGGAGAAAAACAATGGGAATAAAGGTCGCGGAAAGCGACGAGGCGACGGGTGGAGTATGTGAAGGGCTGATAAGGTTGGTGAAAATCAGCCGGTTTATTGCTTGGCCGATCGGACCGATTCTCTTTGCATACCCGTTGATCGCAAACGATATCCCTTTCGGGAAAACTGGGATTCTACTTTTAATCCTGTTGTCGGTCCCTTTTTGCCTTCTGTTATTTGGGCTGAACGACATATTTGATCGAAACACAGACTTGGCGAATCCTCGAAAAAGAAAGGAGGGGTTCATTCACGGGGTCTGCCTGAAAGAGTCGGAATACGGAAAAGTAGGATGGATCTGCGGCGCGGTTGCCAGCGCAATCATATCGGTCGCTTTCTCGACCGGAAAGTGGCAGACGGTCGCGGCTGCTGTATCACTTCTTGGAATGGCAGTCGTTTACTCCGCTCCGCCGTTGAGGCTGAAAAGCAGGCCGCCGCTGGATTCGCTTGCCAACGCGGCGATTATTTACCTGATCATCGTTTTCGGCTACACCTACGTAGACCCTGGCTTGTTCGTTCCGCACGGGGAATTTTTACAAAAGACCGTTCCTCTACTCATCGGAATCGTGGCCATTCATCTTTTTTCCACCATCATGGATGCCGAAGCCGATAAGGCCGCAGGCATCTATACGGTTGCCACAAGAATTGGAAAGAAGAAAACAGCGGCTCTGTCGTCAGGGCTTCTATTTTTCGCGGTGATAACGATCCATACGAAAAACCCGTTCGTGTTGATCTATCTGGTGGCGGCGACGCTTTCATGTTTGTTGTACGCGACCAAAAAAGGCGATGGGGGAGCGGCGAAAATTACCGTCTTTCAGGCTATCAGCTTTGTCGTCTTTGGAGCCGGTGCGGCAATGTTCACTTTTTTCAGGGGGTGAAGCGCCTGGCGATTACCCGTTTCTCAGTTTCCCCTGACCGCCCGGTTGTCGGCACAGCGCTTGGCCTTGGTGATCTGCTCTTTCATGGTGACCGAGAGCGGGACAGTGGTGCCGATGGCGTTGTAAATGTCGGTCATGGTCACCCCCCGGTGCTCGGCAAAGGCATGGTACATGGCGTTGACGATCGCTTTCTCGATCTCAGCACCGGTAGTACTCCTCCCATCTGGAAAAGTGGCGACAGTTGCGGGATCAGGGCGCTCTGGATGGTCTGTACAATAAAAAGCGCGGACCCAAACCCGGCGCGTCCCCGATGTTGAAAAAGGAAAATGAGCAATTGCGTCGCGAGAACGCCTGGCTGCAAAAGAAACTGGCGAAGGCCGAAATGGTAATCGACTTCCAAAAAAAAAGTTGCCGCGCTCCTGGACATCCCCCTGAGCCGACCGGACGACGACGGGAGCGCCTGATGCAAGCGGTGCATGAGCGCGGATCCTCCATCGGCGTTGCGCCGGGAGAAAACGACCAAGTAAAGAGAGATAGTACTGCTGGATGCTTTTGAAAAACATCCCGAACAGTTCGTGAACAAAATCCCCGAACCCATGAAATTGCCGGAAGCGGCTTGGATCAACCCGCCGAAAACGGAGAGCCAGAATATTGCACTCTAAACTATGAAAAACGGTGTCTCATTATCGTTGACACGTTCCGGTTTGCGGAATATCAATCGGATATCTGAAAACTATTTAACCGGCTGTTCCCTAAATCCCAATTCCCTGCGCTGCTCATCCCAAAGCACCGGGAACGGCTTGGTGAGTCTGGCGAGTGACAAGCCGCTCGGCTCCTCTCCATTTATGATCGCCTCTACTTTCGCGTTTCAATTTGGCCTCCATCTGTTTGAAACTGAATCATTGCCTCTTTTCCTACGTGCTGTTGGAGATTCTTTCGACCTGCAAGCCCGCTGCCAGGCGGGCGTCTCATAAATCAGCCCAGGGCGGCCCTATCCGACGTAGCCTTGGCGAAGTCGGAAGCCCTGGGGATCATGCCGACATATTATACCAATGCGAAGCCCGCCTTTAAGGTGGGCGGCTCATCATTATCCGAAAGAACCGCCCTCCCCCAAGGCGAAGCGGTTTTGCAAGGAAAACAATTTTGAATCGCCCTTTCGAAATGTCGGGCTCAAATTATTTTGTTTCTTCACGCGAACCCAGGGCTTCCGCCTGAGGGCTAAGGAATGAAACGCCTCTTTCGAGGCTGCGAACAAACGGCGTGACATCGGGCGTCTCGGATAGATCAAATCGCGAAATTATTTGTTGACAATACGGTAGATATTATTGTCTACTGATGAGTAGACGTGCTGTGACGCCGATACTTGAGATTTCGCGGCTTGCATCGAAAATTAGTAGGAGGTGTGGCAAATGCCAGGAGCAACTGTGCGAATCAGCGAAAGGTCAAGGCAGCTTTTGCGTGAACTGGCCCACAATACCGATACGACCATGCAATCCGTTATCGAGCATGCGCTGCTGGAATATAAGAAACGGCTTTTCTGGGACCAGGCCGAACGTGATTTCAGCGCCATTCGAGACGATCCGAAAGCCTGGAATGAAGAGATCGCCGAGCGCAAAGCTTGGGATGCGTCCCTCATGGACGGACTGGAGGCGGATTAAACGCTTATGGCAAAAGCAAAGCCACAAACGAAGGCGAAAACAAAGAAAAAGCACCCCAAACGCGGCGATATCTGGTGGGTTAATCTGGAGCCGGTCAAAGGCCACGAGCAAGGCGGGAAACGCCCCTGCCTGATTGTTTCGGTGAATGAATTCAACCGGATTCCCCACGGCCTGGTCTGGGCGCTTCCCATCACCAGCAATATTCGTTTTAAGCATGCCTTCACCATAGCCGCGCAGCGCGGCGATGGCGGTTTGAAACTCGACAGCATGGTCCTTTGCCATCAGCTACGCACTATCTCAACAGATCGTCTTATCCTGCGAGCAGGAACCCTTCCGATTGCGCTGTTCACAGAAGTACAAAAACGATTAGCGCTTGTCCTGGGTTTTTAGTTCGCTTCGTAGGGACAGGCCCCTGTGCCTGACCTGATGATAGAGCAACGGCAAGAGGATCGGTCACTGAAATCGCGGTTACAAACCCGCTCCTACATAGCAATCGCCCTTCCCTTCAACTTCGCCCTCTTCGAGCCTGAAGCTCAAAGAGCCGAAGGCAGGACTGAAGGCCCTGGATCGCATTTGTCGCTTGCGCGCACGCTCACATTTCCCTATAAGTGATCTATGCGAAAGATGCTTTTCATCGCCGTTATTTTACTGGCGAATACCATCCTAACGGGGACTTCTGTCTCTTCGGCCGATGAGGTAGAAAAACAGGGCCGCATCGTAAGGGTCGGCATCTATGAGAACAGGCCGAAGGTGTTCACCGATGACAATGGTCAGGCAAGGGGCCTTTTCATCGATCTATTCGCCGAAATGGCCAAGAAAGAAGGTTGGAAGCCGGAATACATTCCCTGCCAGTGGTCCGATTGCCTGCAAGCCCTCAAGGACGGGCGTATCGATCTTATGCCGGATGTCGCATATTCGCGAAAGCGGGATAAGCACTTCGACTTCCATCGCGTGCCGGTTGCTGATAGCTGGTCGCGGCTTTATTCCAGTCACGGTCAACCGATCCACTCCATGTCGGAGCTTAACGGCAAGCGCGTCGCTTTGTTGCAAGGCTCAATCCAGCAAACGGAATTCGCCTTAATGATGCACGGCTTCGGCTTTGATGTGACAATGGTTCCGACCGAATCTTACAAAGAATCTTTCCGCCTGGCTCAAAGCGGGGAGGTCGATGCGGCGGTGGCCAACCACTTTTTCGGAGATTACTTCCACCGCGAGTATGACCTGATTAAAACGCCGATTGTCTTTCAGATGTCGCAGCTATTTTTCGCAACCGCCAATGGGCGCCATCCCGACCTATTAAAGGCCATCGACCGGCATTTGAAAACATGGCGTCGTGAACCCAATTCCACCTACTACATGGCGCTGGCCAAATGTATGGGAAAGCCTCCTGTGCGTTTTGTGCCGGAATACATTGCCTGGATCATTGGCGTCATCGCAGGCTTGCTCGTCCTGGCGGGGGGGATGATTACCGTGCTGCGCCGGGAAGTCAGGAAAAGAACGAAGCATCTGGTTGAGCGAACCGCAGAATTGAACGATGCTCTGCATGGCACCATTGCCGCCATGTCTCTTACCGTTGAGAAACGCGATCCCTACACGGCTGGCCATCACATCCGTGTTGCCAAACTGGCAAAGGCGCTGGCCAGACGCCTTGGGCTTGCGGAAGAAAAAATCGAAGGCATCTACCTGGCCGGCGCAATCCACGATATCGGGAAAATATCCATTCCATCCGAAATCCTCACCAAGCGCGCCAAGCTTTCCGCTGAAGATATCTCCCTGATCAGGAAGCATCCCCTCATTGGTTATGAAATACTAAAATCGATCAAGTTTTCCTGGCCAATCGCCCAGATAGTATATCAACATCATGAAAGAATGGATGGCTCCGGCTATCCTCAAGGGCTCACCGGCGACGAAATTTTATTGGAGGCAAGGATTCTTGCCGTGGCGGACGTGGTTGAAACGATGACTTTACTCCGGCCTTACCGCAAGGCATTAGGCATCCAGGCCGCCCTGAAAGAGATCGCCAAGCATAAGGGAGTGCTTTACGACGCATCCGTTGTTGATACATGCGAGAAATATTTCAGGGATTGCGGAAGTAAAATATTCGAATAGTGTTTTCTTAAAACTCCCATGAATAGATACCAGCCCATCGCTTGCGCGCATAGCATCATTTCCCTATAAATGTTCCATGCGAACGAGCCTTTTTATCGCCATTTTATTTCTTGCACATTCCGCCCTGGCACAAGCCGACGATTTGACATACTCGGATTTTGAGGCCGCTCGCTTTCTCAACGCCGAGGACGACAAGCTTGCGGACCGCACGTCCTCAGTCCGCGAATACTCGACTGCGGAATTGCGTGTCCTTGGCGCCAGCAATCTGGCGGACGCCCTCGCCATGATCGCTGAAGGCAATGTCCTGACCGGCGACCGCTTTATTTTGCGGCAGGAAACGTATCTGCGACTGCGTGGCGCTGATCCGCGCTCAGTGAGAATATTTCTGGACGGCGTCCCCCTCCTGGACGCGCAATATCAGACAAGCGACCTGACGCGCATTGCCATAGGCCAGATCGCGCTCATCCGCGTGACGACCGGTCCCGGCTCATTACGCTGGGGTCCGGGCAGCACCGGTGGAACCATTGAGATTATCACCCGGCAGGTCGCGGACAAATTTTCTGCGGACTTCGAAACGGATTGGGGCATCGGACGCGCGCTTTCCTACGACCTCTGGCTCGGCGACACGCAGGGGCCTTTGAATTATTACGGCGCGGCTACCCACAACGAACGTGCGGGCTACTTTCTTCCCGATGATTTTGAGGCCGTACCGGACGAGGACGGCGGACTGCGTGAAAACGCCGCGCAAAGGCAAAACCACTTTCTCGGACGAACGGGTTTGATTCTCGGCGTTCCGATCCAATTCTTTATCGGCGGTTCCTACGATGAAGGCGAAAACGATATTCCCCGGCCTTTGAACTCCCCGAACAACATCGCTTATCGCTACGCGCACCGCAGAAGGTCTGTCGGAAATTTTCATCTTCTGGCCAAGCCAAGCAAGCATCTGGAAATCCGCGCTCTGGCCTATATCAGCGAAAATGCCTCACGGCTTGAACGCTGGCTGGACAAATACGCCATCAACGACCTGGACGAGCAATTCCACCGAGAGGACCTGCGCGTCGGCGCATCGTTAATGCCGACTCTGGACTTCGGCAAATACTCCCGCATTCGGTTGACCGGGCATTACGTCAGCGACAAGACAAGCAACTGGCGCCAGAGCGCAGACCAGATCACCGGCAATTATCAAACCACCCACCTCGCCATTGAAGACGATGTCCACCTCACAAAGTACGTGGGCGTGTCTGCGGGATTTGCTTTTGATGAAATGATGCCGATCAAAGCCGACAACGTGGAAGACGATGAGCTTCAAACTTTAAGCGCCATGTCTTTTCGCGCCGGGATGGTCGCCGGTCCTTTTGCGGGCGCCGATTTCCATTTGGCCTACGCGCAAAAACCCCGGTTCCCAAGCCCCTATGAACTTTTCGAGTCCAATGAGGCAAGCCCTGAGCTTGATCCTGAAATGACCGGGCAATACGAGATTGGATACAGCCAGGAGATCGGCGAACGCGCTTCCTGGTCGATCACTGGCTTTCGATCCGAAACGGCGGATGTCATCACGGAACCCGCCGACCTGCCCGCAGCCGAGCTTGGTCGTATCAAAAACTATGGCGACAAGACACTCAACGGGGCAACGGTTCAACTAAAAACAACCCCCATTGAAGGGCTTTACGCCCGCGCCGACTATACCTACCTCGATGCCGTGTTCGAGCCGAAAGACAAGGTCTCAGGCGAAGAATCATCGGATGTGTTTTTCGTCCCCGAACACGTTGTCCATGCCATTGCCGGTTATCTTTCAAGCACCGGATTTGGCGGAGCGCTTGGCTTTTCCTACACGGACGGCGTGGCTGATTACGAGTCGGAGGATTTGGGCAAACTTTCTTATTACGGGCTCTTTCACGCGCGCCTTTTCTACAATTATCGCGACAACCTGGAAATTTCCATCGCCGGCGAAAACCTGACGGATGAATACTATGAAAGCGCCCGGCACTACCCGGCGCCCGGTCGTTTTCTCCACGGCGGCATCAGGCTGATGTTCTGAGAGTTTCCCTTTTGGCCTTATCCTGTTCGTTGACTTGCTATGGGGATTTCCATAATCTCTTTTCATCGTAATGCGCAAGCGTTATGCGCGCTTTTGAGGGCGTGTTTTTTATTTTTAGGGAACATTGGTTATCGTGAATAAGAACGAGCAAAAACAAATACAAGGCGCTGCCGAAGATCCCTTTTTCATCCTCGATGACGCGCTGGCCGATGATCCCGGTTTTTCTCCTTCATTCCTCGGTTTCTTAGGATTTTTGCTGATATTTGGATTCTTCGCCATCGGGCATTTCCATGGCGGCTTCACGGATATGCATCAGTACGGCGTGGATGAAAACGGGGTCAGCTATGTCTTTGCGTTAAGCGATGCCGAAAGGCTTTTCATGGTGGCGCTGCTGCTTTTGCTGCCAGCCGCCATCGTTTGCACACTGGCCTTTGAAAACAGACTGCAAAAGCGAACAGTTTCCGCCCTGAACAATTTTTCATCCGATGCCCGCAAACGAAAATATTTACTGATCGGCCTGACCACGCTTGTGCTGGCAACAACGGTTTTCATCGCCTACTTCGTCCTTGATGGCGTGCCCATCTCAGACGATGAGAACATCTATCTCTATCAATCCAGAATATTTGCTTCAGGCCGGCTGACGGCGCAATCATTGCCGGCACCCGATCTCATGTTCAACGACAATGTCTTTTTAGTAAACGACGGCAGGATGTTCGGCCAATATCCCCTGGGGCACAGCTTTTTTCTTCTTCCGGGCCTTATCATCGGATTCCCGCGTTTATTAATTCTTCTCGCCGCCGCGCTGACGATCCCCGGCATATACTTATTGGGCAAAGAACTCTTCGGCTCCAACACTGGCATTCTGGCGGCTATACTGCTGGCTTGCTCCCCCATGTTTTTGTGCATGTCATCCACGCTCCTTTCTCATCCCATGACCCTGGCTTTTCTGACGTGGTACGGAGTTTTTGCCCTTCGAACACTAAAGAGTCCAAAAATACAAAACGCTCTTTTGGCCGGCCTGTTTCTATGCCTGGCCTTCCACGTCCGCAGCGCCACAACCATCCTGATCGCCGGCCCGAGCGGCGTCGCCTTCGCCCTCGCCCTCCTTTTCCGTTCCAGTGGAGGATCAAAAAAAATCATTTCGTTGCGGCTGCGGGAAACCTGGCCTCGGATAGCGGCATTTACGGCGGTATCGGCGGTGATGGCCGGACTGTATCTCTTGTTTAATTTTCTGGTCAACGGCTCCCCATTAATCACGAATTACCACGCCGCATGGCTCGGCAAACTTCCCTTCGATTCCCCCTTCGGTTTTGACCGCGGCGCCTGGAATATCATCCATACGCCGAAGGCCGGTTTGACAAATCTTGTGAACAACTTTTTCAAACTCAACATTTGGCTACTGGGGTGGCCGGTGAGTTTTATCGCCGTCGCCATTGTCTTTGCGTCGAGAAAAGCCCGATTTTTTGATTGGCTTTTGATCACGCCGGTCGTTTTGACTTTCGTAGCGTATTTTTTCTATTTTTGGCCGGGCATCAGCGACGCCGGTCCCGTTTTGTATTATGAGCTTCTTTTGCCTCTCGTCCTTTTGAGCGCACGCGGACTTTGCTGCGCCGCCAGCTGGCTTGGTGAATCATTGGGGGATATTCCCGCCGCAAAAACCCGCGTGGCGTTATTCACGGCCGCGTCAATCCTGCTGGCGCTGTTTTCGACCACGCAAATCCATGTGCGCGCTTTGGCCCTTTTGTCACAACGGATTAACGAACCCTATGAATTTATTGAAGACAGAGGTATTCATGAGGGACTGGTCTTTGTGGATTATTATTTGAAGGGCGACGATCAGGATTCCTGGGTCGCCGGACGAAAAAACACTGATCCCAGCTTGGGCGACGCCCTGCATTTTGTTTTGAATTTCGGCGCCAAGCAAAACAATCGTTTTCGGGACAAATATTTCGCAGGCGTAAAAGCATACGTCATGTGGTGGAAGGAAGGCGCCCCGAGGCTCGTTGATCTTGAGGATTATTCCGAGAATTACGTCATCAAAAACTACTTTGATTCAAGATGATTAAGCGCATTGTCATATTTTTAAAGGCCATCCGCGTTGTTGAGTCAGCGCTGATGCTCGGCTTTCCCCTGATAGGAACGTTTTTCGCCATGAGCGACCTGTCATGGGGAGCTTTTATGAAAACACTGCGATTCCTTTTGCCCACCTACGGATTGGTTATCTATGTCTATGCGCTCAACTCCTGGGGCGGCATTGAAGCGGATCGCCGCAACAAGCGCCTCGAAAACCACCCGGTGCTCACGGGCGATATAACACCGCTGCAACTGTCTGCCGTCGCCATTGTCGGTCTTCTCTTTTCCTTTTTTCTTTACCTTCTCTGGCTGCCGGAATGCTTTGCCATCGCCATGGCCATCGCCTGCAACTGGACCCTATATTCCCATCCGAAAATAATGGCCAAGGCCAAGCCCATATACGGTTCACTAATTCATTTCACGGGAGGGATTCTTCAATTCCTTCTGGGTTGGGTAGTTTTAAAAGACCTGTCTTTTGACGGACTGGCGCCAGCCATCTATTTTGCCGCCGTGTTCACCGCCGGGCATATGAACCATGAGGTCAAAGACCACGACGCGGATAAAGCCGGCGGCATCCGCACCAACGCCGTTGTTTTCGGACCACGCCGCATGCTCCACTTTGCTTTCGCGGTTTTCCTTTTCAGCGCTCTGTATCTGCTGGCCGTTTCAAACGCCGACTTGGTCCCATGGAGCCTCTCATTGCCATTTATCGCAATTGTGCCTTTCCACGCTATCGCGCATTTCACCATGCTGCCCACGCCGGACGTGGCTTATCGGGTCTCTTATCAGCAAACATACAGATCGCTTTACGTGGCGGCGGGGATCATCATGTTCATTACGCAATTCGTCCGTCTTTGGGATGTTTAAGGAATTTCCACGATGATCGATACCTATGACGTAGTTGTTGTCGGCGCCGGGCCGACAGGTTCCAATGCGGCCTATCGCATCGCTTCCAAAGGCTACAACGTTCTTCTGCTGGAAAGAGACGCCAAACCCGGACAATTCAATTCCTGCGGCGGCGGCGTGGGCTATTTCATTAAGAATTTGTATGGCTATCCTGATGAGATCGCAGGACGCGAGATCAGCAAAGTCCGCCTAGCACTTCATAACCGCGAAATATTTTTCGATGCCGGCAAACCCATCTATACTTCCGTGCAGCGCCCAAAGTTCGATAACTGGTTCGCGCAGCGCGCCGCAAACGCCGGTGCAACCCTGAAAGTTTCTCACAAGGCCTTGGATTACGATCCGCTCAAGCGACGAATCACATGCCTGAATCGCACCAGCGGCGAGACCGTTCACTTCGACGGCAAGCTGTTTATTTTTGCGGACGGACCCAGAACACTGGCCTGGCGCACATGCCGCGTTGGTCTTCCGGCCAATAAACCCATGCACATCGGCATCGCCTACGAACTGTCTGCTCCCAAAGCTGCGCACGACACTTACGAGTTTATTTTCGATGAAATCAAGCTCCCATATGGATATTTTTGGGTATTTCCCGGCGAAAATGCACTGAATGTCGGCGTCGGAGGACCTCGTGAACAGTTGCGCGGCAAACTCGGTCCGATGCTTCATGCATTTATCGAAAGCCGAGAGGATCTCCGCGATCTGAAAACCGAACGCATCTCAAGCGGCCTTATTCCGGCTTACTTGTCCGGCAAAATGCACGGAGACGGCGTCATGGCTATCGGCGACGCCGCCGGTTTCGTGAATCCCCTGACGGGCGGAGGCATTTTTATGGGGCTGAAAAGTTCCGAAGCCGCTGCCAAAACGGCGCTTGAATCCCTTGATGCAGGCCGAAGCGACGCGAAGTTCCTGTCTCGATACACGCACCGCATGAAATTCAGCAAGATTTACCCTTCCGTGAAACTACTTGATTTTTCCGTCCGACAAAGTCAGAATTTCCTTCGACATACAGGCAAGCCTCTGCTTTCTGAAATTTTTTACTGGTATTCAAAACTGATGTTTCAATTGCTGAAAATTATCAAGGATTTTTAGTAATTTTTTTGCAAAAGGAGCCGATAAGAAGCTATGTGTGCGTTACAATCCATCCGATCTCAAAAAGACATCCTCACGGAAGCGGATTTCGGGATAAAGGTCGTACCACGGACTTTTCATTGTCCCTTGTGCCAATCACGGACATTGCACGGGTATACTTTCGACTCCAAACCCTCCGCAATGGTCCTGGACCGATATCTTTTCGCCTGGATTCAAGACCCTCATTACTTCAACTTCAAGGGGGAAAGACTCAAGGAGTGCTATACCGGACTTTTCGACCTGTACATATGCCCCCGTGACCTGTTTGTGGTGGAAAGCCGCCTTCAGATACAGTCCGGCAGAGTTCACTTGCCCAAAGGAACGCAGGAATTTTATGAAGCCCACGGAGGCGCAACACCTACGGCCACTCCTACTTTAAGGGACATGTTCTTTCAGGTTCTTGTCAATCAGAGATACAAATTCCTGCAAACCAACTGGCTGCTTGTCGCCAAGGAGAATTTGAGTCTCTCGTATCGCGGCTGGCTCAAGTATTCCAACAAGCCCAATGAATTTCGGAAGCTTCTTGCCAGGCACATCCTTTCTTCAACAAAAGGAAAAGACAACACTGACTTTATCGAAACTTCCGCAGAACTCGGAGATGTTCTTGATAACGGCATCCCCGGCCTTTTCGCGGCGCAATCATTTAAGAACCGAAATGCGCTGTCTTTCATTCTGCAATACAAGCTCTACGAAATGACTTTCCTACTTCACGAAATGGCCCAGATACCTTTTTCGCCGATTAGGAAAGACGAAAATGCTCTCATGCTGACCTTACGATCACTCATTGGTTTAAGTGACACTGAAGAACTCGATCGAACGATGACGGGAATGATACTCCTTCTGGCTCTCAAACTCGCCATCGTCACCGAGAACCATTTAACATCAAGAAGAGCCCTGGCCATCGCGTTTTACGCTTCCGAACTGGCGCAAAAATGTAAACCCTGGGACTACGGAAACCGGGAAATCAATCCCAACCTCTTATTGACCAATAATGAGGCGGTCATTTACATCAACCTGCTTTTACGCAAGCAGATGCGCATCCCCGACAATAAATGCATGAAACCCATGTCAGGCGTCCTGGATAATCTCGCTATGACCATGAAAAGCGAGAAAATCTACAGCCAGTACAACACGGGGGATGACTCATCACGACGGGGCGTAGTTCTTGGCGAACATTTGAAAAGAATGATCGTCACCGAATTGGGCGCGCAGATATAAAACTTCGCCACAAGATCAGAAATCAGCACAAAGGGTTCAGGGTCCAGGGCTTGGCGTTTGGGAAAAAAATCTCTTGGATAAAAACACTATTGCCAAGCCGGAGGAAACCAGCAACCGTTTGTACTTCACGCTTCGAATCCCCGGTTGCTGCGGTTTTACTTCCAGATTCTGACTTCTAGCTTCTTGCCGCCAACTTCTTAATTCTAACTTCTAACTTCTAGCTTCTAACAAAAAATTTCTGAGTTCCTCGGCGGCTTTTCGCATGTCCGACGCTTGCGTAACAGCTGTAACGACAGCCACCATCCCGGGTCCCGCCCCGACAACCGCCGCAATATTGGATTGATTGATTCCGCCCATGCACGAAACAGGAATTTGCACCTGTCCGACAACCTTTGCGACCATTTCAGGACCAACAAAGTTTTGATGTTCGGGTTTCGTCAAGGTCTTAAAAACCGGACCGATGTTGATATAGTCCGCTCCCGCCGATTCGGCCTCCAAGGCCTGCTCGACGTTATGAGAACTGGCTCCGATCAGCAGGTTGGGCGCAATCCGGCGCGCCGCATCAATAGGCATATCGGAACGGCCCAGGTGAACGCCGTCCGCGCCCGCCGCCAAGGCGACGTCCACATGGTCGTTGATGATCAGAAGCGTCCCGGCCTCTTGAGTTCTCTTCCTAAATTCGACGGCCAGACGATACAGG
Organism: uncultured bacterium; assembly: GCA_964591275.1. Lineage (GTDB taxonomy): Bacteria > Lernaellota > Lernaellaia > JACKCT01 > JACKCT01. The sequence continues at coordinate 7,683 of CAZQAE010000079.1, read as the reverse complement.
TCGCCTTTTGTTTTTTCCTTTTCACGAAGTTGCACGATGCGAACGCCAGCCAAAATGACTGCGTCCAGAACCTCAAGGCTCGTGCGTCCGGCAGACAGAGACTCGGATGTCACAACGTAAAGATCCGCAACGCTCAGTTTCTCTTTTTTTTGCTTGAAGTCATCAGTCATTGCGCATCCTGTAGAAATGCGTGATCGAAATCCTTCCAGACGGGTTCGTATCCTTTGGCTTCGATCATCGCCGCCACTTCCGATGGCGTGCGATGATCAGCCACCGAAAATTGCATTTTTGAATCTGGTTTGGTCACATATCCCCCAGGATTGGTGCGGCTTCCCGCGCTCATGCGGGTAATGCCCAGGCCGACCATATTATCGCGAAGCGCCGCCGGCTCGCGCGTGCTCAGCACAAGATCGGCATCGGGAAGCAATAGACGCATCCCCGTGATCATCTGCACCATATGCGGGTCAGAAACTGGAAACGGCGGATGAAAGGCCGACTCGGCAGAATTGACCCTGGGAAAACTGACGGCAATGCGGCTTTTCCAGAATCGCTTCGTCAGATAGCGAGCATGCCAGGCCAATAAAATCGCTTCCATTCTCCAATCGCTAAGGCCCAAAAGCGCGCCGATTCCCAGTGATCTGAAACCCGCCTTACCGCCTTGTTCGATAGCTTCAATCCGCTTTCGATAATTCGACTTCGGTCCCCTCGGGTGAAATGCTGCGTAGTACTCAGGGTTATAGGTCTCCTGATAGAGGGTCAAACTATCAACGCCAACTCCTTCAAGCTTCCGGTAATCCTGCGTGCTCATGGGAAATACTTCGATGGATACTGATGCGAATTTTTCTGAAAGCGCCCTGGCGACCCGGCGAATATCCTCGACTCCATAATGCCCCGGCGATTCACCCGTCAGCAAGAGAATGTGTCGAAAACCTTCTTCATAAAGAAGGTCGGCATCCGCCAAGGCCTGCTCCGTGGTCAGTGATGTGCGCGCGATATTCGTATCCGCAGAAAATCCGCAATACACGCATGCGTTTGAGCATTCGTTGGACAGGTACAAGGGTGCATAGAGCTGTATCGTTTTGCCGAAACGCCGCTCGGTCAGGGCCGCTGCCCGCGCGGCGATATCTTCCATAAATTCTTGCGCGACCGGGGAAAATATTGTGATGGCGTCATTGTCAAGAAGACGCTCACGCCTCAGAAGCGCGCGGACATCGTCTGTTGTCGCCTTCTCAACAGCCCGGGCAAGGGCATGAAGATCAATTTGATTAATGAACTGTGAAAATGAGGTCATGACCTGGATTCACCGGAATTTAAAAATCCCGTTAAGGGGCTGCTGGCGCGCGCCAGTCGGCTCTCGCCGCCAGCCCCCGCCAGGTATGCCATTCGCCCGGCTTCAACGCCCGCCGCAAAGCCCCTGGCCATTTGCACCGGATCGTCGGCGATGGCGATAGCGGTGTTAACCAAAACAGCATCAGCGCCCATCTCCATGGACTGCGCCGCGTGCGACGGCATGCCCAGACCGGCATCGACAACAACCGGAATCGAGGCTTGTTCGATGATTATGGCAATTTGATCCCCGGTTCTCAAACCGCGATTGCTGCCGATGGGCGATGCGAGAGGCATAAGCGTGGCGCATCCTTCATCCTCAAGCCTCCGCGCAAGAATCGGGTCCGCGTTCATATAAGGCAAAACGGTGAATCCGAGCTTGATTAGCTGCCTGGCCGCTTCCAGTGTTTCCACAGGGTCGGGAAGCATATAATTCGGGTCTGGCGTCACTTCCAGTTTGATCCAGGTAAAACCGCCCGCGGATCGGGCCATTTTGGCGAGCCTGACGGCTTCGACGGCGTCTCTGGCACCGGATGTATTGGGCAAAAGACGATACTTTGATCCATCCAGATGTTTCATCATCGAGTCATCCGGGGAGCCCAGATCAACTCGCCGAAGCGCCATAGTCGCCATCTGCGATCCGGAAGCGTCAATGGCCTCGGCCATCAGCTTCGCGCTTTTGAATTTTCCCGTTCCGATAAGCAGCCTGGAGTGAAAAGTTTCGCCCGCTATAATAAGAGGATCATCGTTTCTCTTGATTGTCATTTCGCCTCATCCTCCCCCGACAAATCGGGCGATTTCCAGGTTGTCTCCGTCAGACAGCACGCACTCAGCAAAATCGCCTTCAAAAATATCACCGTTACGCTCGACAGCGATAAATTGTCTTGGAATTTCCATGCGTTCCAAAACTTCAACCAGCGTCGGCGCCTTTTCAAAAAGTAATTCCTCGCCGTTGAGTGAAATTTTTATCATTCCTTGCCCCCGACTCTTTCCGCGTCCTTATCCCCGTCGTTTTTCTTCGTGTCGCTGTCATCGTCGAGGACGTCATGGGATATTCTGTAGGCACAGTAATCCGGACCGCACATGGAACAATAGCGAGCCGATTTCGCTTCGTCATCCGGCAGGGTTTCGTCATGGTAAGACCTGGCAGTCTCAGGATCGATGGCGAGCTTGAACTGATCCTCCCAGCGAAAATCAAAACGCGCCCGGCTCATAGCGTCGTCCCACTGCCTCGCCCCCGGATGGTTTTTCGCCAGATCCGCCGCGTGGGCAGCGATCTTGTAAGCAATCACGCCTTGCTTCACATCCTCCCTGCCCGGCAGGCCGAGATGCTCCTTGGGCGTCACATAACAGAGCAGGGATGTGCCAAATGAGCCGATCAATGCGGCGCCGATGGCGCTGGTTATATGGTCGTATCCCGGCGCAATGTCGGTCACAACCGGTCCGAGCGTATAAAAAGGCGCGCCGTGACAGGCTTCTTTTTGCATTTCCATATTCTTTGCAATCTTGTCGATCGGAACATGTCCCGGCCCTTCGATCATAACCTGCACATCATGCTTCCAGGCGGTTTGCGTCAAATCGCCCAAGGTCGCCAGTTCAGCAAATTGCGCCTCGTCATTGGCGTCGGCGATGCACCCCGGCCTCATCCCGTCGCCCAGGGAAAAGGCGATATCGTATTTTTTCAAAAGTTCGCAAATGCGTTCAAATTCCGTGTAGAGGAAACTTTGTTTGCCATGCATTCGGCACCATTTCGCCATGATGCTGCCGCCGCGGCTGACGATTCCCAAAAGACGGTTTTTCGCCAGCGGTACAACGTCCTTCAAAACCCCGGCGTGTATGGTGAAATAATCGACGCCCTGCTCCGCCTGTTCCTCAAGAGTTTCCATGAACAATTCAATAGATAATTTTTCAATGCGGCCTTTGACCTTTTCCACGCATTGATATATGGGCACGGTTCCGATGGGCACAGGCGAATTGCGAATAATCCATTCACGGGTTTGCCGGATGTTGGGGCCGGTGGAAAGGTCCATCACCGTATCCGCTCCCCACCCAATCGACCACTTCATTTTCTCGACTTCTTCGTCAATGGAAGAAGCAACGGCGGAGTTGCCGATATTGGCGTTGATTTTCACCAGGTACGACGGCCCAATGACCATCGGTTCGCTTTCCGGATGCCTGACGCCTGCGGGGATGATCGCGCGACCGGCGGCCACATCGCTTCGCAGGGTTTCGGGATCCATATTTTCCCGAATGGCGGCAAAGCGCATTTCCTCGGTGATGATCCCCTTTCGCGCAGACCCCATCTGCGTGTTGTCGATACCGGATTCGGCACGCCTTGCAATCCACTCGGCCCGAAGTTTCGGCAATCCTTCACGCACATCACAGCCCTGCGCTCCGCTGGTATCGTAAGCTCGAAGGCAAGAACCATTGCTCAGATGAATCTCGCGTTGCGGAACACGCAGACCGTCTTTTTCCACAAAAACTTTCTGAGATGGAAACTGACTGGGATGATCGCAAATAGTGTGGGGAGCATCGCCCGAAGCCGCAGGCCTTTTGGGAAATCTGCCGTCGCTTTTATTAGTCATTTTAAAGTTCCTTCCCTACGCCGGTATAACCCGGATCAGGTTCAATGGGTGTTATCTCAGTCCGGCGAAAAACTACGCGCCGGACACCCCAAGAGAACGAGCAGATTACGCCCCGAGGCAAACCGCGTCAACCGATTTTTATAAAAATTAGGAGGCAGTCAATCATCACTACGTTTTTGGCAGGACGAACGCCAGGAAATGCAATAACGTCTCAATCAAAGAATCGATAACCGACACTCCGATAGCTTATCAGGTGCCTGGGGGTTTTGCGGTCATCTTCGAAGAGTTTTCTCAAACGCAAAATGAAAGTATCGACTGTTCTCGTATCCGGCGTAACCGAGTAACCCCATACCTTTTCCAGCAGCTCTTCCCTGGGCACGGGGCGATCTTTGTTTTCAATGAGGTACTTCATAACATAGCATTCGTATTGCGTCAGCGTAATGAGTCCGTATTTGGTTTCCGCTTCAAAGGAGTCAAAATCGATCTGGAAATCACCGAAGGAATACTGCCGCTGACTTTGAGCAGCCAGCCGGTACCATGCCTGACGTTCCAACATCCTTTTAACCCGAAGCATCAACTCGGGAAGGGAAAATGGTTTTGTGATGTAGTCGTCGGCGCCGGCCTGCAAACCTTCAACGAGTTCATCCTCGGAGGATCTTGCCGAAACAATGAGCACCGGAAATTTATTGTCGATCAATCGAATTCGCTTTAGCAATTCCAGTCCGTTCATGCCGGGAAGCATGATGTCCAATATCATCAGATTATAATCGGCGAAGACAGTCAGAGCTTCTTCAGCTCTATCCAGGATATCGGCCTTATTTCCTTCAAGCTCAAGATTCAATTTGAGGCCCTTGGCCAGATGATTCTCATCTTCCACGACCAGAATAGCAGCCATCGTTCACTCCTCGTCCTTTTGACTTATCGGTAAAAGGATATTGATCGTCGTTCCCTTATCGCGCCCGAAACTTTGAGCCCAGACTGTTCCTTTGTGCGCTTTCACAATTTGCTTCACGCTATATAGACCTATTCCAGTTCCAACATGCCTTTGCGACGCCCTATAAAACATTTTAAATATCTTCTTTTTGTCTTTAACGGCCAAGCCCTCGCCTTCATCGGCAACAGTGATTCGAGCTTTGCTATCGCCTTGTCGCTGCAAGCCAATGGCAATTCTCGCCGGGGAGGGAGAATAGCGTATTGCATTAACGACAAGATTATTCATCACGGCGTTCATTGACGGTTCGTCAATCATGCAAAAGCAATCCGGCGCCAGATCACTTTGAAACTCGGCTTTGCCGATCAGCGAAACACTCCCATCGATATACTCTTCAATAAATTTCGCCAGGTTCCGTATTTCAAAGCGATAAACGGCCTTTCCTCGTTCGAGTTTCGACGCGGCGAGAATTCCCGAGATTGAACCCGAGAGCCGCTCGATATCCTCAAGCATAAGTTTTAAAAATTCCTCTTGCTTTTGCGCGTCGATGTTTCTTATCTGCATCGTTTCCGTGTAAAGCCGCAAAGATGCCAGCGGAGTCAGCAGTTCATGACTGACGCCGGAAATAAAGTTGACCCGCTCATCGTCCATCAAGCGAAACTTTGTCCAGTACACAAAGACGAGAGAAGAGCCGCCGATGACCGGAACCATGAGAAAAATCCCCATCAGCAACCACCCGACGCCCGTATCGGAAACTGTCTGCCCAACAATCCACAAAACGAGAACAGCCACCGAGGCCAGTTGGCCGATGACAAAAATCATTATGGGGATAACGGTCCTTCGCATATTCTCATTCTAGCCTTCGCTCACGCAAAAATCCATTCAACGCACGTTTGCAATCATGCTTTTACATTTGTTTAACAATGCGTTTCCCCAAACTGCCTTACCATACGCAAGTGCTGAAACTTTTCAGCCGAGTTCTTTGAGTCATTCATCGGACCTTTATCGAATGGAAGGATAACTTATGACCGTCACGAATGAAAAAAAGATTTTACTGACAAGCGTCTGCCGACCCTTCGGGATGAAGCACGGAGATGGATTCGGCGTTGCGGCCGAGGGAACGCACCAGATCATGTGGGCGCAAGGTCCATTTCGGGTTCGCGCCACGACGACGCAGTGGGGAATTGATTTCATCGCCGAGAACCTGAAAACGCCGACAGTGACCATGCACTATCCGACGATGAAGCAATTCATTTCGGAGATAAAAACGGATATGATTTTATCGGAATAGCTTTTGTCAGTGCCACGAAGCATAAGATGATCCCGATGGTGGAGGCCATTCGTCGGCATGCTCCCCAAACGAAGATCATCCTTGGCGGCTATGGAACAGCCTTGGGCGACGAATTGAAGCCCTACGCGGATTTTATCTGCCAGGGCGAAGGCGTTGCTTTCATGCGATCACTTCTCGACGAACCCGACGACGCCCCCATCGTCCAACCAGACATCACGCAAACGCAATCCCTATTCTCCATTCCGATGCCGGGTAAAACGGGGTACATTTTCGCCGGTCTCGGTTGCCCGAATGGGTGCGATTTTTGCGCCACATCACATTATTTTAAAAGAAAGTATATAAAATTTCTTCCAGACGGTCCCGCCATACTGGGTGCAATCAATAAGCTGCGTGAAAAGCATCCTGGCATCGACAAATTTTGGGTTAACGATGAGGACTTTCTCCTGGACCCTGCTCGCGGAAGAGGATTCTTGGAAGCCATAAGGAAATCCGACCTGCCTCCCCTTTCCCTGAGCGTTTTCAGCAGCGTCAAAGCGCTTTCTCAGTATCGCGCCGAAGAGTTGGTTGAAATGGGAATCGATTGGATATGGGTCGGTTATGAAGGCAAACGCGCTGGCTATTCAAAACAGAAGGGCAAATCCTACAAGGAACTATTTCAGGATTTTCGACATCACGGCATCAGCGTACTGGCTTCCATGATCATCGGCTTCGATTATCAAACTCCGGAGATTATCAGGGAGGAATATGAGGAGCTTCTTGGCCTGCGGCCTTCCATGTGTCAGTTTCTTATTTACGGCGCTCCCAAGGGAACGCCGTTGGACAAACGATTGAGATTGGAAAAACGAGTCATACCGGAAGTGGCGGCCAACAACCGAAAGCATGACGGATTCACATTGGGATTTACGCATCCACACATCTCACGTCAGGAAATGTCGGCAATCCAATTTGGGTTGTACAAAGAGGAATTTGAAAGGCTCGGACCATCCGTATTCAGAGTCGTGGAGGATTGGCTAACGGGTTATGTCAATCTCAAAGGTTATGAAAATCCCCGCATTCGCGCCAAGGCCGAAAGATATAAAGCTGAAGCGGGCATCGCAAAAATACTGATGCCGGCCAGTAGAAGTTTCGTAAACCCGAAAACAGCGACGTGGCTTGATGAGCTTACGAACAGGTTGGTTGGCGAAACGGGCGCAATGACTCATAAAGAAAAACTCATTGCTACGCTGATCGTTCCCGCGATGATTCGCTATACGAACTTTAAGCTTGAACATGATATCAGGCAGCAACCCGACTTCACCCGAAAATCATGGAGAATGCTCCAGCAACCTGCGGAAATTCCCGGTCGCCTAAAGTTGAATCCAGCCGCGATCAAGGGACGATAATCCAAAACATAAAACACCTTCCTTTTCCCAGGGGCGACGAGACAAATCTCGACGTCCCTTTTTCATTATGAAAGACAGGGGAGTTTCAAGCTTCACAGCCGCGATAATGACCTGCGCAGTATTGCTCGGGCACTCCCAGGTGGTCCTGGCTCTGCCTTACAAGGTTTC
>CAZQAE010000078.1:0-21497 GCA_964591275.1 uncultured bacterium | reverse complement strand
ATTATTTTTCGGTTAAATGAAAATCATGGAGAATGTCTAGGGAAAGGCCAAACACTAGGCACGGCAAGGCCGTGTCCTAATAATTCCGCAGTTGTCTTACAAATGGGTCGCATATCAAGTGGGAGCGAATCCCTCCGGGGAATTCGATTCGCCTTTCTTTCAAAGGCATCAATGCCAACGCGACGTTGCCTCAAAACAGATCGGCGATCGGAAGCACGGACAGGTTCTATTCTACAAATCAAGGACGGTTTCAAAATTTGAAATGGGGAATCACGGTTAATGTAATATCAAAAGACGAAGGAGCTGATCAAAAAAGCGCTCAAATCCGATCCGAGCGATACAATCGCGAAAGGAATGTCGCTCCTTCATTCATTACTGAGCACTGACTAAATTCCAGACCTCAATTTATACTGTCCGCGCACTCCCATGATGGGAATGATCATCAGTTCCAGGAAGCTTCGGATCATGTCTATGCCGATGCTCACGCGGCTGTCCTCCGAGTTAACCCATACGACGGGGATCTGCACGATGAGCAGGCGCAGTTGGTAGGCGAGGAAAAGAATCTCTGCGTCGAATGACCAACGGTCGATGACGCTTTGCTCGAAGATGGCGCGCGTGGCTGGAGCGGAAAAGGCTTTGAAGCCACAGGTGAAATCCGTGATGGTCGGCGCGCAAAGGCATTTTGACATCCAGCGGAATACTCCGCCGGGCATCTCTCGCCACCAAGGTTGATGGACACGCACGTCGCTGCCCTTGACCTTGCGCGTTCCGATGACGATATCAGCGCCGTCGAAAATAAGCCGGGCGAAATGATCGGCTGTTTCAATGGGCACGGACAGGTCGATGTCCGTGAAAAGCCGGACGGCGCCTCCGGCGGCTAGCATGCCGATTTTTACGGCGTGTCCCTTGCCACGATTGATTTCGGACTCAATGACCAGGTGATCAGGAAATGCCTTTAAAATTTTTCGCGCCTTTTCCACGGTGTCGTCGCCGCTGCCGTCATCCACGACAACGATCTGGCATTTGTCCGTCCGCGCATTCAGATACTTCATGATTGCACGCAGGCCCTCATCGATTCGCCAGCTCTCGTTGTAAACGGGAATGACGATGGACAGGTCATATGTCGATAAAATTTTCTTAGAGTCGTTGGTCAAGTTCAAATGCTCCCATAAATCTATTTCAATTGTCCCCGGCAAAAATCAAGCATCCCTTGCGTCGTCTCGTCGCCAGGATTCATTTCCTTAAGTTTTGTGATAATCGGGAGGGCGTCAGCGCATTGGCCCAGGCCGACAAGCGCCCGCGCAAAAACGTTATTGGCTCGATGCTCGTCGCGTTCGTTTTTCGCGCAGTCGAGGGCGTCTTTGGCTCGCGATGCGGCCTTGGCATATTGTTTTTTATTCACCAAAAATTCCGCGAGACCCAACGCGGGGCCGCTTTGCCAGCGGTTGAGCGCCAGTGATTTTTCGTAAGCAAACAGGGCGTCGTCTGGTTTCTTATCCCGAATCGCAAACTGCGCGCGGTAGTTCCAATTGTCGATATGGCCGGGTTCGAGTTGCGTGGCCAGGACGCCGTTTAGCCATGCCTGATCGAGCATTCCCCTGGCAGCCTCAATGATGCCGAGCTGCGCGTATAACTGGCCGTATTGGGGGCGGATTTCAAGCGCCCGGTTGATGGCGCTTTCCGCCTGCTCATACTCGCGATGGTCATACATATATTTGGCCAATAGCGAAAAGCGCCTGGCATAGACTTCGCGGACGGTGAAGTCGTAAGGATGAAAATCCATCTCCGCGATGACCTGCCCGAAATATTTCTTTAATCTCCGTCGATCCGGATCAGGTTTGAAAGAATTGTCTTGGGCGATCCGCCAGATGAAACCGTGCGTTGCCAGGCCATCGACTGGAACATCGGCGCGCATTTCCCACCCATAGTCCCAGAATGCTTCTTGCACTTTGCTTTGGTCGACCAAGAAGTCGTAAACGCCGAACCTTTTTTGCGGATCGTAACCGCTCCAGTCGATGGATGAATAACGTTCACGCAGATAATCCGGCAGCGGGAGAAAAGCACGTTGGATGTGGACCACATCCTCCCGATATCGTTCGACGGATTGCGCGTAGAAGATCGTATAACTGTTGGCGTCCTGATGACTGACGTAAAGCGCATCGTGTGGCAATGAATTGAGGAGGCCGCGTGCGTGGCGATGTGTCAGGTCGTGCGCGCTGTGGGAACGTTCAAGGATAGCTCTCTGAGCCTGGTGAACAAAAAGCATGAATGCAAAGATCAGGCACGCGGAAATTCCTATCCAGGGGCTGAAATATCGCTTTTTGCCCGAAAGGAAATGAGAGGCGGCGACAGCGCCGACGCCCGTCAGCACAGCGGCCAGGGCGAATAGCGGGATATAGCCGAAGGCTCTTTCCCAATCCTTCACGTACAGGTAGAGATGTCCAAAAACGAATAGACAGATACCGATGAGAAAATGCGGACTTCGCCTGGCGCAAAACATTAAGCCGAAGACAGCCAGAGGCAGCGTGGGCCATGTGAGCTGGTCGGGGAAATGCGCGGCCAGGGCGCGGAGATTGAGCAGGATGCGCGGCCACGGGAAGCTGTGGATGATTTCCGAATAGCGACTGCCGGTGATGTGCCCCAGGAACAAACCCCACGTTTGCGGATTGCCCTGGTTGAATGTCGGCTGCGTTGCGGCCCGGATCGGCAGATAGATGTAAACGCTAAAGCCGATGAAAACAAAAAGGCCGAAAAGGGAAATGCTTCGTAATCGCCGCAGGGATCGATTCGGCATGATGAGAACCCAGGCTAGCCCCGGCGCGAGCAGCCCCGTCCCCATGTGCACGCCGCATCCCAATCCCAGAATCAAACCGGCGAGAAAGAGAAGTCGCCTGTCGGCTCCGCCGTGACGCTCCTGGATGAATAACTCAATCGACATTGCAATAAGGAGGAAAACGACCAGAACTTGCGCGGCGTACACTTCGGGCGCAATGGCCCAATCGAAAAAAGCTGGAGAAAAGGCGAAAGCGCAGACAGCGACAAGAGCGCCGAAACACAATCTCCAACCAGTATGTCTAAAGGATTCAGCCAGTCTGAAAAGTGTAAAAACCAGGGCTGATATGGCGAAAAACGCACTGAGCATGGAAAATAATGTTGCCCGAAAAGCGATGGAGCCGATGGGCAGTAAATCAAGGAATTTGGTGAACATGGAAAAGACCGGACTGCCGGCCGGATGCCCGATGTCCAGGTTGTGGCCGATCATGGCGAACTCGACGGAATCGCGCCAATAAATTAGCGGAGAAGTCGCCGCCAGATATAAGCCAAGGCAGAAAAGCGCCATAAAGCAGCAAAAATAGGTTCGAGCGTTTCTAAGAAGCGACAAGTGGTTTAATGACCGCGCCGGAATTTTTACAGAAATGAAATCCATCGTCTAGGATATTAGGTCCAAGCGCTCATGTAGAGCAAGTCATAATGCTCTGGGGAGGACGCCATTCCGGCCGGAATGGCGAAGGTGGGCCATGGCAGCGGGAATGAAGGAACGCGTGAAACATCGGCACAGCCGTCCTCGGCTGTGATCCTTTTGCAACATCCTTTAACTCTGCGAAATCGTTTCACAGGGTGTTCACTCACCCTCTATTGCCTGATAGCTTGTTCATGTCTCGCGGCAATGTTATCGTCGCACGAGAGAGGCAAGCATGAAACGACCTATCGACATACTCAGGCGCATTCCAAAATTCGGAATGTTCCTTGTCAAAAAGCCCCTGTTTGCCGTGAACGGGCTGCGCAATCTGGCGCTGTCGAAAGTGCGGGGCCACCCGATGGTGAGCGCTCTCGAATACGCTGTTTTGTACGACTGTCAGGCGGCTTGTGCGAAATGTTCATCGCTGAAAATGATCGACAATTCACGAAGCCGTTTGGATAGCGTTGAACTGCGCCGCCTGGGCGATGACTGCTATCGCATGGGCGTTTATGAAGTCAATTTCACCGGCGGCGAGCCGCTCATCGATAAGAATCTTGAGAAGATCATTAGCTTTTTTCACCCGCGTCAAACATTTATCGGCATCAATACGAACGGGGCCTTGCTCGATTCCGAGCGCATCATGTCGCTACGCAAGGCCGGCGCGGACCTTTTCAAGATCAGCCTCGATTCGCCGGTCCCAAAAGAGCATGACGAACTGCGTGGCATCCCCGGACTCTACGAAAAAGTTTTCGCTGCGCTTAAAGTCATTCGCGAAACTCCCGGCGTTCGTGGACATTTGTGCTTCACAACCACGGTCAGCCAGGTGGAGGCGGGGAACGTGGGCAGGGTTTTGAAATTGGCCAAGGAGCACGATGCGACGTTGGGATTGGTTTTCCCGTCTTCCGCCGGTGGATGGAGCGCCAACCGTGAAGTGTTACTGGAGGCGCGGCATCGAAAGATTCTCGATGAGTTGGCCGAGGATTCGGATGTGTTTCTCCACGGAAACCTGGGAAGCGAGGATTTTCGCTGCCCCTGCGGGACAACGGAAATTTACGTAACCTGCTACGGGGATGTGACGCCGTGTCCCTTCATCCAGATATCTTTTGGAAATGTGAAAACGGATTCGATTGAGTCCATCCACCACCGCATGTCGAATTGGGACGCCCTGCAAAAAGGGAAGGGCATGTGCCATGCGTCGGAGGACAAGGAATTTATTAAGACATACGCCGATCCATTGCATGGCGCGGATGTATTACCGATGCCTTACGACAAACATCCAAATATCAAGCTGTAGCGACAGTCCATAGGCAGCTATCCCAATGCCGAAAGAGCAGCGCTTATTCCCTTGACCTCACAAAAAATTGCTCACTCTGGGTCGGGGAACCAAAGGAGTCCCATCGCAGTTTTGGGATGGAACTGGCGAGTTTTGAAAAAACATCTCGTTTCCCCCATTTTTTTGCAGCATTCATTTTTATGGTAGTGTTTCACGCTAGAAACCCATGATTTTTTGAAATTACTTTGAAAATGAGGATGGAAAGACTTTGGAACCAATAAAAATAAAGATCGACCGGGACCTGTGCAACGGATGTGGATTGTGTATTCCGGTCTGCCCCAGGGAGATTATGTCGATGGCCGATGAATTAGCGGTCGGCGATTCCACGCTATGCATCGGTTGCGGGCATTGCGCGGCGTCATGTCCCCAAAAGGCTATAGACATTTCCTTTATTGATGCGGATGGCTTGAAATTTGAAACCCTCAATGTGGACAAAACTTGGTTAAAACCGGGTAAGTTTGACGCCGCGTCGCTCGTAAATCTCATGAGTTCGCGGCGTTCATGCAGAAAATTTTCCGACGAATCGGTCGAGCGTGATTTACTCAAGGATCTGGTGAAAGCGGGAATGACTGCCCCCTCCGGTTCCAACACGCAACAATGGACTTTTACCATTTTGCCGACTGCGCAGGCGGTGGAAAAACTGGGATCTAAAATTTCGGGTTTCTTCCGCAAACTCAACAACCTTGCATCGAAAAGGTCGGTTCGATTCCTATCGCGGTTGTTTGCGAAGGACGTGCTTGGCAAATATTATCGCGACTATTATGAATTTGTTGAGCAGGCGTTGCATGACTATGATGTTGATGGAAAAGATATGCTGTTTCATCAAGCCCCGGCGGCTATTTTAGTAGGAGCTAAAACAGGAAGCGCTACTCCTTGCGAAGATGCGTTGCTGGCGACGCAAAATATTTTACTGGCCGCCCACGCGGCTGGTCTGGGAACCTGTCTGATCGGGTTTGCTGTTGAAGCGATCAAGAACGACAAGGGAATTAGAAAAAACCTTGGTCTCGAAAAAGGAGAAAAGATTTACGCGGTGATTGTTATTGGGAAATCCAAAGAAAAATATCAACGCACCGCAGGGCGCAGGAAGGTCGAGCCGCGCTATTACGAATGAAAAAAAGAAGCCAGGCTTAACACTTTCGCGGTCACGACAAGACCAGAACGGAAACCCCGATAACCGCCAGCAGCGTACCCAGGATTGCCCTGGGAGTGACTCTGTCTTTGAACACGATGGCCGCCGGCGCCAGGATCAGCACGGGCGTGGTGGCCATGAGCGTAGCGGCGACCCCGGTTTTGATATGCTGCAAAGCCAGCAGCGAGAGGGAGACACCCAGGAAGGGGCCGAAAAACGCGCCCAGCGCGACTCGTTTCATTGCAGGCGTGTCCCTCAGCGCCGAAATGACTTTGGGCCACCAGCCGATAAACGAAAAGATCACCGCGAAACCGACGGCCCCCGCGATGACCCGTATCTGCGTCGATGCGAAGGGGTTGAAATCCTGCATCCCATACTTGGACAGCACTAGCCCTACGGCCTGCCCCAGTGCGCCGGCTAAAGCTAGAAAAATGCCGGTCGCCATCGGTTTGATTTGAGCGCCATCGGCGTTGTCGCTTCGTTCCAGCACCGCCAGCGCCACGCCTGCGATCGTCAGCGCCATACCGGTCAGGTCGGCGGCGCTCAGCCCTTCGCCCAGGATAATCCAGCCCAGCAGCGCCGACATCGGCGGCACGAAGGACATCATCAGGATCGCCCGGCGCGAGCCGATCAGCACGAAGGCCCTAAACAGTGCGAGATCGCCGAGCGTGAAACCCACCAGGCCCGAAATCGACAGCCAACACCAGTTATGCGCACTAGCGTCGGTCGGTGCCGGCAAGCCCCTGGTGAGTGCTCCGAGTGTGGCCAGGAAGAAGAAAGCCAGCACTAATCGTATCAGGTTGACGGCGAGCGATCCGATCCGCTTGCCCGCGCTCTCGAAGGACATGGCCGTGATCACCCAGCAGCACGCTGTTCCCAGCGCGGCGAGTTCACCTGGAAACGGCACCTAACAACCCTCAAAAAGAAAAAGCGATTTTGATTTCATTCTTTATGCGACTGGATTGTTTTGTAGCATCGAAGATTCTGGCCAGGACGCCCTGTTGGAATTTCATGAACAAATGATATTTTTAATCCGTCGGTACAAAAATAATCCGGCGCATGCTGCCAGATCGGCGATAATCCAGGGATTGCGGATGGCGACAAGGCGCCTGAGGATATAGCCTGGGCGGAAATAAAAACGACGCAGGGCGCTGTCCACCATGTCCTGCGCTTGGTCGGAGGGCACAAGGTAATCGGGAGAAGGGGCGCGGTATCCCGGCGCGAAGTCATCCCAACCCAGGTTGAAATCCTTCGAGATGGGTGCGTCGGAAAAAGGAGTGAAGAGGAAATACACGGCGTAGTCGGGATCGGTTTTGAGCGACAGGTCCACCGTTTGCGCCATTTCCTCTCCGGTTTCGGTTGGAAAGCCGATGATAAAATTGGCGATGACTTCAATACCGGCGACACGCGCCTTGCGCATGGCCTCCAGGGCCTGTCCGGGGGCCGTTCCCTTTTTTACCAAATCCAGTACGCGGGCCGAGCCGCTTTCGATGCCAATCTCGATACGGTAACACCCGGCCTTTTTCATTTCGGCCAGCATTTTTTCATCCATCAGGTCGATGCGGCCGCAGCACATCCAGTCGAAGGGGTCGGCGTCATAACGAATCAGATCGATCAGTTCGCCGAGGATGCGTTTGCTGATCATCAGCACGTCGTCCACGAAACGAATGTCGTGGATTCCGTGATCCCTTCGGATGCGGCGGATTTCTTCATGGATGCTGGCGGCTGAGCGAAAGCGCATCGCTCCGTGGTGAACGCTTTTTTCGCAAAAAGAGCAATTGTAGGCGCAGCCACGGTGCGTGAAAATGCTTGTAGAGTATCGACGCCGCTTGTAGGCAGGACCGCCCCGGTATCTTTTCAAGGGCAACAGATGGCGGGCGGGGAAAGGCAGGGAATCGGAATCCAAAGGCTCAGGGATGGCCCCGGCGCTTTGGCCGCAGGGAATAATCCCCTCGCCTTGGGGGATAGTGGGATAGCTGTCGGCAAGGCGCACAATGCTCTTTTCCGCTTCGCCGAAAAGCACGGCGTCAAAGATATCCGCCTGCGTGTACAATTCGGTTCGCGCGGTGGCGTCTGGGCCGCCGGCGATGAGGAGAACGTCGTTCGGCAACTGCTTGCGTATGGATCGCGCGTGGCCCATGACGTCTTGAAACGACGGCGCGAGTGTGCCGAGGCCGACGATGTGCGGCCTCCATTTTTGCAAAAGAGGTTTGATGCTGTCTACATGGCGCGGAAAATTCAAGTCGACAACGCGGACCTCATGCCCCGCAGCTTCCAAAGATGAAGCCAGGTAGAGAATGCCCAGGGGCGGCGAGTCGGATCGTCCCAGGCGGTCGAAGAGATCGCGGCGCGGCCCGCCCGGATGAACGAGGAGGAAACGGCGGCCGTTGTTTGACGAGGTGCTTTTCATCGCCGCGAAAGATAGCACGCGGATAGGGATATTTCCAAGGATGTACGCCGACTCGCGCGTTGACAGTTTCCAGGGCTTGTGAAAATACTCCCATCAGAGGGTAAACGAGTAAAATGGCCATGAAAAAATCGAGAATACTGATTACGGGCGGTGCAGGCTTTTTGGGCCTGAACCTCGCGCTGGCGGCTGCCGCGGACTATGACGTGTGCCTGCTGGACAATCTGCGTCGGAAACCGATCGGCGATCTGAACCGCGCAAAGCAAAGCGGGATCGAATTGGTCCAGGGCGATGTGCTGGGCCGGTCGCCGCTGACGGAGCTTGCGCGCGACGCCGATATTGTCGTGCATATGGCGGCGATTGCCGGTGTGCTGAATTATTATAAAGCGCCATACGATGTGTTGCGCGTCAACATCGGTGGAGCCATGAATCTCCTCGAGTTGCTGACGGAAAAGACGCGGCGGCTTATTTTCATTTCGTCCAGCGAAGTTTACGGGACAAATGCCGGCAATGCTCACGAGGATCAGCCGCTGACCGTCGATGATATGAAAGAGCCTCGATGGACATACGCAGTGTCGAAAATTGCCGGAGAAAAACTGTGCTTGACGGCGGGCGCGCAAAAGGGCTTGGAGGTGGTTTGCCTTCGGCCCTTTAACATCTACGGACCGGGGCAGTCGGGAAATGGAGCAGTGCGCGATATGACGCTCGCGGCGCTAGCGGGCGAGGACATTGTGGTTTACGGCGACGGGGAGCAGGTTCGCGCTTGGTGTTTTGTCGATGATTTTATTGCGGCGACAATGGCTGCGATCAGGCAAGAAGGCGTCGGAGATGAGATTATCAACATTGGCGATGCGACCGGCGCGGTGACCGCGCGGCGGCTGGCGGAGTTGATCGTCGTCGCGACCGACAGCGAATCCCGGATCACGCATAAAGCTCATTTCGGCACGGATATTTTATTGCGGACACCCGACATCGCCAAAGCCAAAAAGCTTCTGGGTTTTTCGGCGAAGATCGACCTTGAAGCGGGCTTGAAAATAACGGCGGACTGGTATCGTGAACATGGCCGAACCTGAACCCAAAATCCGTTTGGCGTCACCCTCTTCAAGCGTTGCGAGCCTTCCGGCGATTCGCGACATCCTCCAAAGCGGACGACTCACGCAAGGCGTTTATCGCGAAAAATTTGAAAGGGCGCTGTGTGAATATTTCCAGGTTTCTTATGCGGTGACGACAAACTCGGGAACATCGGCCCTTTTGGCCATGTTGCGGGGACTGGGCGTCGGACCGGGACATAAGGTTGCGTTACCCGATTACGGATTCGCGGCAACCGCCGGTGCGGTCGAAGTGCTCGGGGCCATGCCGATTTTTCTCGATGTGAACAACGATAATTTTTCCATTCCACAAAATTCACTGGATTGGGCCGCGACCAAAAAGCCGGATTTCGTCATAGCGGTGCATCAATTTGGGTTGCCCTGTGATTTTGCCTCCCTTCAGCGATGGGCAAAAGAAATTAACGCCGTTCTGGCGGAGGATTCCGCCTGCGCCCTGGGGACGATGACGGACGGCGAGCCGCTGGGATGCTCCGGCCTGGCCGCGATCTTGAGTTTTCATCCCCGGAAGATCGTGACAACGGGGGAGGGCGGCGCCGTGCTCACCAATGATGAAAAGCTGGCGGAATTCGTTCGGGCTTATGGCGAGCACGGTTTTTCGGTATCCGACAAACGCCTGTTATTTCCCGGAATGAACTATCGACTGCCGGAGATTTCCAGCGCCGTGGGTCTTGAGCAAATGGAACGGATTGAAAGCATCATTGCGGCTCGCGTCAGGGTCGGCGCTAAGTATAGAGAGCGCCTGCGTCCCCACGACGCTTATTTCCTTCCACAAGCATCGCCAGATACTATATGGAATCATCAGACTTTTTTCATAGCTCTGACGGGGGGCGCGAAGCGAGCAAAGATTATCGCGGCCATGAGGCAGGCTGGCATAGAGTGCAACGTTCCCGCCCGTTCGATCAGCTCGCTGGATTATTATAAGAAACAATGTGCCGTATCTGACGAGCAGGTTCCCAACTCGCGCCGCTGGGATAAATGCGCAATAGGTTTGCCCTGTCATGAATTTCTCAGTGAAGACGATATCGAAAAGGTGTGTGTCGCTCTACTAGAGAATTTGTGATGAACTCCCATTAGCTTTCGCTTCGTTCTTTTTTGCGGGCAAAGGCCAGAAGCAAAAAACAGACAATGAGAGATGCTGTCGAAACGGCGAATCCCGCAAAAACTTTTGTTGGTTTGTATTTCAACTCCGCGACATAATCGCCCTCGCCGGGAACCTGGATGGACAATAGACCCTTATAGTCAAGCGGCTTGCCAAAGCCCGAGACAAAATCGGGATCGTAATTCTGATTGACGACGAGCGTTGTTTCACTGCTGGCGGCAAAAGTAATCTTCACGGTGTTCATCGTAATTTGAAAATCCTTGATGCGGCATGCGTCGTCAAGGCACCAGGCCTCGCCGAGATAACTCGGATTGGGAAGCTGCGTCCCGTCCGGCAGCACAAAGAGTTTTGGCAAGGCGTTTTCGGGAAGCAACAGATCGGCATACCAGTCAATGACGCCTACGCCCCTCCTGAGATTATTAAACCCCGTGGCGCTTTCGGCGCGTCCTCGCTCATTGCGCAGCAGACCGAGATTTTTCTCTTGGATCTGCCGGTAATCAAGTCTCAAATCTTCCGCTTTTTCCAGGTGGTGAATTTGGTGGAAGGATTCCCTCGGCGCTAGTGCGCTGTCCGGTTTTTCGAAAAGCGTCCACATCAAAGGCAGGCTTTGCAGCAAGGGCCAGCAAAGGAGCAGCGCGAAAATTCCGTGCCATATTCTCGCTTTGCCGAATTTCTTGACGACCATAGCCGCCGCGGACCCGAAAGCGATGGTCATGGGCAAAACGAGGAAAAAATTGAAGTACTTGAAAGGATCAAAAAACTTTGAAAAACCCGGCAGTCCCCATATCAGGGATCGGTACGGGTCGGTGGGCAGCGTTGGGCCGAAGCATATGAGAAGATAAAACAGCCAGGCGGCGAACCAGGGCGAGTAGGAGGTCCATCGGAAAACGACGACCAGGGCAAAGGCTATTGCGACGCCGTATGACACGCCGAGCGGCGCGTATTCCTCCTCATCAGGAAATCCGTAAGTGTAGTTCGTCCTGGCGGAAAGGGGTTTGTTGATGTGGCCCAGAAAGGCCGGAAGCGAAGAGTAAAAGCGGCGGTCGGTCCGCTCCCCAGGACCAAACTGGTATGCGTCGCCTTGAGCGAAAAGGTCATGGTGCGCGTACTGGGCCTTGTCGAGCAGGTCAGTCATGGGAATCCACTTGGCGCATCCCACGAAAACAACCACCGCGCACGCGATGGATAATCGAATGAGGTAAGGTTTCCATGCGATAGCCAGCTTGCGTGCTGGGCGCCAGAAAACGGGAAGTGAGGCAATCCCCACGCAGACCATGATGGATCCGATCCATGTAATTTTAGCGTGATAGCTGATAGCCGCGGATACGGCGATTATCGCTGCAAAAGCAAGAGCCAGAGAGCTAGAATGGTTTTTGTCTGAGTCCTGCGCGGCCAGAAAAAAGGTTATGAGAATGAGAAAATGCAAAACGGCTAAAAAACCATTGCCGGCCTGTAGGAAAATCAGCAGCAGCCCCAATCCCGCGTATAGCCCGGAGCGCAGAGAGTCTCTTGGTTTTAAGAGGAAATATAGGATCATCGGCGTCAGGAGATAATAGGACTGCACGTAAAAGCCGGTGAGGGCGAAAGAAAGCCACCAGCCGCAAAAGGTAAAAGCGGCCGATGAGAAAAAGGCATATATCGGCTTCAAGGAAAGTCGAAATCTGGCCAGGAGATAAATGCCGAAAGCGCCGATCCACAAAAGAATGAGGATGTTCAACTTCAGGGCGATATGGATGGGCAAAATGAGAAAGGACCAGGAGGCCGGTGAAAGCGTGGCGTCTGATGGGTGACCCAAAATGGGATAGCCGCCGCCGAAAAGATGCGTGCGCAGCGGAAACTCGCCGTAGGTGCGCAATCCCTCCCGTAGCGTGAGGTGGTGGCCGATGTCATTGAGCCAATCGGCGGCGCGGTAGTCATCGGCGCAGCGGATTCCCTTTGGATTAAGAAACATCGGCAGGCAAAGGATCAGCACGATGCCAAATATCATCAGGGGAGCGTATAATTTTTCCTTTGGATTCCACATTGATGTCGCCGCAGCCATTTTTAAGATGCCGTCAATACCTCGATACTCATTAATTCATTTATCTTCGTCCAATTTGCAAGGGCATCTGAAGCATGGGGATTTTTTCAACCTTCAATGCATTCTTTCCTCTCTTGACAATTTGCCCGAGAGAATCAATCTTTAAAGTGCTGATCAAACAGTCAATCATCCATGGAGTCATTATTATGAAAAGCTTCAAGTTTCCGATGACAATCGCGCTTCTAATCGCCCTTGGCGTCATTTTGAGTCTGTGTTTCGCCTGCGGCGATGACGATGACGACGACGATGATGGCGACGATGACGTGGGGCCAACTGAATGCGCCTATATCATTGGCGATGTTTACGATATCTGCGGCGGCACCCTCAACGAAACGTATAGGGACGAGATGTTGATCGCCTGCAACGACGGAACGGGTTTCGACTGGGGATGCGCATGGGATTGCGATCATGCCTTCGAGACAGACTGCCAGGTATTGCTGGACTGCGTCGCGACTTGTTCCTAATGCGGAATTTCGCATTCCCAACTAGGGAATGACTGTTTCGCCGCTGATCGCTAAATTGCCGTTGGCGAAAATGTCAATCGTGTAATTACCCGCCGCCAATCCTGAAATCCGGGAGGTGACGTCGGTCGGGCACACGCAGTTGCATGGCTCCGGCGCATATTCGTTTTCATTGAGCGTGATGGTCATTTCTGAAATTACCATTTCCACATCGACATAATCCAGGCAGCAGTTGAAAACGCCGTTGCGGTGGATGACTGTCAGAACATCGTCGGAATAATCGAAGTCAATGCTTTGCGGCTCGTTTGCTTTCAGATTCAAGCACAGTGAGTTTTCAAAACTTTCCAACGAGGGATCGTCCTGGTCGTCGTCGTCATCATCGACGTCGTCGTCCACGTCATCGTCGTCGATATCATCGTCGATATCATCGTCTGCGTCGTCATCGTCATCCGAATCATCGTTCACATCGTCATCATCGTCATACGGTGAAAAGGCATCATCGTTGTCGTCGTCATCGTCGCCGCAATTCAGGCAGCACGCCAGCGCGACAAAGGCAAGAGTCAAAAGCACGAGAAGTTTATAAACCGACATAATAACCTCCAAATATTTCTAAAAGGCATTATCCGGCTTTTGCAGAAAACTTGCAAGAAATTGTTTCTTGTGTTCAAGAAGGGGTGACTCATCTTTTCATTGAGTTATATGAGCAGCAAAAAAATCCGTGCGAGAATAAATCGCCATAAGGAGACAGCCATGGCACAGGCAATCAGAAAAGCAGCAATGCTTATCGTTTTGATCACCTTGGTTTCGTTCATGACCGGCTGCGGCACAACCGTGCCGTCCGGGGGACGGGGAGTGTATTTTAACTGGCGCGCGGGAACGGACGTGACGACGATCTACGGCGAGGGGTGGCACTGGATTGCGCCCTGGAACAGGATGTACATCTACGATGTGAGGATCAAGGATCAGCAGGAAAAGCTTTCCATCCTGACCCAGGATCAGCTCAATATTAGCACCGACCTGTCAATTCGATTCCGACCTGATGCGGGGAAAGTTGCTACTTTGCATTCGGAAATCGGACCTGGCTATTACGAAATTCTCATTCGACCGGTTATTCGCAACCAAACCCGTGACGTGATCTCCAGTTATCAAAGCATTGAGGCGTATTTGCGTCGCACGGAGATCGAAAAGAAAATTTTCGACAGCGTGAATGAAAGACTCAAAGGGAAAAGCGTCGTCATTGAAGCGATCATGCTGCGTAATATGGATTTTCCGAAATCCGTTACGGAGGCTATCGAGCGCAAACTGGCCATGAAGCAGGAAGCCGAGAAGATGAAATACGTATTGGAAAAGGAAAGGCTGGAAGCCGATCGCAAAACTGTGGAAGCCAAGGGCATCGCCGATTTTCAGCGCATCGTTTCTGACGGCATCAATGAAAACCTTCTGCGCTGGAAGGGGATAGAGGCGACAATGGCTCTCGCCCAAAGTCCGAATGCCAAGGTCGTCGTTGTCGGTGCGGGCAAAGACGGTCTTCCTCTCATCCTGGGACAATAAAAAACCCTTTTGGCGCTCAAATCATTGGGCGCCTTAAAAGGGATTTTCTGATCAAAAGGATTGTCTGCTCTTACACCCCGGTTGATTTAATTCACGGAGGTCAGGGAGTTCGTTTTCCTGATGATGATTTTTCGGTCATTGATGTCGATATGCCCCTCCCGACGAAAATCGCCCAGGGTCAGGCTGACCGTTTCACGGCTTGAGCCAATGAGATTGGCCAGGTCCTGATGCGTGATCCTGATGCGAAGCAATCTCCCACGGCTGTCGTTTATGCCGTAGTCCTCGGAAAGGCGGACCAGTAAACCAGCCAGGCGTTCACGTACGCCCTTGTAGAGTAGGCTTTCCATGTTGTTTTCCGCTTCCTTGCGACGCTTGCCGATGATCTTCGTCAAGCGAAACGTAATGGCGGGACGTCGCTTAATGAGCTTGAGAAGACCCGCTCTGGTGATGACGTAGAGTTGCGTGTCCTCCAATCCTTCCGCGAAGGTGTCGCGTGGCCCGTCATCCAGGAAGGCCATTTCTCCGAACACATCTCCCTTTTTTAGTAAATTGAGAATGATTTCACGGCCATCCCCAGTTGTCTTTCCGACTTTTACGCGGCCTGAACGGATGACGTAAATAGAATCCGATGGATCGCCGGGACGGAAAGCAGCTTGCTTTTTCTTGATGAAAAGAGGCTGTATAAGCGATTCTATTTCCGGATCGTCATTTCCAATAAGGCCTTTGAAAAGCTGAACAGAATCAAAAAAATCAACATCTATTTTCATGGCGCGCCTCCTTTGAATTTCTTCCCTTTTATGTTTCGCATTTTTTCGAGGTTCCCATTTTTTACCTCGAACCGATATCCTCACGCCCTTTATATATGTTAGAATGGTCACAAAACATGATCCACGTCATAAAACTACGTAATTGCTCTTACAAAAACGAAGTGCGGATTAAGGCATTGCAAATTTCACAAAAGAGGGAAATATGCCAAATATTTAACAATACGAGATCGTTTCGTGGAATTGTCCGGCAGGCAATTTTGGCCTAATCCTCCCTTGACATTGACCTATTTCACGACATAAAATTTGGTTTGGGTTTTAAATAATTCTCATTTTCAAATATGTGGGTAGCCATGACTGAACGTCCTAAACGCGATGCGCTTAAAGGTTCGCTCCAGCAGCTTCCTTTTCCTAAAATCCTCAATATTCTTTTTCAGTCATCGAAAACGGGGATACTCGCTTTGACAAGGGGTCCGAAAAAGATACACATTCATTTTAATCAAGGGAAAATTGCTGCCGTGACCAGCACGCATTTCCCCGGCTATAGCCTGGGAGAATACCTTGTGCAGCAAAAGCAGGTGTCTCAGGAAATCGCCGACATCTCGTTCAAAAACACGCGCGCGGGCGACAGTCGCCAAGGTTCCTATCTTGTGGAAAAAGGTTATCTGACGCCGCACTCCCTTTTTGAGGCCCTCAATTCTCATATCACCTTGAAGCTTTTCAAGGTATTTGAGTGGCCTGAAGGGGATTTCTTTTTTAAAGACGGTGAAATTGTGGAGGAAGCAGACAGAATATTGCAAATCGATGTCGCGAATCTGGTTTATATTGGTGTTCGGGATTATGCCTCATTGCAAAAACTTCCCGCAGAGTTTCGTGGTCGCAAAGAGACGCCTTTGCACAAAAGATCTGATTGTCCTTATCGGGAAGAGGACCTGGCCTTTGGTCCGACGGGCACGAGAATTTATTCTCTCGTTAACGGCGTCCGAACTCTGCGCCAGATCGTGGCTCTGACCAAGCTGAAAAAGAGCGTCGCCTATAAAACCATTTATGGAATGTTCCTACTCGGTTTCATCGGCTTTCCCGAAAGTGTTCAAAAAAGCGGTGAAAAATCTGTGTCTCAAAAGACAAAACTGGAGCGGGACCGCGAAGCGAAGGCTGCTGTGAAGAAGGATGGTTATGAAATTTCGATTGGAGACGACATTATCGCCCAGGCGCTCAAGAGCGTTGATGAGGTGAAAAAACGAGTCGCATCTGAAAAATCAGGGGAGTCAATAACTATTGAGGAACCCTCTGCGGCGATGAGGACCGAGTCTGAGCCTCTTGTCAGGCCGATAGCTTCCAGCGTAAAGGAGGAGGCTTCGGCGTCCGCACTGCCCCAAGCGTCCGAAGCGCTCACCAGCGAACCAGCAGCGCCCGAATCTCCGAAGGAAAAGCCGGATCTTCTTGGTCAGATGTCCATACCGGATGCTTTCGAGATGGAAGATCAAACCTTATCTTTGTCCGATGAAAAGCAAAGCGAAAAGGGCAGCGGGGATGAAATGGCCGTGCCGGACGAAGCAGAATTTGAATTTGAAGAATTTGACGCCGACGATGGCGCGCAGGCTGAGCTGGACAGCGAAACATCCGGCACCGCCGATGAAGAAGCCTTGCAGGAACTCGACGATCTCGGCCTGGAAGTGTCCGAGGATTCTCTTTGGGGGGAGGATGCGCCCGAGGAATCCGAGTCGAAAGCCGATTTGAGCATGGAGGATTTTGGGGACGAGAAATCCGAGACTTCAACGGGGGACATCCCTTCAGGTGCCGTCGGTGCAGCGGGGGACTCCGCTTTGGCGTTTGTCCAAGCCGCCGAACGCTTGATCGACAAGGGGAACTTTGCCGAAGCAAAAACCCAATTGGAAGCAGCCATCGCCGCAGATCCCGAATGCGCCGAAGCATACGTTTACCAGGGTTGGTGCGTCTTTAATCTTATGGGGGCATCAAGCGCCGGCGAGGCGGAAAAGCTCATCAAGACTGGAATGAACTTTAACCAGAAACTATATCAGGCCTATTTGTTTCTGGGCAAGATAAACGCCGCTCAAAACCAGGTGGATTTCGCGGAATTGTATTTTATCAAATCGCTGGAACTCAACGTCAATTGCGACGAAGCCCGAGATGAAATCAGGAAAATTCACAAAGCCTGATTACTTTAGCACTCCGTAGCCACTTGCCTTCAATCCAAAATCTGCGGCGGGATACGTGCTGGGAGATCCTATAAGTGTGAGAAGCGTCAATCCTTATTTCTCAGGTTTGGCGAAACTACTGACTGTCGCACTGGGAATTAGGGTATTCCGTCAAATCGCCGGACAGGTCATATAGCTGGAACGAAGCGGTGGCCGGACTGTCGTTGACAGTGAATTCAATGCGCGCAATCAGACCATTGGTCCCGGCGGCTAATGGCGCCGGCAATGGATCGACAACGCAAACGACATGTCTTGCGACTTCGGCCTGGCAACGAATTTTGTTGGGCGGAAGAAGCGCTTCATTGTGAACAGCGCTATAACTAATCGCCGAATTGGGGAAACTCACCGAGAAACCAAATGCGCTCAGTTCAGGACCGTTTTGCAATCTGATGGGAAGTTCCACCGTGTCATCAGACCATGGGAGTGCGGGGCAAAGAGGCTCCAGCACATCCGCGTCATCATCCACGTCGTCATCGACATCGTCGTCCCATATGTCGTCGTCATCTGCGTCGTCATTGAGGTCATCGTCGATATCGTCGTTTAGATCATCGTCGATCTCATCGTCGATGTCGTCATCGACATCGTCGTTGAGATCATTGTCGTCGTCCTCGTCGACAAAGGAGTCATCATCATCGCCGACTTCAGGATCGTCGCAATGAAGAGCGCCCAGAGCCAGCAATAGTACGATGGAAAGAAAAACCAGTGATTTCAGATGGACCATGACACCCTCCAATTCTCAATAAATAATATCAAAAACAAGACTGTTTGTCGATAATAATGGTGGCAGCTTTTTCTTTCATTCTGACAATTTTCGTCTATAGTGAAGTCGAGGGGAATGTTCACGCAACAAAAACAGTCAAGTCAATCCTTTAAGCGTCTTGTTTTTTTGTTCGTTTCCAAAGGAAGGTCGACATGGAGTATAAGTCTACGAAACGCGTGCTTATCGTCGCATCAGAAAATGGGGCGCTAAGGGGCGGGAAAGCCGGGGGAGTCGGGGACGTTATCGCTCATCTTCCGGGCGCATTGGCCAACGAAGGAATGAAGGTGACAACGGTTATCCCTTCCTATGGGTTTTTGCACAAAAAAAATAAAGTTTGCAGCCAGCAGATTGTAAAATTTCCTTTTTGCGGCAGGCGGGAAGAAGCTGCAATATATAAAGTCAGGGCCACAAAACCGGAAAAGAATGTATCGCATTTTGTCGTCGAGAATATGTGGATTCGAGGCGATCCCATTTATTCGCATGATTTGGGGCATCGTCCCTTTGCGACGGATGCTTCAAAATTCGCCATGTTCTGCAGCGCGGTCGGTTGCCTGATCGCTGACGGCGTTGGAGCTTTTAAAAATATAGACATCATTCATTGTCATGATTGGCACGCAGCGACGCTGCTTCTGCTTCGTGATATTCATCCCAACTTCGCTTCTTTGCAGAAAATAAAAACCGTTTTCACAATTCATAACCTCGCCTTACAGGGTACTCGTCCGATGCAGGGGGATGAGTCCTCTCTGCTGGCGTGGTTTCCCGAGTTTGATGATTCTCAAGACGACCTTCGTTCCCGAGTTTTCTCCCGCTATGTGGACCGGCGATACGATATGCCCTGCTATACTCCGATGGCTGCGGGGATCGCCTTGGCGGATGTGGTCAATACGGTCTCCCCAAGTTACGCGCTGGAGATTTTAACGCCTTCGGATCACGTGCACGGATATTCCGGCGGTGAGGGGCTCGAGAGCATTCTTCAAAGCGTTGAGGACAAGGGGCGTTTGTTCGGTATCCTCAACGGCATAGATTATTCAAACGGCGGCGCGCTTCCCCGATGGCCGTTCTCGAAGTTGAGGGCGCACATCGAAAAAAATCTTGCGAGGCTCGCGGAAGTTAACTGGACTGACGGCGTATTTGCTTCGCGGCAACAATCTTTGGAGCGGATTCAGAAATGGAAGAGTCGTCGCGTGAAGTTTATCGCGACCTGCATTGGCCGGATCGTGGATCAGAAACTCAGGCTTTTCCTGGGAGAAGGAAGCGACGGGAAAACGGGACTCGAATCCACGCTGGAGCTTCTGGCCGAGCGCGGCGGCGTGCTGATCGTCCAGGGCATCGGAGTCCGGGAACTGGAAGAGAAGTTGGACGAGGCCATGAAACGCCACGAAAACTTTCTCTTTATCAGAGACTATTCGGAGGCCGTCGCTAGGCGATTATACACATCCGGGGATTTGTTTTTGATGCCCAGCTTGTACGAACCCTGCGGGATCAGCCAACTCTATTCCATGCGCGCCGGGCAACCTGCTCTTGTGCATCACATCGGGGGATTGAAGGACACAGTGCGCCATGGGATCGATGGATTTGCTTTCGACGGTTCGAGCATCGTGGAAAAGGTCGATGGAATGACTGAAACCTTCAAGACGGCAATGGGCCTTTTCTTCCATGACAAAAAAGCATGGAGGAGAATCGGCCTTGAGGCATCGCAAGTTCGTTTTCTTTGGTCCAATACGGCCCAAAAGTATATCCGCGACATTTATCTCGACCGATAAAATAACAAAACCGGGCAGGAAATTTTGAAAAGCCTCGCCCGGTTTTTTTTTAACTTTTTGTTTTGCTATTCGATATCGCTTTGAATTGAGTCCCCAATATGCAGGTCATACAAAGAGTTCGTGACCAGAGCCGTTGAAACGTTTGGTTCGACATGCAAAACGATCAGGTTGCCGACGAAATATCCCGGCAGCTTTTTTTTGTTCTTGCTTTCTCTCCAAATGGAAAAGCTGTTGCCGACTTCAAGGCCGTCCTTGAGTCCCAGATCGATGTAGACATTATCGTGCTGGCCAAAATATGTGCGTCCGTCCTCGAATCCAATGACAGCGCCCTTAAGGTCCAGACTCGTTTTGTTCAAGGTGACGGTATACTCGTCGCGTGGCATGAAAATGATTCTGTCGCCCATGCTGATTTCTGCGGAAGCGTTCTTAATGTCGCCTTCGTAAACAATGCGCCCCGTTTCAAGGGTCGTCGCTTTGGATGTGTCGATTTCGCCCAGCACATCAACGATGTATCCCAGATAATCGCCTTTCGTCGGATGCTTGACCTTCCGTTTGGTTCTGAAAATAGTGAAGATATCGCCAATCTGGACGTTGGCGTTTTCACTCATCGTGAATCTCACCTTGTCGTGTGTGCCCAGAATTTCTTCGTCGTCATATTGATCGACTATTTCACCGGCCTGCTCGAAAGTCGCCTTGCTGATGAAATCCAGGGCGTTGGATTTCGTGTTGTAATAGAAGGTTGGGTCCCACCAGTCCTCCGGCGCGTAAAAGAGAGCTTCCATGCTCTTGGCCTCAAAGACGTATTCCCGGCCCTGTTCCAGTTTGATTTTTATTTTTTGGTCGGGGAAAATCCATTGCGGGTTCTTGATCTTCGGGTTGAGTTCCCAGATCAGGGGCCATAGCCACGGATCGCCATAGTAGGTGGTTGCAATGTCCCACAGGGTATCGCCTGTGGAAACCGTGTAATCCAAGACAGTCGTTTCCATGACGACCTTGGACACCGGCTTTTGGGAGATGGCCCATGACGTGGCGGCCAACAGGCCGAGCGCGGCGACCATTGCTATGATCGTGATGGTGTGCTTGTTTCGCATTGAAGGACTCCTCATCGGGTTTACACCGTTACAGTCTCGACATTTCCGCAGTTGCAATTCTGAACTCTTCCGAGCCGGGGTAGAGCGCAATAACTTTATTATACATTTGCCTAGATTTATCAATACGACCCTGCAGCCGAAAACATTGTGCGCTACGAAGAGTCGAACGCGCGGCGAATGGTCCCGCGCCCTTGGCGATGACAATAGCATATTCCCGCGCGGCTTGTGAATGGTCGCCAAGTTGGAAATAGCACTCCGCCAGCAGAAAACG
>CAZQAE010000077.1:0-22423 GCA_964591275.1 uncultured bacterium | reverse complement strand
TTATACACTAAATTTAACAGTACAATTTGTCTCACTCTTATTGGCACAGAGGGCTTTTACCATCCTACGTACATTTGGAAAGGATTCCGGTGCAATTTTGAGGGTCGCGGTTTTGAGAAAATCCTCCTTTTGCAAGACCTTGCAGAAATAAACAAACATGACGGGATATGGGAAGAAGCGCTTGTTGGCCAGGTTCGTGCGTTGCCGGAGATCTTACTCTTCGAGATCGGGAGACCAGGCTGTGCGGTCTTCAAAATGACCGGGAGCGAACAGTGCTTCAAATCGTTCTGGATTACGTGATTGCAGGAGGTCCAAAGCGGCGATGAGAAGCTCAATCTTGAAGCGGTACAAATCGCAATGCTCTTTCACGGGTATGCCGATGTCGCCGTGATTGAAGTGATTGAGGGAGCCGCTTCCAAGGCAAAGATTTTACGCCCAGCAATTGCCGCAGTCCTTGCCGCACATGATGTCGCAATCTATGAGTTTCTTTTGCACCAGGCTGTTCAGGCTTTGATTCACGTGCCTCATCCGCCATTCGGGATGTCCGATAAAAGCGGTGCAGGTATAAACGAGGCCTTCGGAGTCCACGGCTATCTGGCTGAGGCCCGCGGCGCGGCTATTTTCAAATCACGCAATTTACCCCTCGACAGCGCTTTGGCCTCGAAAGCCCGCCAATAAAACGAATATCTCCCGGCTTTTTTTTCGCGTAGCATCAGGCCGGATAATGTTGTGCGTCGAAAATAACTTTTTCGCTTCTTCGAGCCAGGGCTTGAAATCGGGGCCTTGAAAAATTTTGACAACAAAAAATCCATTTGGCCGCAAATTCTTGTGAGCGATTTCCAAAGCTCTTTGGGCCAGTTCCAGGCTTCTCGCTTCATCCACATCGCGGATTCCGGTCGTGTCTGGGGCGAGATCCGATAAAACGGCGTGAAATCCTTGCGGAGCGTCCTGTTTGAAATCAGCGTTTAGGTTGAAGATATCCGAAGTGATGGTCTTCACGTTCGGGTGCGGCGGGGTTGTGGGATTACGGTCCACACCGATAACGAGGCCGTCGGGCGCGATGGATTGTGCTGCGTATTTTGACCAGGAACCAGGGTGGCAGCCTAGATCGAGAATGCGCTGACCGGGCTTAAAAAGTTTGCGGCGCTTGTCGATTTCCGAGAGTTTATAGACGGATCTGGCGGCGAAGCCATCACTTTTAGCTTTGTGCGTGTAATGATCGTCCCAGCGCTGGCCTTGTCTTTTTTTTTGGCCCGGCTTGCCGCCTGCCTGGCCTCTTCCCTTTTTTGCGGCCATTCCCGACTCCCTCCCTTAAGCCTACTTATAACAGAATACTACGGCGTGTGTAGAGTCGAGTGGGGAAATTGTCGCTTGGAAGTCAGAGGAAAAAATGTCATAAGAAATGGAATAGGGCGCTTAAACAATCGACATGCGTGATAATTGCTGGAGTGTTCAGATGGTCGGCAACAGTTTTGGAAAAAATTTTCGGGTAACAACATTCGGTGAAAGTCACGGCCCCGCGATCGGCGTGGTCATAGACGGCGTTCCACCAAGTTTCCCACTCGACATTGATGCTATGCAAAAGGAAATGGATCGCCGGCGTCCCGGTGAATCGCCCTACGCATCCGGTCGAAAGGAGCCTGATGTTATTGAGGTCATCAGCGGTCTGCACCAGGGCAAAACGACAGGGACGCCGCTGACAATCATCATCCGCAACAAGGATCAACGCTCTGAAGATTACGATGAGTTGGCGAATATCTATCGGCCTGGTCATGCGGATTTCACTTGGCAAAAAAAATATGGGATTCGCGATCCACGGGGTGGCGGGCGCTCCGGCGGTCGAGAAACCGCCGCCCGCGTTGCGGCGGGCGCGGTCGCCGGGCAGATGCTTGCGGCCAAGGGGATATCCATTGTCGGCCACGTTTTTCAAATCGGTTTTATCAAGGCCGAGAAATTTGATGCGGCATATATTGAACAAAATCCTCTTCGATGCGCCGATCACGCTGTTGCGCCCAGAATGATGGCGGCGCTTGATAAAGCCATTGGCGACGGCGACAGCCTTGGCTCTCTTGTGGAAATTCGCGCAACCGGCGTTCCCGTTGGTCTCGGCGATCCCGTTTTCGACAAACTTGATGCGCGGCTGGCCTATGCCATGATGGGAATCGGCGCCGTGAAAGGCGTGGAAATCGGAAGCGGTTTTCGGTGCGTAAAAATGCGCGGCGGCGAGCATAACGATTCTTTGACGGCGGATGGGTTTTTGGGCAACAACGCCGGGGGCGTGCTGGGCGGGATCAGTTCGGGGCAGCCGCTTATCATCAGGCTTGCGGTAAAACCCGCCAGTTCCATCGCCAGGCCGCAGCGAACTATAGACGCCGACGGCAATCCGACAACGATCTCCATCAAGGGCCGCCACGACCCGTGCATCGGACCGCGCCTCGTACCGGTGGCCGAGGCCATGATGGCCTTGGTTCTGGCCGATTACTTGGTGTAGATTTCTAAAATATCCAGGTCTTTTGGTGTTTCGATGGGGCCGTCGAATTGTTTGGCGCACATCGCCGCATAGTGCTCGGGATCGGCGTCGGGCGGCATGTGAACCAGGGCCGTCAGTTTGACATTGGCTTTTCGTGCAATTTCGCCGGCCTGCGTTGGCGTCGTGTGGCCGGGGATTTCCGCCAGGCTTGCCGCCTCGCAAATGAAGATATCCGCATTTTCAGCAAGCTTCAGCAACTCGTCGCAAGGCTCGGTATCGCCGCTGATCGCCAGGGATTTTTCGGAAGCCTCAATGCGGAATCCCAAGGTGATGTTCTTATGAACAACCTGGTGCGCGCTGATATGGAAAGGACCGACCTTAATGGAAGCCGGAGGATTTAATGCCTGAAACTCAATCGGCAGTTCTTTGTGGAATAGAGTTTCATCTCCACAATGCGGCAAGGCCTTGAGCACGAAGTCCAATTCAGGCGGTCCGGCGATGACAAGGGGTTTTTGACGAGTCAATTTTATGCGGGAATGGAAAAGATAGGGCAGCAATCCCGCAATGTGGTCGACATGCGTGTGCGTGATGAGAATGGCGTCAATGTCGTCAACGGCCTTGCCCGTAGCCAGTAGCCTTCGTCCGGCGCCTTCGCCGCAGTCCACCAGGATTGCAGCGCCTTCATCCTCGACGAGTAGCGACGGCCCCATTCTGTCGGCCTGGAGATTCCATGATCCGGTGCCCAGAAATGTGATCTTCATCAGTTTCTTCCCGTGCAGTAATCAGCAACGAGCGGATGAAAGCAGATTCAGCGCTCAAAATCAATGAAAAATGAAAACAGGCATGGCAAAAACCATGAAATCGCATTATGAATTACCAACGCCTATCGCCATAGGGGAGATTTTAGGATGTATTTTTTCGAATGGTCTTTTGGAAACTGGAAATTCGGTCCTGTCTGCGCGCTTGAGGAAAACGACCATATCGTTCGGATTGGCCTTTGCGGCGCGCTGGGCGTTTCGGCGCGGGAATATCTGAGCGGGAAAAGTCATTTTGAAGATCCGGTCAAACGACAAACGCCGGCGCTCAGGGAATTGAAAATTCAGTTGAACGAATATTTCAAGGCCAAGCGAAAGGAATTTGACCTGCCGCTGGCTCTTGAGGGCAGCGATTTCCAGATGAAGGTTTGGCGGCGCCTCCAAAAGATTCCATACGGCTGTCTGGTGAGCTATGGGCAAGTCGCAAAGGATATCGGCAAAGCGAAGGCAGCCATAGCCGTCGGGCAGGCGGTCGCAAACGTGCCCCTGCCCATTATCATTCCGTGCCACCGCGTTATCGGCGCAAGCGGCAAGCTGACAGGATATGGCTATGGGCTAGGTGCCAAAAGGGCGCTTCTCGATTTGGAAGGAGCGAAATATGAAGTATGATGTATGAAGTATGAGGTCCGGGGTCTGGGATAGCGCGCCCGGCAAGCCCGCGAAGCGAGCGCTAGTTCGTAGCGAAAAGGGCAATTTAGGAATTGCCATATTGCCCAGCCCGCCGGGCGGGCGTTTCATTCAATAGCCCAGGGCGTTAGCTCTGTGGTTTTAAAGGCGGGCAATATATTTTTGTTGTTTGTGTTTTTTAAGCCCGACTTTAGGAGGGCGGCTCTGGTAAAATTCAATGGCGCATCCTCAACCCTGTTTTTCAAGGATGTTTTCCATCTCGTCCATATAGCGGTTTGCCCTGTGAATAAAGGCTTCGTAGGCGACAGGTTGCGTCATATCTACGCCGGCATTCTTTAGAGTGGAAACCGGATCGCTGGAATCGCCGGCCTTTAGCAAACTGAAATAGCGCTCCAGTGCGCCTGCTTCCTTATTCACGACCTTAGTTGCAAGACTGCTGGCTGCGGCGATGCTCGTGGCGTATTGAAAGACATAATAGTTGTAATAGAAATGTGGTACGTATGCCCATTCGGTGTCGAAGTAATCGGGAACCCGGCAAGCGCCCTCGTCGTGGCCGTAGTACTTGCGCAACAAGGCAATGTACATTTTGCTGAGCGAGTCTCCGGTCAAGGCTTCTCCGTTTTCGACGCATTGATGAGCAAGCAATTCAAATTCCGCGAACTGAGCCTGGCGCGTGAAAGTGCCTTTGAAGGAAGCGTCCAGGAAATTTCCAAGCAGATAAAACCTTTGTTCGTCGGATTCCACGTTTTTCAACATATAATCATTGAGCAGGTTTTCATTGAAGGTTGAGGCCACTTCGGCCACGAAAATCGAATAGTCCGATGTGGCAATCGGCTGGTTCGCGTTGGAATAGTGCGAATGCATCGCGTGGCCAAGCTCATGGGCTAAAGTCAATGCGTCCGAATACTCGTTGTTGTAATTCATGAGCACGTAGGGGTGTACATCATAAGCCCAACCGCTGGAATAGGCGCCGCTTCTTTTCCCTTCGCCTGGAAAAACGTCAATCCATCCTTCGGTAAAAGCCGTATCGAGAAGCCCGGGATATTCATCGCCCAAAGGCGCGAGGGCTTTTTTCAGCATCGACGGCGTTTGCTCAAAAGGAACTTCAATCTTTTTATCCTGCGTGAAAGGGACGTACAAATCCTGGTACTCGATGCTTTTAACGCCAAGCGCTCTGGCTTTGAGTTTCAAATACCGGTGAAAAGTCGGCAGGTTTTTTTGAACCGTCTCCACGAGCGTGTGATAGATCGCCGTATCAATATCGTCATTATCCAGTGCGGCAGTCAGCGTATCTGAATAGCCGCGCATTTTGGCGTAGAAGAGGTGCGTTTTCATTTGCCCATAAAGCATTTCCCCAATGGAGCGTTTAAAAGTTCCGTATTGACGAATAAAGGTTTCAGAAACTATATCGCGATCTGATTTGACTGAAGAACGCCGATGCTTGGCATAGTTGGCGTCCGTCAATTTTACCTCTTGGCCATCGCTTAAAGTCACGGTTTCACGAGGTAAATCAGCATTGGAAAATATGCGAAAAGTGGAGTGTCCGGTCTCGGCGATATCCATGGCGCTTGCCAGTATTTTTTCCTCAGGCAAAGAAAGAACGTGCTTTTTCATTCTGAAAATTTCACGAATCGGTCGCTGATAGATATTTAATCCTTTATCTTCCTCGATATATCGCACGATATCTTTTTCCGCAATAGCCACAATTTCCGGCTCAAAAAACGAGCATAGCTCAGTGAATTGCGTGCGTATTAGTTCGATTTCACTATTGAGGGCATTGGCTTTTGAATCGCGAGTGTCCTCGTCAGAGTATCGAGCCGTGTAAGTTTCCATCCGACGAAGCAAAAGCTCCAAATTCCATCTCAAGTCCAGGGCTTCACGAAGCGTTTGAGCGGATTCCCCCAGGCGCCCAACATAGGCTTTGAGTGAATCAGCCTTCGGAAGAAACTCCAATTTGGCTTTTTCTACAGCATCAACGCTTTCATACAGATGGCTTAGATCCCATTTGTTTTCAGTCATTCCAATCACCTTTTCTCAAGCTGTGAAAATTATCATTTGCGTGGCTCGCAAGCTCGGACTGTATTAAAGGCATCTAAGCCTTGAAACTCACGCCAAGCAGCTTTTTACACTCCTCGAAGGAGTCATGCAATCACTTGGCTTTGATCAACTTATTTTTCTCCATCACTTCAGCCAAAAGTCGGGAGAGTTCCAGGTGTCCCCGCTCATTCAGGTGGACCCTGTCATCGACAAAAAACAATTCTTCGGGTTCGAGACCCTTCATCAACTGTGTCTTTGCCGATACAAATATCTGCCTATTATTCTTTGCGACCCTCATCATCACGGCGCCGTGTTGACTGATTTTTGTTTGTCTTGCCAACGAGTAATCAAATGCGTCCACCAACATCAGGCGCGTGGCATCAAGCTCCGCTATTTTCGCAAGATCGGACAGATTCTTTTCGTAATCCCTAATGGAATTGACATAGGACAACATTTTTTTCGAGACGATATCAGGGCTTGTGCCGCGCATACTCGTCACCAGTTTCATGGCGGCATTATAGGTTCGCAACTTCCTAGCCCCATCTTGTAATTCAAGCAATCGACTTCCCTGCTTCGGAAAATCAAACTCCGTGATCCATAGATCGGAGATATCGACGCCAGTACGCAGTCGAAACAATTTGCGCCAAGTGAAAGGCGCTTTACTCAAACTCTGAGACCTGTCGTTGATATTGGCATAAAGAATTACGAGATCCGGCTTATATTCACGTAAGAAGAGTTTGTACAACACAAGACAATGATAAACACAATATCCCCCGGCTCCCGCTGCAATGACCTCAATATCCGAATCCGGATAATTCAGCTTGAACGATTTTTCCAATTGGCCGCTGAAGGTATCGCGGTATTCCTTCACATTGGCGCCCCATGCATTCGAGCCGCCCATGGTGATGACTCGGTATCGCCCGGTAGGTTTGATCTTGTCTGTTTGTCCTGACCTGAACATAAAAGTATCAAAGGCGACATCTACGGTATTTGGATCAAAATTTTGAACATCATCACGGTCCGATTCAACCGATTCACCCTTTGGCGTCCAGAATAGGTATGGGTGTGGCGAAAAAAATCGCCCCACGCCCATCGGTAAAAATCGGTCCCCGAGCGGACTGACGCGCAATCCCGCCTCCGCCCCAATAATCAAAATAAGAAAAGATGCCGGGCCGATGAACCAGATCCATGGGATTCTCTTTCGGGAAGCGATTACAAGGACAAAGGGGAGCACGGCGAAAAATGCGATCAGCAATCCCATCGGCCAGCCACGCAGGTTTTCCAACAGCAAACCGGCAAGAATCAATCCCATTGAAACCGTAAAAGCGCTAGCTATCATCAAGGCGCTGCGATTCATGATCGAGCCAGATTCCGCAGGTGTGAATCCAGAGCGTCGGTAGCCAGCGGACATATTCGACAATGTGCCGGAGGATCGCCGTTGAACCAGGCTCGGCGCAAGGTCTGATAAACATCGGAATTCCAGATGTCGCGCAATCCCGTTTTATGAATGTTGCCTGCTGGAAAAGAGTATTGACCCTGCCTGAAAACCGCGTTGCAACACGGCCACACTTCTCCCGACGAGCGTACGAAAAACATTGTCATCGGATGCGGACAACAGCCATCCAGGAGGTTGTCGAAAGGTAGGATGACAGTGATCCCCTTCTCTTTCCCTTTTTTTGCGGCCTCGTTAAAAGCGGCGTGAAATTCCGATTCGACGTGGTAGGAGGAAAGATGATGGACTTCGGGCGCCCAGGCTACGAAGTGACTGATAATCAAAACCGAAGCTCCGACAGCGGCCAGAGAATCGATCATGTTCGGCAATTCGCCCAGATTGTCGCGATCCGCAGTAAATGCGAAGCCGGTTTCCGGCGTCTTGGAACCGACTGCTGTCTTCTTTTCCCATAGCCGATGGAGCCAACGTAGCACTTGCACCGAATCTACGCCTCTACGCCTGATGGATGCTTGCGACTCGACGGCGTCAAGGCTCAGGTTGACGATGTCCACCTGGGACTCGATGATGAAATCGATGAAGGCCTCGTCCAATCGCGTGCCGTTTGTTGTTAGCTGCACTTCGCAACCCCAGGCTTTGGCTCGCCTGATGATCTCCTCGAAGTTTTTACCCAAAGTCGGTTCGCCGTGGCCGAATGCGTAAACGCTATTCGCTGTTTTCAAAAATGGATCAAGAAGCTCCAGCGTTTCCCGGCTCATGTCCACGGAAGGATTTAAGTGTTTATCCCAATAGTTTCGCGCGCAAAGGCGGCACTTGAGATTGCATCGGTTTGTCGGCTCTATGACGAGAATCTCAGGGTTTGCCTTGAAAACAGCACGCCGCCGGAGAATATCATCAGCCAGCACTTCACTGTTTTGGCTTTTTATCTTGTCGTGTTTGGCGCTCATAACCATCTGCCAATGCGCATGTCCGAAATGACGCGGCGAAGACGCTCAATGCCCTCGTAGTTCGGACAGCGAAGACAAATTGGATCAAATAATGTTCTGTCGTTATCGAAAGGGAAGTCGCGGTTGTCACTCATATGTTTTGCTGCGATTCTCGTCCGGTCATAGGCCTCCGAATACCAGGTTTCCTTAAACGATTTATCCTGGATGTTGCCACATATCTTTGGGCTGCAGCAAAAGCTCAGTTCGCCTCCGGCCCATACGCGGGCGAAGGTCCAGCCAGCCAGACATCCTTCCGAGAGATACTTTTCCCGAGACCAATTCTGATCCCTGCCGCGCAGTTGCATGTCGATATTTTCGATCAGTTGAATGCCCGCTTCCTCGGCGAGTATTTTTACTGAAGCAATATCTTTTGCGACCTTGTCAAATTGTTTCGAATTTAAAGCCAGGGCCTTGTTATAGGGTTCAATCGCCGCCAACTGATAACGCAGCATGTCCACGCCGAGTTCGATTCCCAGTTTTGCGAAAGCGATCAATTCATCAAAGTTCAAGGAACTGATGACATCGACAAGAACGACTTTCGGCAACTTCGCGCCGCGTCTTTTTTTCATGGCGATTAGTTCGGAAAGATTTTTCAATACGGCGTCATATTCGCCGGTGGGCGCATTGGCGTGGTTACGTTCATAGGTTGCGGCTGAGGCTGCCATCAGGCTTACGTAAATCATATCGCAGCGGGCCTCGACGCAGGCTTCGGCGATCTTGCGATGTAAATTGATCCCATTGCTAAACAGAGTTGTGCACAATCCTTTGTCTTTCAGATATCGCACCATGTCGGCGATTCGCGGATGCAAGGTCGGTTCGCCTTTCCCGGATAAAACAACATCCTCGCCGGCATTCATTTCCGCAAGATCATCGGCCAGGCGTGTAAAATCATCCCATTTGATTTTTTGCGAGTTCCATTGCGGACCAAAATCCGCAGCGTCCGGTCTATTGGCTGAAAAAGGAGAGTGAAACCAGCATGGCGCGCAGTTTGTGTTGCACGCATTGGCGACATCCAAGTGGAAAGTGTGGGGACCTGTCAGCGCCTTGTTCGTGGCGACACCAAGCGCCCTTTTGCGTTCCGCCTGACTCCACTCCGTCCGATGGATGGATTCAAACAGGTGCTTAAGGCTTTGCCTCGCCGGATCGATTTCCACCCTCAGCGGCAGCAACTTTTCCTTAATGTTGTCAATATAAAGGTCCACTCTTTCGCTAAGCGTTTCCAGTGGATCCGGGTCCAGCGCCAAAATCCCATCAAGCGGGCGGCCTGTTTCATTGGCGATAAAACGCAAGGTTCCGGGCAGGTGAAAGATGTTTTCATGTATCAAAGGGATTCTGATCCAATCCGATACACCGAGCTTCCTCAACTCGCCCCTGGTTTTGGCAAAACCGCGGCTTTGTCCCATGATGTTGTCATGCAAAAGGTCGATGCCGGACGCCACGGATAATCCAGGTTGGCTTGTCTGTGAAACAATTCGTTGGGAAGCCTCGGTCGATTCCAGGATTGAATTTGCCTGATGCGCGGCGACGGCGTGGTCAATGGATGTACCCGAATCAGGAGGTCTCAGCAATTTCAATTTGGCGGTCCTGGGCGACCACTCTCCGTGGCTCACGCGCAGCAATTCATCTCGGGAGGCGCCGCTTTTTGCCATTTCCACTAGTCGATCCACAAGGCTTTTTTCCTCGTCCGTCAAGCCGCCGACCATTTTCATAATCTCCTGGTTTTTACCGATGTTGTCGCAGGTGCGGTAACAGCCCGGAAGGCCGAACTTGATGTCATGCCCGATTTTGAGGAGGTAGGGATCATTGGGTGTTATATGCAAAGTGTGACGGCGAAACTCATTGTGCTCCTCGCCGTACCAGATTCGCTCAAAACTGTTGGCGGTCAATTCTCCTGTTGGGACACGATGAGATTTCAGGCAGCCGTGCATTTGTCCCGTGGTGGTGACGCGAGAATAAAACCATCCCGCAGCGCAGGGTATGGAGGCGACAATTCCATTGTCGAAAACGCCTTTGTGCACATCCACGTTGTGAAGACGCCTCAAGAATAGCTCGTAATGAACGAAAGGCTTTCGCTCCTGTTTGAAAGAATCGAAGAAACGATCAATGAAAGCTATCTGCGTGGCGGTTAAGTTGAATTGCGATGTCCGATGGGGGATTGGATCCAATACCGAAAACTCGACCTCGTCGGCGCCGACGCGCCGGGCGTATTCAATCATTTCTGGAATGTCCCGATAATTCAGGCTGCAAACCACGTTATAAATTGTCACTTTTGGCGCGTGGTTCGCGGTGTTGCACCGCGAAAAATTCATCAGGTGATCCGTAACCTCGGCGAATGTTCGTTCGCTTTTATTAGGGTGCAATCTTGCGTACATCGCGGGATTGCCCGCCCAAAGCGAAACAATAATTTGGTCCAAACCCACGTCGCACAAGGATTCAATCAATGCATCGTCAGCGCACGCAAAACTTGTGTTTAACGTGCACTGAAGTTGATTTTTTTTAATTTGTTGAATGACCTCGACCAAATGTGGATAACATGTGGGATCTCCACCGCCGCCGAGGAATATTTCGCGGACGCGCTGCATCTTGAATTGCGGGAGCAAATGGAAAACGAACTCCGGCTTCAAAGTTCCCTTTTCCAGCGTGTCGTAATGATCGTCATCCATGAGAAATGGTGACCGCGCCCAGCAACCGATGCAATTGTTTGTGCACTCGTCGGTCAAATCGATCTGGACAAGTTCCGGACCAATAAAAGCCCTTTCGCCCAGTTTCATTCCCACCAATCGTAATGCTGTGTCGCCATCTATCGGCAAGGTCTGTGATCCCCCATTTATCCGGCAAAAGCCTATCACAATGTCGCCCGTTCA
Organism: uncultured bacterium; assembly: GCA_964591275.1. Classification (GTDB taxonomy): domain Bacteria; phylum Lernaellota; class Lernaellaia; order JACKCT01; family JACKCT01. The sequence continues at coordinate 11,174 of CAZQAE010000077.1, read as the reverse complement.
ACGAGCATTTACAGGTTCCACATTTTTCTTGACAAAATCAACACGTTATGCGTATTTCAAAGTGACGATATGGTTGGAATAAACGCAAAAACTATAGCAATTCACAAAGCGGTCGCCGCCGTTTTCTGTGTGCTTTTATTCGCGCTTTCGGGCTGTTCCAAGGATCCCGTCGTCATCGGCGACAGCCAAGCGCTTCAATATCAGCAAATTACTTACTCGACTATTGAGTTGCACTATATCGATATGATGGATAGCGCCGTGACTGTCCAAATGAGATTCTCTTCAAATTTGCCTGGTCTATTTGAGAATCAAGATGCTATTCTGACTGTCAGTGATTTTGGACAACTGATTATTCTTGCCCCTCAGGGAAAATACTCGACAGCCTTATTGAATTTGTCAAAAGGCGACCCCATTGTCGTCAACGGCACTCTCACGTCGGTCATTCCACCCGGTCGAAGTAAAATGTTCTTTGCGATACAAGTCGGATGACGATTAGGACGGAAGAATGAGCCTACCTGTTTGCGAACTCAAACCGGGGCGCGACAGAAGTATCAGGCGACGACATCCTTGGATTTTTTCAGGTGCTCTCGCTTTCGAACCCGATGCCGCGCCCGGGGATTTGGTTGATGTTTTTTCCTCTCAAGGGGAATTTCTCGGTCGGGGCGCTTATAATCCGAACAGTCAGATTCGCGTGCGAATATTTAGCTTTGAAGACGAAGAGATCGACGCGGAGTTTTTCATCAGGCGTCTTGACGCGGCCAATAAGTTTCGACTGACAATGCTGCCGGAAAACACCAATTGCTACAGGGCGTGTTTTGCTGACGGCGACCGTATCCCCGGCCTCATTATCGATAACTATGACGGTTTCATTGTTCTGCAATTTCAAACGGCCGCCATCGAGGCTCAGAGACATCTCGTGATCGAGGCGATAAAAAGCGTATTCGAACCCAAGAGCATCTATGAAAGAAGCGTAGGGGGATTCAGGCAAGACGAAGGTTTGGAAAAAAGCAGCGGATTGATCGACGGGATTGAGCCTCCGGATCTTATCGAAGTGATGGAAAACGGTTTCAAGGTTCTCGTGGACGCGGTTGCTGGTCAAAAAACCGGCATGTTCCTCGATCAAAGGGAGGCGCGGCAGCAGGTTCGTAATCTGGCGGAAGGGAAAACGGTTCTCAACGTATTTAGCTATTCCGGCGCTTTCGCTCTGGCTGCGCTGGTTGGTAAGGCTCAGCGCGTTGTGAACGTTGACTCCAGTTCAAAAGCGTTGGATTTGGCGAAGAGGAACTACGAGATAAACGATTTCGCCGTGGACGACAATGATTTTATAGATTCAGACGCTTTCGAGTATTTGAGAAACGATGAATCGAAATTTGATATAGTCATCCTTGACCCTCCCGCATTCTGCAAAAGCCAGGCCGGTATTCCGAAAGCTTTGCGAGGATACAAGGAAATAATAATGCAGGGATTGAGCAGGCTCAACCCAAGCGGTCTTCTTTTTTGTTTTTCTTGTTCCGGGCACATTGACAGCGCCATGTTTCAGAAGGTGGTTTTTTCAGCGGCTTTTGACGTCGGCAAAGAAGTTCAAATCTTAAAAAAACTTGGGCATGGCTTTGACCACCCGATCAACATATATCATCCTGAAGGGGAATATCTCTGCGGTTTTATTATTCATTTTTCTGAATAGAGCTAAGGATTAGGACATGAAAAAGATTGAAATGTTCCGATGCATGGTACGATCACCGCATAGTGGAAAACGAAATTCCAAGGGTGCCGCCTCCATCAGGTACATCCCTTCGGAGATATTTAGGCTTTGGCGTTATCTGATGGAAGAGATAAAAGGCTTTGAAATATTCGACCTGGCGACAGGCTTATGGATCGACGACGATGTGTATGAAAAGTCGAAAAAAGATTTCACTGACAAAAAAATTGAAAAGGTCATCGAGATTTCCTTCAATTACTGCCAGGACACTTCCGTGGGCCGCCCGGTTATTCGTTACTTTCCCAAAGAAGGATTTGACGAAATCATGAACATCTTCATCGTGAATTTCAGTAAAAGGCACATTCGCGGCGGCACTTCCCACATCTCGGGCGTGTTTATTAACAACTGATACGGCCTACTCTCATCAAGAAGCTGGAATGGGAAACCGACAAGCGGGCGGTGTTGCGTGAGTTGGGGATCGCGCGGGCGGCAGCTGGCGTTCAGTTTTGGCGCAAAGTTTTCGGTTTATTTCGGGCTTTTTCGGAACAAAATTGGAAAACCATTCCAGAAATCGTACCCAAAATTATGCCCACCATGATCCCTGCTGCAACGTCGAGAGGGTAATGCACCCCGACATAAATTCGTGAATATGACACTAGAAACGCCCCCGCCGCGAACCACGGAAGCTGGCGCGGAAAAGTAATTCCGAGACAAAATGCTATTGCCGTCATATTGGCTGCATGGTTGCTGGGAAAACCAAATCCCGATTTTTTCCCGACAAGAAGCCGAACGCCTTCCAACTCAATAGAGGGTCGGGGTCTTGCGATAAGGGGCTTCAGAAGTTGTGCACAGAGGATATCGCTCAGTCCCACCGCAATGACGCAGGCGATGATAATCATCCATCCTCGAGTCTTATATTTTCGGACCAGAACAATCGCTATGAAAATTCCGGCGACCAATCCGGGCCACGACTGTTGAAAGGCGGGGAAAAGCTGGTCGAAGAATTTGCACGTGAGCGATTCGTTAATGAGGCGAAATAACGCAAGATCGTACTTCAGCATCAGTGCCTGCATTTTTTAGCCAATCAAATAGTTAGTCGAAAAAAGAAACGCTCCCGCCGATCAAGCGGCGGGAGCGTTCCATGGAACTTTCAAGCGGGCAATACTATTTCGATTTTTTCGAGCTGCCGCCTTTTTTCTTGAGTGTTTTTGGCTTGGATGTGGGCTTGATGGGCTTCTTCTTGCTGCTGTCTTTCTTTTTGATGACCGCCGGAGCTTCAGGTTTCTTAGTCACGGGTTTCGGTAATGGAATAGCCTTCTTTACCTGGACCGGTGGGGCGACTGCAACGGGTTCGTCTTTTCCGCAAGCCGTGAAAAGCGACGCAAGGCTTAGCGTAAAACAAACAACTGTCAGTAAAACGATGACTCTCTTCATTGATTCCTCCTGTGGGTTGCCTTTCAGCATTTTGAAATGATCCTTTATTGACCATTTACAACATTGACATCATTGAAACAATAGCACTTTGCCAGTGTCTCCTTTTTTTCCCTCACCTCATCCGGATGTTTTTTCAAATGGAGGAGGTGTGTTACCAGAATCCTTGGGCGAAAGCGGCACACCAGGCCCATTATTAGGGGCTGGCGGATTTTCCGATGGATCAGCAGGGTTCGGAGGTGCCGGAGCTCCCGGAAGAGGAGGCATCGATCCGTCGGGCATCGGGGGCGGCGTTGCTCCAAGCGGATAGCCTGCCTTACCGGCTTCCGGATCGAAAGTCGGCGGTATGCCACCAGGATTTTCGCCGGTTGCCGTACCGAAAGTGTTCGCAGGCGGTGCGGAAGGGCTTTCGCCGGTTGCCATATCGGATGCATTTCCCGGCGGTGCCGGCGGTGCCGGCAAGGCGTTCCCGCCTGGGCTTTGAGTACATCCAATGAAAGAAAACGCCAACACCAGACCAGCCAGGAACATTAGTCTCAAAAACGACATTTTTCGCCTTCCTTCAATCAAGGTTGATTGTACTTCTTCTGATTCATCTTTTAAAAATCTCGCTTTCGGACAAACACAAAAGTTTTTAGATCGCATAAATTCCAAAGAATGACTTTCCAGCAAAACAGCGTGTAGATTTTTCCCAAACACGGGAAGCAAAATGAAAATTTAGTGGATAATTCTACGGCTGTCAACTCACAAACGCTTGCGCATCTGATTATGGCGAAAAGGGGAGGGGCTTTATTTTTAACCTCGACATCTGCTATAGTTCACTCGGTTAAGTGTGAAATAAAAGAGTCAAATGTAATCGAGGAATGGTGATTTATTCGAAGTGCGGATATGGTCGCATCCCCGCAGAAAACAAGAGGCCGACTTCAAAATAAGGACGATATCGTGACACGTATGAATGACCTTGCCGCTCCTTTTATCCTGTCCACATGGAATGTCCTTGGCACTATGGCCATGACAGAGGCTGCAACAACGGGGCCCAGCCTCGAAGAGAAACGTTCGGTTGGCGACATCACGGGATTTGTCGGAATGCCGGGTGAAAAAGCAAAAGGCTATCTCGCCATGAGTTTCAGCAAATCCTGCGTGCTGGGGATTGTTTCCAATATGTTCGGCGAACTACTCGCCGAGATCAATGACGATGTTGTCGACGCTGTTGGTGAAATTACAAATATGGTCATGGGGGGAGCGAAAGGTGCGCTGAGTAAAATGGGCTATAAATTCGGAATGGCCGTGCCAACCGTTCTCATTGGAAACAATATCCGTATAGCGCGTCCACCCGGCGATAAACCCATCATCATTCCCTTCACTACGGCGGACGGCCCATTTTTCGTTGAATTCAACATCATTGAGCAGTAGAATGAGCTATTGTCGATATCTGCTATCGAGACGGAGCCTTGTAGAATTCGACGCCCTCGCCGGTTAGCGATCCGTTGCCGTATCGCACTACCATAAGGCTGCGAACCTTGTCGATAAGATCCTGGATATTCTCTTCTGAGTACCCGGTGGTGGACACGGGGTCCAAAAACTCTACCTCTACGTCGCCAGCTTTACTCTTTTTATGGATGCAGTCCATCACATCGCCGGTTCCGCGAATGAGAACCGGCACTATAGGGACCTTCGCTTTAACCGCCAGCCTGAAAAGTCCTTTTTTGAAAGGTCCGATGTTGCCGTCGCGACTGATCCCGCCTTCCGGAAACGAAAGCAACTGACGACCCTTCCAAATTTTTTCCGCCGCTTCGTCCAGCGCGTCGTAAGCCGCCTTTCCACCACTTTTGCGATCAATGAAGACCATCTGCATGACCTTCATCGAGTGCCCGATAATGGGCACTTTCTCCAGTTCCTTCATCGCAATGAAATGGATATGGATAGGCGCCGTCAGAAAAAGGGCGGGGATGTCCATGTAGCTCAAATGATTGCTGACGAGAACGCACGGCTCGTCCCACTTTGGTCGAGTCATGCCTAAAGTGAATATCCTTGCGCCGTAAATATCCACCCACATCTGCATCCACACCTGCGCGAGTCGATATACGTAACGCGGAAAGAAAAATCCGAAGGCATAGAATTGGACGCCGTGAACAAGAGCTGACAGCACCACCCCGGAAAAAGCCAGATAAAAACGCGCATGCGACCAAAAAGGGTTCATTTTTCTCTACAGGTAGCACTCATAGGTTTCGACGACGGAGTCATACAGGCAGCCGAACTGGTCGGAACATTTACACATCTCTTCATTGCATTCACCTTTTGGGAAATGTTCCAGGCATGCGTTGCGCAGGCAGATGCAGTATTCCAGGCAGGTCATATTCACCAGTCCCTCCTCGCATTGCGCAGGGTCTTGTTGATCATCGTCTTTCTCATCATTGTCGTCGTTATCATCATCGTCGTCGCTATCGCACGACGCAGCCAGGAAAAATCCTATGAATATGAAGAAAAGGACCATCATTTTGAAGGGCCATATTTTGTTCATTTATCGATCCTCTTTGGCTATAAAATTTGCCGCTGCCGATTCTTCAAACTAAAATTCATTACGGATCGGAATTTTGGCTGCGAACACATTGTTTTACAGGACGACCACTTCGTCATTTAACACCTGAGCGTCCCATCACACAAGACGTTTTTTCAAGGAACGAAAAAATGCAACAAACCTTGCTATCCTTTTCGGCCTGTGATAAATGTTCGGCAGGTTATTATCTCCTAGCCGGGCGGTTTCTATCGGTCGTGTAGGGATTTAATCGATTGACCGTATTCGGAAATTGAACATTCCCCCGCGCTTGACGACACGGAGTTACAGTATGCGACGTGCATTGACTTTTCTAATGGTACTTATCCTTTTTTCGGCTGTTGGAGCAACAGCGGCTCTCGCCCAGGAGGCTGACAGAGAGGGTATCGACGCTCAACTTTTTCGCCCCAGCATCTTCAACGGCAATTTCATTTCACTGGAAGATGCGCACACGCTCGATAGAATGTGCTATGGATTCGGGCTGTATTTTAACTATGCCAACAGCGTAGTTGAACTTAGGGCCGATGAGGAATTCAATGCCGGTCTTCTCAACTCCATTTACACCGGCAACCTCGTGGCCGCCGTTTCGCCCTTTTCCTGGTTGAGTTTGGGCGTTGACGTTCCCTACCATGTCGGTCGTATGAAGGAATTTGAAGACCTCGGAGCTGATCCTGACGCGGAAGAAAAAGCCAACCAGGCCTCCACGCTTTCAAACAAAGCGACTATTGGCGACATCAAGGGTGAAATCAAGCTGGGCGTCCTGCGCGAAGCCAGCGTCGGACTGGGGTTGGCCCTGGCCGGTTTTACCCATTTCCCAACCGGCGATGCAACAATCCTATTGGGCGAGGGTACGCCTGTTTATGGCGGAAAGCTCATTTTGGAAAAGGACATAGGCATCGTCAATATCGGCGTCAACGGCGGATATATGGTTCGCCCCGTACGCGCAGTGTTCGGTGCCGATATGGGCAACGCGTATATCTATGGCGTCGGATTGAGTCGGACGATTGTCGGAGGCTTGAGCGCTTCGCTTGAATTGTTCGGAACCAATTACATAACTTCTAGTACCGCCAAGGTCCAGAGCAATCCCAACGAAGTTCTTGGCACCATCCGTTATAAATTCGGCAGCGGATTCCGAGTGATCGGCGGTGGCGGCGGCGGCGCGACCAGCGGCGTCGGAGCGCCCGCCTACCGCATGCTCGGCGGCATAGATTACTTCCCGCGCTGCCTCGGCCCCACGCAGGGCACCATCATTGTGAATGTTGTGGATGAACAGAATCAGCCAATAATCACCAAGCTGAAAGTCGCAGGCCCGAGTTCTCCGGCCATCGCCGCAACCAAAGTCAAGAAATTTGCCGTGAAGACCGATGAGATGGGTGAATACAGCGCAAAAGTGGATCCCGGCGATTTCACTTTTGTCGCCCTTCGCAAAGGCTACAAACCGGGGATCGGCAAAGGGACTGTCCTGGTTGGCAAAAAGACCTACGTGAAGATTCAGATTCTTCCGCTTCCAAAATCTACGACGATTGAAGTCAACATTCTTTACAAGAAAGACAGCACGCCGATCAAAGATGCTGTCCTGATTATGAAGAATCTCGATACCAACAAGATCAAGCCTGCCAAGCTTCCTGACGGAAAATTTGAAAGCGACAAAGTTGATTCCGGGAAATATATGATTTCCGGTATGGCCATGGGTTACGAACGCGTCGATACCGAGTTCACGATTGAATCGGAGAAAAAGAACGCTCATACGATTTATTTGCGACAAATGATCGTGCAGATTGGAAAGATTCAATTCGATTACGACAAGGCCAAATTGAGGCCCGCATCCTTTCCGATCCTGGATGACGTGATCAAGAAGATTAGGCGCAAGGAAGCCGAAGGCGGATTCAAGAAGATTCTCATCGAAGGCCACACTTCCCAGGAACGCGAGGATGACGAGTTGCACAGGACCTACAATCAGAAACTTTCACAGCGCCGTACCGAATCGGTGATGAAATATTTGAGCAGCAAGGGCATCTCCGGCGACCTCTTGGAAGCAATCGGTTATGGATACCAGAAGCCCGTTGCCGACAACGATACCGAGGCGGGACGTGAGAAAAACCGTCGTGTCGAGTTCATCTTCGAAGAATAGTTCAACGCAAATCGTACTAAAGGCCGGCCCAATTCGTGGCGCCGGCCTTTTTTTGTCGTGCGACAAGAATTCCATTAAAAATTGACGGCATAAAAAAAATACCATTATGATGCGTCGGGTTTTTCAAAGGGAGAAAATACATTGATTTCAGCGCTTTTTGTGTTCGGAACCAGGCCAGAGGCGATAAAACTGGCTCCCGTGGTGAAAGAATTGGCTAGGCGTTCGGATACTTACGACGTCAAAGTTGGAGTGACCGCGCAGCACCGGCAGATGCTGGATCAGGTTTTGAATCTCTTTGATATTCGCCCCGACGCCGACCTGAATATTATGAGTCCGAATCAGAGCCTGGACCGGATTGTGTCCCGTGCTATTGAAGGCATCGGCAAGGTTATGGACGATTTGAATCCGGATGTGGTGATCGTGCAAGGCGATACGACAACAACCTTCGTCGGCGCACTGGCGGCTTTTCATCGAAAAATTCCCGTGGCCCACGTGGAGGCGGGCTTGCGCACGCATGACCGTTATTCCCCTTTCCCCGAGGAAATCAACAGGCAGTTGAGTTCCAGGCTGACAACGGTTCATCTGGCGCCGACGGAAGGGTCCCGAAATAATCTTCTAGTCGAGGGTTTTTGCGAAAAAGATATTTACGTTACGGGCAACACCGTTATTGATGCTTTGCTGGACGTGGCTGCAAGGCCCTTCGCCTTCGAAGATCCGATCCTCCTTAATTTGCCTGAGCGCGTCATTCTTATTACGGCGCATCGGCGCGAGAGTTTCGGTCAGCCCTTTTTGCATATGTGCGAGGCCGTACGGGAACTGGCTCAATGCTATCCCGATGCTGCGCTTGTTTATCCCGTGCACCTGAATCCCAATGTGCGCAAGCCGGTCAGCGACATACTGCAAGGTCTTGACAATGTTCACCTGATCGAGCCGATGGATTACGAACCATTCGTGCATCTTATGAAAAAGGCGACTGTTATCCTCACCGATTCCGGCGGGATCCAGGAAGAGGCGCCATCGCTGGGAAAACCTGTTTTGGTTATGCGCGAGAAGACTGAAAGGCCCGAAGGGATTGCCGCAGGAACGGTGCGCCTCGTTGGAACGGACAAACGCGCAATCATCGAAACGACCCGGGAGCTTTTGGATGATGAGCAGGTTTATCGGAAGATGTCCGGCACCACAAATCCCTACGGCGATGGAAACGCCTCAAAGCGCATCGCCGAAATCCTGCCGCGTTATTGTAAATAGCCCAAGGCCTTCAGATTGCCTTTTTGCTGATCCGATACATCGGCTTGGCGAAAGCTGTCCTCTGATGTATTTTCACGCTTGGCATTAGCGGATTCAATGATTTTCGCAATATCCGGGGCAGCGTTCGGAACGTAAATATTTTGCTGTTCCCTCGAGTCGGTTTTCAGGTCGTAGAGTTCCCAATCCCTGCGCACTTCAAAATGCTTCATGCTGAATTCAAAGGGTTCGATCAGCTTCATGCCATCTTTACGAATGGCGAAACGATGCGGTGCAAAGGCTTCGCTTTCGGCGAGAATGCCATCTGTCGCAATGAGCCTTTCGAGGAATCGCGGCGGTTTTCCGTCTTTGCACGAAAGGTCCGCCATTTCGGATTCAGGAAGGACCGAGGCGTTTGTCATAAGATTGAAAAGCGCCTTTTGCGGGATGGGTGATCCTGACAGGCGATAGCCAGAGCAAGCTTCCCCTGGCGGCTTGATGATCAATGGCACGTGAAGCATTTCCTCGAATAAGGTTATCGAATGACCCCATAGGCCATGGTCGGAAAATTCCTCGCCATGATCAGAAGTAACGATTATCCACGCATCTCGGTATCGTCCCATGGCGCGCAGTTTGTTGAAAAAAATCCCCAATTGCGTGTCAACGTATAGGATTTCTTCGTCGTAGCGGGCAATGACAGCCTCTTTTTGCATCTCATTGAAATTCATGGCCGCCTTGGCGAACTCGAAAAAAGGTTTGGCCATGATATTGTCAAGATCGTCTGAAGACTTAGCGAATGCGCCGCGCACGTCCTGTTTGGGCTTGTAGGGATAATGGGGATCATAGAGGTGGATGAATGCAAATGCGGGAGTGCGGGTTTTTGCAAACCACCGCGACGCGCGCGGCAGGATGTCGCCTGCCGGAAAATCGGCTTTGAATACATAGTGGTCAACGCCTGATCCGTAGCCGAAAGTAGGACTCAACAAGACGTTCGTGACGAAGGCCGCCGTCCTGTATCCCTTCTCCTTGAGGTATTCGGTTATGACGAGTTTCCGAGGCGACAGTGCGCGGTTGATTGTTGTGACGCCGTGTTCGAATGGCATAAGGCCCGTGAACATGCTGATATGCGTGGGAAGGGTCCACGGCGAGTGGGAAATATGCTGCTCAACCAATATCCCTTCTTCGGCCAGCATGTCCAGGTTGGGCGAAGTGCGACGATGATATCCATAGCAGCTCAGATGATCAGCACGCAAAGTGTCGATACTGATAAAAATGATATCCGGCGCATTTTCATCGTGCGGCTCGGGAGCCATAAACCGATAGGCGACGGCCAGCAACATCAGTACGCCGAAGGCTCCGACGCTGGGGATGTAGCCCCATTGTCGTGATGGCGCCTCCTTTGGCTTTTTGCGAAAAATGAGACGTTCCATGCCTGCGGCGAGCAAAAAGGATGTGGTCAACATGATCAGCGATACGAAGGATAATACGGAATTGGGAACGGTGGCGGCATCGGAGATCATTGGCCAGATGGCACGCAAAACGACCACGCGCATGGAAAGATGTCCAGCCATCGGTCCGGCGAGATTGTTGCGCATGGTCAGCGTGACGATGAAACTGACAAGTATCATAATGCCGATAATAAAAAGGGGCGTGAAGGCGTAGGAGCGCAATCGTCGCCGCTTGTTGCGGACAATCCGTTTGGCCAATGCGAAAAATATTGTCAGCGTCAAGCCCGCAAAAACGCCTCGAACCGCGCCCAGTCCAATCTCCTCGCGGAAAAGCGTATAGGCGACATTCGGCAGGTTTCGCGCCATATAACCGTGCCGAACGACCTTGATAAGCGCTTGCAACCCGCCGACGGCGGCCGAAGCCGCTATCGAGACAAGAAGAAGGTTCCAGGCGCCTTGCCAAGGCCTCATTTTTTTGTCTTTGACGTTGTTGATCATGTCATGAAGATGATTTAGCCATTCCTTTTCTTGAAAACATGCTTATCGCAAACATGACGGCGTGTAAACGGCCATCGGAATTTATTGTCCCAGGAATTGTCGTGGGGCTAGGAAAATTCGGCATTTCATGAATGGGAAAATGGCGATTTTCAAAATCCCGCACCATCAACGCCTATTTGTGAAACCTTG
>CAZQAE010000076.1:10882-24084 GCA_964591275.1 uncultured bacterium | reverse complement strand
CGGTATCAGCCAGGAAGCCCTCGCTTTACTTATGTCACATGATTATCCAGGCAATATTCGAGAATTGGAAAACATGATAGAGCATGCGTTTGTAGTTTGCCCTGAGGGACAGATCAAACCGCACTGTCTACCGGATACACTGACAGGCGGAGCAACTTCCCGTCTGATCACCCATGGCACCATTGGCACCGCTTTGAAATCAGTGGAAGCTCAGACAATCCTGGATGCACTCAAACGCAACAATTACAACCGCCTGGCAGCCGCCCGCGATCTCGGAATTCATAAAAGCACATTATTTAGAAAAATAAAAATCCTCGGCATTGATCTCCCTATTATCGATGGTCGCGCCAATCGCAAGAAGAAAACGTAGGGTCGCAAAAGAGCGACTCTGGCAAGTCGCAGCATCGCTTTAATGCAACTCGCCGTTTTTCTTTATTTCCCGATGACACTCCTCTCCCTTTCTTAACCACTTGATATTATACCATTTTAAAACTTTCTGATGGCGATTCATCGTTGTGGCACATGAAATGCTTTATGTCCTCTTGGAAGGGGAAGACAGAAATGAAAATGGCCATTGCCGTAGGCGAGATGACCAATATGGAATGGAAGGGCTTGAACGGATGGATGATATGGGGCGGGAAATACGCTCTGTGCGTTTCGGGCAACACCGGCGTGTTCGTCGAAACGAGGCGAGCCGATTTCAATGAGCTAATGAAGGATTTGTTCGGTCCGCCCACTGTGGGTCAACAGGCTACCAAGTATCGACATGTTCTCAAATGGGGCGACCGCAGCCATGACGAGAGACTAAACGAGGACACCCTGTGTTTTGTGCAGGACGTGTCCCATATCGACGAATCCGTTCTGCTGTTTCCCCATAAATGACAGGTCCAAAAGCCAATCCCTCGGCCAACTTCACCGCTCTGTTGTGGCATGCAACCTTTTTGGCCTTGGCGTCCAATTTCATGGATGTGGGCACCATCATCCCCGCCATGCTTATCAAGGCCGGCGGCAACGAGATTCATTTGGGATTCATGACCGCCATCATGATGGGCGGCTCCAGTTTTTTGCAATTGATTTTCGCGGGCTTTATCTCCCATCGGCCTCGAAAAAAGAAATTCCTGCTCTGGGGCATTAACCTGCGCATCATTGCGCTTTTCGCCTTGGCCCTGTTGTTCTTCTATTCAGACCTGCTTACCAATAAGCTTTTGATTATTTTCATCTTCGTCTTTATCTCCCAGTTTTCCCTCAGCGGTGCTTTCGCCAACATCTCCTACGTAGACATCGTTGGAAAATCCATCCAAGGATCGAAGCGCAAGACTTTCATTTCCGCGAAACAGATCGTATTCAGCCTCGGAATCTTCATCTCGGCCGTGGCGGCTCAACAGCTGCTTGTGCGCCTGAATTTTCCTAACAACTACTCCATCCTGTTTTTTTTGGCGGCCACCTTGCTGCTCATCGCTTCTTTGGGATTTTGGCGCCTGAACGAGACGCCAACCGAAGGGCATCAAAAAAACAGTCTTCTGACGTTCTTCGCCTTAATTCCATCCTCTGTGAAATCCAACAAAAACCTGAAATATTATTTGCTCTTAACCAACAGCCTAGGACTGGGGTTGAGCGTTCTTCCTTTCATCATTTATCTGGCCAAGAATAACTTCGGGCTGTCTGGGGCGGTCATTGGCAACTTCCTCTTGTTCAAAACTCTGGGCATGCTTTCGGCCGGTTTTTTCCTGCTCAAGTTCTCCAAACGATTCCAATACCGGGATCTGTTGCTCGTCAGTTTGGTTCTGGCAGCAGCTATCCCCATCGCAGCCCTCTTGCTCCAGAATTCCCCTAATGCATACTCCCTCATTTTCATCTTCTCCGGGTTTTTCACGGCGACTTACAAAACCGCGATGGAAGGAATCCTCTTAGCGATATCCACCGACGACAACCGCGCTACCTACGCGGGTATCTCAGGGGCCGGTAACATTCTGACCACCATCTTTCCGCTCACCGCCGGCTTCCTGCTCAAGGCCGTCGGCTACACTCCGGTCTTTGTAGGTGTGAGTTTGCTCGTCTTGGCCAGTCTCGTCTTCGTAGTGAAGATCGACGATCACCTAAACTGAACGAATCTTCCCATTTATTTAGTTCACCCGCTTAAGAATTCAGCGGACACCTGGAAAATCTCGAATAATGGGAACTCTTTGAAATGCTTAGCAGAGAATGAATAGGAAGAGATTGAGTTCCGATAGGAAATGATCAGTTACGCAGACTGAAGAGACGGGATCATGTTCGAGGTTTGGGATTGGGTGAAAAAGTCATGCACCGCTTACATCAGGCGCTCCCGTCGTCGTCCGGCTGGTTCAGGGGGATGTTCAGGAGCGCGGCAACTTTTTTTTTGGAAGTCGATTACCATTTCGGCCTTCGCCAGTTTCTTTTCCAGCTTGGCGTTCTCGCGACGCAATTGCTCATTTTCCTTTTTCAACATCGGGGACGCTTCGGGTTTGGGTCCGCGCTTTTTTCCGATCAGGCCATGCAGAGCACCCTTGTCGCACAGTCCGCGCCAGGCGGTCCATTGTGAAGAATAGAGCCCTTCGCGTCTTAAAAGCGCGCTGATTTGGCCTGCTTCGGCGCAGCGGTCGACTTCCTGCACGACGGCCTGCTTATAAGCGGCGGTGAAGCGACGGCGCTCGGGGCACTCCGAAACTTCCGAGGAGGGGGATGCGGGCGGCGCGTCTCTAACATTGAAATATTCGATAATCGGTACCGATGAAAAGGCGTCTGGAATTTAGAGGCGTTTGCTTTGATTCATCCAATATCAGACAGTTCAACCATTGCAGCATGAAATTCGCACATCAGGCCGCCTTCAAAAGCGCCCCTTTGGCATTTTTCGAAGCCGATAGAAGTCAGGCAAACGCAAAGGCGATATGTTGTTAATACGCGGAGACGATTGGCGTGCGCGAGTCAGTTTTGTCACCGACGAAAAAATAGCCTGATGGCTGCTCAGCCATCTTCACCGATGTCGGAGAAAAGTTTGTTACGTACACAAAAAAAGCACCCTTCGGTAAAAGAGCGCTTTGTTCTTCTTTTCGTGAATTTACCCGCGAACGATGCTTAGACCTCTGCGGTTTCCAAAGGATAAACGCTGACCTTCTTGCGTTTCTTGTCCTTACGCTCAAATGTGACGAGACCGTCCACCTTGGCGTAGAGCGTATAATCCTTTCCGAGTCCAACGTTCTGGCCCGGATGAATCACCGTTCCCAACTGCCTCATAATAATTGTTCCTGCGGAAACTATCGAACCGCCATGAGCTTTGACGCCATAGCGCCTACCCTGAGAATCCCGACCGTTTCGCGACGAACCGCCTGCTTTTTTATGAGCCATGATCGCCCTCCCAACTATACTCTGGGCAACTTAACAAAAGCTGCTACGAATTGATTTTAAGAATTCGGACTTTCGTAAAATGCTGGCGATGCCCTCTTTTTTTCTGATACCCCTTGCGCCGCTTATATTTGAAAACGATGACCTTGCGGTGGCGGTCCTGCATAAGGACTTCGCTTTCCACCGAGACATCCTTCAAATATGGGCTGCCGACAACACATTGCTCACCGGTATTGACCAGCAAAACTTTGTCGAATTTGATCGTATTTCCAACTTCGGCGGGTATTTTTTCGATCTTCAGAGTGTCGCCCTGCTTGATCTTATACTGTTGTCCGCCCGTTTCTATAACGGCGTACATCTTTTCTCTCCTTCGCTTCGCAATTCGTCGTTTACGGGATTTCTTCGGGATTATCGACCCGGCCCCGCGTGTCAAGGCTGAGACTTATAGCCGTATGCCCCAACCTTGTCAAGGCAAGATTTTTGTTGGAGAATCAGCTTATTCTGGCGCTTCGCCAAGCAAGCGATGTTCAGCATAAGTGAAGTAAAACAACAAAGCAAAGCAATAATTTCCGGTAGGGACCTCAAATAACAGCTATGCCCCGTATTTTCGCATATTTCAACAGGTTGCCCCTCATCATTTTTCTGCTGGCCTTTTGCGCGGCGCTGGCCGGCTGGCTCTTTTCCGGCGGAACCGACACACTCCTTCTCAATTGCACGCTTTGGATTGCGGGAGTCTTGCCTCTGATATTCGTTTTTATTCACCGGAAAAAAATACGCTTTATCGGATTTGTCGGCCCCTTGGCCTTCTGCTTCCTTTTAATTTTCTTGGAATTCGGCCTTCGCGCGGGGCCTTTCAACTCTCGGCTCCTGCCCTTATCTGTCGGGCGAGATTTTGTTGCACACAGGTTCCTTTTCTGGGTGCCTAAAAATATGCTTCCCGAGGGCTGGAGGCCGGTATCCAGCGAAGATTCCGCATCAGCGAAAAGTGCGAAGGATCAAGATTTGGAATTCAGATCCGGTCCCGCCGCCATAAAAAAAGCTCCGGGAGTTTTTCGGATCATCACCATGGGAGGGTCAAACGCATGGGGCCACGGCATTGACCGATACGAAGACACTTTCACGGCCCTGTTGGATCGGAATACAAAACAGGAATTCCCGGATAGGAGCTTCGAGTGGATCGCCGGCGGAGTCAAAGCTTTTCGCATTTTTCACAATCTGATTATTTACAAACTCCTGCTGCGGGATTTTCACCCCGATCTGATCATTTTCTACAGCAACGTCAATGACGGCGTCATCATGCGCGGACCCTACACTTACCACGAGTTGTTCAAGATGCGGACCGGCGTGGACATAACGCAATTATGGATCACCGAACACGAGTTTCCGAAAAAGGTGAACATCATCAGCAGAATACAGGACAACTTCCGAAAATTGCGCAGCTATAACGCCATGGTCAAATGGATTCGCGACATGCGTGACGAGCACTGGAACGTGGATGGAAAGTTCGATGTGAAAAAAGATGTAAATCCACCGAGTCAGATCGAAGCGAATATGCGAGCCTTCGTGGAAATCACGCGAAATGACGGCGTGCGGCTCCTTTTTGCCGACGCATACCAATCACCCGACCTCATGACGGATGAAGCTTCCCGAGCCATACAGGTGCAGGCCATCATGAAAAAGGTCGTCAAAAACATGGATGTCCACTTCCTGCCTGTAAATGACATTCTGCATGAGCGATATGAACAAGGTCAGCTCACCTTGAAAACGGATTCCGGCCACATCAATGAGTTCGGGAACGACAAGGTCGCCAAGTTGCTTTTTCAAAAGCTGGTCGACGACGAACTGCTAAAGCCCGCTTCTTAAGCGAAGCCATTCACCGATTTGTTTTTTTACACATAAGGTCCGATCACCACGACTCATCGATGTAGCCAAAGTACCGGCCCATCCAATACGGAAGCAAATAATCCGCAGGCTGTTTGATGTGCTGTAGATTCTCCGTGCAGTTTTCATGGGCGTAAGGATTACCCCACCAAACAAAGGTGCTCGGGCATTGCTGATAAACAGGCAAGGGATCAAAGGTCAGATATCTCCCGTCGAATCGGCTTTCGCAGCTTTCGTCGGTTGGGTAATCCTCTTCACCGAAATGAAGTTCCGGCACGGACTTGGACTCAGGAAATTGACGCAAGGCACAGATGGCGTCATTGACGGCAGTGATGTCCGGCCCGGACGATTCCGGCCCCGTGTCTTTCATAGAAGTGTAAACAAAGGCCCAGGCCGCATTATGCTGGTTTGCCATTTCACGCTCGATGTCGCGAAAGTTGAACATGGAGTCTTCCAAAACCTTCTGCAATTGATGGCGCAATTCGATTTCCCATTCGTACCAGATCAGCGTAAAGATGTTGCAAAAGCCCATCGAAATGTTGTTCCAGTTGGACTGGCATCCGTCACGGCCCACGTAGAAACCGGAAAACCACAGCCAGTCCGCAAAAGAAACCGGCGGCGTGAGGTATCGATCAAGGCAATCGTTCGGCCCATTTTTTTGTAAAAGGCAATCATCATAATAGTCCAGCAAATCTTGCCGCCCAGAGGCGACAGCGCCCATCTTGATGTAGTTGAGCCCCATGATCGCATTGAATCCGGGGAAATCCGTCAGCGCCAGGGGCCAGAATCGTCCGTGCTCCGTCTCCCGACCGTCCCAATCCACAAGCGCCATGTCGTTTTGCATCAGGTGGTCGGCGACTTCGCCAAGAAGCTGCGCCGCGATGCCTCGAATCTGTTCGTCGTCCACGAGCAGGTACACGCTGCCCAGCGCCAACATGTGGCCCGCATATTCGTCTTGGGAGACGTTGTCCAGCCAGCACCAACCGGCGTACTCATCCGACACAAAATGATTGCTGCGAACCCACTGCGCGTCGCCTGCATCGTAGGTCAGGATCGCTCCGTCCGTATCCACTCTGACCCATCGATTGTCGTCCTTTTCCACATCGGGAACGTATTCCATCGGATCCGCCGGGCACGCCATGCCCTCAATATTTGGATCGATATACTCCCTGGTGAAAAGACCGGGCACTCCGGTGATGCGCGTGCCCATGAGCATGCCGTCCATCATGACGCCAAGAACAGCCAGCGCATCTTCATCTCCGGTTACGGCGTATCGAAAAGCCTGGGACGTAATATACAGGCCCGTCCACAATCCGTCGTTTTCTCCCGTGTGCCAATTGATGACATCCCCCCAAACACCAGTCTCTTCGGTGATTCCGGCGGGAATCGAAACATTGTGGATTCTCTTGTCGGTGGGATGAATATGCAAACGAGGAGCCACTTCGTCATACCTGGCGGCCTTTTCGGCAAGATCCAAAACGGTTGCGTGGGGATCCATTACGCAGGGATCAAAACCCGGCGAACCATACAACCAATGATCCACGCACGCGGCATTCTCACAAAGCCGCCCCTGATTCTCCATGCAATTCTCGGAAATTTCCCAGCGACCCTCATCGGAACAGACCAGAAGATTCAATGCCTGATCGTCGCACTTTTTCCGACCGGCGTCGCACTCGGGCTGCGTGTCGTCATCGGCGTCGTCATCGGCGTCGTCATCGAGATCGTCATCGGCGTCGTCATCGGTCGGCGCATCGAAATCATCGTCCGAATCATCATCATCGTCCCCGCATCCCGGGAAGGCGAAAAGGGAAAGCGCCGTCAAAGCCAAAATGAAACCAAACAAAATCTTTGCTGGCGTGAACATGGCAGGCTCCTTTGGAAAGGAGTTTTTGAAAATTTATTTGGCCTTGGTTTCCGAAGTATCCACGGCTTCGCCGCCGTCTTCGGCAACAGACATCGTCAAGGGATTTGTACCCACCGCGTCAGCCGCATCCCCGGGCGGCGTCGTACCCAGCGCGGATTCCGTGTCATCATCCGCCTTTTCGGTAAGGCTTGCGGGCATATCCATTTCCCGCAGGCGTTTTCCGAGCCATTTTGCCGCTTCGGGAAGTTCCTTTTTCACGAAGAAAGCCGAGTGCCCGCCGGTTCTGATGGGATCGTCGGGATACACTTTCGCCCCGCGCTTCACGATCAGATCCGAAAATGGCGCAATGTGATGCTGGTAAAAGAAAGCGTCATTTTGGCCGGTGACGAAATAAAAGGCGTGACCCGTTAAATCGAGTTTTTCATCTCGCGCAAGGTCCATGGGATTCTCGTCGCGAAGCCTTGTCCAAACCGGCTTGTCCTCGGTCCACACGGGGCCGGGTTTCGTATCGCTGTCAAAAACAGGCCAAAATGCCCACTCGTCGGTGAATCGCCCCAGCGGACCCAGCCGAGCCACGACGCGCCTGGGTTTGTCGTCTTCTATCGGTTTGTAGAGGACCGGATCATAGGGTCGAAGCCTGAATCCGTTCACGGCGTACCGCGTGTCGATCGTTCCCGCGATGGTAATCGTGGACATAGCCAAATCAGGATGCTTCATCGTCAGATTCAAGGCCGTATGGCCACCCGACGAAAATCCCATGAGCGCCGTTCCATATGGATCATCGCGAACGGGATAATTTTTTCGTATCCAGGGCAGCAGTTCATCAACAAAATAATCGTGATAGCGGCCCAGGTTGGAGTTGACGACCCAGGAGCCCAGGCGGTCGTCGATAGGCGTAGCCGGATTGTCTTTGGCATTGCCGCCCAACGACATGTCGGGAAAAACAAGAATGCTCGGAGGCATTTGACCGACAGTGATGGCGTACTCGAAGGCATCGATCACCGGCGCACCCATGTGCAGAGGCTGATCCAGATAACCGTGAAAGACAACAACCAGCGGCAAGGGCAAAAGCAGCTTCTCATATCCGGCGGGCAAAAAGACGATGATATCCCGGTCTTGTCCGAGTATCTCGCTGCGAAAGGCCTTGTGGAATTTCACGCCCTCTCCCGAAAGCTGCTCATGGCTTCCAAGGCAATGAATCTCACCGGGACCATTGTACTCAAAGTCGAGAGGCGTCGCCATCAGCATTTCCGCATCGTCCGGGCCGCGCAGTTTCTGACTCGGAATGCAGATGCCAATCCGCAAACCAACAAAGATCAACAAAAAGTAAACAGCAATCCGACCTAAACTTCTCTTTTTCTTCTTCGGCGCTTCGTCGGGTTTATTTTCCGCAGGTTCGTCTTCTGCATTTTTCCCCGCGACAGGTTCATCTTCAGCAGGCGTATCTTCAGGGTTTTTCAGCGCGGCTTCTTCTGCGGACTCTTCCGGGGTTTTTTGCGCGGGAGGCTCTGCCTGAGCAATTTTTTCCACTTTTTCCGCCTGCTCGATAGGCGCTTGCTGATCTTCAGCGCCTCCGCTTTCGCCGGCGTCTTCCTTTTTTTTGTCAAGCTCGTCTAAAAGATCGACGACCCTTATGTCTTTACCTTTGTCATCCGACATGAATCACCCCTTGGAGGTTAAAGACGGATGAAGTATGAGGTACGAAGTATGAAGTTTGAAGTACGGATGAAAGGTTGTCGACATCGTGCTTTCGCTTATTCATCACTCCGCATTCCGCATTCCGCATTCCGCATTCGCAATTTCGCATTTGTAAAACCCTAGCCAGAAAAATCCGTGATTTCAAGAACTCCAGGTTCCCGCCTTGCAAAGCACTCCTTAAAGAGTTTTTTTCGGCGCTGAAGCTATGGCGCCAACCTGCCTATCAGTCTCGGGAATGGTATTGTTTCACGCAAATGATGCACTCCGCAAATCCACATCAGCGTCCGTTCGACGCCGAGACCGAAACCGGCATGCGGCACCGAACCGTAGCGCCTGACATCAAGATACCAGGAAAAGGCCTCGCGAGGGAGTCCATGGTCATCAATGCTTTTCAAAAGCACATCGATGTCGTCTTCACGCTGGCCGCCGCCGACGATCTCTCCGTATCCATCCGGGGCAATGACATCCATACCCAGCACTCTGGTCGGATCCTCCGGATCGCGTTTCATGTAAAATGCTTTGACGGCTGTCGGATACTTCTCGATGATCACCGGCCTGTCGTATGATTCGGACACTAAGGTTTCATCCTCTGCGCCAAAGTCGTCGCCGTCCGTAAACTCGCCGCCTTTTTTCCTGATGATTTCAACAGCCTCGTCGTACGTGATCCGCGGGAAAGGCTTTTTCACGACGCGCAGCTTCTCGATGTCTCTGCCCAACGTCTTGAGGTTGTCTGAGCATCTTTCGACAACACGGCCCACGATAAATTCCAGGAAGTCTTCCACCAAGTCCATGTTCTCGGCGTGCTCCATGAAAGCCGCTTCCGGCTCCACCATCCAAAACTCCATCAGGTGCCTTCTGGTCTTGCTTTTTTCAGCGCGAAAGGTCGGCCCGAAACAATACACTTTTCCGAATGCCTGACAGGTCGGCTCGTTATAGAGCTGCCCGGACTGGGACAGGTAGGCCGTTTCGCCAAAATAATCCGTGGAAAACAGCGTCGTCGTACCCTCGCAGGCGTTGGCGGTGAGAATGGGCGCATCCACGTGTATAAAACCGTGATCATGCAGATAATCATGAATGGCGCGAATGAAATGGTGACGTATCATCATCATCGCGTGCGGACGTTGCGAACGAAGCCAGAGATGGCGATGATTCATAAGAAACTCGACGCCATGATCCTTTTTCGCAATGGGGTATTCCTGCGCCTCGCATATGATGTGAAATTCCGCGACATCAATTTCAAAGCCGATTGGCGACCGTTTGTCCTCTTTCACATTGCCGATGATTTTAATGGAACTTTCTTGGGGCAAAAGGTCGGCGGCCTTGAATGTCTCCTCACTGAAATTGCCTTTGAACATTACGCATTGGATAATCTGCGTGCCGTCGCGAACCTGCAGGAAATGCAGCTTCCCGCTGGAACGTTTGTTGTACAGCCATCCCCTTATTTCAACGCTTTGCCCAACGTAATCCTTGACATCTTTGATGCTGATGTATTTCGACATTTCCGTTCCTTTGCTTAATGCTATTGCTCTTGTTTTCGGCTCAATTGAATCCCCAACTCCTCAAGCTGCTCGTCGGCGACTACGCCGGGAGATTCCGTCATCAGGCAAGAAGCTTTGGCGGTCTTGGGAAATGCGATGACATCCCGGATGCTGGTGGTTCCCGCCAGGAGCATGATGATTCGATCCAATCCCAAAGCTATCCCGCCGTGGGGCGGCGCGCCGTACTTTAGGGCTTCGAGAAAGAAACCAAATTTCTCCTGAGCTTCCTTTTCGCCAATTCCCAGCAGTTCGAACATCCTGGACTGCAAGTCGCTGCGATGAATGCGGATCGATCCTCCGCCGATTTCATAACCATTCCAAACGATGTCGTAAGCGTCGGCGAGAACGCTCCCCGGAGTTTCCTTCATCGCCAGAATGTGGTCGCGGTGCGGACTGGTGAAAGGATGGTGCATGGCGTAATAGCGCTCATCTTCTTCACTCCACTCCAAAAGAGGAAAGTCAACAACCCAAAGAAGGTCCTGCGCGTTTTCATCAATAAGCGCGAGATCCCTGCCCAACTTCAGACGCAACGCGCCCAAGGCGTCAAAAACAACCTTAGGTTTGCCGGCGACGATGCAAAAAGCGTCGCCTTCCTTTGCGTCAAAGATTTGCGTCAATGAAGCCTTTTCGGTTTCGGAAAAGAATTTCGTTGCGCCGCCGGACCATGCGCCGTTAACAAGCTTGCCCCAAATAATCCCCTGCGCGCCGTACGGTTTGACGTATTCAATCAGCCCGTCCATCTGTTTCCGCGAATAAGCGCCTATCGGAGCGCACAGTCCGCGCACGATCCCTCCGCTTTCCAATGTGGACTTGATGACGCGAAACTCCGCATCCTCGAAAAGCTCCTCTAACGCCACAAGCTCAAGGCCGAAGCGCCGGTCCGGTTTGTCGCTGCCGAAACGATCCATCGCCTCGGCATACGTCATGCGGTCGAAAGGCGTCGTCACGCGCACGCCCTTGATGCTCTCGATCAGTTCCGACATCACTTCCTCGGTCACGCCCAGCAAATCATCACGCTCGATAAAGCTGGCTTCGATATCAACCTGCGTGAACTCGGGTTGACGGTCGCTGCGCAGGTCTTCGTCGCGGAAGCAGCGAACGATTTGGAAGTAACTGTCGAAACCGGCGACCATCAGAAGCTGTTTGAAAAGTTGCGGGCTTTGCGGCAACGCATAAAAGCGTCCCGGAGAAACGCGCGAAGGAACGATGTAGTCCCGCGCTCCTTCGGGAGTGCTTTTCGTTAAATAGGGCGTTTCAATTTCCAAGAATTTCTTTGCCGACAATCGGTCGCGAATGATCCGACACGCATCATGGCGGATACGTATTATTTTCTGGAGCGGCGCTCGCCTGAGATCGAGATAGCGGTAGCGAAGTCGTAAATCCTCAGCCGCATTGACGTCGTCGGCAATAACGAATGGGGGCACCTCGGCTTCATTGAGAACCTCGACTTCTTCCACGAGAACTTCAACATCGCCGGTCGCCATTTTCTTGTTGCGCATATCCTCGGGTCGCATTCGCACGCGACCGCGGGCCGCCAACACAAATTCGCCGCGCAGTTTCCCTGCCGTTTCCATGGCTTTGGCGCTCGTTTCGGTGGGATCAAAAACGAGCTGAAGCACGCCTTCGCGGTCACGCAGGGTGATGAAAATCAATTGTCCAAGATCACGCCGTCGCGCAACCCATCCGCAAAGCGTCGATTCCATTCCCACGTGATCCGCTCTGAGCATGCCGCACATATGAGTTCTTTTCATGCCGTCATCCGTTTCGTTCTTTGGTTTCTTTAATTTTATTTTGATACGCCGCAATAAACGCGGCGCTCATCCCCTTTGAAGGGTGGGATTATATCGACACCCTACATGCCGTCAAGAAACTCTTTATCGCCGATTGGAAAAAACAGCAGTCGCTACGTCGAAGGAGAAAAGATTCAGGCATATGGCTGCGCTTCATGAACAAGTCATCACAGCGACTTGAATAGATTTGCAAATTGAATAGGACATGATTTCCGGAGTTTTTCAAACGACCCATTGAATTTTGAAAAAAGGGACACAACTACGTGTCGTAGGTAAATTTTTTATTGACACCAAATATTGTATGATCTAAGGTGCCATCCCAGGAAAGACATAGATTCAAAACAAGTGGACGGCCCGATTATCGGTCGGGAAAGTCAATTCGGGAATCACGCTCAGCCTATGAATAAGCCGAAGCAAGCATCACCCACCCGAACAGTTTCAACCCGCATGATTCGGTATTTCTTTTTGCACACCAGTCCAGGTTTTCTATCCGCGCGTCAATGCCAATTTTTTGAGCCGTCATTGATGAGCGCCAGCCGCGCAAACACACTTCAAATACATCCCCGTTTTTTCAAAGCCTTATTGAAACATGACGCGGCCTTTTCGACCCGAAAAGGCAACTTGAAAAATGCTATACGCTCTGTTCATTTGAAGGGAGGCATACGCGAACAGGCTGCTTGATCTTTGACTCGTTGACAGGCGTTGGCGGATAAAGATAAAAGCTTTAATTCGATAGCGCCTGGATGGTGAAACTGGCAGACACGCAGGACTTAAAATCCTGTGACCGAAAGGTCATGCGGGTTCGATTCCCGCTCCAGGCAGTCTGCCGTAATTTTCAAACCCATGATCGAGGAGGATAATTATGGCTACGGCGAAACCCGTAAAGAAAAAAGCTCCGGTTAAGAAAAAGGCCGCACCAAAAAAGGCCGCGCCGAAAAAAGTTGTGAAAAAGGCTGCGCCGAAAAAGGCTGCGCCGAAAAAAGTTGTGAAGAAAAAAGCTCCGGTCAAAAAAGTTGTGAAAAAAGTTGTGAAGAAAAAAGCTCCGGTCAAAAAAGTCGTCAAAAAAGTTGT
>CAZQAE010000076.1:0-10782 GCA_964591275.1 uncultured bacterium | reverse complement strand
TGAAAAAAGTTGTGAAGAAAAAAGCTCCGGTCAAAAAAGTCGTCAAAAAAGTTGTCACGAAAAAAGCTCCAGCCAAGAAAGTCGTCACGAAAAAAGCTCCAGCTAAAAAGAAAGCGACCAAAAAAGCCGGTTCAACAAAAAAGAAGGAAAAAGCGTCATCATCAGCAGCTAGGACCGGATCGGCGAAGGCTAAAAGTATTTCGCCGATCATAGCGCAGGCCAAGCCGCCGCCCGGCGGGGTGCCATTAACCCCAAAACAGCGCAGGCTTCGTATCCTTGAGCCGCTGGTTGATTCGGTGAGTCAATCGGTTTCGCATTCGGTTACTATCCGTGGAACCTATCCCGATGGCAGGATCTATTCCGGCACGGGATTCATCAGGCTTACGGATGATCAGCACACGCGAAGGGCTCAATATACATTAACCTTCGACACGATCACTTACACAGGAACGGCGCTAGTTCGAGGATGCTTAAAAGACAAGAACCTTGTCCTCATCCTCGATTACCATGAACGGCCCTATCACAAGGGGATGGCCGTTTCAATCCATGAGCAGGACCGAACTACCGGTCAGCTAAAAGGCCGTATCCTGTACTATGGACGCACTGAAATCGGAGAAGAGACCATTACAATCGGAGATTAAAACCGCCGCCTCTTCTCATCCGAGGAGGCGGCGGTTAGCCGCTTAATAAAAGGCGCCGCCAGAAAAAACAGGCGGTGGTTTTATTCGTGTCTCTTTCTTCTTGCAAAAAGAAAACATTCATTTTATCCCTAAAAAAGCACAAAGCCGAAAGGGAGCCGTTTTCTTATGAACGATGAAAAGCGCCGCAATCTTGTAGCCTATCGCCCCGATCATGGCGGCGGGTACGTGGAAAGCTTCTTTTTCAAGATCAACAACCCGAAAAAGGGCTACGGCATATGGATAAAATTTACGATCCTTGCTTTCCCCAAGCCGGATCAACCGGCGATGGCGAGTGTATGGGCGACGTATATCAGTTGCGATGATGATTCCCGTAGCGTGGGTATGAGAAATTCCCTGGAGCTACGCCGCTGCCGCTTTGTTGAGCATGAGGCGGGCATGCACGTTGGACGCTCATCATTCGGCGCCGGATTTACAAAAGGGCATCTGAAGGATTCTTTCGGCAACTCGATCAAGTGGGATATTCAATTCGACGCAAGCGCTCAGCCTTCCTTTCTCTATCCCTATGATTTTATGTACACCTCAAAGCTTCCGCGTTTCAAAATGTCTACGCCCTATAACCAATCTCGGGCGAAAGGTTCTTTCACGGTGAATTCCGAGCGCATGAAGTTCAATAATCTTCCCCTGATGCAGGGACACAACTGGGGACCTTCGCACTCCTCTGATTATATGTGGGCTCACTGCAACGCCTTTGACAGCGCGCCCCAAAGCGTCTTTGAAGGATTCTCAGCGCGCATGGATATTGGCCGTCATCAAACGCCCTATCTTTCCATGGGCATTCTCAAACACGAAGGAATAACCTACCGATTCAACGGGCCAAAAACGATCTTCAGCAAACAGATCGCCACGAACCGAAACAGTTGGTCATTCACTTTTGAAAATAAAACACACCGGCTCAAAGGCATTTTTATCGCGGACCGAAAACATTTCGCCGGACTGATGTATCCCAATCCCGATCTGACGCATAGAGTCTGCGTGAATTGCAATGTCGCTGGCGCCGCGCTGGAACTTTCACGAATCGCCGACGGTGAAATCGAAGCCCGCCTCTTTTCCGTCCGCAGTGCGATGCTGGAACTCATCTCCCCCAAATGCAGACCGGACGTCTGCATCTATGCGCCGTCCTTCAACCCTGATTTTGAAATCGAGGCATAAGGGCCAATAATTATCGCCGCCAGTAACGGGCACGATGCTAAAACCCCTGAATGAGGCCCAAATCCCGGCTGAGAGCCATTTGCAGGTCGCCATCCATAAATTTAAATCCGGCGGCCTGCAATCGCTTTGGCGCCACGCGAACGCCGTCGAGCATGAGCGCCTGGCCCATCTCGCCAAATAACGATTTGACAACGGAAGCCGGCATGGTCATGAGCGTCGGTCGGTTGACCATGCGGCCCAGCGTGCGCGTCAATTCCGCGTTCGTGACAGGATTCGGCGAAACCGCGTTGGCCGGCCCGAATAGTTTTTTGTCCTTGAGCAACAAAAAATAAAACGCGCTGATCAGATCTTCCAACGCAATCCAACTGAGGTACTGCCTTCCGTCGCCCATTTTCCCGCCGACGCCCATTTGAAAAGGCGTAAGCATGCGCCCGAGCACGCCGCCCGCCGCAGTCATCACTGCGCCGAAACGCAAATTGATCGTGCGTATACCGGCTTCGGCGGCGGGCGAAACAGCCGCTTCCCACTGCCTGGCCACTTCAGAAAGAAAGGTATCGCCAGGGCCGGACTCTTCATCGCAAATATCCTCACCGCGATTTCCATAATAACCGGTTGCGGAAGCAGCGATCAGCAAAGACGGCGGGGTTTTGAGCTTCGCCAAGCTGTCGCTCAAAAACCGTGTCCCGTCGACGCGACTGCTTCGTATGCTTTCCTTTTTCGCGGGCGTCCACTTGGCGCTGGCGATGTTGTCGCCGGCGAGATGCAGGACGGCATCCATGCCCTCAAGAGCGCTTAGATCGATTTCCCCTTTTTGAGGATTCCAAAATATTTCGCCCGAATCGGGTTTCGGCGTCCGCCGTACAAGGGGATGCACGATATGCCCGCCGCCGCGCAAAAAGTTCACAAGGTTCGACCCGATCAATCCCGACGCGCCGGTCACGGCGATCCGCTTTTGCCCGTATCGGTGATAGCGGATGTGCCGGAGGATATCGTTTCGCGTCCGGTCGTGGCGAAAGCGAAAAAGGCGCGCCAACGAATTGTCCGCCCAGGAGCCCGCGAAGATATCCCCCGCCTTGCCGCAAGGCAGCTCGTATTCGATATCATCTTCGAGCATGCAGAAATTTTTATCCTCCAAGGTGAAGCGGTGGCCATGGCTCCAGGATTTTAAAGGTCCCTGCTTTTGAATATCCTTAAAAGATTGCCCCAGGGCGAACTCAACGATCTCGGCGATCCACTTCGTTGAGAAAGGCCCCTTTTTAATATCCAGCGTCACTTCCAGGCCCTTAGCGAAATCGCCGGATCTGTGCGCCACGCGCATGCGCTCCCACGGCGGCATAAGCCGCTCCAGCGAGCCGGGCATCGTGTGCCAGGCAAAAACTTCACTAGGATCCGCTTCGATTCCAATTCGCGATGTAAACCGGGACATATGAAAAAAATCTCCGATGGGTAAAGTTAATTCGTATTCCTAACTTCAGCCTTTCGGCGGCTTCCCCTCCGGCGCCATTTTCACGATCCGGGGATGAAACGCAGCCAGGATTTCAACCAGGTCCTGCTGCGCCGCCATGACTTCATTGATATCCTTGTAGGCCATGGGAACCTCGTCAAGCCCCGCGCTCAGAAGTTTGACACCTTTTTTCTTTAATAGCGGCAATGCGTCGCTCCATGTGAACTTTTTCCTGGCTTGCGTGCGGCTCATTAAGCGACCCGCACCGTGCGCCGCGGAGTTCATGGACAGCGGCTCGCCCTTTCCGGCAACCACGTATCCCGGCGTTCCCATCGAACCGGGGATGATGCCCCATGCGCCCTTTTGCGCCGGCGTTGCGCCTTTGCGGTGCACGATCACCGGTCGGCCAAAGTGCTCTTCCTTCCAGGCATAGTTGTGATGATTTTCGATATCCATGAGCACATCCACGCGCAGCGAGCGTGCGATATGTCGATGAATCAACTCATGGTTGGCGGCGGCGTAGCGTCCCATAAGCTGCATCGCAAGCCAATACTCGCGCCCTTCCTGGCTTTTGAGATCAAGCCACGCCAGATGCCGCAACTCCTTCGGCAAATCCGGACGCATCCGCATGGCGAGCTTGCTGTAATGATCGCACACGCGCGCACCGACGCCGCGGCTTCCGCTGTGGCTCAAAAGCGCCAGATAGCTTCCCGGTGCGAGCGTCATGGCATCGCTTTGAATTTTCAGAAGACCGTATTCCACGAAATGATTGCCCGAGCCGCTGGTGCCGAGCTGCGACCATGCCTTGTCTTTGAGATCGCGCGTCACCGATGACGCCGACCAGTCTTCATCCATAACATCGTGCTTTCGCCGGTTTTTGAACACGCAGCCCACGCCGAAGCTCGTTTCCTTTTCCAAGGCGCGTATCAGCGCCTCGCTCCGGTCGTCCAATGCGCTCGGCGGCATATCGAAAACGCTCATTTTCATCCGGCAGGCGATGTCCACGCCCACGGCGTAAGGAATCACCGCATCCTCTACGGCCAGCACACCACCGATGGGAAGGCCGTATCCCATATGCGCGTCGGGCATTAAAGCTCCGGCGACGGCCACGGGAAGCGAGCAAGCCCGTTCCATCTGCCCGATGGAATTGGCATCCAGATTATCGCCCCACCGATGCCAGGTCGCGGCTTCGCCGCGCGGAACATACGGTCTTATCGGCTTTGCCTGCGCGGCCATGTACACGGCCAACGGTCCAAACTCCGGATCGCTCTTGAAGCGGGAAGGATCATCGCGCAATTCACGAAGAGCGTGCCGGATCGCCGATTTCTTAAAACCGGCCCCAGCCGCCGCGACGCACGCCGCCCGCGCCAGGTCCATCGGCCGACCCTTCGAGTACCCAAGTTTTGCCAGTTGCTTTGCGTTCAATGTAATCGCGCCTGTCTTTCATCGATTGCTGATTTAAATTCGCCTCAACAACCAGTCTATGCAAATGCCAAATTTAGCGTCGGCTTTTTCGTTTTCCCAGGTTTTTCTTCACGAGCTCTTCATACTTTTTCGCACAGACCTCATTGCCCTTGAAATGATGAACTATGACGCCGTCGTCGCCAAGTATATTACAGTTTTCCCAGATTCCGTCGCATCCTTTGTCCGTGAATGAATCCGGCTCGTTGGGGTGAGCATCTATCATTGAATCCGGTTCGTCGGGGGAATCACTGGAAAACTTTACCCAACAATATTCCACTGTGCCGTCGCATTCGTCATCCCACTTCTCGCGCTTCATCCCCGCTGCGAGATTGTATTCGAAGTCCCCGCACAACTCCGGTTCCTCACCGCAATTGCCCTCACGTTGCTTTATCATCAGGCCGTCCTCGTCGTAATCAAACGTGGAGCAAAAATGCCATTCGCCTTTTTCCAAGACGCCGTCGCATCCTTTGTCGTAGATGATTTCAATTTCGTGACCATAATTGTTTCGCTTGAAGGTAAGACATTTGTCGATGCTGCCATCGCAATCGGAGTCGAAGTTGTAGGCGGTCACCTCGCCGTATTCATTGTATTCATTCTCATAACAGTTGGTCGGTGCCTCACCGCAATCCTTAAAAGTTTCCGTGCGGACCGGTTCACCATAATCATTCAGTTGCTGAACTCGGCATCGGTCAACAACTCCATCACAATTGTCGTCAAGTTCCTGCCAGAGGATTCCGGTCGTTTCATCAAAGCTCTCTTTTTTCACGCACCTGGAGGAAGATTCCCTCCCCGCAGCATTAGCGCCGCTATCGCTCTTTTCAATCATCTTTTTCGCTTGCTCGGATCGGGGCGTGCTTTTGCGTACAGGGCGCGTCAGCTTCGGTTTGAACGGTTGCTCGGTCACTTGAGCAACTTGCGGCTCAGGGCGATGGTGTGAAAAATAATAAACAATGAGGCAAAGCAGAATAAGGAACAGCGCAGCCAGCGGCAATTTCCATCTTTTCATATCTTGTCGCCCGTGGAGAAAGACCGTTTTTCTTTCAATAATAAATACCAAATGCTCCCAAGATAGGCAATAAAGCGGTCCCCGTTTCGTTTGACCTGCGCGCGGGCATGCACTAGCTTTTGAATCGGTCTGCGAGGGAGGGAGACCGCCGCCGATGGACTTGCTTCTGATTTACGCCCCAAAGAACAACAATTTTTACAATCTTCTGGGTTATTTCACGCTCGGCAATTTGATCCCGATGGGATTGCTCGCTATCGCCGATTACGTCGAGAGTCGGGGCCACGCCGCGCGCGCTTTGCATCTGAGCGCGGAGGAACTCAGCAATTCGTCATTTGATCTTGGCGACTACGTGGCGCACGCCAATCCGCGAATCGCCGCCTTCTCCTTGCACTGGCATTATCAGTCGGCCAGGGTTATCGATGAAGCTCGGAAACTCAAACAGCGTTTTCCCGATTTGCCAATACTTCTCGGCGGCTACACGGCGGGACTCTTCGCTGATGAAATCCTGCGCGGCCACCCTGAGATTGACTATATCATTCGGGGAGAGGGCGAGGTCCCGACCGCAAAGCTGATAGAGACCCTCAAATCAGGTGGAGACTTGTCTGCCGTACCCAATTTGAGCCTGCGCATTGATGACATGGTGCAGCACAATCCCATCGCTTTTGTCGCCGGGCGCCGCTTTCTCAGCGAGCTTCGTTTCGATCGTTACGAACTGCTGGAAAACGCCAACCTATATTTCGAAAACTTCAATCACGTTCTGCACTCCTTGAGCTATCCACAAATCCTGCGCAAAAAGCTTTTACCCTCCGGTCAGATCGGCCACATCGTGTGCGTCGGTCGCGGATGCCCTGTCGAATGTTCGTATTGCGGCGGATCGAAAGGACCTGTCGAGAAGGCGACTGGGCGTTCCCATGTGACCTTTCGCTCCATCGAGTCCATCATCAAAGAGCTGCACTCCGTTTCCCGGCGCGGCATCAGCCGCCTGTACTTCCCGCAGGACCCGTATCCGACATCAAATTTCTATCCACGGCTTTTCGATGCGATTCGCACCGAGGGTCTGCAATTCGGCGCCGCCTTTGAATCTTTCGGCCTGCCGCCTGAGCGACTCATCGACGCCTTTGCGAAGACATTTAACTCCGACGACAAAAGTTTTATCTTCATCAGCGTGGAAACGGGGGACGAAAAGCTACGCAAAAACAATCGCGGATATTTCTTTAGCAATGATGATCTGCTGGAACGCTTGGGCTATATCGAAAAGATCGGCCTTCACTTCAACATCTGCTACACGCTCGGCCTTCCGGGAGAAAGTCGCGAAAGCCTTGAGGCCACGAATAGATTATGGAATACAATTCGGCGGCGCTATCGTTTTCTCACAAGTCAAAGCGCGACGATCATCCGCCTCGATCCCGGCTCCCCGGCGCAATGCGATCCTTCAAAATTCCAAATCCGCGCCGCCGCCGAATCATTTGAAACGCTCCTCGCAACGCATCGGAATACGCATCGGGAGTCGCTTGGCGGGTGGAGCCATTTGCCCATGAATCACGAATGCCCTACGCTGCTTCCGGAAAATAATACGGGGGCTGCGCGGCAAACAGAGCGCATCCTGGCGGTCTACAAGTGCCGTCATTTTTGCCCATTATTTGACAAAGGACCTTTTCCCTATCCCATCAACAAAGTCCTTTGCGCGGTGGTGGGAGCGTTTTTCAGATTCGAAGGCCGCTATATCAGACGAATCGAGTCGCGCATCGCGCCGCATCAAGTCGAGCGCGGTGAAATGATAAGCTCCGCAACCGGGAAACGGGACTTCGGATAATGCGAACACCTGACAAAGAGCACACAAAGCGCGGACCTGAGTTTTTGCACTTGTGCGACTCGGACAAGGTCTTTGCCAGCTCGCCTTATCTGCGCATCTCGACCTTCCCGAATCTCGGCATGCTCTATCTGGCGTCCATGCTTCGCCGGAAAGGTTATGAAACGGCATATCATGACCGTGCCTATGATCGTTTCGACGATAATTTTATCCAAAATCTCGTTTCGCGCACTCCGCTATTCATCGGCATCTACGACAACATCGCCCTCAAGGCCGACGTCATCGACATCACGCAAAGAATCCGACGCCTTTCAAAAGACATTCCCATTGTTCTGGGAGGACCGGGGCACTTTGAGCATGAGGACTATCTGAAAGCCGGCGCAAACGCCGTTGTCGCCGGTGAAGCGGATCACATCATCGTGGAAATTGCGGAGCGTATAAATACCGGGCGAAATTTGGGAGGCATTCCGGGCGTGATTTGCGACGGAACAACAGCCCTCGACGCCGGCCTTGCGCCGCAAGTCGAGGACCTTGACGCCCTACCCCATCCTGCGTGGGACCTTGCGCCGCCCGGACGTTTCCGAAATGATTTGGCATTTATCCAAAAAAATCCGTGGTACGTCATTTGCGCTACGCGCGGATGCCCCCCTACCGATGCGCCTTCTGTTCAGAAGATATAAGTACTTGCGCCGACCGAGACTCTTTTAAAATCAACTCCCGCTGGTACTCCACGATCTTCTCCGCTGTAATGAAAAAATCGCTGAGCTTTATCACGCCGAGTTGCAGCACGAGCATTTCTATAACGCCCCTTTCCCGGATTTGCTATTCCCCGATGACGATCGGCCTCCAACTGTAAACGTTCCCCGCATTGCCGCTTTGCAATTCAATGATGTGAAAGAGCAAAAGGATAGGAGTGTTGAATCGCTGGAGAAGGAAGAAGGGATCGATTCGGTGGAGGAAGGAGGTAAGTCCCCCCTTGGAAAGACCGTGGAGGTCCATTCTCCACAACGCGTTCGATGTCGTGATGAAGGCGTAGTTTGGATCGCTCGTTGTAGTGATTCCCCTTTGCCAGGAAGGCGTCACCAAGCGGTTTAGGAGAGCAAGATCATCGGCTCGGTAAATCTCCATGTATGGACCGAATCCGCCGAGGAACAGCAAGCGCCTTTCCTTATCCAGGTGCAGTGTTCTAACGCCGAAAAAAGTGTGTATAGCGCCCGTTATCCGAAAGCCATCCAGGTCCACGATGCGTACGAGGCTTTCCATGGGAAAGGACACGAAAAGTCGATCCGTAACGGGGTCCAGGGCCAAGCGCTGACCCCATTCCGGCACGATCAAGTAATTCTGGACCTGGAGTGTGTCAGCGTCAAGGGCGACGAGCATTCCGGGCATTTGGAAGCAGACGTAGACGAGCCTCCTTTTCGGGTCCAGGACAGCGAAGGATGTCCATTGCATGGGGTGGTAAACGGTCATCGCCTCCATATCCGCAGAGAAGCGAACGATCCCATCCTCGAAGACCGCCAGGACGATCCCGCGCTCGTCGTCCGTGAGCGTAACAGAACCGCCGACAAAGTCGGGCTCGAAGGGCGGAAAGGAACTCTCCTTTTCGACTTCCAGGGTTTCGGCGTCGATCCTTGAGAGCAAGTAGCCCTCTGCGCCGAAACTTGCGGCTGTCAAGTACTTGCCGTCGGATGAAAGAGCCAGGGCGTTTGTCCCTTGCTTTCGGAAGACGGACTCCCGTTTCGGCAGGCTCTCTTCGCACGTGACGGTGTTGATCCTCGACAGACTGTCGCGCCGGGAGACCCACACAGCCCCGACCCTGTCATCGGCAACCAGGTCGTAGTAGCCGGGGAATTCCGAGATCAGGCGGGTCTCCATCGAGAAGCGCGGCGTGGAACCCATCGGAGGCGGCGACATGAAGACAACGACCGCCAGCGGCAGACAGAGATACATCGCGGGAAGTACGCGCCAGATGGAATACAGTCGGGACCGATCCCAGCGGTGGTTTAGCCAGACGAGAACCGGGACGAGCAAATCGCTAATGATTAGGCCGTAGTTCACCGCCTTCCAAAGGGGGGACTTCTTTGTTTCCTGAACCCCGTTGAAAAAAACGAGCAGGGCAGCGTTCAAACCCATCAAAAAACAAAGGAAAGGAAAGCCGTCGGGTAGAACGTACTCTGGGCGCGCTGCTTTCAGGGCGAGGACCGGCGCCGCCCCCGTAAAACACCCGACCGTAATGGTCGCAACAAGACGCCATCGGCGACCCAAGCTCTTAAGGGCGTCGGCGGGAAGAAACAGGATAATCGCAACGCCCGGGATGAGAGCGTAAAAAAAAGCGTGGTATAGATCCATGGCGGCGATATGCTCGATGGTCTCGTAATCATCCCGCGTTCTGAGCACCTCCAGGTAGGCGCGGAGGCGTTGAAAATAAATCATCAGGATAAAACAGACTACCGGCAGGGTTCTTATGAGGTAGAAGGCCGAGCGGCGCAATGGCAACATGCCTACTCCTTTCCACACGTCGCGAATAATCGAAAGTAAAGCTTACTTTTCAACTTGTATTCCTATTAAACTCTAAATCTGGCTCTCGGTGGCTTTCACCTTCGAAGGACCAGCCTTTGTTTGCCAAATTTCACCAAAACACTCGCATTGGTGGGTTATTTTACTCTCATTGTTCCTTGAAATCAACGATATCCAATCCCGATAATGTCTACACAAAATCCGTGATTGATTCGTTGCAAGGTTCATCGCTACACAGTTTCGCGCATTTTCAAACTCCCATGTCGACAATGTCTGTTTCCGGACGGTGTCTTTCGCTCACCACCCGTTTAAAAGGCAGATTTCCCGGCACGAGGTTGATTCTTTTCACTCCAGCCGCCGCTTTCTCAGCGAGCTTCGTTTCGATCGTCACAAACTGCTGGAAAGCGCAAACCGGTTTTTCGAAAGGCTCAACCTCAGCTACACGCTTAGCTTTCCTGGTAGTATACAAGCACCGTCATTTCTGCCCCGTATTCGACAAAGAACCTTTCCTATACCCTATTAGCAGAATACTATACGGTATTGGGAGCGTTTTTCCGATTCGACGGACGCTATGTCAGGTCGATCAAGTCGCGTATCGCGGCACATCAAGTCGAACGCGGTAATATGATAAGCTATGCAACCGGGAAACGGGACTTCGGATAATGCGAACACCTGACAAAGAGCACACAAA
>CAZQAE010000075.1:1775-24275 GCA_964591275.1 uncultured bacterium | reverse complement strand
CCATCTTGCCGGACATCGGCATGCCCATCTTTTTCATCACTTTTCCGCCGGGAGTACGCATCTCATAGTACCAATCGCCGTTGTCTTTATCGAATCCTGCTTCCTTTTTCACCATCACGGCGAGGCCCTTTTTTTCTCCCATCTCGTAAGGTTTAATAGAAACCGCTCCAACTGGGGCCGTAAATGTGCCCATTCCGACCAGATCCTTCAGGTCGTTCGAGTACCAAATCTGCACCTTTCCGTGGGGGCTTTTGCCCATTTTTATGCCATCCATAAGCGTGAAAAACTGCTTGGATGTCTTGTAGTCGGCCTTAAATTCTCCAGGTCCCTTTTCCCCCGCCGTTGCGGTCCATGCTGCGCCCAATGCGATCAACATCCCAAGCACAAGAACAAAGGCCCATTGTTTCTTCATCGTCTTCTCCTTAGTGTTTGAAGTTTCGATTCTCTCCCCCAATTCCTTTTATGATAAAAGGGCATATGAATTATTCCTTTGTATATTTTACTTTTGCCCAGTCGGCAGATGATTATACTCTTTTCATCATTCTCATTCCATGTTTAATTTCAAATGTCGATTTTTAATTCCGAAGCATTCCTTGCGTCATCGCCTTTTGAAAATCCATCGCCCCTTTAGCTCCAAGCATGGGAATCAGCCGCGTTTTTACTTTTCCCAGTTCCGGGAAGCGGGTAAAAACAATCAGAGATTCCGTTTTCTTTTTGCCTCTTTCATTCATCAGTTGCTTTGCCTTTGAGCAGTTTGAGCATCTCATCAATATCCGTCGTTGGGCGATGGCAAACATG
Source organism: uncultured bacterium (assembly GCA_964591275.1). Lineage (GTDB taxonomy): Bacteria > Lernaellota > Lernaellaia > JACKCT01 > JACKCT01. The sequence goes on along the minus strand of CAZQAE010000075.1, from coordinate 23,477 downwards.
GTTTTGACAAACGTAAGCCGTGGTTTTGCCGTCGAGTCTCACTTGCGTTTTCGTGTACTCGGCCAGTTTGATGATTTCCGGTGATTCTTGTTCCGTCGGTTTTAACACAACGACCGTGCTGGGCAAATAGCCCTCACGCAATGCCTTAAGCATATCCGATGTGGCCTGGCTTTTTGAATCGCCCGCAATGACCACTTCGGTGGACGGCCCCATGGCAAAGTCGACCGCCATCATCAGGTGCGTATGGCCGAAAGGCATCGGCTGCACGTTTTTTGTAAAGGCCTTGAAGATCGCGTCGGCTCTGTCCTCGAAATCGGTATTGGCGCTAATGCGCGCCAGACGAAGCAGGTTATGCGCCGCCACCGAATTGCCGGAGGGCAAGGCCCCGTCGTAAATTTCCTTCGGACGCACCAGAAGAGTTTCCGCGTGGTTGGCCGTGAAATAGAATGCGCCGCCGGTTTCGTCCCAAAAATCCGCAATCATGGTTTGCGTGAAATCCAGTGCGGCTTGGAGGTATTCAACCTGAAACGATGATTCGTACACTTCGATCAAACCCCAAATGAAAAAGGCGTAATCGTCCAACGTTGCATCGAGTCCGGCTTGCCCTTCACGGTATCGATGAACAAGGCGGCCATCGGATGTTCGCATGCTTTTCAGGATGAACAAGACGGCTTTTTGCGCGGCGACCAAATACTCCGAATTATCAAATGTCCGTGCGGCTATGGCCAGAGCGGCAATATTCAATCCGTTCCAATCGGCGAGAATCTTGTCATCTTTCAGAGGATGAATTCGCTTTTCGCGATGGGCAAAAAGTTTTTGGCGACTTAGATCAATTCTTTCACGAAGGGTTTCGGGCAATACGCCTTTTTCTTTGGCGATGGATTCCAGTGGATGGCGAAGATGAAATATGTTGACGCCGGTTTTTTGCTTCGTCGCTTCATCAAAAAAATTGCCCTCATCTTCTGCGTTGAACACGTCGATGAAGAGACTCCCCTCCTCTTCTCCGAGCACCTCTAAAATCTCGGCTGTTGTCCATACATAGAAACGGCCTTCCTCGCCTTCGCTGTCGGCGTCTTCGGCAGAGTAAAAACCTCCATCCGGCGATGTCATATCTCGAAGGACGTAGCTGAGAATTTCCTGCGCAACGTGTTGATATCCCGTCTTCCCCGTCGCCTGATATGCTTCGGTATAAGCGATGGTCAACAGAGCCTGATCGTAGAGCATTTTTTCAAAGTGGGGCGTCAGCCACTTTCTGTCCGTTGAATAGCGATGAAATCCAAAGCCCACGTGGTCAAAAATGCCCCCCATCCGCATAGCCCGCAACGTTTTTTCCACCATACGCAGCGCATTCGAATCGCCGCTTCGTTTCCAGTACCGCATCAAAAAGAGAAGGTTATGTGGCATGGAAAATTTCCTGTCTTGACCGAAACCGGCATATTGTTCATCAAACCTCCGGCTCAATTGCTGATATCCCAAGTCGAGAGCGGCTATATCGAGTCCTTTCCCGCTCATGTTGGTATTGGCCTTCTTTAAAGCCGATTCAATCTCATCGAGGGACCCGAGGAGTTTGTCACGCTCTGTTTTCCAATAAGTGTCCACGCGACGGGAAAGGTCCAAAAGCCCCATTTGCCCAAACCGGTTATCTTTTGGAATATAGGTCCCCGCGAAAAAGGGCTTTTTGTCCGGGGTCATCAATATCGTCAGGGGCCAACCGCCGTTGCCGGTCATCAATTGGCAAACAGCCATGTACACCTGATCGATATCCGGACGCTCCTCGCGATCAACCTTGATGGCGACGAAAACCTCGTTGATCAGCTTCGCCGTCTCCGGGTCCTCAAAGGACTCATGCTCCATGACATGGCACCAGTGACAGGTGGAATACCCGATGGAAAGGAAAATCGGTTTATCCTCCTTTGCGGCCAGGGCAAAGGCCTCTTCGCCCCACGGATGCCAGTCCACTGGATTGTTTGCGTGTTGTAGGAGATATGGACTTTTTTCATCCTTCAGCCTGTTTCCAGCATTTGTTTTTGGATTTTCCATTGTTTTTTCTCCCATAGCTTTTCCAGGCGCGCAAGCAATGCTTGACGCCATCCAGATTACCATGCACGCGGCGATGAATACGGCTAATATAGTGATAGCATTTTTCATTTCACATCCTGGTCCAGGCGAGTCGAAGCAATGCTGACTGCAATAACCCCGACCATGGAGGATTTTTCGTTTGCGTCGCCGTTACTATTTCCCCTTCTTCTCATTCAGGCTCCAGCCGAATTTCAAATAAAGCTTTGAAAAGTTATACCCTGGAAGGAAATCGCGGTCCTCCTGTTTCAAAAACGAATCGATATATCGCCGTACCGCTGTTTCCGATTTTCTATGATCGGAGTGATTTTCCTATACACCATAGTTACTCATAAAATCGTCGCCGAACTATTTAAATATGAAGGATATAAAAATCCGTTTATTGTTGTGATCAATACGAAAGTTTATTGAAATAATCCCGGCCAAAGAAATTTGAAATTCCCCAAGGCTTTTGGGCTTGCGTGACAAAGGATTCGTTTATTACAAAAGCTCAAACACACCGGCCTAAAATGAGAAATATTATTTTGAAGCTTTAAGCGTTATCGTCACGGCGAAACCTTTGGGCTTAAGATTCGAAGCTGTCACCAATCCCCCGCAAGATTCCACGCAGGTTTTTACAATAGCCAGGCCCAGTCCCACGCCGCCGGTGTTACGACCCCTGGAAGCGTCGATTCTATAAAAGGGTTCAAAGAGATGCCCGAGATGCTCCTCAGGTACGCCTTCGCCGCTGTCAACGACTTCGATCATGACTTCGCCAGCCTTTTGGCGTGCGCTGATAGTAATCGGTCCGGCGTCGCCCGCGTAGCGCGCCGCGTTGCGAAACATATTCGACAGCGCTCGCACCAGCAACTCGGGATCGGCCATGGCTTTCAGGTTGTCTTCGACCTGAATTTGCACATCCTCATGCGTAATCTGTTCGCGTTCCAAAACGCGGCGTGCCACATCGACCAACCTCACACCCTGCAACCGCACCTTGGTGGGATCTATCTCGGCACGGGAAAACGAGAGCAATTCCTTGACCAGGTTCGACATATGCCCCGCATCTTCGATCACATCCTGTACCCGCTCTCGGTTTTCATCCTTCACGCGGTCTTCGAGAATCCCCAGGCCCAGTTGGATTCTGGCGACGGGCGAAGCCAGTTCGTGCGCGACATCGCCCAAAAAGCGTTTTTGTCCCTTAAGGTAACTGTCCAGACGCGAGGCCATTTCGTTGATGGCGTGGCCTAGTTGTCCTATTTCATCGGAGCGGCCTTCGTCGAGTTTCACATCGAAGCGACCGCGCTCGATTTGGCGTGTTGCTTTTGTCATGCGCGCCAGAGGTCCAGTGATGCTGCGAACCATGGGAATCCACAAGGCTGCCGAGAGCAAGATGACCAAAGCCACCAGGATTATCCAGGGCGAAGGATCCAAAAAAAGACCGCCGCCCGTGCTGGTGTCGGAAACGACCAGCAATGTGGCCGGGGTCGACGCCCTGCCGTGCTCGGCGACCAGGGGGATACGGATGCCAATCCAGTAGCGCGTAGGTTTGGATGTCTTGGCCCTAAAATGTCCATGTCCCGGCGGAACAGGGGGATGCAGGCCGGGCGGGTGCTTAGGGCGGGATTCATCTGATGCGTCGATTCGAGCCAATACCGTCGGAGGAATTGGAATATCCTTGCCAGCCAGTCGGCCTCCGTCATTGGAACAAAGGATGAAATCCAACTGGTACGCCTCGGAATATCTGTCCAGAACCTCATTCCACCCGCCCCGAAAAACCGTGCTGAGCTCGTGGGATATCAACCGGCCAACGGCCTCGACACGTTGCTGCGAGCGTCCTAAAGCCGGTAAGCGGGGTATGAGACGAAACCGCAAATCGGCGGCGGCCCAAAGTACGCCGATCAACACAACGAGACTCAAAAAAAACCACAGGAATATTTTGGCGAATAAAGAGGTTCGTGGGCGCCTCAACGTTCTGAGTCCTCATCGAGGAATAAATAGCCCACCGCCCGGACGGTTTTGATAAAGCGGGGCTTTTTCGGATCGTCTCCCAGCTTGCGTCGCAGGGAGGATATATGCATGTCAATGGAGCGGTCGAAAACTTCGTAATCCCGTCCGGCGACTTTGTCCAAAAGCTGATCCCGAGACAGTACCCGCCCCGCCGCGCCGATGAGAATGCCGAGAATGTCAAATTCAATGGGCGTCAGGTCCAGGACCTCGCCGCTCAATTCAACCTTCCTTGATGCGGGATCAACGCGAAGAGGCCCCACCACCATCGGTTTGTCGTAAATTTCTTTTTGCTGCCGTGAAGATTGCGTGGCTCGGCGCGTAACGGCCCGAAGCCTTGCCAGAAGCTCCCTCGTCGAAAAAGTTTTCGGCAAATAATCGTCGGCGCCCATTTCCAGGCCCACCACCCGGTCGGTTTCATCGCCTCGGGAAGTCAGCATGAGAACGGGAACGTCAGACTCGGTGCGAAGTTTTTTGAGCACTTCGAATCCATCCATGCCGGGGAGCATAACATCGAGGATTACGGCGCTATAATCCCCGCCTGTCGCCATTTTTAGGCCCTCGTCGCCGGTGTGCGCAACGCTGACTTTATAACCCATCGGATCCAGATATTCCTTCAGCAAGCGGCAAAGTTTCTGGTCATCGTCAATGAGCAGAATCTTTAAATTCGTTTCCTTCGAGTCGATTTTCATCGGGACTCCGCCTGAAAGGACTTTTCAAGTGAATGGTCTGGTAAACGCACAGTTCAAGGTAGCTGATTTGGATCAATGATCCAAGTCGGCCAATCTTTACAAAAGATTTACACAATTCCTACAGAAAAACACCCCTTCTTTACGATTGTGGGTCATATTGAATACTAGGATAGTGGCAATCTGAAACGATTTTGGAAACGGAGGATCGCGATGTTTGAGAATCTGGCGCTTAGCGAAAACGGCTTTCTTTTCGATTCTCGCACTGGAAGCACATACAGCCTCAACCAGACGGGAACTTTCCTTTTGCGGAAACTTATCGACGGCGAATTGCCTGAGCGACTTCTGAAGCTTCTCGGCAGTGATTTCGAGGTCGCCGAAGAGGTCGCCGAGCGGGACATCGAACAGTTCCTTTTTCGTCTCAAGGATTTAAAAATCACGAATGAGCAGGAGAATGGCGAATGAAACCCATCACCGTAGCCGTTACAGGCCTTAATGCCTCGGACAATCCGGCACCCGGCGTTCCGGTGATCAGGGCGATTCGGCAAGGAGCGGATCGGGAGTGCCGGATAGTCGGTCTTGCCTACGACGCTCTTGATCCCGGCAACTACATGGACGGAATCGCCGACGACGTATTCCTCATGCCCTATCCTTCAGAGGGAGCTTCAGTGCTCTATGAGCGAATCGCCTACGTCCACGCGAAAACACCCATCGACGTGCTCATCCCCTGCCTGGATGCGGAACTTCCCGCTTATTTAAAAATCTCCGACAAGCTGCGAGCTCTGGGTATCGCAACATTCATTCCTGGGGAGGATCAGCTCAATCTTCGCTCGAAAGCCAGGTTCTACGATCTCAAGGAAAAGCTCCATATCAGTGTCCCAAAAAGCATAGCCATCGCAGACACCTCATCCATTCACAAATTGGACGAGCAATTTGATTTTCCGGTTATGGTCAAAGGACAATTCTACGACGCCTACATCGCCTACTCCCCCATGGAGGTGGAAGGACATTTCCAGCGCATCCGCGCCAAATGGGGCGCTCCTGTCATCGTGCAGGAATACATTCCCGGCGAGGAATACGACGTGGTCGCCGTGGGCGACGGCAAAGGCGGTCTGGTCGGGGCTGTGCCCATGCGCAAAATGCAACTGACCGATAAAGGCAAAGCCTGGGGCGGCATCACCATCCGTGACCAGAAACTTCATGACTTCATCGTTGACGCCATGAGCAAACTCAAATGGCGCGGGCCTTGCGAACTTGAGGTCATAAAATCCAGCGACAGCGAAGATCTGTACATGCTGGAAATCAATCCTCGATTTCCAGCCTGGGTTTACCTGTCGGTCGGAGCCGGGCGAAATTTGCCGTGGGCCACGGTCCGCCTAGCCCTTGGCGAAAAGATCGAGACGATGCCGCCGCCGGAGCCGGGCGTGATGTTCCTGCGACATTCCTTTGACCAGATATGCAAACTCGCCGATTATGAGGCTCTGGCCATCGGTGGCGAACATCGGCGAGACAAGGAGATGTGATCATGGAAAAGAAACCTTACGAAAAACCGACGATCATCCGCCACACGGTCGGACTGGCCAACAAGTTCGGACGCGGGCAGGCACGCAAGTCTCTTTCGCGCATCGACGGGGTTCCGGTGGCCGATCTCATCGAGCGCTTCGGTTCTCCGCTATTCGTTTTTTCCGAACACCGAATGCGGCAAAAGTACCGGGAAGCGTTTAGGGCTTTTACAATCCGTTATCCGAAAGTGCAGTTCGCGTGGTCCTATAAAACGAATTACCTGGATGCCGTCTGCCGAATATTTCACCAGGAAGGTGCATGGGCTGAAGTCGTCTCCGAAATGGAATATGAAATGGCCAGGCGCCTGGGAATACCCGGCGACAAGATTCTCTTTAACGGACCTTATAAGCCGGAAGCCGCTTTGCGAAATGCCTTCGCCGAGGGCGCACACGTACATATCGATCATTATGATGAGCTCTACATGGCGGAAAAGATCGCCAAAGAAACGGGTGAAAAATACAAGGTGTCGATCCGCGTGAATATGGATACGGGCATTTATCCCCGATGGGATCGTTTCGGCTTCAACTACGACAGCGGAGAAGCCCTGGACGCCGCACGCCGCATCCACGCCGGAGGAAGCCTCCTGATCGACGGTCTGCACTGTCACATCGGGACATTTGTTCTGGAGCCAAACGCCTATGGCGAAGCCGCGCGAAAACTTTGCGATCTGGCCAAAGCCCTGAAACGCGACACCGGCGTATCAATCCGTTCCCTCGATTTTGGGGGCGGTTTCGCATCCCCATCCACCTTGCATGAGCAATACGCGCCGGGCATCGACAGTTCGCCGCCTTTGGATGATTACGCCGAGGCCATCACCAGCGCCCTGCTGGACGCCGGCTTCGATGCGAACGCCATGCCGACGTTGATTCTCGAAACCGGACGCGCGCTGGTGGACGAAGCGGGCTATATGCTCACCCGCGTGGTCGGCAACAAGCGTCTGGCCAATGGCGCACGCGCCCTCGTTATCGACGCGGGCGTCAACCTTCTGTTCACATCCAATTGGTATCGGCACGACATTCTTCCCGTGATCGACCGGGGAGGAATGCTGGAAGAGACAGTTGTGTACGGACCTCTTTGCATGAACATCGACGTGGTTCGCCCATCGGTGCTTCTGCCGCCCCTGGATCCGGGCGACGCCCTAGTCATCCGCCCCGTCGGCGCCTACAACGTAACGCAATGGATGCAGTTCATACGGCTTCGCCCGCCCGTTGTGCTGATCGGCAAAGATGGCGAGATCGACGTGATTCGCCAAGCCGAAACCATCGACAATATCAAGGGACCCGAATGTCTCCCGGATAGGTTGGCGATCGACAATGGCTGAAAGTAAGCGCCAGGGATGGATGCCACAGGCGATTCGGACATTGATCGCCGCCTACGCGCAGGTGTATTTTTCCCGACGCACCCTCTCCGGCCTCCTGTTCGCCGCCGCAACCTTTGTCGTGCCGTGGCATGGCCTAGCCGGTTTAACGGGATTGATTCTTGCCAACGGCTTCGCCATGCTGATCGGGCAACCCCGCGAGCACATCGACGATGGCTTTCACGGATTCAACGGCTTGCTCATCGGCCTGGCGCTTGGGTTGTATTTCAAGTTCTCCCCGGTGTTCGTGCTTTTTGTCGCCTTGGCCGTTTTTCTTTCCGTCATAATCGCCGCAGCGCTCCGAAATCTTTCGGCGCGATATATCGGGGCGCCGGTTTTGAGCACCCCTTTTGTTCTGGCCTCCTGGACGGCGCTTTTAGCCACAAGGCGCTTTGCGAATATCGAGTTGTACTCCGGCAGTTTTCTTACGGAGTCGCTTTGGGCCGGTTTTTTTCCAGCCGGAGTCGAGTTGTATTTTCGCTCTCTGGGCGCGGCATTTTTTCAGATCAATATATTATCCGGCGTCCTTATTTTCGTAGGGCTACTGGTTTTTTCGCGATGGGCGACGATCCTTTCGATCATCGGTTTCTCTGCCGGATACAGCGTTTACGCGGCAATGGGGGGCGTCGCGGCGGACCTTCATCAGCATTATTTGGGATTCAATTTTATCCTGACGGCCATGGCCGTAGGCGGCGTCTGGATCGTTCTTAGTCCCGCATCAATTATATACGCCGCAACGGGCGGAGCTTTGGCGGCCATGTTGTCGGCGGGCATGATGGCATTGCTTTTGCCTTATGGACTGCCGGTCCTGGCGATGCCCTTCATATTCGCCACGGTTCTCATGCTCTTCGTTGTCATCATCAGAACCGGCGATGGTCGTTTGAAGCTTGTCCAGGGAGATTGGGAATCGCCGGAGACCAACTTAAACAAGGCATTGTACCGAGCCCAACGTTATCCCGATCCCACGCTGCCAGTGGTTTTTTTGCCGGTGACGGGCCGATGGCTCGTCACGCAAGGCCCCGACGGCGATAAAACCCACCAGGGCCGCTGGAGTCACGCCTGGGATTTCGAGGTTGACGTCGAGGAGAAAACGCACCGCGACGATGGCGCGAAACTCGAAGATTACTACGCGTGGAAAGCCCCGGTCTTCTCCCCCGGCGACGCCAAGGTGGTCCGCGTGGTTGACCATGTAGAGGATAATCCCGTCGGCGAAGTGAACACGGCGAACAACTGGGGAAACTGCGTGATCCTTTGGCATTCCGGCAATGTCTTTTCCGCCGTGTGCCATCTGCAAAAAGACTCGGCGGCGGTCAAGGAAGGCGAAGTGGTCAGAACCGGGCAACTCCTGGGGCGCGTCGGCAATTCGGGGCGCTCGCCGGTCCCGCATCTTCACTTCCAATTGCAAGCCTCCGCGCAGATAGGAGCGCCAACCCTCTACGGAGAATTTCTCCATTACATGACGCCCTCGGGCGAAGCTCTTCGTTACATCACGCACGGCTCGCCCAAAACAGGCGACCACGTTTTATCCATGACCGTGGAAGAATCCGTGCGCCGCGCTTTCACATTGCCGCCCGGCCGCCATTGGGATTGGGCCGTAACAGCGGGAGCGAAACGCTTCACGGAGAACTGGGAAAGCGAAATTGGTCCGCTGGGTCGCCGGCGCATCGTGCTAAACGGCGGTCGCTCAGCGAAAGCTCGAATCAATTTCTTTGCCGACAATCACTACACCACGATGCTCGATTATAAAGGCTCTCCCCATCATCTCCTGGGACTGCTATACTTGGGGCTGCCGAGAGTCCCTTACATTGAGGAGGAAAAAGCGATCTGGGATGACAGCCCTTCGGCGGATGCCTTTTTGAGCCCTGTCGTCAACATCGCACGTGAATTACTTCTGCCCTTCATGGAGATTGTAAAAGTACAAACGACCAGTTCACTGAAACGTTCAGGCGATAGACTCCTGGCGACAACCCAACTGCAGGTCAATTCCGCCATTCCCTCGGGCATTCGTATCCCTGAGCGAATCGAGATCGAGTTTATCCCGGAAGTCGGCCCAGCGGTTATCCGCGCCTGGAAAAATGACCAGTTGATTCTTTTAGCGGAGCTTGGCGCATGAAAATTCTCATCCTGGCTCTATTGACGGCCTTCATTCTGGCACCCGCCCTAACGCAGGCCGATCCCCCCGCGCCCGCCACGGAAGTCGCCGATGTGAAAGAACTTTTTGCGAAGTGCGATATCCTCGAACAAGCCGGGGAATACGAAAAGGCCCGAGCCGTTTGCCAACAGATTCTTTTGCACGATCAGTCCTACGGCGTTCAACTTCGCCTTGGCTGGTTGAATTTCCAGTGCGGAGATTTCGACAAGGCCAATGAGCGTTATCACCTCGCAGCCAAAGAATGCGCCGATTGCGTGGACCCGATACTCGGCCTGCAACTCGTCGCTGTTTCCACGGGGAAGTGGAAAGAGGCTCTCACCGCCGGCGACCAGGTTCTTGCGCTGGAATCCGATAACTACTGGGCCATCGCCCGCAAGGCTCTGGCCTGGTACATGCTGGGCAAATACGCTTTGGCGCGAGTGGAATACAAAAAAGCTCTGGAAATAGCCCCCGACAACCCGGAGATGCTGCTGGGCCTGGGCTTCACACGCATTTATCAGGGCGCATTCATCGAAGGGCGCGACCTTTGCCTCAAGGCAGCCGAAAAAATCGGCACGAACCAGCGCGTTGTTCAATGCCTGAAAATGGCCGAAAGCGGCGGGAGGCTCGAATCCATCTCCTTAGTCTCGGCCACGTACATGCAGTACACGAACCCCTGGAATCTTGAGAGTATCCAAAGCATAAGCGCCACAAGCGCGCTGAACTGGCCCACGGGATACGGCCTCTGGGCCGGTGGTTCCAATTCCGAAACTACAAGGCGCTACGAAAGCGACGATTTTCAACAGACCGCTGTCGCCCTCGGCGGAAGCTTTGGCAAAAACGCCTGGGTGGCCAGGGCAACCGGCGCCTGGAATTTTTTCAGTGACGATGATATCGACGGTGCCCCCCTCGCCGTTCTCGGCGCAGGACGCCTCTGGGAAAAAGCAGATATCCACTGGGCGGCCAGCGGAATTGTTTACCAGGATTTCAACGTCTATCAGTTCAAAACGCCGATCGGCTACAGCCCGACGCAAAAACTCAGATTTGAACTGAGGCCGGAACTTATCCTGGTCGGCGAGCATGACGTTGAAATTCCAGATGAGAAATCCATCGACGCGGAAAACCTGATTTCGGGGCACGCGGAAGTTCTGTGGAGTCCGACCGACGCCGCCCATTTGTTCGCAAGCGCCTTTTATGGCCAGCAGCGATACGCAGTGGACGCAAGCGGTCTTGCAGTCTGGACCGGAGACGATCTTTTTATCGCCGGATATGATCTTGGCGGCGCAATAAATATCGGTCGCTATTTTCAGCCCTTTGCTTATGTCCATCACAAGATCGGCGCGCAGCAGGGTTATCGCGACCATGACTTCTCCCTTTGGGGAGGGACGCTGGGTTTCAAACTCACTTTTCACGGAGGATAGCAATGCAATATGGGAAAAACCTTGTCGCGGTGATCGTAGCCGCGCTGATTCTTCTCGTCGCGCAACCGGGACTAGCCGATTCAAAGACGGACAAGATGGCCGATCTGTTCGAGTCGTCGATCGCGCAGGAATCATCGGGAAACATCGACCGGGCGCTGAATGAAACCCTCGCTGTGCTCAAGCTTGATACGAAGCACTACCTGGGCAACTTTAGGGCTGCCTGGCTCTATTACTACAAAGGCAGTTACCAAAAATCGATCACATACTATAAAAAAGCCGCAGCACTCAACGCAGACTCCATTGAAGCGAAACTTGGTTTGCTTTTGCCCCTGATGGCCACGAAGAAATGGGGGGAAGCTGAAACCCTTGGGGAAAAGCTGTACGCCATGGCGCCTTATAATTACTACGCCAGCAGCCGCCTGGCCTATATCTATTACGCGCAAGAAAAATACACCGAAGCCGCCGTCCAATACAAGAAAGTGATCAAAGCCTTTCCGAGCGAAATAGACATGATGCTGGGGCTAGGCTGGACCTATCTCAAGCTGGGGAAAAAGCAGGACGCGAAAAATGCATTTACTCAGGTGCTCATTGTAAACAAAGACAACCTGAGCGCAAAAACCGGACTGGAGTCCATGTGAAATGAAAAAGCGATTGGCCATTATCCTCGCCGTATTGCTCGCCATCTTTGCGTGCGCTGAAAAAGACGATAAACCCATCGGCGCGGCCTGCGAGGAAAAGAAAGACTGCGATTCGGGTCTGTGTTTTCAGCAGGAGCGCTGGGGCGAATCCACCGGCTGGACCGGAGGGTACTGCAGCGATAAATGCACCGAGAGCTGCAGCCGAGGCGCCGAGTGCATCGAAATCGGCGAGAATTCCTATTGCATGGCTTCCTGCGTGCGGGACTCGGACTGCCGCGGCGGATATCTTTGCAATCCTTCCGTTCGTGCTTGCCTGCCGGATTGCCGTGAGGGGTGGGACTGCGGAGATGCCTACGTTTGCGACGAAGACGCCGAAGATGGCGGTTACTGCGTCGATGAAGACAGCAGTGCTAGTGGTCAAAAAAACGATCTGGGCGAACCCTGCGATGGCGACGATGAATGCCTGTCCGATTATTGCCTGCCGGATTCTTCGGGCTGGACGGACGGCATGTGCTCAATGGAATCGGATGTTTGCCCCGAGAACTTCCTGGGGACCTTGATCAATGTCTTCAATCTCTGCCTACCTCTCTGCGACAACGCCGACGATTGCCGCGAGGGATACCTCTGTAATCCTCTGATTAATGTTTGCCTGCCGGACTGCCGTAATGGGTGGGACTGCGGGCAGGTCCTCAAATGCGGCAATGATGGATTCTGCTTCTTGCCGGTCTTTCAGAAAATAGGCGAACCCGGCGAGTTTGAGAGCGCCTTGTAATGTTATTCGATTGTGACGCTCAGCCCGGTGGAATTCGCGTCATGAATTTGCGCCAACCGAGCTGGTTCAGATCGTCGAAAGCTTTGTTGATGAACTCATAATTGCCGCAGCAGGAGCAATCCGCGCCCAAAAGAAGACCGCCGCAACCGGCTTCGGACAAGTCGATATTGTGGGCCAGATCAAAGGCTTTGGCGGCTTGGCGCACGCGGCGATATACGTCCCCGAACCACAACTCCTTAAAACCGGTCCGCTTGAGTGAGCCAAGAATTTTGTCATGGCAACAAAAGGATGTCAGGCCATCGCAAAAAGATCGGGCGAAGAACCATCCGGCCAAGCATCCGGTGCGGCTATAAAGATCATGGGACCATTCGCAGGAAAGAACATCAGGGCTTTCGTAGGTTTTCTCGCTTTGCCGCAACTGAAAATCGATGTTGGCCACGACTTCCAAACCGTGCTTTTCGGCCTTGAGCCTGGCGCGATCCAAACCTTTTTTCACGACCTCAAATTGCTCTTTGTCGATCAGCAGGGATTCGGTTGAGGAGCAGGCGTGCATGATCTGGTAGCGAACGGAATCGACGCCAATATCCACGCACAGGTCCATGAACTTTTCGCAGTCGCCGAAGTTGTCGACGTTTATGACCATCGCCGCGATGATGTACGGCTTGTTGTTTTTTGTTCTTTTGCGTCGCACCAATTCGCGCATATTTTCCACCATGCGCCCAAAGTCCTCGGGCCGGCGCGCGGGCTGCATGCGATGAAAGGTTTTTGCGTCCGCGGCGTGCAAGCTCCAGTAGAGGATGTTCATGTCGTTTTCAACGAAAAGTTTCGCTTTGTCCGGCGTAATCGCCAGCCCGTTGCTAAAGAGCGTAAGCTTCATGTCCTTGCCGCAAATGTACCGGATCATGTCGCTTGCACGCGGATGCGTGAGAGGTTCGCCTTCGCCGTTAAAAAGGATGTCCTCGCGGCAACCGATTTCATGGAGATCATCGACCAGGGCCGTGAACTCATTCCAATCGCGCCGACCGGTTTTCCATCCTTCGGTAAACCGTCGTCCAGGCATGGACGTTTTCGGTTCAATCAGCAGCGGGGAATGCAAGCCGCAGAAAGTGCAATTCGTGTTGCAGGCATTGGCGATGTCCATATGAAAAGTATGCGGACCGATGAAAACCGCGTCGGACAAAACGCCTAGCAGCCGCAGAAGATTCGGCTGCGTCTCGGCATTTGCCCGCGCGTCGAAGTCGCCAAGCACTTTTCGCAAGGTCGGATCGATTTCGCCGAAGGTTATGCCGCGTCCGCCGATGGCCGCGTGCAATTCCCGCCAGTGTTTTTCAAAACCGCCAAGCAATTTCGGCTCGTCAGCAGGCGAAAAGAATGGCAACTTTTGCAATGACTCGCCGCGAATCGCAGCCGCAAATCGCGCCAGTTCAGGCAGCCTATGGAATGTACTCAAAGTCACTGGAATCCGGGCCTGGGCCCCCTGGCGGATCGCATCCAGCGACTTTTCAAAGTTCCCGTCGCCTCCTTGCGCCCTCTTGTCGTGCCCGAGCGGACTATCGTCGTAAAGCGTAATGATCATCCGTGCATAATAACCCAAAGAAAGCGAATCGTGGAAATATTTATTTCAAATCACGCGGAAATTTCCAGGTCTTCGCCAGCCATGTGCAGGTAGCGAATAGCTTCTTCGTTCTCCGGGTCGAGGGCGAAAACCTGCTTCCAGGCATCAATGGCCTGCGTGCGTCGGCCTTGCGCCATAAGAACGGCGCCGAGAAATATTCGTGCGTCGATGTAATCCGGCCTGGCCTTCAGGCAGGCGCGGCATTGCACTTCGGATATTTCAAACTGCCCGGCGTCCTTATAGGCTTTGGCAAGCTTCAGCCGGATGTCGGCAAAACCCGCGCGGTGAGACAGCGCCTCTTCATATTCATGTATAGCCAATTCGTGCAGTTCCAGCATGAGATACATATCACCCGTGACGGCGTGAAGATTCGCCAGTTTGCTTTTGGCCATGGGATCAAGTGATGCCGAGAAGGAATCGCCGCAGCTTTGAATATGACGCAGGATATTGCCGGCCTTGTCGAAGCGGCCGATGTCCTGCAAAAGGATCATAAGGTTGATCTTGGCTTCCGTATAATCCGGGTTGATTTCGAGGGCTTTTGAAAAACACTTAATCGCTTCACTGAATCGCCCTTTATCGTTGTAAATCACGCCGATCATGGAATACAAATCCGCATATTCAGGATTTTGCTCCAAAGCCTGCGTGAGAAAACGGTTGGCTTCTTCGAAGTCATGACGCATAAATGCGTCTTTCCCGCGTCGATATGTAGCATCACTATTTTGCATACGCTTCTCCCAGCCTGTGTTGTATTATTATCGGAAACTTTAGTGCGAAGCAATAATGAAATATTCTTAAAAATTGCGGATGATTATCGGATTATTTCCTAACCCGCGTATCCGGCGGGTGCGGAACTTCTCTGGCGATCTGGCTGGCCGCAGGAGCCTGCATGGTTTTATCGCCGCCCGTTGATGCGGATGCATAAAGAGCCGCCTCAGTTTGCGCCACCATTTCCATGCGATCCCGGTATTGATTTATCTCGGGTAGAAAATATGAAACGCCAAAAGAAAGAGTCAAAGTGAACTCGATTTTGCCAATTTTCAGTTTTTGCCCGCGAAGGGACAATCGAATCCGCTCCGCAAACTCGGTGGCGCCCCGGATATCGTTTTCAGGTTGTATGATATAAAGTTCTCCGGGCGAAAAATGCCCCATGACATCGAAAATCCGTCTTTGCGCTATGATGGCTTTTGCCACGACGGCCAGAACGTTGTTCCTGGCTTCCTCGCCCGCAACCTGGTCCAAAGCCTGCGCTCGATCAACACCGCAGAACAGAAGAGCGAAAGGCCGATGATTTCTTAATGATCGCGCCATCTCAGCGTCCACGAGTTGATCGAGCATTTTCCTTTTGAACAAACCCGTCGAGCTGGACATGACGTGTTCCCGACGGATTCTATGATTCAGGGCTTCCAGATAGCTGTTTCGCATCCGAAGCTCTTCAAGTTCTCGCATGAGTTCTGCCGGATTGATCCCTGATTTAGCTACGCCTTTTGAATGGGAATTGTTCATAATGGATGTCGGTTCCGCAAAAAACACCGCCCCATCGTCTGTCTCTTCCAAAACGACCATCATGTTTAGGATGCCGGAAACGGTTTTTATCTTATGAATCGATCTGGCGAAATTCCTGTATTTCATCACCATGTCGATCTCGTCTTTTTGCAGGTCGACCATAAACTCGAAGAGACTGCGTCCACGCAAGTCGTCGACGCCCTGCCCCCCTAACTGTTCCAGCAGGCCTCTGGACACACGGTCAAAGGACAAGCCCATATCCAACTCAGCCACCAGTGTGCGGGTCGTATCCCATACGAGTTCTTGCAGAATTTCAGATGACTTTGCCAGGTTCAAACTCCAAGCGTGTAAATTCTATTTTCGGCTGGTGACGATATTGCACCTGTACTGCCTAACAAGACAAGATTGTGCTGATAGGATTATTCGGACAAATGCCGAATCAGGTTTTTTCTTTACCCATGGTTTTCGACGCACCGGCGTTTTGGGCTTCCATTTCCTTTTCGACCTTATTGAGAACCTCTTCACCGGGGCCAAGCGTTTTTTGGGCCTCGGCGGACCCGGCCTGAACCAGTCCCAGCTCAATCTCAAACTGCTTCAATGTTTCGTTGGCCTGCAGGCGTGCGGCCTCTTTTTCAAGCTCAAATTCCTCGGCGTTCACATTGTCAAGAGCCATTTCCACACGCGCCTGCGCTTGAGCGGATTTCTGCTCGATTTTCTGGATCATCTCGTCATGCGTCTGGTCCACTCCGGCGATTTCGAAGGATTCCATGGCCTGCGCGACTTTGATTTGCCAATCGGCCTGCCTGGCGGCGTTGATGGCCCGTATAGCTTCCTTCATTTTTTTGTCACGCTCCGCCATAAAAGCCGCCTTGACCTTCAAAGCCTTTTCGAGAGATTTATCCGCCAGTTCCAAGTTGGCCTCAGCGGTAATGATATCGGCCTGGATCTGTTCGAGCGTCGTGGCGAAATTGAGCGCCATATCACGGCGAGAGCCTAAAAGAGAAGCCTTGATTTTGGTGCGAAGGTCCTTTTCCCTGGCCTGCAGCTTGATCAAAGTATTCCTCGCCAGGTTCCCGTTGGCTTTGACCATGGCAATATTCTGGTTCATGGCCGGTATTTGGTCATTCATATCCCTGATGTTCTGCTGAAGAATTTTTTCCGGGTTCTCCAAAGAATTCACGGCTCCTCCGAACACTGAGCGAAACCAACGTACAACTCTGTTCCACATGATGATCTCCCGGTCACGAGGGCGATAATTGGTGACTCGATGAATTTTGTAGCCTGTACTGCCTTTTCAGGTCAAGCATTCCTTTGAAAAAATATTTAACCAGGGCTATGATCGGCGTGTCAATGAGGATGAAATAGGGACTCGGATCAGCGTATGACCAGGAGCCCGGCCATTAATAAGGATGAAACCACCCGAGACGACGCACGCCTGATCCGAGCTTTTCTTGATGGCGACGAAATCGCCTTTGAAAAGATCGTAAGGCGGTATAGGCAAATGGTGTATTTCGCGGCAATAAAAATGGTGAACAACCACGACGACGCCGACGACGTGGCCCAAAAGACCTTTATTTCAGCCTACAAGAACCTGAAAGGATTTCAGGGCAAAAGTTCACTGAAGACATGGTTGTTTAGAATCACGATGAACTATTCAAAAAACCTCGTCAGAGACCGGCGACGCCACGTCGGCCAGGAGGTTGAGGAAAATACGGCCACTTATCAGCCGGACATTCAACAGCGATTGGAGAAAGCCGAGCAACGCCAAAGCATCGCCCTGGCCCTTAAGTCGCTTCCGCCGCGCCAGCGGGAGGTCTTTCACCTCAGGGCACAGCAGGATCTTTCCTATGCGGAAATTTCCGAAGTCATCGGCTGTTCGGTATCCGCGGCCAAGGTCAATTATCATTATGCGGTTAAGGCCCTGCGTGAGATATTCGCGCCGGAGTCCGCAGTCATGAAAGGATGATTGTTATGGAGTGCGAGAAGTTCCACGATCAAATCATCGAATACTCGGAAGGCGAGCTGGACGAAAGCGCTCGACCGACCGTCGAGGAGCACCTAAAAAAGTGCCCCCAATGCGCACGATTCCTGTCCGATATCGGACAAATACAGGAATCCTTCACCTTTGAAGCCCCGAATCCCGGGCAGGCATATTTTGACAGCCTGACAAATCGGGTGATGACGCAGGTGCGCGCATCGAAGGAAGACACACGCATTCGTCGCGCGATTCGTTGGCTGACGGCATCATTGTGGAGACCGACCGCAGTGCTTGCGCCGGTCGCCGTCGCCGTAGCGGCGGCCTTGTATATCCTTGCCGGAAACGTCGTGCCGGATGGATTCATTGGCGAAGATGACATCAACGCCATCGCCTCCCTGGCCGAACAATATTCACCGGAAAGAATGCTGGGATTCGCACCAATAAGTCTGAACGAAGAGAACACGAATTTCACTGATGAACAGTTTGATTCCATGGCCTCTGTCCTTTATGCCTCTCGTGACGATGCTGAAGGGGTCGCTGAAGTCCCTGACGCCTATAACGCGGTTTCAAATATTGACCCTGGGGCCGGAGTGTATTCATCCAGCTATTCAGAGCTGTCGGAAGTTGAATTTGACAAACTACACGAACATCTTGTGAAAACGATGGATTCGTGGGTCATCTGATGGAGCGCCTGATCAAAACAAAGGATTGCGGATCTGGTTTACGCCGCCGGATCGTCATACATTTTGTCAAAGCAAGGAGTCGGCCATGAGGGAGAACAGGTTTTATTTTGCTTCGCTGATCGCTGTCGCGTTCATTGCGCTTAGTGCGTACAGCGCCTTTGCTCAGGGACGAGGACCGGGGAAAAAGCATTGGGAAAAAATCGAAATGCTACGCATATGGAAGCTCGCCGATGTCCTGAAATTACAGGAAGATGAGATGGCGAAGATCATTCCCATCATTCGCACTTATCACGCAACAGTTCGCGACAAAAGCAATGAAAGAGAATCCGCCATACGAAACGTTCGCCAGGAATTGCGAAAAAATGAAGAGATGGATTCAAAAAAGATCACTAAAAACGTCAAGAGAGCCACAGACGTGGAAGCTGAGGTCGTCAAAATTCGCCAGAACCATTATCGACAATTGGGCAAGCAACTGAATGCCGAGCAAATGGGGCGTTATCTGATATTTGAAATCCGGTTCCAGGAGGAGATAAGAAACTTCATGACGGATATGAAAGGCTGGGGAGGCCGTCGCGGAGGACGCGGACGCACGCGCAACCAGGGACCGCCTTCCACGTTGGAGGAAAATCCAGCGCCTTTGCCAAAGGAAGATGATTAGCGTCGTGTCGCGCGCATCCGAAAACTAAATGTAAAACAAGGTGGAATTTGGCCTGTGCCGTCGAGCAAAATCGACAGCTTAAATTTTTGCTCATGTGTTTTTCAGGAAAATAAAGCGACTTCGCCAACGTGGACGACGCACCATCAATGCGCCTCGGCCCAATTCTTTCCAACGCCAATGTCCACTTTGAGCGGAGCGTCAAGCGCCACGACGCCTTCCATCTCCTCGGCGACGATCGCCTTCATTACATCCACATCCTTCTCCGCAACTTCAAAAACCAATTCGTCGTGCACCTGCAGAATCATGGACATAGACAGCTTCTCTTTTTCGATCCGCTCGTGCAGGTGAATCATCGCAACCTTAATGATGTCAGCCGCCGTACCCTGGATCGGCGTGTTGACAGCGGCGCGCTCTCCAAAGCCCTGTAGATTGCGGTCTTTGGCCTGCAATTCGGGAATCGCACGGCGCCGCCCCATCAAGGTGGTCACAAATCCATCTTTACGGGCACTCTTTATTGTTTCATCGATAAATTTCCGGACGCCGGCGAAGCGCGCGAAATAGGCATCAATGAATTTCTGGGCTTTTTTCGTTCCGATTTCCAAATCGCGACCGAGCCTGAATGCGCTCATACCGTAAACAATGCCGAAGTTTATGGCTTTGGCCTGCCTTCTCATTTCAGGGGAAACCATGCCGGGCAACATATTAAAGACCTGCGCGGCAGTGGCCGAGTGAATATCCTCGCCACCACGAAAGGCTTTGATCATCGCTTCATCCTTTGCCAGGTGCGCAAGAACGCGAAGCTCAACCTGGGAATAATCCGCCGACAGCAAAACGCATCCGCTCGGTGCAATAAACCCCTCGCGAATGCGGCGACCCTCGGCTCTTCGAATGGGGATATTCTGCAAATTGGGATTGGATGAGGATAAGCGCCCGGTCGCCGTCACCGCCTGATTATAGCTCGTGTGCAGGCGACCCGTTTCAGGGTGCAAAGAAAGTGGCAGGGCGTCGATGTACGTACTCTTAAGTTTGTAGAAAGCCCGGTATTCCAGCAACATCTTCGGCACGCCATGTTTTTCGGCGAGTCTTTCCAGGACTGTGACGTCCGTTGAATAGCCGCTCTTGGTCTTCTTGCCGGGCGGAAGCTTGAGCTTGTCGAAAAGGACATCGGCAACCTGCGCGGGGCTGTTGAGATTAAACTCAACGCCGGCTTCGTGAAAAATGGCCTTTTTGATGTCTTCGAGCTTCCCGCCGGCTTCGACCGACAATTCCGCAAACAAATCCCGGTCGATCAAAACGCCTCTTCTCTCCATCTCAACAAGCACTTCGACCAAGGGCATTTCAACCGTTGTCAACAACGTGTCTAGGTTCCGCTCGGCAATCATCGGCTTCAGGATTTTGTAAACGGCTCTCGTGACGTGCGCGTCCTCCGCAGCGTAATCTTTGGCCATCTCCAGAGGAACCCTATCGAAAGTTTTGGCATGTTTCCCCTTCCCAGCGACTTCGGCAAAGGTGATGTTTTGATGATGCAGGTAGCGCATCGCCATGGCGTCAAGATTGTGTCCGCCGGATTCGGGAGTGAGCAGATAATCGGCGATCATCGTATCGAAAGAAACACCGCGCATGTCGGCGCCGGCATTCCGCAGAACAATCCAATCGTATTTGATGTTTTGGCCGATCTTCGGAATATTTTCGTTTTCAAGAATCGGTTTTAGTTTTTTGAGCACATCGCCTAAGGCCAGTTGTTTGGGCGCGCCGAGATAATCGTGCGCCACTGGGCAATAGAATGCCTTGTTATCGTCGCAACAAAACGACAGGCCCACGATGCGAGCCGTCATGGGACTTATGCTCGTGGTTTCAAGATCAAGCGAAATTAATTCCGCTTTTTCCAGATCGGCAACCAGCGAGTCGAGTTCCTCCGCTGTCAGGATGATCCCGTATCCATCTCGGCTGATTTTACTTTCGGGTACACGCGCTGCGGGATCAGCTTTGATGTCCGCCAGAAATCGCGCCATTTCCAGGTGCGTGAGAAGTTCAGTGAGCTGCTCCCAATCCGGCTCGGCGATGGCGAAATCATCCAGAACCATCGGCAGATCGAGGTCGCGTTTTATTGTCACGAGTCTTTTCGACAGCAGCGCCAAGTCCTTGTTGGCGGCGACCTTTTCACCTAGCTTTCCTTTAATTTTTGCCGCATTGGTCAAGACATTTTCCAGGGTTCCATACTCGCCCAGCAATTTGAGCGCCGTCTTCTCCCCAACTCCCGGCACCCCCGGAATGTTGTCTGAACTGTCGCCGGCCAGGGCGAGAACATCCACAACGCGCTCGGGCCCGCCGCCAAAGCGCTCGATAAGATCTTCCGGCCCGATCCACTTGTCCTTCATGGTATCGAGGGCTTTCACGCGCGGTCCAAGCAACTGCAAAAGATCCTTGTCGGATGACACAATCGTCACTTCAAAATCATCGCGCGCCGCCAGGTCGGCCAGCGTGCCGATCACATCATCCGCTTCGAAGCCGGGCATCTCGATCCGCCGCCAATTGAAGGCGTCAATGAGTTTGCGAATCAACTCGAATTGCGGAACGAGATCCTCAGGCGGTTCGGAGCGGTTGGCTTTATAGTCTGGAAATATCTTGTGGCGAA
>CAZQAE010000075.1:0-1765 GCA_964591275.1 uncultured bacterium | reverse complement strand
CTTCGTGTCGAGAACAACGGCCACATGCGTCGGTTTTAGGTCACGCAAAAGTTTTTGAATCATTTTCGCAAAGCCCATGACGGCGTTTGTCGGAATGCCCGTCGATGTGGAGAGACTGCGAACTGCGAAAAAGGCCCTAAAAATAAAGTTCGAGCCATCGATCAAAACGATTTGTCGATTCATGAACCCGCCTTCAGGGGCGCACTCGGGAAAACGACGGTGAAAGTCGTCTCCTTTCCCGGCGTTGATTCCAGGAGGATATGCCCATCGTGAGCGTCAACAATATTGGCCACCAGATAAAGGCCCAGCCCAACGCGCTTCTCATCGCTACGCGTCGTATAGAATGGCTCGAAAATCCTATTGAGATCGAGATCGGATATTCCGTGCCCGTTGTCGGTCACCGTCAGATAAACCTTATCTTCGCTTCTCCCGGTTTTGAGCAGGATTCGCCCATTGGAGCTTTGGCATGCGTTTTCGCTATTCCTTAGCAAGCTGGTGACGACTTGCTCAATCTGAGACTGCACGCCGAAAATTCTCGGATTGGTCGAGTCGCAATCCACACGAAGATTTATTCCCTGTTTGTTCATTTCATGAGCTTTGAAAGACGTAACGCGCATAACCAGCGTATTAAGATCAAACACCTCCGATTGCAGGCCATCGGCGGGCTGTATGGATTCCTTGAGATTCTCCATCAGGGTCTTAATGCGCGTCGCGCTGACCAGAGTCTGCCTGAAAGCCTCGCGCAGCTTCACTTCTGAGGGCATTTCCTTACTCATCATCATAAGCTCGGTATCGGAAATGATGCTGGATAAGGGGCTTCCGAACTCGTTGATGATTCCCGAAGCCATTTGGCCAAGCGAAGCGACTTTCTCCAGGCGCATGAGGGTGTGCTTGGTTTTGTCGGCGCTTTCACGGGCCACCCTCAGGCTGTCGGACATGGATTCCATGTCATGGAAACTGAAAATCAGCGCCTGCGTGGCGCCATCCAGCTTTCCGGCCTGCTTTCCGATCTGTTCATACTGCGTGCGCAGCAGGCGAAAAAGGAACATATTTAACACAATCGTGTAAAGGGCAAAGAACCCGAACATGAAAAGCATGGTGGCCACGTAAGTGCCATTGTCGTAAAGAGGAATCGAATCGCCAGCAAACTTAAAAGCCTGCAACTCGGGAATGTAAGCGCGACTCAAGCACATCATTAGCACGCTGTAAAAAGCAATCCCGGACAGACTCGCCACGAGAGTTATCCGCAAATTCCATAAAAACAAGGTTCCCGTAATCAGCAACAGATAGAGAATCGCAAAAGGACTGATGATGCCACCCGTCGCCCAAATCAAAAAAGTCATGGCCAGAAGTTCCAGGACATTGATGACGGCGAATGCGGCGATGAAGTGGCTTGATTTGCGCAATCGGGAAAATGTGGCGATATATGTGACGAGGACCAATACTGTCACGACATGAAATACGTAGCTGCTTCCAACTCTCCATCCTGGATTGACGGGCAGAGTCAGGGCCAGCCACAGGACAAAAAGCAACAGGATTCGAAAACCGACGCTGATGAGGATCGTTCTTCGCGCACGCTCACCCGGGTGGCCCTGCATAGATTCAGTTTCAAATTTCAACGTCGCCGCCCTCTCTTGAACCGTGTGTCAGGTGCTAAACGGTCATTAGCCTAAGATCATTGCGCCGCAATCTTTAATTTAACGAAAAATGCCGGGGGATGACAAGGCAATAATGCTCTAAACGTCGCAAAAGACCATTTTCATTG
>CAZQAE010000074.1:0-24294 GCA_964591275.1 uncultured bacterium | reverse complement strand
CTGGGATTGATAACCCGATACGAGAACGCGACATCAAAGAACGCATCGCCGAGATCGACGCCACGGTCGTCGGGCTGAATGGCAATCTCCTGACGGAGCAAATGGTCGCCCAGGCGCTGCACAACCTTGACCAGGTGTGGGACGAGCTATTTCCGGCTGAGCAGGCGCGAATCGTCAGCCTGCTGGTCAAGCGCATTACAGTCACCACCGAGGGCATCGACATTAGCTTCCGACACGATGGCCTGCATTTGCTGGTACTTGAACTCAATGATACCGAAGAGGAGATCGAGATTGAAAGAGAAGCCCAAAATCCGAGTTGACGACGACGGCGTGGTCGTCCACATCCGCATGAAATTCAAAAGGCGCGGCGGGCGCAAAGAGATCATCATGCCAGACAGTGATCTGACGGCCTGCGGGGGTAAGCCCACTGCTTTTTCATCTCCTTTAAGAATTAGATTTTACAGGTCTTAGCGAATAAGTAACTCCTTAACGGAGTTTTGAGCCGGCAAGAAAATCCGTTGCTGGGAAATCTTTATGGCATTCGATGCAGATTTGAATTTTACCGGGAGGGGGGATGTTTCTTAGCGTGCCGTCCGGGTCTCTGACTTCATAATACCAGTTATTGTTTTCAGGATCATAGTCATTTCCCATCTTCACCATTATGGTCAGGGAGTCCAAAATGTCGTCGGCATCCGTATCAACTTCCTGAATTGAAGTGGTCCCTTCAGGAACTTCAAAACTATCCTGATCGATTATTGGTTCTATGTTGGAAGAGTACCAAATCCAAACCTGAGCGTTGAAATTTCCCGCATTCAGGCCATCCATCATCGTGAAAAAGTCCGAGCTACTTCGGTAATTTTGGTCGAAGCCACCCGGACCGTTGGGAAGGGTGGTGTCATCGTCGTCGTCGATTGAATCGTCATCGGCGCTATCGTCATCAACATCATCATCATTGTCGTCTGCTACAGCGCTGTCGTCATTGTCGTCATCATCGTCATCGTCTCCGCAGGCAGGCACGATGTTGAGGAGAATCATGAAAAACAAAAAACCGAAAATGCTGCTTTTCCTCTGCATTTTTATTCCCCTTTGGATGATTTGCCCTCATTCATTTTTACGGAATTTCCGGGGCTTCCTGATTGGCCAATACCTCGAGAATTTCCGAGCAACCTTCATCGCGCAAATGCGCGGCATGGTCGGCGATATTCTCAAACTTTCGTCCGACTATTTCAGAGCACTCGAAATTATAGTCGGTGCTTTTTAGAAACCTTTCAATCAGATCGCCGATCCTTGTCTGAAAGCCGTCGTCTTTCCACCGATTGTCAACGCCCTGTTCCTCGCGGCAATTCATTCCGATGATCCATATTGCGGCGCCCAATGCCTCGCACGCGCCGCCGCACAGGCCGATTCCGCCCGCCAGGGGCATGGCGGCGTGCTCCTCGGGCAGAAGCGGTTGCTCGAATGCACGGTCGAGAACGTTAATAAGCACTTCCGAGCATGTCCCAACTTTAATGAATCCAAGCGCTGTTCCCAGCGACGATATTTCACAACTTGCTTTGGGTATCAGGCCTCATGAAAATTATTCAAGGTCTTACTTTTCTTCCGGTGCGTTGCAAACATCCGGGCTAACGCACGCATCCTATTGCCGCATCCATGAAAGCCTGATCTTCTGCGTTCAGAACACCGCTTTGATCCACGTCCGCGCCGTCGCACCAGGCGTTGGCGTCGTCGCATAATGCCCCTTCGCCATGCGTCGTCCAAGCGGCGTCGAAAAGTGTTCGATCAGCGTCATCCACCAAACCGCTGTCGTCGAAATCTGCGGGCGCGCAGCCAAGTTTTGCCCACGCGCAGTCGAGAGTCTCCGGCGAGAGCATGCATAGCGGTCCCTCGAACCAAAGATTGATATCTCTCAAAGTCACGTGACGTGGATTTTCCGTGGTTTGCCACACATCCGGCGGTCCCAGGGGAGCCCTGCATTCGTATCCGTCACCGGCAAGGCGAACGGGGGGTGTATCTCCGAAACGATCGCGATAGCGTTGGACTCTCCAAGGCGCCCGGTCATTTAGAGCCGCCAGCCGGGCCTCGACCTGATCGTAGATGTTCTGGTCGGTCAACAAAGGCCAGGGCTGCGTGTCTTCGAGATCGAGGAAGGATTCGATGTAATCGGTCCGTTCGTTGCCGACTTGGAAAGCGTTGAAATACTCCAGCGGCGAATCGATGCCGAACATACGGGAATAGGTTGCGGCTCTATAGAGCATGTCGTTTGTGCTGCGCAGCCCCGCCTGCACGCTGTCCTCATTCATTTCGCCTAAAAATTCCTGTCTGGCGGCCGGGATGGAGACAATTCCGTAAACGAGTTCTGCGAGGATTTTCTGCAACTGTACGAAGTGGTTGAGAGTTTGCTGCGCCTCGTGGAAGAGTTGGTCATCGCCTTTAATCTGGGCATAATAGCAAAGGCCAACCGTTCCCAATTCCAACTCGACGAAATCGTCCATCATGCTGCCGAGTAGATCGGCGAATACGCCTGGGAAAATGGTTTCAATGAATCTCGCGATCTCGATCCAGGGGCGATCGAATATCTCAAAGTCCAAAACATCTCCCCAATTGATTCCAATAATGGCGGCATCCAGGTCTCGGCATGTCACCATCGGCAGGGTTGGTTCCGGAAGTCCGAGCTCGCTAAAGATTAGGCGAATAACGTCGGTTTCGATGGAGCGGGCAAGGGGAATTTCGGGAACGGGCCAGCTCAATCCATCGGTGGAAACGGCCTGGGCGAGATATGCCGCCTGACAGGCGGCGAGGCTTCCCAAGTCCTGCCATTCCACCTCGCCGTCGGGATTCATGGTTCCTGCGGGCGTCAGCGTTTCATAATCGTGCCATTCGTCCACCGTCATCAAAACGCTGTTGTTTTCGATGATCGAATCGCCTGTGCGGTGTCCCGCCTCGACGGCGTTGTGCGCGGCCGTGATCAGATCGTCGGGCAGCCCCGGCGTGTTTTCAGCTTCCATGGCGGCGATAAAGCCTATGGCGGAGGCTGTGAAGTTGTCCCGGGAATCTTGGTTGCCCCAGTACGCCCCTTCCCAAATGCCCTTTTGCGACACCATAAAAGACGAGCAGCAGTCCGAAACACGCAGGAAGGGCGGATCGTGATCCAACTCGTCGAACACGTAAGTTGTGGCGAATGTGGTCAGTTCGTGGACCGCTTTGAAATTGAACAGATATTCTTCAGGGTTTTCCCGGTAGGTGAAAACGAGGCCGTCGTAAAAGGTGTCAAGTATCTCCTGCTCGAGGGCGGCGTCATAGGTGACCGGCGGATCGACCGGATTGCCCCATTTGGTTCTGGTAATGGTGTCGTTGACGCCGTCCATGGTACGGGTCCAGCCTGGAAAGGCTTCGCGCGTCGTCAAGCCCGGATGCCCGGAAACGGCTTCGTTGAAAGCCAGACCCTCGAACATGCGAATCAGCGAAAGCTCCAAGTCCCGACCGCCCAGAGCCTGATACATCTTCCACGCGGTGAAGGCCGAAGCCCCAAAATAGTTGTTTCCTTCCGGGCCGACCACAATTTCGTATTCGTTGCCGTCCTTGGCGATGGCCGTCAGCAAAAAGGTGTTGCCCATGACAGCGTCGCCGGACATGGAGAACCTGTTGACGCTCAATATGGTTCGGGCGCTGCGCTCTTTATAAAAGAGTTTAAACGCATCAGCTTTCGCATTTTCGTTAGGCGTCGGAGGAATGATCGTATCATCGTCAACATCGTCATCAACGTCGTCATCGAGATCGTCATTGAGATCGTCGTCTGAATCGTCGTCGATATCATCGTTTAGGTCGTCGTCACTGTCGTCATCAACATCATCGTTTGCGTCATCGTTGACGGGATCAAGCGAATCGTCGTTGTCGTCATCATCGCCGCAAGCGGGTATGCATAATAAAAACAATGCCAGGAGCAAAAGTGCTGCAATTTTCTTTGGCGCCATCGAAGCCTCCAAAATGTGAGAAATGTGTCTGGTTTCTGTACTTTAAAACAATCGACACATAGGGTAGTTTACCGAATCGAATCTGAATTTGAAAGGATTACAAATGAACAGTCTGAAAAAACCCTTCTTGATTTTTTCTTTGTGTTTAATTTTTTCCTTGTCTCTAAGCGCCTGCGGGTGCGGTGATGATGACGACGACAATAATGACGCAGATTCGCCCGACGACGATATGGATGATGATGCCGACGACGATTCAGACGACGATCTCAACGACGATTCCGATGACGATACGGCGCCGGGAGACGAGGTGGAGTTCTATCAGGACGGCGATTTCGTCGGTTTGATAAACAATAAAGTCAATCTTCAATACAATGCCGGCACAGGGCGATTCAGTATTTTCGACGGCGACGGACAGCTCATCGTTGAAAAAGCCATGTCCGTGGCGTACTCACACGTCGTCGTTCCGGCGCATAGATGGCGAAGCCCCGACATGGCGCCCGCGACATGGGCTAGCGAAGAAACCACCAACCCTCTCGGACAGGGGATGACGCTGTTGATCACTTTTCAAGGTGGAGATGGCGAGCCGGATATGGATCTCGATTTCAGCCTTCTGGACGGCGAGAGCTTCGTGCTCATGGATATGCGGATGGTCAACGGGACCGATGAACGCGTGAACATCGGCGCCATATATCCACTGCTCGCTGATCAACCTTTTGGGGCCTTGCACTTCGGGTTAGGAACTGATTTGCGGATTCTGACAAATGGAAGCTTGAACTATCTTGAGTTCATCGCTCCGTATTTCCCCGGCACGGTTCCTGTTCACTCCATGTGGAGCGCGCTTATCTTCAACCAGGTTACCGGCAAAAGCATCGTAGCCGGCAGTCTCACAAATGAAGTGGCGCACTCGGTAGTCTTCTCCGCGCCGACGAAACGGGAGGATCACGGTCGAAAACTCCACATGCTTTGCCAGTATGATCCGACGAAATACATTGACCCGGGCGAATCGCTTGGCGCGGAAACAATGATTTTCGATTTTAGCGCACCGACGCCCTTTGACGCACTGGAAACTTTCGCCACGCGCATTAAGGCATGGCTCAGCATAGAAACATGGTTTGAAAGGCATCCGGAAATCGATGTTCCCGTTGGTTGGAACTCCTGGTCCGGAAGCGGTTCTTCGGGTGGATACGGAACGGACATCAACGAAGAAATCATTGTTGACAATATGGATTTTGCTGATCGGGAATTGCGCCGCTGGGGTATGAACTACTTCCAAATCGACGACGGCTATGATCCCTACGATGGCGACTGGGTTGTTGATGAAAGCAAGTTTCCGCCCCACGGAGATATCAATGGAATAGAATGGCTGCTGGGTAGAGCCAAAGACATGGGCTTTATTACGGGGCTCTGGATATCAGGATTTCTGGCGGAAAAAAATTCGCAAATCTATAATGAGCAGCCTGAGTTGTTTGCCGATCCCCTACTCGGCGGACTTTTGGACGATGATTACTTTTCTCTCGATCTGACCGATCCCGCAGCCCAAGCACATCTGGTCGAAACGATTGAAAAACTCAAAGGTTGGGGCATCCAGTGGCTCAAGCTGGACTTTGCGTACCGAGGCCCTCTTAGCACGGGTTGGTATGAACCAAACACAACGCGGGGAGAATTTTACAGAGAAGGCGTGAAAATCATTCGTGAAACTTTGGGCGACGATATTTTCTTGCTCAATGTCGCCATTAAGGGTTGGAACTACGGACTGATTGATTCCCTGAGGCTCACGCTGGACACGATGCCGACTTTTGAAGGGGAGAATCCCACTAGCCCTATTGACAACCAGGGACTCAAACCGATGTACAGAGATGCATCGCGCTGGTGGTGGCTGCACAACCGAGTCTGGGTCAACCACCCCGACTTGATTTTCTTTCGCCCGCACAAGGATGAGAGCATGACGCCCCTGACATTAAACGAATCCCTCACCTTCTGCTCCGCCGTCGCGCTGCAGGGCGGTCTCGTGAAAATTGGCGACCGCATCGTCGATCTTGAGCCTGATTGGGTGGACGGCTATCGCCGGATCATGCCCGTGTACGGCATTACGGGAAGACCCCTGGATGTCTTGCAAAGGGAATACCCGGAAATCTGGTCTTTGCCGGTGGCTGATTTTGCACGACCTTATCACGTCATCGGTCTGCTCAACTGGGGCAGCAATGTTGATTTTACGACACTCCCATACGGGCAGATGCCCGATGAGGACAGAGTTATCGCTATTGACTTCACCGAAACCAAGCTCGATCCCACGGCGTCCTATCACGCCTGGGAATATTGGACGGAAACGTATCTTGGCAAGGTGAGCGGAAGTTTGTCCGCCGAAGTTCCCGCCAGGACGCCGCGCGTCATCGCACTGCGCGACGATGCTGGCCGCCCGCAGTTTTTAGGGACGAATCGCCACGTACTGGCCGGCGTGAAAGTCATCAGCGATATCCAGTGGGATGACGTGCAAAGCGTCCTTACCGGAACGCAGGAGGCTTCGGTCGGCACCGTGCATGCGCCCTTCACGCATCATCTGGCTTTCTTTGTGCCTGACGGTTACGAATTCTACGATGTGGAATTCGGTCTGGTCGAGGAACTGGAGATCAACGACGCCGACACGCAACTCACGGATGTCGATGGCGGGCAGGTGCTCGACCTTCGCTTCACTGTCGAAGACACCAACGGCCAAGAAGAAGGCGACTGGTTCAGCGACATGACCTGGACCTTGAGTTTCACGACAAATTGAACTCGATCAGTGATTAGAGCTTAGAGGCCAGTGGCCAATGCATAGAGGTTAACGCGGGTCTGTTGGGCTGGGTCGTGCCATCTATTTCAGGCGTATTCTTCCCGCTGCTTTCTTGCCTTTTGCCCAAATCTGTGATTATGGCGATTAACGTGAGAAGGCATTGAGCTAAAAAACGGAGTTCATGGATGAGAATGAAAATCAGCATTATTTTTGGAATTTCTATGGCTATGATTATGGCGCTTGCTTTTTCCGGGTGCGCCGTCGGCGATGAGGACTCCAAAAACGATAGCGATTCGTCAGACGATGATTCAACTTATGAAGACGACAATTTTATGGATGATCCTCCAGTCTCCATTGTTGTGACGACAAAGGAGATGATGGATGCGTGGAAGATTTTCTCCGATTGGAAAAACAGGACCGGATTTCGCACGGATGTTTTGGATATTGAGGAAATTACCGAGCAGCACGCCGATAATCCCACCTACCTGCGTGCTTACATTCAGCGGGAATACGAAAACGGATTGCGCTATGTGATTCTCGGCGGCGACGCGGACCAAATTCCCTACATGCGCAGTTACACCGAAGTGAAAAACTGGGCGATGGACTTTAACGGCGTGGCGCCCGTGCAGACATATTTTGAGGAGCTTGATGCAGACTGGGACGCTGATCAGGACGGAATATTTGGCGAAGAGGGCGAGGATATTACTGCCTTCGACCTGCGCAATCCGAAAGTCGCCGTCGGGCGCGCCCCCTTTGAAACGACCGTGGAAGTCGAGGGATACGTTGCGAAGGTCATTCGATATGAGTCCGGCGAGGGGCAAGTGGCGGAGCGTGCAACGGCCCCGCTTCTTCTGGCTGATCTAGCTGATACAATTCCGATTCTGGGCGATATCGACAGCGGCATAGCACATGAACAACTCATTGCCGAATTTCTTCCCGACGAGTTTGTCGCCAATATGCGCCGTCTCTATGGCACGCAGGCCTACGCCGAAGAAGTCGGCGCGGAAGTGGGCACAACGCAAAATATTTTTGCGGCGCTGGAAGACGAGGGGTACGCGTTCCTTGTCGGCAACACGCACGGCAATTTCCGGTATCTCACACAGCAATTGAGTTCACACGTTATTCCGAGCATGGTCAATGAAACGCCCTTTGTTTTTGTGACGACCTCGTGCCTGTCCGGCAATTTCGCGGACGAATCCTTTGGAGAAGGTCTGAACGATCCACAGGTTGACGAGGACTCGGTGGCCGAGGAACTTATCAAAAATCCAGACGGAGGCGCCGTGGCATACGTGGGCAATACGCTCATCGGTCTGGGGCCTGCGGGCGGCGCGCAGTTCAATCATGCATTTTGTCGCGCGCTTTTTCTAAAGGACAATTACATTCTGGGCGACGCCGTACTCGAAGCGCGAAGAACTTTTCACGCCGAAGACATTCATGGAACCTTTTCGGGTATTGATTTTCGCTTTACTTTGGAAATGTTCCCAGAAGCGGAATGGTACACTCAGCGTTCGATAATCGTATTCGGCGATCCGACTTTGAGGATTTGGACATCCAAACCGGGAGTGCTCGAACTCACCGGACCTGAGCAGATCACGCCCGGCAGCGGCAATTTGACATATCATGTCACAAGTGACGGGGAGCCGATTGAAGGCGTAGTTGTTACGTACTACGTCGACAATGAGGATGCCGAATTTATGGCGCTTGCCGAAACTGATCAACAAGGGACGGTTGAGTTGCCCGCGAATGTTGGCTGCGAAGCAAGGGTTACAGCGTATCGATACGGGTTTTTGCCCGCTACACTGCAGACGCAGTGCGAAAGTCAGTAAAATCTCAGATTTCTGAAATAAAAACGGATATTTGAGACGATTTTAGTCAAAAAACTATAAAAACTCTTATTTTGTTTGGAATATTCCTATTGGTACTGTGGCATGTTGTTTGCTTAGGGCTTACTAGATGGTCTTGCTCATTTGCAATCCAATAACCTAATTAAATATTTCCTTGATGGAGAATTGAAATGGGATTGTTCCATAAAAGTGCTTTCGCGGTCCTTTCTTTCGCGATTTTTCTTGCTGTCGCCTTCCTCCCTGGTTGCGGCTGCAACGATGATTCGGATGGAGACGGAACCGAGTTAAACGCCAATGGCCTGATCCGTTGCGAGGATTGCGATGATGTTTTGCGTTGGGTGCGCATCGTTGCGATGGAAGACATGAAAAGGCAGATCAACCGAAATATTACCGAAGCCGAGCGCTGGTACGGTGATGGCGTGGACGACGATATTTCCGACAATTGGGGTGATGATGACGGAGATTGGGACGACGATTTCTCCAGTGATGATGACGACGCGCCGGTGAGTGACGACGATGGTCAGGATGCAGGAAACGAAGATGAAAGCGGCGATGACGACGGACAAAATTATTCCGATACCAACACGCAGGAAGAGGACGTTGACGAGGCCGATATTGTAAAAACCGACGGCGACCAGATTTATCTGCTGAGCGGCGGCATGCTCCTTATCTTCGATCCTTCCGACGCCGGCGAAGTCGCCGAAGTTTCTCGACACGACGTCGAGGGCCGTACATTGGAGATGTTTGTCCACAACGGTTACGTCGCTGTGTTTTCAAATTTGTCCGCTCAAAATTTGCCCGAATATGTTTGGCCGGAGGTTCCCCGCGAAGAGATCAACTGGGATATTCTGCTGCTCACGATCATTGACGCACGCAACACTTCCACCCCGCAGACAATTCGGAAATTCTACGCGGAAGGGTCCTACATCAGCTCGCGACGCATCGACGATGCCGTTCGAATGGCCATCGTGACGCATCCCGCCGGACCCAGCGCCGAGACCTATATCGATCCGTGGGAATTCATGGATGACGAATGGGATCTGGATGAGGATGCCCTTCGGCAGGCGTATAATGAACTGATGGAACAGAATTTAGCCGCCATTGAGGATGCGACTTTGGAAGATTGGCTTCCTCGTTACTTCGATGACAGGATGGACGACAATCCCAACAGCGGTTTTCTGTCTGACTGCGAAGATTATTTCCATCCGGTCGATCCCATGGGCCGCAGCGTTTCGACCTTGATGACCCTGCTCTTAAGCGATCCTCTGGCCAAGCAGCCGGATATCGCGCTGCTCGCCGACGGGCAGATGATTTACTCATCGGTCAACGCTCTGTATATGGCCGGTGAAGCGGACACGGCCTACGAATGGTTCGACGAAGAATCCTTGCAATCTTCCTGGATTCACAAATTCGCTCTGAATGCAGACGCGCAACCCCAATACACCGGCAGCGTGAAAGTGGACGGCTTCGTGCTCAACCAGTTCTCGATGGGTGAATACCAGGGCTATCTGCGCGTGGCGACTACGACAGGATGGTGGGGTGAAACCTTAAACAATCATGTATTTGTCATTGGCCAGAGCGACGAAAGGCTCGATGTTGTGGGCCAGATTCGCGACATCGCTCCCGGCGAAAATATCAAGTCGGCCCGCTTCATGGGCCCCAAAGGATATTTAGTCACCTTTGAGCAGACGGATCCATTGTTTACCCTCGACATGAGCAAACCCACTGATCCGAAGATTGTCGGCGAGCTTCAAATTCCGGGTTTTTCCACCTACATTCATCCCTTTGATGACAATCATATCCTGACGATAGGAGAAGACGGAGACGAATGGGGTTCTACGGGCGGCGTTGTTTTGCAACTTTTCGACATTTCAAATTACGCCGAACCTACCGTCGCCTACCGCGAAGTCGTTGCCGAAGGCTGGGATGCCGATTCGGCGGCTCTGTATGACCACAAAGCCTTCCTCTATTACGAGAAGCTTGATCTTCTGGCGATTCCCATCAAGGACTACGGCTGGGACAACAACTACGACGATGATTTTGATGATGATGAACCCTTGGATTTGCCGGGTGTTGATCCCGTGACAGATGACGATGAACCCGTTCCTCCAACGGACGACGATGACGATACTGTTGATGACGATGTTGATGACGATGTTGATGACGATGATGACGACGATTACCCTGAGGAGGCTTTCTCGGGCGTGTACGTTTACGAGATCACCCCTGAAAACGGATTCGTCCTGAAGGGGAAGATCGAGCACACAGATTACGAGGCCGAGGAAGGCAGCGAGTGGTATGGAGATTTGCCGGTCGTGCGCCGCAGCGTTGTCATCGAGCCTTTCATCTACACCATTTCCGACGCGGCCCTTGTCGTGACGCGCATCGAAAACCTCGAAGATTTATCCAGCGAAGACCTTCCTTTTGAAAGCCCCTGGCAAGATGATTACTGGGGCGACGACGATATGGAAGACGTTGGCGGCGAGGGGTGGTCCGACGACGACTGGAATTAATAACAGCCAGTGAAAACGAACTAGCGGGGGCCTGTTTTTGGCTCCCGCTATTCTTTTGAATCGCCTGGAATCAGATCCGGCCTCAAGGCGAGAAGTTTCTTTCTCGCCTGCTCGCTTTTTGGATTAAATTGCAGCATTCGCCAATAATAATAAGCGGCCAATTCTGCATTGGATTGCATGGCGTATTCGGCAAGATCGTTGTAGGTATTTTCAATATTCGGCTTGTATCGAAAAGCCCCCGAAACTTTGAGAATGTTGTTTCTCATAAGCAGGTCGGCGAGTAATTGCGCCGAGAGACCGTAGCCGACTTCGGTCATGTGATAACCGTCCATGATGAAAAGCGGCAGATGGCGTTCAATGGACGCTTTGAGTTCGTCATGCAAATCCAGCATGGGCACACCATTATCTGTGGCGACTTCACGCATGATTCCGGAAAACAGATCGTAGGCCTTCGAATCGATTTGGCGCACCACGTGACCGAATTTTCCGAGCGGGTTCGGATCATAGGTGTGCAATATAAAGATTGGTTTTGCGCCTGAAGATTTTATTTGCTCGACCATGTACTCAAGATTCTTTTTATATAGGGCCGGATCAGTCGTATAGGTGCTTTTCTTTGTATCGTGATCCGAAAGCATGATTTTATATTTTATGTATCGGCTAAGATATATCAGGCGGATGCGTCTGGCCGATCCGAAGGGAGGAAGCCACCTTGGGGCATCAGGATAAGAGTCATTCCATAAATAGCAGATGAACACGATATCAGGGGCCAGCTTTTCCACTTCCAGGTCGAAAAGTATTCTGCCTTGCGTTGAAGTGAATCCGGGAACGGAAAAATTGAAAATTTGCGCTGCCGGATTATTCGGCCAGGTGTCCCGGAGAAAATCCACATAGGACTTGCGCGCAATTCCGTAGCCAAAGGTGACGGAATCGCCGAGAAAGGCCATCGTGAGTTTGGAGTCATCCTTTTGAAAATCGGGCGTAGGGTCGCGGTAACCTTTTTTATTCAGTGCGAATCCATCGCCGATAAAACCGGGTTTTCCCCTCCATATCAGCTCATCATCACCGATGAGCATCGGATTTTCAGTAATGGAGGCATGAAGGCGGAAGGTGCTGTCCATGCGCGGCTCAGGCGGATAATCCGCAACACGCAACGCGACTTCTGCAGCGGCAATAATGAAAACGACAGGAAGAAAAGTGAAAATCCAAAATTTTATTCGAGCCGTTTTGAGATTCATTGCAAATGACCTGGGCGTATGGAATTTTCGGCGCTTGCCGCATAAATTTTCTAACGGTGTTTGCGTGCGGTAGTCAACTGATGACACAATTGCGCGAATGCGTCGATTGACTGATAATGCTCTGGTCGATTTGTGTAGTCCTTTTGGAGGTGGAAATGATTCGGGCAATCTTGTTTTTCGTGCTTTTGGCGCCTTTTAGCCTTGCAGCAACTTCCGGCTGGGCCGCCGAAGTTTACGGCATCGATTTTCCTGATGGAGTATTTTCTGCCGAGACATGGGGCGGCGGATTGGACGCGAAGGCCGAAGGGGTGATTTTGTATGGGGCGCAAATGCCGAGTTGGCCGAAATCCGTTCCGATAGATTTGAATTTTCGGGATTCCTGCGGACTTGTCATAGCCAATATTGACGGCGATCCCGATCTCGAAATCGTTGTCGCCACTTCGGGCGAGACCTTGCATGCCTGGGACCATGACGGAACTCTCATTTTTGAAAAAGACATCACGGGGTTGGCTCAGACTATCGCGGCGGTTGGGGATGTCGTCGGGGACGATGCGCCGGAGATAGTCGTCGGAACACGGGATGCTGTTGGGGGAACGCCGACGCCGACCTTGTACGTATTTTCGGGCGACGGCACAATTTTATTTTCCGGCCAGGCGGCGCACGGCGGGGCGATGGGCCAACCTGTGACTCTTGCGGATGTCGCCGGCGACGAAAAGTTGGAAATCATCGTCGGCGAAAGCGGAAGTCAGACAGGATGGGTACACGTATTAAACGGCGATTTATCGCCTGCGCCGGGAGATTGGCCTGCGCAACTCGATCACGTTCCGGCTACGAGCGCCGCCGCTGCCGACATCGACAACGACGGATCGCCGGAAATCGTCATCTGTTCATTCTACAGTCTTTATGCCTTTGAGGTGGATGCTTCGCCGATGGCGGATTTTCCGGTGCAATTCGACGGCGAGACATACAGTTACGGTTCGCCGGCGCTGGCTGATTTTGACGACGACGGAATGTTGGAAATCGTGAGCGTGACGCACTCCGACAATAATCGCGTTCACGTTACGCAGTATGACGGGTCGGAACTTGCCGGGTGGCCATACGACCTGGGCTCTTGGAGCTTTTCCAATCCCGCCATCGGCGATATCGACGGCGATGGCTCGCTGGAGATTATCGTTGGACGCGCGGGCGGAACCATCGAGGATGAAAATCTCTTTGTGCTCACCGCCGGCGGCGAAGACTTCGGTAATTTTCCGTACCCAATGGCGGGTGGGGCGGAAGGGAACTTTGTCGTGGCGGATATCACCGGCGACGCCGATCTGGAAATCATCTTTACAAACAATATCGCCGACGGAGGGCAGGGCTATCTGTTCGCCGTGGATTCTCAAGCTGTTCTTTTGGATGGGTGGCCGCTACGAACGAGCGGAATGACCTATCTAAACGGTCCGACCCTGGCGGATGTGGACGGAGACGGTCACCCGGAACTGGGTGCGCTGGCCAACAGGGATGACGGTACGGCTTCAGTGAATCTTTTCACTTTTGACGAATATGACATCGGTCTCGGAGGCGTGCACTGGCGCACCTATCAGGGCGACGACCGGCACACGGGTCTCTATGCGCCTGACGGAGACGATGACGATGCGGATGATGATTTCGACGATGATGATGCCGATGATGATGATGTCGACGATGATGATGCCGACGATGACGCAGATGATGACCATGTCGATGATGATGCCGCCGATGATGATGAGCAACCCGGTTACGCTGACGACGACGATGATGATGACGACAGCGGGGGGCGCTGCAGTTTTCTCTAAGAGACTTTCGGCTTATTGCAGCGGATAATAGTTGCGAAGAAAAATATTGGAGGCCTTCTTGGCGCAATGGATGAAATATCTCACTCTCAAACCACTGCACATTTCATGGGATAATCACACGAGAGAAATTTCATGGACTTCAGCCTCTGATCACATGAGCGCCACCGCCGAGTTGCCTTTTGGAACTTGTCATTGGCTTATGAAGCAAGATGATGATTCTGAGTATTTTCAGCGAGTCGAAGTCGAATTTATAATAACCAAGTCGGTTCGTCTGCATCATCTGGAAGTCGGATATCAAACGAGGTTCGAACAGACTCGCCAAGTCTTCACTCCCTACTTAAGGCCGGGAAAAGACCTTGTCATCGCCGATCAGATATTTCGTTCGCCATTTCTTTATGTCAGCGGCGGCGATGGGGCGACGGCATTGATTCCAGATCTCTTAGCCTTCTCGACGAAGGAGAAGACCTATCTCGATTTCAAACAGGATGGTGACCATGGCAATATGCGGCTCGCGCACGCTTTCGGATCCTGGAAACCGTCCGGCCATATTTTCTTCAAAAGATCAAAAGCTTCGACGATCACGCCCGCCGGGACGCGAATGAAGCTATGTCATTTCATTTATTCAGGCGATGAAAAAGATGAAGATTCCTTTGCGCGAATTCTCTCTTTTGTTTGGAAAAGATCCGCCAAAAAAAACACCGTGCGACCCCAGGTTCTTGCCTTCGATCAATATGACAAGCGCGCTATCAAGCGCATCTTTTCACCGGATTTGTACGGGCGCTTAAAAATCGAAGGACGACCTGTTGCAGCGATGATCACGCAAACTCTGACGGCAAAGCGCCAACCGGCCATCATGAGCGCAAAAGGCGTTGAGGCGTATTTGTCAAATCAGAAGCAGATCGCCAAAGCTCTGGGGCTGATTCAATCGAAAGTCTTTACCCATTCTGTTGGTTATAAGCTCTTAACGCGGGTGCTTCATTCCGGTCTTTTGAAAATCGTTCCCATGGCCATGTTTCAACCCTGGTTTAATCAGGCGCGAACCGCTTTGGGCTGCGCGTTATACGCGCAGAGGATCGGAAGTTCGCAAATCCTTCGCGATGCTTCGTTAATCATTGAACTGGCTCTTGCCGCGCCTATGGACGAAGGTTGCATGCCTTCGGTCTGCTTGTTTCCCGGAGGGCGCATCAAGTGGGTGCGCGGGACTCGCGCCTTTGAACTCATCGACCAATTTCATCTGCCTGACGCCGCGGTGACGGGATTTCATCTTCTCGAATGGCATCAGCATATTCAGCCTGATCCGCGGATTATAGATCGTTGTGAAAAACTGGCTCGCTTCTTTATCGATCTTCAGGATCAGGACGGAGCATTTCCTGCATGGGTGCGACCAAAAGATGGCAAGTGGGCGGTTGAAGACGATCTTGTGCAAAGCGCGTCCTCGGCGGCGCCGGCGATGATGCTGGCCAGACTGAGTCGAATAAAAAATGAAACGCAATACTTCAGGGCTGCCGAGCGCGCCATCGATTTTATAGAAAAGTTCGTAATGCCAAAAGACCGCTGGTTCGATTTTGAACTGCTTTACTCTTGCGCCGGAAGGCCAACCGGCAAAGAAGGGCCTGACTCTTTTACAGGTTGCTATCCCATGAACACGTTGAGCATGTATTGGGCGGCGCGAACCTGTCTCGACTTGCATGCCGCCAGCGGAATGCAGCGGCATCTTGATTTGGCCCGCAAGATAATCGCTCGCTTGAGCTCCTTCCAACAAGCCTTCGATAATCCTCGGCTTTCCATGGACACATTCGGCGGATTTTCCGTAATGAACGCCGATGCTGAATTCAACGATGCACGTCAGGGATTATTTGTTTCTCTTTATCAGGATATGTATCAGGCGACCGGTGATTCGGAATATTTCGAGCGTGGCGTCGCGGCGCTGAGAGCTTGTTATACAACCATGCTGACTGAAGAAAATCGTGAGGTTGCGCCAGGGAATATGCTTCGATTCCGACCTTCGGACCGCGGGTCGGTTTTGGAAAACTATGGGCACACTGGGCACGATGAAGCCAGCGCAGGATATCTTTCGCCCGATTGGGGTTGCGGCACCTCATTATATGCTTCGGGACTTGCGCTAAAAAACTTCGGGCAGGTATTTGTCGATGTGAAAGAAAAAATTGCTTTTGGCACTGATCGATGCACGGCACGATTTATCAAGGCCACTGAAGACCTTTGTCAAATTGAAATCAACGACCCTGATGGGAAAAGCCTTGATATCGTTCTGGCTGATAACCCCGGACGGAATAAAAAGCTACTGGTCAACGGGCAGAGCGCGTCGAAGGTGTCGGGTAAAAAGAATCGTTTTCGCTATAGGCCATAGTGGCCTCGAAATAAGCTGTAAAATGGGAGCACAGTAAAATATGGGACGCCCCGTCATTTTCGGCGAAGTCGTATTCGACGTCTATCCTGACGGTGAGCAGGTACTTGGCGGCGCGCCATTCAATGTGGCTTGGCACTTGCGTGGTTTTGGCCTGGATCCGCTGATGGTTACGCGCGTGGGCGATGATGAAAATGGAAGAAAAATTTATAAACTAATGGAATCATGGGGAATGGATACTGCTGGAGTGCAGCGTGATTTGAATCACCCGACGGGCACGGTTCAGGTGTCCTATCGAGACGGTGAGCCGAGTTTCGAAATATTGCCGAAGCAGTCCTATGATTACATTGAAGCGCAGCGGCCGCTCATTGAAAGCCTTGAAAAACAATGTGCGTCGCTTGTCTATCATGGTTCACTGGCGCTTCGTTCAAAAGCAAATCAAAGGAGCTTTTCTCAAGTTGCTTCGGAAACAAAGGCGCCAATATTTCTTGATGTGAATTTGCGTGATCCCTGGTGGTCTCCCGGCAGTGTTGGAGAAATGCTCAAGGCAGCACGCTGGGCAAAGCTCAACGATGATGAATTGAAGTCTCTTTGCGGCGATGCAAGACCGGAGGATGCGCGGGATCTGCTCAAGGCCTATTCCCTGGACGCTGTCATCGTAACGAAAGGCGGGCAGGGGGCTTTCGTGCTAACCATTTTTGGAGAGTATTTCGATGCGCGACCGCCCAATGCCCTCAACATTGTTGATGCCGTTGGCGCGGGGGATGCCTTCAGCGCCGTTTGCATCGCGGGATTGCTTTTGGATTGGTCCTGGAAAATATCCTTAGAGCGTGCAATCGCCTTTGCGGTGCGTATATGCGGCGTGAAAGGCGCGACAACAACGGACCGTGGGCTGTACGAGGAAAATTGCGATCACTGGAAAGCCTCTTCGTGAAGTGTTCACATAAAGTGTGAAAATATTTTTGCAGTATTATTTCGTGGTAAAATCAGTAACCGGCTCCAGGGACAAAGGCGGGTATATCTGCCCGTGGCAAGGCGGCATGGAGTTATAAACCCAGTCAATATCCACGAAGCCCAGCGTTGCGGCATGTCCCCCTTTTTTGTGG
Organism: uncultured bacterium; assembly: GCA_964591275.1. Classification (GTDB taxonomy): domain Bacteria; phylum Lernaellota; class Lernaellaia; order JACKCT01; family JACKCT01. Next base: position 6,673 of record CAZQAE010000074.1, on the reverse strand, counting down.
TATGTGCCGCGCACCAGCACATCCTCCATTGATGTTGTTATGCAAAAAACCGCGACGCTTGCGCCCTGCGGAATCTTCGCCAATTCATCGGGATAAGCAAAGTGAGAAAAGACGAGGCGGCCACTGCCCGCGGCTTGGCACTGGATGATTGGGATGATGACAGGGTATCCGTCCGCATCGACATAGGAGAGGAACTTCAGCGAGCCGAGGCGATTGAAAAGACCCTGCGCCCAGGGTTTGAGAATACGCTTCTTTGCATGAGTGTTCACGGCGAAACGCGCCGCCGTAGAAATGATCGACGATGCGGCGATCTGCGCGAGCGGTAAGGCTTCCTGTCCAAAAGTTTCCAGCAAATCCATATAATGAATCGTGTGAATGCCAAAGTAGGAGTTGTAGCGGAACATCGGCTTGTCGTTGAACATCTGATAGTCTTCGCCTTCTTTGACGAAGTGCGTGTAGCTGGCTTTGCCGCGCCACATTTTCCGGTCTATCGTGAGAATGAGAAATCCCGTATTCGTGTTTTGCAGAACGTGTCGTTTGCTATGGCCTTCGGTGAATTGTCCCCAGATCATCTGCGTTCGAGTTTTTGCCTGCATCGCGGTGATGAGCGTGATATGGGGCAGGCCGTTTGGATTGACCGTGGCGAGCAGACCGATCTTTTCCGTTGGCTCAAAAAAAGCCATTTCCTTTTCATCAAATGCCCGCAGTATTTTCATCATTCATGCTCCTGTCAGTAACTCATGCAGGTTTTCGCAATTTTCAACTTTGGCTTTTTATTGTCTCCGGCATCAGCATCCTCCATTTTTGTGGAGCCGGTCCACATGACAATGGAAGGATCGACGCCAGAGTTTCTTGCTTGTTCAGCAAGGTTTTCCATGACCGCCCTTTCCAGAAGGTCATTGTCGGCGTAAGCCCAATTGAGGCCAAGCTGGAGGTATTTGTCGCGACACAGGTTATTGAACGCGCATAGCTCCCAGCGGCTTACGCACTCGCGCATGTTATCGGCGATGAACTTACCAATGCCCTGGATATTTTCCGGCCTATCAGTGGCGCCGGGAATTATCGGCGTGCGTATCCATAGCTTAGCGGGATGCCCTGTATTTTTCATGGCGTCACGCAGGCGCAGCAGATTTTCCAATATCTTTGTATTCGACGATCCGGTGAAGCATTCATGTTTTTTCGAGTCGATTTCTTTGAGATCGAATAACACTAGATCGGCATATGGCAGAATCTCATTCAGGACTTTTGGGGTACATAAACCGCAGGTATCCAACGCCGTTTGCAGGCCGATCTCTTTCATCCGTTTCAGGAAAGCGGTTGCAAAGTGATGCTGTCGGGTTGGCTCGCCACCGCCGAGCGTAACGCCGCCGCCGGATTTTTCAAAATATGCCCGGTCCTTAACAATCTCGGAGACAAGATCGTCCAAAGACCATGTTTGGCCAAGAAGTTCGAGGGCGGTAGACGGGCATTCGTCCACGCAGGCGCCGCAACCCACGCAAATATTTCGATCAATGAAAATGCCTTGGTCATTTGCGGATAAAGCGCCATTTGGGCATATGTCCAGGCAAGTGTGACAGCCGATGCACTTCAGTCCGACCCACTGCAATTGAGGCTTTGGTGAAATGCTTTCGGGGTTGTGGCACCACGCGCAGTGAAGCGGGCAACCTTTCAGGAAAACCGTTGTGCGCAAGCCGGGGCCGTCCTCGGTGGACATGCGTTGAATTTCCAGGACGATGGCTTCAGGCGCATCGGTGTAATTGGTCATGCAACGGCCTCTAAAATCGGTTGTGGCTAAGGCGAGCGATGAGTTCGTTTTGCAATTCCTTGCCGATGCTCACGAAGTAGGCGTTGTACCCCGTGACGCGAACCAGCAAGTTCCGATAATCCATCGGATGCTCCTGCGCGTCGCGAAGCATATCCGGGTCGAGCATGTTGATCTGCAAAGCCGTGCCGCCGTTTTCAGTGTAACCACGCAAGAACGCCTTGAATTTGTCTTTGTGCACGGGATCGCGAAGCATCGAAGGATTAAAGGTCATTGTGTGGCTCGCGCCGTTTGGAAGGTTGCAAAGATAATCTTCCCAGTCGGCCTTGCCGTTTCCGGACCGCCCGCCCAGGACTTTCCCGACCGAGTTTGTGTTGGAGGTGGGGCCGTTAATGTCCGCTCCATTGCATGGGCATATGGCGTTGGAAAGAAACTGACCTTTTGGACGACCATCCGCGCTGGCGGGCAATACGTAACCATCGCCGACCCAATAATTCCAACTCAGCATTCCCGGTCGGAACTGGCGCCTGGTCGAAACTGTCTTGTGCTTCCAACACTCTTCGGCCCACAGGTCCATAACTTTAAGCGCCAGTTCATCGGCCTCGTCGTCGTCCCTGCCGTACTTGGGCGCTTTATTTATCGCCTTGGCCTGCAAAACTTCATGTCCCTCCCAGTTGTCTTTTAAGGCCTGAATTATTTCCGACATTGAGCAGACCTTTTTATCGAAGACCAGATATTTTATCGCCAGCAGGGAATCCACCGTTGATGCGAAAGTGACGCCTTCGATAGTCGTCAAACTGATTTGTGCGCCGCCCTGGTTGATATCGAGACCCTTCTCGGCGCATCCTTCGATGAAGCAGGATAGATAAGGAGTTTGGAATAACTCGGCGCGGACCGCTTCCGAGCTTTCGTACGTGTCCACGCATTTTCGCATGATGTAGCGCGTTTGCCGCGCGTAAGCATCCCAGAACTCGTCAAAGGTTTTATAGTGCGCCGGGTCGCCGGTGTCGGGACCGTCCTGTTTCACCTCGTGTTTCTTGCCCGTAATTTGATCAACATATGGGACAAGGTCCATGCCGCGTCCCAAAACGAGTTCGACGGCTTTGAGAAGATTGAGGTTGTTGTCCACCGTGCCGGAGCGGTCGTTGCCGACCATTGTGTTTTCCAGGCATCCTACGGGGGCGTATTCGTGAACATTGGTCTCGTTGATGAAATTTTCGAGGCCTGCTCTTTTGGCTTCGCGCATCATGCCGGCCATGGAGCGTTCGTCGAAGTTGAGCAAAAACGGAGCGCCCTGGCTGCCGGCAATCATGTCGGTGACCTTGTCCAGCAGTTTGTCGGGGGTGTTTCTGTGAAGCCTGACATTCGGTTTCGGTTCAAGGATAGGCGTCATCTCGTCGATGACTTCCAAAATCGCGTAGCTCAGGTCATTCGACATGTCCGCGCCGTCCGCGCCCATGCCGGAAATTGTGATCAACTGGCCAAAGCCCGCGGTGATGCCCTGGTTGCCGGCGCGAATCAGGGCGTCATAGGCCGTGTTGCAGTGCATCCAGAAGCAGCGCAAGATTTCCTTGCCAAATTCCCGGTCCATGCCGTCGGCGATGGAATGTTCCCAATAGGGCAAAAGATATTGATCTATGCGTCCGAAGGAAACTCCGGGGCCGGGATAATTTTCGTCGCTCATAATCAGCATGTGGTTGATCCAAAGAGCCTGCACAGCCTCCCAAAATGTCTTTGGAGCTTCCCATGGGATGCGTTTGAGGTTTTTTGCCATCTGTGCCAGTTCGGATTTCCGATTTTGGTTCTTTTCTTTTTTCGCCAGCGTGTCGCATAACGCCGAGTACTTGGTCGCCAGATCGCGGGGCATCGTGGCGGCGGTCACCATAGCCATCAACTGCGAGCCTCGTGCACCGGCCCGTTCACTTTTACTGAGACTATTGAGATGCCCGGTCAGTTCCTCGTGGATTCCCTTCCAACCGGCAGACAATATCTTTGCATGTCCTGGAATCAGGTGTCCGCTCGTGGCGCCGGCGTTCCCGTAGCCATGATCGTGAAAGCTTTTCATCTTGGCGCGGGCGCCCATTTTTCCATAGACGAGTTTCTCCCAGCGCTTCGCCTCTTTTTTGTGGAAACACAAAGAAGTCTGCACATTGAAACGCGCTCCGGCGAGAAGGTCGCCCGGCAGCATTTCCCTGGGCACGTAATTGATCATGACCTCCTTCACAAACCATGCCCTGCGTGCGGGAAGGCCCCATGTCCAGAAATCATCGTGTAATTCGACCGTTCTGGCCGCCTGACGAAAGGAGGAGACAAAGGTCTGCATCAGAGGATAGTTTTCCGGCACGATGTAAAAAGACAACTCGTTGAACTGCGTGTCCCAGGGCGTACCCGTCGTCCAGGCTGTAAATTCGTTGTTCCACTGGCGATTCACGCCTTCAAAATAGAAATCACGCAGCCTATTTATTCGACTGGACAAGCCCTTGGGTTCTTTGATGCCGTGCTTGGCTTTTCCGTTTTTGGTTGATGCGACCAAAATATCCCCCGTTCATCAGCCCTTATGGATTCACACTAATAAGGCTGAAGAAAGTATCTTGTAAACAACGAAATAAATAAAGCACTCTTTTAGCTTTTTAAAATTCAAATTTCATTGGCTGAGTATCTGGACATTCAGTTGCACCGTAGCTATCGTTCGCCGTTGACGCATGGGGAAAATGTAGATCATCGTTTTGTTCTACGTAGCCCATGTGAAATGAATCTCATGAATGAATTTGGAGTAGGGGCCGATGGTGCGCGAGATAGTAGTGGATTTGGATTCAAAAAGGATTTGGTCGCATGAATATGAGGGGAATGTTGGTTACGGCAAAGCTCTTGCCGTGCAGCGGATCATCAAGAGCAAGAATCCGAATCGAACAATATATTTAACTGGATTCACGCCCATTACAGCATCTGGACTGGGGTTTGCGGGCAAGATGAATCTCTACGGCATCAGTCTATTGGGCGGCAATTTGCAGGGCAGCCGTTCCGGGGGGCTGGTGGCGCGCTATCTCACAAGGCTGGGCGTGGCGGGTATCGAGATCACCGGAGAATGCGACGAGCCGCAGGTCCTTGTCATTGACGCCGAGGCCGCGCCGCATCTTGTTCCCATAAATTCTTATGGCAAGTCCATTCACGGGACAACCGGTTTTGCCCGTTATCTTTATGCAAAGCACGGCGACAAGGTCGGATTGGCCATTACTGATCCGGCGACAACGGGTTTTGACTACAATGCCGTAACTTGCAACGCAAAGCATGGCCAATCATGCCATCGTGTGGCGGGCCGCAGTACTTCGCGATTTGGCAGAAACGGTTTGGTCGGCGTCGTTGTCGAGCGATCGGAATCGCCCCTGCATGGCTTGGAATTCGACAAGCGGGAGGCTGCGAACGTCATCAGAAGAATTCACAAGGATAAAGCGAATGCCAATCTAGCTGGCAGCAACGATGAGGAAAATCCTCTTCTCGGAGGCACTTACGGGGCTGCGGCCAAAGCACGCTTGGACAATGGGCACGGATTGACGAACTTATTTCGCGGCGCACGGGTTCCCGACGAGTTTTACGAAAAACTTTTGCCGGAAAACATGGTGCGTGAGCAGCTTCAGCGTTCACGCGCGTCAGGTCTTACCGTCTCCCGACATTCGTGCATGCCCGGCTGTCCGAATAAATGCAGTCAGGTTGTGATTCTGAAAGACGCGCACGGCGCGAGAGTCGTGAAGGCGGGCGAATGGGAGACCTATCAAGGTGTCATTAACCTGGGTGTCTTCGAGGAGGCTGTTTCCTTCGCCGCGTGGATCATCGAGCATTCCAATGAGTACGCCTACGACCACATCGAGGCGCTGGTGACGTTGGCGGCATTGGCTTTGGTCAGCGAAAGCAAGGTCGACACCGGCGTTCGTTATGGTGAAAGGGATTCCTTCGTGCGCGCTCTGAATGAGGCTGTCGAAGGAAAAACCGAATTGGGATTGTTGATTCGTCGCGGCGCGGCAGTGGTCGAGGAGCATTACGGCGTCGAGCGGCATTTCACCGTCGGCGGCCACGCCTTGCCCTTTCACAATGGGCGCAGCGTGATTCAAACCGGCATCGGGCTTAGCTGGACATACGGACGCCACGGCGAGTCGTGCGCGGGTCCTGGACGACACAATTTTCTCGGCGAACCCTATGATCCGAGCAACCACGGATATGACCCGGAATGGCATATATATAATACGATTCACGGCATGGTGATGTACGGCGCCGTCGATGAAATGGGCATATGCTTTTTCATGGGGCCGAGTCTTGACACGCTCGTGGATTGCGAAGCAATTTTGCATGCCATGAAATGGCCCGCGAATGTCCATTCCATGATCGCCGATTCCGCACTGACCATTCGCGCCGTTTATCATTTCAACGCAAAGCACGGCGTCGAAATTCAGCCCATGCCGAGGGTGTTTTACGAAACGCCGACATGGGGAAACAAGCAGAGCGCTGAGCAGGGAGTTGTTTTCGATATTCCTTTCCAACTCATCAAGGAATATGGCGAAAAGGTTTTGGACGATGTGGCTTATGAGCGGGTTATCGTTCCGGAGGAAATGCTCGCTAAGTCTCGTGGTCGATACACATAGAATTTTCTTTCAACATATCGTTAAATTGGCTATGTAAAGTGAACCAATACTCAATGGAGGAAGAAATGAAGCTTGGGAATTGGCATTTGTTTTGATGATCGCTCTTTCGCTTTGCCTGGCGATTACCGTCGCCTGCGGCGATGTCGATCCGCAGTTCGACTGCATGGCAGACTGCCTAGCCTAGTTCCTGTCCCGGAACTCCTAAGTTCTGATTATTTATGTGGAAATTTGCAAAATAGTTGAAATATAATCGGGATATTTTCATCCTGTTGTGCTA
>CAZQAE010000073.1:0-24602 GCA_964591275.1 uncultured bacterium | reverse complement strand
CGCTCATTGTCGCATCTTCGCTAAAGCATCAGATGCGACTGGACATTCGCGGCTCAGAATTCAGACATTTTCGGAAACGAAACCGAGCCGCGAACGGCAATAATTCGTGAGTGTCGCAAATTATCCATTCCTTAACTTAGCGCCATTCATGTCAGTCACCAAAAAAGCAAATCAACTCTCGATTTCATTCGTCTGTCGTGTTAATATTCGACGATGAAACGAATTGACAAGGAGCAATAAACCATGAACGCAAAAATATTACTGATGCTACTGGTCTCGATCATTATCGTGGCGACTTCGCTTGTCGCCTGCGGCGACGACGATGATGATGACTCAGACGATGACGTGGATGACGATACGGACGATGCCGTGGACGATGACGCGGACGATGACGCCGATGACGACGCGGACGACGATCTCCAGCCGGGAGGCTGCGACTTTGACAGCGGAATGCCCATAACCATCTGCGAACTGGAATACCCGGCTGATTTGGAATGGAGCGACAATGTCCATGGATGGGCCGTTCCTATCGCAGTGAATTTCGAGGGTTTAGTCGACGCCGAATACTATTTGATCCTCGACACGACTCCGATATGGGATTTTTCACCCAACCTGAAATTGACGCCCTTTGCCACCGCCGACAGCGGTCAGATTGTCATTTCATTGGCTCTCCCTTATAGCCAAGTTGGATTTCGGGGCGGAATGGACGCCAATCTTCCGCTCTATATCGCCGATGGTTTGCAGGGCGAGGAACTTTCCAACCGCCTGCAGGTCAGCACGCATCTGGGAGAAGATCCTTACCAGGAGTAAAGGCCTGCCCCTGGCGGCTCAAAAAATCGACGAGGGTATTATTGCCGCCGACTGCCGTGTTGTGAAAAGGGCGAAAACACGGTTTGGCCGCAGCCTTGCGCCGCTTTTTAGCTTTTGCTTGGAGCGGGGCAAATAACTATCGCGTAAGTACTTGTAATTATTGGCATAATTATATCATTTTTGCCTCTGTTATAGCTTGCAAAAAGGCCGCGTTTCCTGTATAAACCAGAGGCCTCTTCGGGCTGTCGAGAAAGCGCCATATTGCGCTGTCGATTAGCCCGGTTATTCGTTTTATAACCCCGCGTTCAAGGCAAGCAGATGACCCCAGAAAAAGACACCTTCATAAATATTGAAGACGAACTCAAATCCAGTTACCTGGATTACGCCATGAGTGTTATCGTCGGGCGCGCTCTGCCCGACGCCCGTGACGGACTCAAGCCCGTGCACCGGCGCATTCTCTACACCATGCACGATTCGGGACTTCATCATAACCGCTCCTTCGTGAAATGCGCGCGCATCGTCGGCGACGTTATGGGTAAACTGCACCCTCACGGCGACACTGCAATTTACGACACGCTTGCGCGTCTGGCCCAGGATTTCTCGATGCGCTACACGCTCGTGGACGGGCAGGGCAACTTCGGGTCCGTGGACGGCGATCCGCCCGCGGCCATGCGTTATACGGAGGCGCGCCTCGAGCGTATCTCCGGTGAAATCCTGGAAGACATTGAAAAAGAAACGGTGGACTGGAAACCGAGCTATGATGAAAAGCAGCTCGAACCGACCGTTTTGCCCACAAAGGTTCCCCTGCTTCTTCTCAACGGCTCCGAGGGCATCGCCGTTGGAATGGCCACGAAAATCCCGCCGCACAACCTGGGTGAACTTCTCGACGGCCTCATGGCATTGGCGGACAATCCCGACATAAGCGTCAGCGAGTTGATGCAGCACATCCCCGGACCCGATTTTCCGACCGGAGGCTATATCTGCGGTCGCTCGGGAATCTACAACGCCTACACAACCGGTCGCGGGCGTTTGGTGGTGCGGGCGAAGATGGACGTGGAGGCGCGCGATAAAGGCGATAAGGAATCCATCATCATTTCGGAGATTCCTTACCAGGTCAATAAAACGCGGCTCCTCGAAGAAATCGCTTCGGCGGTCAAGGAAAAGAGGATCGAAGGCGTAACGGACCTTCGCGACGAATCGGACAGGGACGGCATGCGCATCGTCGTGGAGATCAGGCGTGACATCATCGCCGACGTCATCATCAATCTGCTTTACAAACTGACGAATTGCCAAACCACTTTCGGCGTCATCAACTTGGCTCTGGTCGGCGGGCAGCCCCGTGAGATGAGCCTCAAGTCGATACTGGAGTACTTTCTGGACTTTCGCCGCCAGGTCGTTACCAGGCGCTGTGAGTACGAAAAGAAACAGGCCGAGGCCCGAGCGCACATCCTCGAAGGTCTGCTGACGGCGCTGGATCACATTGATGCGATCATCACGATCATCCGTTCTTCGCAGACGCAGGTGGAAGCGCAGGCCCGCATGATCGAAGCCTACGAACTGAGCGAAAAGCAGACCAGGGCTATCCTGGATATGCGGCTGGCGCGACTGACGGGCCTGGAGCGTGAAAAGATCGAAGGCGAATACAAGGACCTGCGAGAAATCATCACCCGCCTTACGCAAATTCTGGCCGACAAGGTTCTGCTCGAAGAAGTTATCGTCGGCGAGTTCAGGGCAATCCGTGAGCGATACGCCGATGAGCGCCGGACGCAAATTATCGATGACGAAGGCGAATACTCCATGGAGGACTTGATCGCCGACGAGGACATGGTCGTAACGGTCAGCCACCTGGGCTACATCAAGCGCGTGCCCTTGACCGATTATAGAGCGCAGCACCGGGGCGGCAAAGGCGTCATCGGCATGGACACGAAAGAAGAGGACTTCGTCGAGCAGCTTTACGTGGCCTCAACGCACAACTATTTCCTCATCTTCACCAATCTCGGCAAAGTTTACTGGCTCAAGGTCTACCAAATTCCAAAAGTTGGGCGGACCGGGCGCGGGAAGGCTATCATCAACCTGCTGAAACTGGACGGCAGCGGTGAGCGCGTGGTGACCATTCTTCCGGTGCGTGAGTTCTCAGAAGATCGCAATATTGTCACCTTTACGCGAAAGGGATACATAAAGAAAACCGATCTGATGGCGTACTCGAAGGTGCGTTCAAACGGTCTGATAGCACTGAAGATCGACGAGGGCGACGACCTGATCGGCGCCGGAATTACCGACGGCGACCAGAACATCCTTATCGCCACGCGCAACGGCATGGCCATTCGTTTCAACGAGCAAAACGTGCGACCGATGGGCCGCGCCTCCAGGGGCGTCAGGGGAATAAGGCTCAAAGGCGACGATTACGTGGTGGCGGGACTGGTGCTGAGTCCGGATATGTCGCTGCTCACCGTCAGCGAAAATGGATTCGGCAAGCGCACTTCCCCGGACGAATACCGGATCACACGTCGCGGAGGCATGGGCGTGATCACCATCAAAACAACCGAGCGCAACGGCAAAGTCGTGGCCTTCAAACAGGTCCATGACGGCGAGCAGCTCATGATGATCACGGAGATGGGCAAGATCATACGAATGTCGCTGGACACGATGCGGATCATAGGACGCAACACGGCGGGCGTGCGTATGGTCAATCTGATTGAAGGCGACCGCGTTGGCTCGGTTTGTCCACTGCCGAAAGCCGAGGAAAACGGTGAAGACGATAGCGCCGTCGAAAATGGCGATACCGGCGAGCAAAGCAGCGACGAGCAAAGCGGCGACGAGCAAAGCAGCGACGAGGCTAAAGAAGACCTCGAAAACGGACCGGATGAAAGCGGACCCGCAGGCGATCCTGAAGTGAATTAAAGCTTTGGGTCCGCGCAGTTAATAAATAAATCCCTAAGCAAATTCAATAGATTATCGCTCGTCTGCGTCCGTTCGCCCATGCCTTCAATTTTGCCAACAGATTTGTTGCCAACAATTTTGTTGATAAACCCATTAACGCAATTCTTCACACGTGCTGACAGTTAATGACGAAGGCTTTGTGCGTTCAAATATCCATTATTGGAAGGTGTTTAAAGGATGAATGCCTGGAGTATTGCAACGAGTGGTCGACAACGAGCATCGACTGCGCCGACTGCTTCTTTTCATGCTTCGAAGATGACCCATCGTGCATCGCCGCCTCGGCCTGCATGTTTATTTGCGCCGAAGGACCCTGCCTTGATGATCTCATTGAGCTAGACGATGCGTTAGACTAGTTCCTGTCTCAGAATGGCCCTTTTCCGCGATCTCGTCGTCAATCTTCGGTTTTGATTGTGCGGCGTACTTAGGTACGCCTCCGCTCAAACCCTTGATTTCCTTGACCTCACAAAAATTTGCTCAGTCTGAGCCGAGGAACCACATCAGTTCCATCCCAGTTCTGGGATGGAAACTAGACTAAAGGGCGATCAGTGCAATTGATAGGAGATCAGGTCCGACACGAGGACGTTTCGCATTTCCTGCCCGATTTCCGCGGCGTCCAGCTTGTACCGCACCGGGCCGACGTTTTTGGCGAAAACCGTTGTCGATAAAAAGCGACGCAAGGGATACTCGCGGCGCTCTTTCGTTTCGGGAAAATTGAGCGGGGCTTCCGGGGACGTCGGCGAAACCGGTCCACTGATGAAAGCATCCGCGGACATGGTGACCGGAGCTTTGCGCGTTGTGTCCCAGACCACGGTGATCGTGTCTTCGAAAACACCGGCCGGCGTCTCGATTCTATCGCCCACGCTGGTGATGGTAAGCTCGATTCCGCGATCACCCCATCGGGTTCCCGGTTGAAAAGGATGATGCAGAATCCGCACGCCGTTCCTGCTGATGAGCGCATCGCGAGACAGGCGAATAATCACTTCTCCATTATTGAAATAGTAGGCGCTTTCATAACGCCGAATGATCTGATCCCCGTCCATCATGGTCCGGCCATCGGGATAGGATGTTTTATACTCCCACGCGTTGCCCAGCTTCAGTGGATAATACTGGTCGGCGGAGGGTCCGCACGCGGCCAAGGCGGCGCCGATAATAAGAAGGGCGGCGAGCAGGGCTGATTGGCAATATCGACTCATTCGTTTGGGATAACGAAAAGGCGGTCTTTGGTCAATGGGAAAATATTTCATTCCAGAAAAATATTCTCCTGGCGCGCCGATTATCCCTCGAATGAATGAAGCTTATTCAGCATCTTATTGACACGAGGGCCAAGCCTTCGTAATGATGGAATGAGGAAGATAATCACAAAGAGCAACACCTTAAAAACCGAATCAATGCCACGGCGAAATTTACCCGGCAGAAGAGAGGAAATGAAATGGCCCTGAACTTGAAAACCATCGGGAAAACCATCGGACCCCTGACTCACGATTACGACTGGAAGGATTTGGTGCTCTACGCACTGGGCGTGGGCGCCGGATTCGAGGATCTGGAATACTGTTACGAGGACCGCCTCAAAGTTATTCCCAGCATTTCCGTCGCCTCGGTTTTTGAATTTCTCGCCAAAGTCGGCATTGAATCCAATGCCAACCTGGCGGGCATTCTGCACGGCGAGCAGGACATTGTGTTCCACCAGCCGATTCCCAAGGAGGGAACGCTGACGACGGAAGGTTCTATCACCAATATCTACGATATGGGCGACAAGGGCGCGTTGGTGCTGGCCAAAGCGGACACGTGGCATTCCAACGGCGACAAGCTGTTCACGAATGAATTTACATTGTTCTGCCGACTGGACGGCGGATTTGGAGGTGAGGCGCCGCCCAAGGAAACTTTCGAGTTTCCGGACCGCCCCCCTGACTTCACGGAAAACGGACATCCTTCCCCCGATCAGCCTCTCGTGTACCGGCTATCCGGGGATATTTTCGCCCTGCACATTAACCCGGATTTCGCCAAAGCCAGTGGCTTCGATAAGCCGATCATGCATGGCCTGTGCACGCACGGTTACGCGTGCCGCGCCGTCATCAAGCACCTGTTCCCCGGTGAGCCGGAACGGATGACGCGATTCAAGAACCGTTTTTCCAAAACCCTCTACCCCGGCATCCCCATCGTGACGCAGATTTGGAAAGAGAGCGACGGTCGTGCTCTGTTCCGCGTCGTCAACCAGGAAAATGAACAGGTCGTCATCGACAGGGGCATTGTGGAATGGGTTAGCGCCGATGAGCTCAAGGAACGGAAAAAGAAAAAGGGAATCCGGCTTGATGATCAGGTCGCAATCGTGACCGGCGCCGGTGCGGGCCTGGGCCGGGCATATGCCCTGGAACTGGCGAAGCGCGGAGCGAAGGTCGTCGTCAATGACCTGGGCGGCGCCAGAGACGGAAGCGGCGCTTCGACCAAGGCCGCGGACATGGTGGTTGAGGAAATCAAGAAACTGGGCGGCGAGGCCGTCGCCAACTACGATTCGGTAGCCGATCCAGCGGGCGGACAGGCCATCGTGGACACGGCGGTCAAAGCCTTCGGCAGAGTGGATATTCTTATCAACAACGCCGGTATCCTGCGCGATAAAACTCTTCCCAAGATGGAACCGGCGGTGTGGGACGCTGTCCTGGATGTCCATTTGAACGGCGCTTATAATGTGACGCGTCCCGCCTATATCAAAATGAGGGAAAACGGCTATGGGCGCATCGTGATGACAACATCCGCTGCGGGCCTTTATGGCAACTTTGGCCAGACGAACTACTCGGCGGCGAAGATGGGTCTGGTCGGCATTATGAACACGCTCAAGCACGAAGGCCTAAAGCACGACATCAGAGTCAACACCGTCGCGCCGGTGGCGGCGACGCGCCTGACCGAAGACGTCATGCCGCCGGACATGCTCGCAAAGCTCAAACCCGAATACGTGATGCCGCTGGTCATTTATATGTGCTCCAAAAACTGCAAGGAAACGGGCCAGATCTTCAACGCGGGTGCGGGATTTTTCAGTCGGGTCGCAATAGTTACGGGCGCGGGCGCCGTGGTGGGAGACGGAAAGACTCCGCCCACGCCGGAGCTGATCGCCAAGAATTGGGATGAGATTGCCAACATGCGCGACCTCAAAGAGTTTGCCAGCGCCACCGAGGCGCTTGGTCCCATGCTGACCGCCTTTAGCGAAAAGAAAGAAGAGGCGAAACCTGCGGCCAGTGGACCGAGCCCGCAGTCTATCTTCGACCGCATGCCGGAAGCCTTTAGAGCCGATAAAGCCGAAGGCGTCGACAGTATCTTCCAATACAAAATATCGGGCGACGACGGCGGCGAGTGGCACATGATCATCAAGGACAATACGTGCGTGGTCAATAAAGGGCTTGCCGAAAAACCGACAACGACGATCCTGATGTCCGCAGAGGATTTCGTGGCTCTTATCGAAGGCCGCCTCAATGCCATGGCCGCCTATACCGAAGGAAAGTTGAAAATCGAAGGCGACATCATGGCTTCGCAACTGATCGGAAAATTGTTCAAGTTCTAGGACTTAGGTCGAATATCGAATTGCATGCAAACTTTCAAGGCGGGAGATAGTCTCCCGCCTTTTTATCGTCAAAGGATGTTGCGCTTTTTAAGGCGCGTCGTCTTGCCGCTGACGGCAACGCTACTATGGCAGGAACTTCGATTGTTGACACAGGGAATCCAAAATGTGTTAAAATGCGTCGGCAAAACACCAACAACCGAAGGGCTTAGCGATGACGCACGCATATGAAACCAGGAAAGTGCTGCTCTTTCTTTTTATCGCCGCCGCTTGCGTGATGACGCTTGGTGCTTGCAGTTCGGGAGGCGATGACAGCACGACTGTGCCGACTTATCTTCCCGACGATAACGACGACGATTTTCCAATTCCCGACGACGATGCGGATGACGATGCCGACGACGATACGGATGTCGATGACGATACGGATGTCGATGATGATACGGATGTTGATGACGATACGGATGATGATACAGACGATGACGACGATGGGACGCCGGGGATCACGATCACTAGCCCGCAAGACGGCGGGACCTACGGCGCCACCGAAATCAACGTTTCGGCCCACGTGGAAAACGCGCAGCGCGACACGATCGCGGCTTTTATTGATTCGGTTCGCGTCGCCGATTCGCTGACGATCACCGAAGACGAACTGACGCCGAACACCTACGACATCGCCGGCATGCTGGATGGCGTAGCGCCCGGCACGCACAATTTCCGCATTGATGCCTCAAACGAGGTGGGCGAAAACTATCTCAACGTCTTTTTCACGGTCGAAATCGTCGAACCCTACCTTGAACTCCTGGTCTCCTCGCATTCGGTTGAGCCTGGTGACACCGTGGACGCGCAGGTCACGGTTTACGACGCCTCCGGAAACGAGATACAGGCCGACTATGCATACGACGTGAGTCCCCAGACCGGATACGTGCGCGATGACGATGAGTTCACATTCAACACGAGGGGAGATTACGTGATCATCGCCAGCGCCGAAGTCGGTCGGGCGACGGTTTCGGATACGGAGATCGTCGAGGTCAAGTTCCTGACGCCGGAGAGCGTGACAGTTCGCCTGTCCTCCGTGGAAATTCAGGCCGGACAGTTCATCATTGCCAACTCCACCGTGTACAACGCCGATGATGAGCCGCTCGACGGTTGGGCCGTGGAATATTTGGTTTCCCCCGGGCAGGGCGCCGATGTGGATGGAAACCGTATTACCATGACCAGGGCGACGCTGCACACAATCACCGGCTTGGTGACCGGCATGAGTGTGTCCGGTGAAGCCGACTGCAATGTCATCCCCGGACCGGCGGACGATATTGACTTGGTCCTTTCCGAAAGATTGATCCACGCGGGCGACGTCATCACCTGGAGCGCCGATATCATAGACGCCTGGGGCAACGTCATCGAGGCCGATGCGAACATCAACGTGGAAGACGGCGATGATTACGATGTCGTAATAGACGGCGATCAAATCACCTTCAACCGCGCGCGCGTCGATCCTTTCATCGTCACCGCCCGCTATACGATTCTGGAAGTCTCAAGCGACGTTATGGTGGACGACGAAACGGAGCCTTTGATCATTATCACCAGTCCTGAACGCGGCTACATTACACAATTGACGGGCGTTAACGTACTGGGGCGCGTGGTGGAAGGCGAAAGCTCTTTAGCCAGCTTCACAATAAACGAGCAGTCGGTGAGCTATGATCCGCAGGGAAACTTTAGCCATCTGGTCCAGTTGCGCGAAGGCGGACTGAATATCGTTGAAATGGAAGCGGTCGATGAATTCGGCAACGCTACGCACGCCAACATTTCCATACTCCGCGGCGTGCTGCTGCCCGACGACACGATGATTGAAAACGTGGTCGGCGTCCGCGTGAACGAGACCGGATTCGATCAGATCGAGACCCTGGCCGCATCGTTCATTGAGGATTTCGACGTGACGGCGTTGGTTGGCGATTATCTGCCGATGGAAATCGGTGCGCCGGGAGATACGCCCTATATCTACGCCGATTATTCGGAATTTTCCTATGACCAGCCGGTCATCGACATTATCCCGCAATGGGCCGCCCTGGCTCTCGAAGCCACGATTCCCAACCTGCATCTGGCCGGGCACGTGGACGTTTCTCTCGGAGCAGGCGATTTGACGCGTTACGATCTGGATATTTTCGGAAGCGCCGTTACAGCGACCGCGCGCATTAACCTCAGCATCGATGTTTCCGGCGATCTGGTCGTCGAGTTTTCCAATTTCGTGGTCGATTTCGGCGATGACTTCGCTATAGCCATCAATGGCTATTCCAATGCGGGTCTTGTTACGGTCCTTGAAAACATGATCAACAGCATGATCGGTGATTTGCTCGATGAAGAGTTGGCCAAGATGATCGAGGACCTGTTGGGTGATCTGTACCTGGGTTTCGCGCAAGAGCTTTTGGGCGTCAATTTCCTTTTCGAGCTTGAGTTCAACGAGCTGGTTTTCGACGACGAAGGCCTGGTCCTATGGATGAACGGGCAGGCGACGAGCGATTACATTGATCCCGATACGCGCGCCATCGGAGGAAGTCTGTGGACAGCCAGCCCGCCGCCCGACATGGAAGCTTTGACGCCCGTCAACAGCCTGCAATACGGATTCGGCGCCGCCATCGGAGACGAATTACTCAACCAGACGCTCTACCAGTTCTACCGGGCGGGACTGCTGACTTTCCACCTGGACAACGCATGGGCCGAGGGCATGGGCTTCGATTACGAACTGAGCATTGGCGACCTTTTGGCCTTCCTGCCGGGGATGAACGATTTCTTCCCGGACGAAACGCCCATCGAGTTTTGGCTCAACCCACAGCTTCCGCCCGTGCTGGTTTATTCGCCGGGCATCGTCGCCGACGCCGTCAGTATGGAACTGCAGATCGGCGATTTACTGGTGGACATGATGCTGGCGCCGGATGGGCAGGATGCGGCCCTGGGCCTGAGTATGGCGCTGGCTATGAAAATCCCGGTCAGCGTTTCCGCCAACACCGAAACGAACTCCCTGAGTATCGAACTGGGCGAAGCGCAAGTCAGCGTGGACGTGACCGAAGAGCTGTATGTCAACATTCCCGACAACCTGCTCGAAGCGCTTATGCCGCTCGTGCTGCAACTGGTTACGCCGATGCTGACCGACCTGCTGGGCGACTTTCCCATCCCGGCCTTCGAGGGGCTGACGCTGCAGATCGTCGAAACCAGCGTCTTCGGCTACATGGATGACAGCCTGGGCATCTTCGGCGATCTGGCGCAGGCGCCGGAGGAGTAAGGGTTCAGGGTCTGGGGTTCAGGGTCTGGGGTTTAGGGTCTGGGGTTTAGGGTCTGGGATTTTGGGATATTGTAGGAGCGGTTTCCAATCGCGAATGTAGGAGCGACATTCCTGTCGCGACAATGCCGGAGTATCGGGGCGTCGATTCCTTCCCCGATATCACCGTCCAGTAGTGGATGCCTTCCCAGTCCTGCGCGTTCAATTCGTCGAGTTCTTCCAGGACCAGAACGACGTGCCGTACCTGGCTTGACAGACTATCCATTGATGGCATGATCTGACCTATGCAACGTCGCGTAATATACTGTCCTATCTTTGGGCTTGTCGTAAAGGGAGTAAGCAAATGACTTCTCGAATCATCCTCATTCTTGTGTTCTTTATAATGCTGATGTCCTGCTTCCAGCTCACCGCCTGCACTTCCGGAGGCGATGGCGGCGACGACGATGACGCGGATGACGATGCCGACGACGATGCCGTTGCTGATGACGATACGGACGACGACGTGGACGATGACATTGACGATGACGTGGATGACGATATCGATGATGACGTTGACGACGACACGGCGGATGAGCCGGCGGTATTCGTGTCAACCGGCGGCAGCGACGACAATCCGGGGACGAAAGACGCACCCAAGCTGACGATCTCTGCGGCGATTGCGCTTGCGGAAACACTCGACAAGGAAGTGCGCGTTGCGCAGGGACAGTACACGGAAGCGGTGGTAACCGGCGTCAATCTCCTGGGCGGATATGAGGATGTGAACTGGACTCGCGATCCCCGCGCCAATATAACAACGATCCTGGCTGAGAATCTGAATCCATTCCAATACCTCGTCACGGTGGAATCGACGGAATATGTCCTTGTCGGCGGCTTCAATATCGTTAACGAAGATAACGGCTACGCTCTTGACGTCGCGGCGGAATATATCGATGCCCCTGCTGTTTTTCTCGACAACATCATCCGGGGCCGCGTGATGGCCGGAGGATTCACTTTCTTTATCAACAACGTGGTTGATGGGCGTTTCGAGGTGGACTGGCGTTTCGCCAAATGCTCTTTGATCAACAACCTGATTTTGGACGATCTTAGCGTTTGGATGGATGAGGCCGTTTTAGTCAACAATTACATTTTCGGGACGATATACGGCGATTTCACCACGGAGAAAAATGGCCAGGGACGATTCACACTGATCAACAACAACATCTGGAACCAGGGTCTCAACTGCCTTCTATCCGCGTTTCCGGATCAGGACCCGCAGTGCATCCTGACTATCGACGACATAAACGCCTGCGACTGGCTCTATTGCACCGAGGCTTTCGGCAACATCAGCTTTGACTCGCTTCTCGTCGATCCCGCCAATGACGACTATCACCTGGCGGCCCAAAGCCCTTGCATCGACGCCGGCATTGATCCAGTCACTTGGTACGGGGGCGATCTCGCCGATTATGACTTCGAGGGCGATGCGCGGCCCTACGGCGTGGGATGGGACATCGGCGCGGACGAGTGGACGCCGTGACGGAAAGTATGAAGTATGAGTATGAAGTATGATGGAAAGCATGAAGTATGAAAGGCGATAAATGACGGAAGAATTGGATTTTTATTTACAGCCCACCTATTACATCGAATCCGATAGCGAGGTCATTCGAAGTCTGGTCGAAAAGATTGCAGGAGAAGACAAGGACCCGACCGCCCGCGCCGTCAAGCTCTTCACCTGGGCTCGGGATCAGATCCGCTACAATCCCTTTTCGCCTATGATGGAACGCACGGATTTCCCAGCGACAACCGTCATTGCGCGGGGCGCGGGCTTTTGCATACAAAAAGCCATTGTTCTGGCGGCGCTCTGTCGCGCGGCCGACATCCCCTGCGGCCTGGGCTTCGCGGATATCCGCAGCCACAAAGTTTCACCGGAACTCAAGGCGCTCATGGGCACCGATCTTTTTGTTTATCACGGTTACAATCGCATATTTCTGGATGGTCGATGGGTGAAGG
This sequence comes from uncultured bacterium, assembly GCA_964591275.1. Lineage (GTDB taxonomy): Bacteria > Lernaellota > Lernaellaia > JACKCT01 > JACKCT01. The sequence continues at coordinate 12,048 of CAZQAE010000073.1, read as the reverse complement.
CCACCTGCGCCTTTGATATTAAGCTGTGCCGAAAGATGGATTTCATCCCTGTCGAGTTCGACGGAAAAAACGATAGCGTCCTGCACGCGGTCGACATCAACGGAGATCCCCACATCGACTATCTTCGGCACATCGGCGACTACGCCGATTTTCCCTTCGAGGATTTCCTCCCGGCTCTGCAAAAAGCATACGGCGACGCCCTGGCGCGCAAGTTATGAAGTATGAAGTATGAAGTATGAGGTATGACGGAAAGTATGAAGTATGAATGTAGGAGCGACCGAGGGAATGCGGAATGAATTCGCAATTTGGAATACGCCAAAAGCCCCGATGCGGGGCTTTGATTAAGCGCAAAAAAGGGATTCCTCCATTCCACTTCGTTCCAGTCGGAATGACAATTGTGCTGGGGCTTCAATCAAGCAAAGAAAAAACCCGCGGGGTTATCGCGGGATTTTTGTTAAGTCGTGTGTAGCTTAGCAGCCGCAGCAGCTTGAAGAATCGTCGTCATCGTCATCGTCGGCCTGCGCGTCGTCGTCGTCAGCATCATCGTCTTCGATAGGGTCTTCTTCCCATGTAGGAACTTCCACGCAGCAATCGTCAACGCACGCGTGATCGTCACCCAGGTCTGCGATGCAATCGGCGGCAGTTTCGCATTCATGGCAGCTTGAAGCATCATCATCAATCCAGTCGTCATCGACATCATCGTCGTCGTCATCATCATCATCATCCGCGATGCCCATCAACTCTTCCGGATCGGTGAAATCATATCCCATGGCGATCAACTCGTTGATGAAATTCGCCAGGTCGTCGGAATCAATTCCAGAGTACGCGCAAAAGGAAATAACGGCGTCGCGGACAATGCTCATTTGCATGGCGACATCGCGTAAATCATCAAAATCAGCGCCCGGCGTACCGGGATAAACGCAGCCCAGGTTGGCCGGTACGATGCCCATGCGTGATGCGCTTAACGTCGTTTGAAAGGGCATAATCTGGTTTGTCGGGCCAACAAATTCCGTGGCGAATATGGGATTGGCGTCGTGGCGGACCGGGAAAACTTGCGGATTGTCCATGTAATAGTCGTAGTAATCCGAGAAGATGAGGTAATCTCCATGGGAAGCCAGATTCCAGGGCGTTTCCCAGAACTCCGGGGTCCATCCGTAATCGAGAAACTCCTGCAGGCCCATTTCGATTCGCTCGCGCACCCAGCTTTCCGAATCATTATCCAAAGGAATTCCTTGGCCGCCCGTGACAAATTCCGAATCACCGGTTGTGCCGTCGTCGTACTGATGCGTGACGCCGAGTTGAACCAGAACGGCGCCATCGTCCAGCAAGTCGTTGATAAGAATAATAAGGTTGGGGTCGTCCTCGAAATGCCACTCCGTATCGGGGTCCACAATCGTGCCCAGCACATCCTTGAAAATGGGAATGACGGCGATGGCGTAAGGAATGTCCATGGCGTCAAGCCGCCCGGTTGTTTCGCGCATGGCATTGATATCCACCATGCCCGGCGTTATCTCGTTAAACCGAACGAGAGCCTTTTGCGAATCGGCGTCATCGGTTTCAAAGAACTCATGGAGCAGGTCGGCGAAGACGTACATGCGGTCGTCCTGGCCTTCGAACCAGAAAGGAAACTCGGCCAGGTAACACAAATTTCCGCCGCAAAGAAAATGGGGGTGGTCCTGGTCCGGTTGCCCGTCGCGAACGATGTAGGAATAGACTTGCGGAGTCGCTGTTACTCGAGTTTCCCAGAAGGAAAGCTCAGTGCTGCGCTCCATGAAACGACCTTTGTAATCGATACGGTTGCGCAGCGCGGCATCATTGTATTCACCGGCCTTAAAACCGAAAGGGCCGGGGCCGGGGAAACGCTCAGTGAGTTGCCACAGGCTTTCGCCGATCCATAAAACGCGGTGCTGATTTGTTGCCACATCGTCAAGAAAGGTTGGCGGCAGGACCAGGTCGAAATTGTATGCGATGAAGACGGCATGATCGTATTCGGCCAGGTCGCCTGTCTGATAATTTGCAATATCAGCCGTGGATACGTTGTCGTCGAAGTGCGCGACAAGATTGAGCATCATATTCGCATAAATGATCTGCTCGCCCTGCGTGCCCGGGGTTTCGTAGTAGATCATTGTCGCCGCGAATGAAGAGCCGGTCGTCAGCGCCAAGGCAACGCAAACCGTCAGGAAAAGAATTGTAGTTTTACGCAAGCCTCACGCCCTCCATGAAAAAACCAGCCGATGCAGTCTCGACCTCTTTTTTTTGCCTGTATATCAAAACTCACATTAGCATGCGAGCAGCGTTAAAAACCGCAGGCGCCGTTGTCTCTTTCATCTCCATCAGCCATATAATCCGTCTCGTTGGCGTCATCATCGCCGCCTCCGAGTCCGGTTTCGCCGTCGCCGAATGGCTCTCCATCCAGTCCGTCCATGCCGTCGTCGCCGATAAAGTCTTCGGGGCTGATGAACTCATATCCCCGATCAACAAGTCCGTCGACCACGGTCATAACGTCCTCAATCGTTACCAGCGTGTAATGAAAAAAGAAGGTCGGCACGGCATCTCGAATGATGCTGAGGTGATCGGCGATTTCGAGCAGGTCTTCCGGAGTAATGCTGCCGGAATCCATTTCGAGGTAGCCCAGGTTCTCCGGCAAAATCGCCATGTCCAATGCCCCGGCGGATGAATGATAAGGAAGGTTTTGCGATATTGGCTCAAGAGCTTCGCCAAAAATGGGATCTTCATCAGGAGTTACGGGGAAAACGAGCACTCTTTCCCAGTACGTATCGAAATATTCGGCGACGACGCGATAGTCCCCGTGAGAGGCGGAGTAGTGCGGCGTTTCCCAAATCATCGGTCTCCAGTTCCACGCTGCGAACTCCGCAAGGGACTGCTCGATTTTCCCCCGCATCCATTGCTCGCTGTCTTCTTCCAGCGGCACAGGATCGAGACCATAGGTGAATTCCCAATCCTCGGCGGTGATGCCGTCGCCGTGCTGATGCGTGCAGCCGTGGGCCGCCATCGTTCCGCCTTTGCGCAGCATGTAGTTGAGGGTGTTGGCCAGCGCCGGATCGTCGCCCAGATGAAGCTCCGTGCCCGGTTCGCTGTATAGCCCTTCTGGATCTTTGAATATTGGGATGACCCCAAGGCCGAATGGAATCTCCCGCGATTCAAATTCGTCGGCAAAAGTGCGCAACAAATCCAGATTATAGAGGCCGGGACTGATGTCTTCGAAGCGCACCATGGCCTTTCGCACGTTGCCGATGCCGGTCTGATAAAATTCATGCAGCAGGTCGGCCAGAACATACATGCGGTCGTCGCTTCCCTCGAAATAGAAGGGGTTTTCGGCCAAGTAGCACAGTTTGCCGCCGCAAAGGAAGTGAGGATGAACGTTATCCGGCTCGCCCTCAGGCGAAATGAAAGAGTACACCGTCGGAGAGCCGACCACTCGAACATCCGTGAAGGAAAAGTCCTCCAGGCGTTCGAGTTGGCGGTCTTTATAATCGATTCTGTTACGGTCGCCCCCCTCGTTCCAATCGGCGAACTCGAAGCCAAAGGGGTTTCCACTTTGCAGTCTGGCTGACAAGTCATCCAGGTTTTCGTTTATCCATAAAACCCTATGCTCGTTGCTAATCACATCATCGAAAAAGGCTCCGGGGATTAGGTAATTCCAGTCAACGCCGATGTAAACGACGTGGTCGAAATCGCTCATGTCGCCCAGTTCGTAGTCCGCGAGATTGGTCAGGACTATCTGGCTGTCGAAATGACCCGCCAGGTTCATCATCATATTCGCCTGCTCGATGCCGGTGTCGTGATCCTCGTAATAAATTACCGTTGAGGCCGAGGCGGAAACCGCGAGGGTCAAAGCCAGGGAAATGCCCGCCAGCATCAGCGTCCTCGTTACACGCATGTCTTACCTCTATTGTTCTTCGTTCAGAGTGTTCGCGACTCCATTGCCCGTATTTTTATAACGAATCGCTGAAAAAGGCGAGATATAAATGAAAATCCCGTGATTTTCAAAAACATCGCTTTTCGCGCAAGAGCCGACGCCCGGTTCCGTGACGTGAGGTGCTAATAAAAAAGTCGGCCCCGCAAAGGGCCGGCTCGTTATTCGAAAAACAGTTGATGGATCAGGCGCAGTCTACGGCGTCCCATGTGCAAAATCCGTCGCAATCACACGAGCTGTCTTCTTCCCATGCGCAGGGATTGCCGTTTTGGCAGCAGAGATTGTCGCCCGTATAACCCGTGCAATAGTCGAGGGCGCTGGCAGACCACTGAAGGTCATATGCGCTGTCGGTGTAGGTGTCCTGGTAATTAAAGACACGGAGGTAAATGTTTCCTCTCGCATCAGGATTGGCAAATTCTATTTGCTCGTTGTCATCGGTGCTTCCGCCATAGCCGAGTTCGTTGCCTGCCTCATCAAAGGCTTCTATGTCCAGATCGTTTTCGCTGTTCAGGAAGGTCAGGTCCACGGTTAGAAGTTCCTGTCCGACCGTCGGCGCGAAGAAAAACCAGTCCTCGTCGCCGGCTATGCCGGCGAGCGGCGTATCGACCGCAATGGGGCCCGATGCCGTCAACTTGTCATTATTGGGTTCATCATCACCGATGTCATCGTCAACGTCGTCATCGACGTCATCATCCACATCGTCGTCGACATCATCATCAACGTCGTCATCGACGTCATCATCCACGTCGTCATTTACGTCGTCGTCCACGTCGTCATTTACGTCGTCGTCCACATCGTCGTCCACATCGTCGTCCACGTCATCGTCTGCATCGTCATTTACGTCGTCATCCACTGCGTCGTCGTTGTCGTCGTCGTCATCGTCATCGCCGCAGGCCACGACGAAAGCCATACTTAGCGACAGTATCGCCAAAAGGGCCAAGGTCAATTGAAAGCGTTTCATTTGAAGTTTCCTTTCGCATCAGAGGTTTATATCAAGTCCATGATAGTAGTGTATCAGGTTTTGACGGATTTTTCTATCGAAATTTTTGGATGCTTAAGAAATCCAGACCGGCGTGGAAAACAACAGGGTAATTTCCAGGCGGATTGATTGGCGGCGCGTTCATCCCAACTGCTTTCGTTCTCGCCACTCGAAAATCGTTGCCACAGACGCAAAACACGGTTAGCCCAAAAAATACGGGCTTGGGGCTCCATTGCAAAAATACGGCATTGGCGCCATGAAAAAACCGGCCCCGCAAAGGGCCGGCTTGTATAGCGTCAGAAACTATTGCGAATTACACGAGGCACTCGTCGGTCTCGTAGCAGTCCTGGATATCAATGCACTCGTCATAGGCATTGTAGCACCATGCGAGGCAATCCGGATCCTGATATTCGACACAAACACTCTGGTACCACGTGTCATAGTCATATTCAGGGCAATAGTCGATAAGGGCTTGGACTACATCGGCGCACGAATCGTCGTCATCGTCGGCATCATCATCCACATCGTCATCGACGTCATCGTCCATGTCATCGTCCATGTCGTCGTCGACATCGTCATCGGCGTCATCGTCGTCCGCATCATCGTCGTCGTCGACATCGGCAGTATCGTCGTCGTCATCGTCGTCGTCATCATCTCCGCACGCAATGACGGACATGGAGCCGGTTACACAAATTGCGATCAGCAAGGTCAGAATCCATAGATTTTTCAATTTCTTACTCCTGGTTGTTAAAGTGTTTTCTTAGAGTCTGCATAAGCAGACGAAAATTGCCAGTTTTCCAATAGAAAGTCAAGACATTTTCGCCGATGGGGATCAGCGCGCAAAATGCCCATAGCCAAAATATGCGTATGAGCAGTTGAGGACAAACGCTTTCAGCGCCAGAGTCATCAATGTATCGCGCATATGCTGGCGAACGCAAATAACGATTGTTAATGACTGAGTGGTTAGTTAGGCCATTGTATGGTTTGAGGAGGAAAGCACGATCTATTCGTGGTTAAAGCCTAATCCCACCAGATATCGTCATCCCAGAAATCATCATCCCAGAAATCGTCGTCGGCGCCGCAGTCGTTTTCATCCCAGGGGCAGGTTCCGTCGCAATCGCACCAGCCATCGTTGGTATAGCTACAAGGATCGTCGATTTTGCAGCAGAAATTGTAGCCTGTATAACCGGGGCAATCCTCCTCGTCGTCATCCCAAATATCATCGTCCCAAATATCATCATCCCAGGCGTCGTCATCGGCACCGCAGTCAGACCAATCCCAATCGCAAAAACCGTTGCAGTCGCAGGCGGCGTTGTCCGCGTAGTGGCAGGGATCATCCTCGGCGCAACACGCATCGCTGCCGTTGTAATTGGGGCAGAGCCTGTCGGAGCAGTCCGCGACTTCCCACTCGCACCAGCCATCGCAGTCGCAGTCGCCGTCGTCGGCCAGGTTGCAGGGATCGTTCGCTCTGCAACAGTCGTCGCTTCCTTCGTATCCTATGCAGATATGGTCGCCGGTATTATCATCGTCATCGTCCGCATCGTCGTCATCGCTGAAAAAATCATCATCGCTGAAAAAGTCATCCTCATCGTCGTCGTCCTGGATCGGGCCCAATCCATCTCCGGCGTCGTTCTCATCGTCGTCCTCTTCATCGTCGTCTACTGCATCATCATCGTCGCCGCAGGCTACGGCTAACGCAAACACCGATGCCAAAACCCCAAGGATGATGAGTGTCAAAAGTCTTTTTGTTTCCATGATGATTATCCCCGCAGTTGAGACATCCCCAGTATATAACACAAGACTCAAAATTTGAAAGAAAAATGTAGGAGCAATATTTCCTGTCGCGAGCATGCCTGTCCTGAGCGAAGTCGAAGGGGTCGAGGGGCGGTCGCGATCATTTTCCCCGCAGCGCATCGAGAATTGGATTCCAGTAGTCAGGGGATTTGGCGTACACGCCGCCGGTGCCTTTGCCCAGTTCGCGTGGGCGTTTGATATCGGCGAAAAGCCCTTCTTCAATGGCGTCGAACAGGCCGATATCCGCGATGTGCTCCATCATTCGCAGCGCTTTGTCCAGGACTTCTGTTGCACGCAGGGCTATCGGGCCGTCCGTTCTCAAATCGAAACTGTCGGACAGATGTCTGGCCGCCTTGAAGGCGTATTTGGCGTTTTGCACGGCCAGGGCGCGGTCCATGAGGTAGGGAGTGTGCATGGCTTCGGTCAGCATCCCCAGAAGCTGAATGCCCTGGTGCGTGAGAGCGCCGACGAGGTTGAAGTAGGCGTTCATCTGATAGCCGCGAAAGACGTCGCCGGTCATGTATTTCGTGGGCGGCATGTACTTGAGCGGGTGATTCGGGAAAATCTCGCGGATCAAAAGCGCGTGCGCGATTTCCAGCGAAAGCGAATCGGCGATCTCGGGATTGATCTCGAAGGCATGCCCCAGGCCCATCAGCTCCGGCGAAAGACCCGCCAGTTCCGCGAAGCGTTCGTTGATAAGGCACGAGGCCAGCACGGTGTGCGCCGCCTCCATGGCGTCCGCGGTCGTCAGGTAGTTGTCCTCGCCGGTGTTGATGATGATTTTCGCCCGCGCGGATAACAGGCGCGAAGTGTATTGATCCACGAATGTGCGGTTGGGATTGATGTCGCGAAAAAGTATGCCGTACATGCTGTCGTTGAGCATCATGTCCAGGCGCTCGACCGCGCCCATGGCGGCGATCTCGGGCATGCACAAACCCGAAGCGTAATTGACCAGACGGATATAGCGCCCCACTTCCTCGCCGACTTCGTCCAGGCCTTCGCGCATGAGCTTGAAATTTTCCTGCGTGGCGTAGGTGCCGCCATAGCCTTCGGTGGTGATGCCGTATGGCACGTAGTCCAGAAGCGACTGGATGGTGCTGCGGATAACGGCGATCACGTCGGCGCCCTGGCGCGCGGCCATCTGTGCCTGGCGCAAATCTTCGTGGATGTTGCCGGTGGCGACGATGACATAAAGCCATGGCTTTTGCGGATCGCCGAGCTTTTCCACCAGTTCGTCTCGGCGGTCGGCGGTCGCGTCGATGCGGGCCATGGCTTTTTTTGCGCATTCACCCGCAAAAGCCTCCATTTGATCCCGCGGCAATATCGGCTCCTTACAAAGGTCGATTTGCTTTTCGTCCACAGCGGCGGCGAGCGCGTCGATGTCGATGTCATGGGAGATCATGGCGGAAAAAACCGGAGGGCAGGCGCCGCCGGAAAGCAGCGGCTTTAAGTGATCGCCCAGGATGTTCGGCCAAACGATTCCCTCGCTGCTTTCGCCGTCCAGGCCCAGGAGCCGCAGGGTTGTGCGTTCCACGCTGTCGGTCGTATGCGCGACGATGTAGCTTTGCACCGAATCGGCGATGCTTCGCGCCAACTCCCGCGCGTGATCGATCTTTTCTGTTGGCAGATTGAGCTTTAGCATCCGCGCATCTCCTTCGTGGCTTTAGGAGTTACCATAGCAACGATTAGATAGCACCAAATTGGGAGCTTTTGTAAAGAGGGGCGAGGGGGAAATTGAAGCAATCGCACAGAGCTTCCCGCCTTTAGTGCTCATGGATTTTATTCAAGGGAAGTTGAATGCCAAAAATCTTATTCAAGTCAAACGCAGTATTGGTTGAATAAGGGTTGTCTTTTCCTTGGTATCTTCGCCGCAAGCCAGGGCCACGGCAAAACTCAACGCCAGGATCGAAACCAGGGCAACCAGCTTTGCTTTTGAGACCTTCATGCTTTTTATCTCATTTATCACCAAACTGAATCGTTGGCGTCCCAATCGCAGGTTTTTGCGCATTCACAATCGCCGTTTTCAGCCCATCCGCATGGATCATTCTTTCTGCAACAATCGGGAAAAGGTCCTGCGTAGCCGGGACATTCGGTGTAACAATCATAGTTCTTCCATTCACACGCGCCCCCGCAGTTGCACGTCGAATTTGAGGCTAACCGGCATGGATCATCAACACGGCAACATCTGCCGTCGCCCTCGTATCTTGGGCAAAACGGGCTTAGGCCAAGGCAGACTTCCGCGTCCAAACAATCGGCTGCGCCAAGGATGCAATCGTTTGTAGTTAACACATCGAGACTACGGCAATACGCAACGCATCGCCTTTTTTCAATGCCTGATTTTTGCCCCTTTCACAAAATCTATGCCTGGATGATGCCACAAATTACCGTGAAAACAAAAATTGGTTTTTGGAAATGGGGCGATGCGGGCAGCATCACACTTTGTTTTTCGGAGATATAATTTTAAGACTTCAACTAAAGGGGAGGAAAGTCTTTGGCAAAAACCTCGAATTGCTCGGGGCTGCCGACGCAAATCATCAGGTCGCCTTCTTCGAGTTCCAATTCGGGCATGGGAACCGCGCTGTCGTCAACCTGGCCGTTTTCGGCGCTTTTGATGGTCAGGCAGTTGATGCCGTATTTCGCGCGAAGGTTCAGGGAGTGAAGCGTTTTGCCGGCCAGTGAAGCGGAGACGCGGATTTCCCTGGTTTCGAATCCAAGTTGCAATTGCACGGAACGCAACTGATTTCCCTCTTCGGTTTTTTGCACCACGCGAAAGCCCGCAGCGGACTTCCTTAAAATTTCGCGGTTGTAGGTGCTGATGATATGGGAGCGCTCCAGGACGCCGATCATGCGCGCGTCTTGCAGGTTGTTGACCACCGGCAGTTCGTCGATGCCCTTGAAGGTCAACTGCCGCAGGCAGTCGGCGAGCGTGGTGTCGGAAGTCAGCATGTGATGACAGGGTGCCATAATGTCGTCCGCAACGACGAGAGAACCCAGACCCGTTTCCCGCAGGATGTCTTTGATGAGATAGATGTTGAGCCGCCCCACGAGCTTTTTGTTTTCGTCTACGACGTAGAACTCGGCCTGGTCCTTGCGCAGAACCTTGTCGACAATTTGCGGGAAGGTTTCGCCACGAAAAATGGTTTCATAGTCTGTGTGCATGACATTATCAACGGTCAGAGAGCGAAGGACCGCTTCCTCTCGTCCTCCGGCGATGACGACGCCGCGCCGCGTAAGCTTTAGTGTATAAATCGAGTCCTTGGACAAAAAGCGCGCGACGATGGTGGCGATGGCGCAGGTCAGCATCAGAGGCAGGATGACTTCGTAGCCGCCGGTCATCTCGAACACGATCAGAATGGCCGTGAGCGGTGCGTGCGTTGCGGCGGCGACCACGCCGGCCATGCCGACCACGGCGTAAGCCCCCGCCGGGCCAATGTGATCTGCGGAAAGCCAATGCTGCGCCACCATCCCGAACACGCCGCCCAGAGCGCTGCCGATGACGAGACTGGGGGCGAAGATGCCGCCGGAGCCGCCGGAGCCAATGGAGATGGAGGTGGCGACGATTTTAGCGAGTACGAGAAAGGCCATGAAGCCCATCGTCATTTGCCCTAAGAAAATGGAGTCGATGGTCCCGTATCCGACGCCGAAGACGTTGGGAAGCCAGATGCCGATGATGCCGATAAGCACTCCGCCCAAAACGGGGCGCAGATATTCGGGGATGGGCTTCAGTTTGTCGAACAGGTCTTCGAATAAGTAGAGAATTTTGGTGTAAAGAACGGCGGTGATCCCGGCGAGCAGGCCCAGGACGATGTAGGTCAGGATTTCCCAGGCGGAAACAAAAACGAAATTGCCGGGGAGCGTGAAGGCGGGCGTGTCGCCGAGGAAGGCGTAACTAACGATGGTGGCCACGACGCTCGACACCGCCAGGGCTGACATGGCGCCGACGGCAAAATCTCCCAGAATGATTTCCATGGCGAAGAACATGCCGGCGATGGGCGTGTTGAAGGTGGCGGCGATTCCGCCTGCGGCGCCGCATCCGATCAGTAGCCTCATTTTTTCCGGGCCGAGTTTCATGACCTGGCCGATAACGCTGCCGAAGGTTGAGCCGATCTGCACGATGGGACCTTCGCGGCCAAGACTGAATCCGGCGGCGATGGAAATGGCGCTGGTGATAGTTTTGACCAAGGCTACACGCGGTCGGATCACGCCGCCTTTGCTTGCCACCGCATCCATGACTTCGGGAACGCCGTGCCCCTTGGCCTCCCTGGCGAGGAAATAGGTGAGCGGGCCGATGATAAGACCGCCTGCTGCGGGGATGAGAATTTTGAGCCAGATCGGAAATTCGGCGATAGACTGATAGGTAACTGATAAAGCGGAGGATGGGTCGCCAAAAGACTCGGCGATAATGACGGTGAGTCTTTGCAGCCCGATGATTACATAGCGAAACGCGACGGCGCCGGCGCCGCTGATGACGCCGATGAGGGCGGCGGCGATGAGCAGAACCCATTGGACGCTGACTTCGAACCGCTCCAGAACCCGCTGAAACAGGTCCTGAAATTTTTCGGTGATTTCGCCGACATGGCCATTGACCGCTTTCATCGCGCCTGGTCCTTCCCCCAGAAGGGCGCGAATCTAAGACGACGAGCAGGCCTTGTCAATGGCGCGTCGGCAGCGCAATTTCCCTCGTTCCCCTCAGAGATTTTTAAAGCTATGATCGAAAGCGATGACAGAAGCAAAAGCCAAAATTCTTATAGTGGATGATGAAGAAGGTATGCGCGACAGCTTGCGAGTTCTTCTTGCGCAACGGGGCTACGAGGTCGCCCTGGCCGCCGATGGTCGGCAGGGCATCGATCTTCTCGACGACGGCGAAAGCTTCGACGTAGTTTTGTGCGATCTGCGCATGCCGAATATTGACGGTTTGGAATTTGTGGACCGCGTTGTCGCCAAAGGGATTGAGTCTCCCGTCGTGATGATGAGCGCTTACGCCACGATTGATTTGGCGGTGGACGCCATGCGGCGCGGCGCTTTCAGCTTTATCTCCAAGCCTTTCAAAGCCAATGAGGTTGTCGCCGTGCTGGAAAAAGCGATAGCCCACGAAGTTTTGCTGGAGGAAAACCGGCATCTTCGCAAGGAAGTGTTCGACAAAAGCCGATTCGGCGAGATGATCGGACGCGACGACAAAATGATGGAAGTTTTCGAGGCGGTGAGCAAGATCGCCCCCTACAAAACCTCTGTTCTCATCACCGGAGAATCGGGGACGGGAAAGGAGCTTGTCGCTCGTTCCCTTCACCGAAATTCCGATAGGGTGAGCGGCGCCTTCGTAGCCGTCAATTGTGGCGCG
>CAZQAE010000072.1:0-24868 GCA_964591275.1 uncultured bacterium | reverse complement strand
TCAGCCAATCGGACTGCCCGGTCGCTCGAAAACCCCCATTACGGGACAGGAACTAGCTAATTGAAGGGAAAGAGCAAGGGGAGTGAACCTCGGTAAGCGAAGCCCGGAGGGCGGCACAATTGCCGGTCGAGCCTTTGAATTCGTGGGCTAAAGAAATTTTACGACCCACACAAAGCCCCGCCATTACTGACTTTGCAACAGCGCAAATAGCTCATTCCGGCAAGAGTTGCTATTGTTGGTTAATTGCCAATTTTCCACCAACGTCGGCGATACTGACTCGCCGCTTCGATCACCGTTTCGTTTATTTCTGCTTTGCCTGTTTCACAGGCTGGATAATGAAGAAGCCACTTGCGGGAGCGCAAAATCCTCCTTTTCATCGGATGCGGCCTCGTGTTAAGAAAATGGTGTGAAGTACATTGATCGCCGGAGTGAGTATAGGAATGGGGCGAATGCTCACGGTTTTGATTGCGGTCATTTCACTTTAGTTATTGCCCTTCATTAAAAAAGATCGGCAGCTAAAAGAGGATTGGCGACATGGGCAAAATCGATTTCGGCACTGCGTTTTCCAGGGGATGGGATGCTTTTTCTAAAAACATCGGCATTCTCCTCGGAGGCTATTGCCTGACGATCGTTATCTCTATGACAATCATTCTTGGACCGGCGATCTACGCCGGTTTCTACTTCATGGTTTTAAAAATACTGCGTGGCCAAAAGGCGGAAATCAACGATCTATTCGTCGGCTTTTCCGACTTTGGTCGTTTCTTTGTCGGCGGTCTTCTGATTTTCGGGCTGTCGATGTGCGGCTTTCTGTGCTGCTGCGTGGGTATTATCGTTGTCAACGGCCTGACCATATTTTTGCTCATGCACATGATGGACAAGGGCAAAGGCGCCGGAGAGGCCCTGCAGGACTGTTGGGCGCATTTCAAGGTTGATTGGCTCATGCTCATCTTGTTCGCCTTCGTGGTGAACCTCGTGGCCCAGGCCGGCGTATATGCCTTGTATTTTGGCATTCTACTTTCAGCACCCTTCGCCGTGTGCGTCACCGGGGCGGCTTATCTGGATGTTTTTGGAAACGGATTTGAACCGATACCGGCGCTGCCGATCCTTATCGCGGAAGCTGTGGAAAAAGAGATAGGCGAGATGGATGCGACATAAAAACCGGCTTTCAAGGGGCTGTTGAAAAACATTCTTCGGCGAAAAAAATTGCGCCATATTCAACTTTTTCAGGCAGCCCCTTACACGCCTCGTTCGCGATCCGGCCAGATGTATTTGTGAAGTTGCAATTGCAGTTTCACGGGGAGCCTGTCGGCGATAATCCATTTGGCGATGAGGGTGGGGTCGAGCAACGGGACCGCCGCGGACAATAAAACGGGGCAGCGGCTTCCCAATTCATACTCGGCGATGATCTTTTTTGCATAGCTATAATCTTCCCGGCTCGCCAGAACGAACTTCACTTCGTCCTTTTCTTCAAGATGCGCAATGTTGGAAAAAAGCATCTTGTCGGCCTGCCCGGAACTGGGGCACTTGATGTCCATGACGATGTGCGCGCGCTTATCGACAGGGCTGATGTCGCAGGCGCCGCTCGTTTCCAGCAGCACGATCAGTCCCAGATCACGCAGGCGAGAAATGAGCGAAAGCGTATCTTTTTGGATGAGCGGCTCGCCGCCGGTGATGGCTACGAAAGGCACGTTGAAAGACACGACTTTTTCAACAATCTTCTCCAGGCGCATATCCTCTCCGGATTCGTAAGCATATTGCGTGTCGCACCAGACACAACGCAAAAGGCAACCCGTCGTGCGGACGAAAGCGCAAAGACTGCCGGCAAATGTGGATTCGCCCTGGATGCTCAGGAATATTTCATTGATGCGCAAACTCATGGGGCGTATTCGAGCGGGTCGACAATGCCCGCTTCGGCAAAGCCCTTGAGACGAAGCAGGCAGGAGTCGCAATGGCCGCAGGGCTTGCCGTCGCCTGCCGGGTCATAGCAGGAATGCGTCAGGCCGTAGTCCACGCCCAGCGCCATTCCCTTTGTGAGGATTTGGGCCTTGGTCATGTCAATCAGCGGAGTTCGTATTTTAAATCCGATGCCTTTTTCCGTTGACCGCGCCGTGGCTAGGTTCGCCATTTTTTCAAAAGCCTCAATGTATTCCGGACGGCAGTCGGGATAACCCGAATAATCCAACGCGTTGACGCCGATGAAAATGTCCGCCGCGCCGAGAACTTCCGCCCAGGCCAGCGCGTAGGACAAAAATATCGTGTTGCGCGCCGGGACGTACGTGATGGGAACACCGACGGCCATCTCCTGCGTGGAGCGCTGTTTCGGGACGGGGATGTCCGCGGTCAGGGCGGAACCGCCGATGCGATCAAGGCCGAGATTCAAAACCAGATGCTCCGCCGCGCCGAGAGCATTGGCGACATCTCGTGCCGCATCAAGCTCGACGCCGTGACGCTGGCCGTATTGAAAGCTCAGGCAACGACAAGCGAAACCTTCAGCTTTTGCAATGGCCAGGCATGTGGCCGAATCAAGTCCGCCCGAAAGAAGAATAACGGCATTTTTTGTCATGGCATATCGCTCCTGGTCCTTAGGACAAAGTTTTGCACGGACAAGCGGGCTTGTCCACAAGCGGAAGTATGAAGTATGAAGTATGAGGTATGAATTTAAAAGGCACCGACTACTTTCGCAAGCACCGCGGGTGGGCCCGTGCGTCCTGTAGGGACAATGCGAAAATAGGCCCCCAATTTATTGGGGGTTTACGTGGCGTAACCGGGGAATCGCGTCCCATCGGGACGCTTGAATTGTGGAGCGCGGTAATGAGAAAATTGAGTCGCCTTATTTTCAATCGTCCCTATGGGACGAAAAAATATGTTGGCCATCCCGTTCCCGCCGTTAAAACGACGGGCTATTTTCAATTGTCCCTATGGGACCATTGCACGCAAAGCAATTTCCATTTGGTTGAGGCAAAAGACTGCGTTAGATAGGAGAACTAACCTCAATGAACGCGAAAGTTACGGTCGATGTCCGAAAAGCAGGTCCGAAAATCGACCCGAAAATATTCGGGCATTTTCTGGAAAATATGGCCAAAAGCCTCTATCAGGGTGGTCTTCTGGACGCCAAGGGGAAAGCACGCCCCGAAGCGGTTAAGGCTTTAAATGACATGCGCGTGTCCTGCCTCAGGTGGCCGGGCGGTCTGTTTGCCGACGGCTATCACTGGACGGACGGCATCGGCCTGAATCGCCCGGAAAAGCCCAATTTATTTTGGAAAAAATACGGTCCCTGGATCGGCCCCTCGGATCCCAATCATTTCGGAACGGATGAGTTTCTTTCACTCTGCCGGGATTTAAGTGCCGAACCCTATATCAACATCAATTTGGCGAAGGGAACGCCGACAGAAGCCGCCGACTGGGTTCAGTATTGCAACGGCGCGCCGGAAACGCCGTGGGGAAAAAAGCGCGCTGAAAACGGTCGGACAAAACCATGGGACGTGCGAATCTGGGGCATCGGAAATGAGCAGTTTGGCTTTTGGGCATACGGCCACAGCGATCCTTCAAATTACGCGAAGCGATACCTGCAATTTGAGCGCCTCATGCGTGAGCAATCGCCGGAAATAACACCTGTTGTTGTTGGCGCCTGCGATTTATGGCCAAACTGGAATCCCATCGTATTATCGCGCATCGAGGGCCAGGCGGCGTATCTTTCGCTCCACGTGTATCTGCCCAGCACGAACAAGCCGCAATATCTGGTCATGCGAATACCCGGCAACCAAAAATCCCACTACAGTCTGGCGTCGGCTTATCTGGAACTTGATCGGAAACTGCGCTTCGTCGCCGGGCAGATGCAAAGCGTCCTCGGCGAAAATCACCGGATGAAAATTGCTTTGGACGAATGGAATCTCTGGTGGTGGTTTTTGCAGATATACCAGGTTTTCTGGCGCATGCGCGACGCGGTCTCCGTAGCGGGCATGGTCGGAACCCTGGTGGATCACTGCGAAGTTGTTTCCCTGGCCAATCTCGCGCAGGCCTTCAATGTGCTGGGGCTTTTGCAAACCAACGCCGGGCAAATCGTGAAAACGCCACCCTGGTACGTCATGCAGATGTTTGCTTCCACGCTCGTCGGGCACCGGATTCCATGCGAGGTCGAGGGTCCGACGTACTTTTCAAAAAAGCTTGGAGCGATTCCGGCGGCACGGAAAGCGCCGCTCGTGTCGGCTCATGCGGCCACAAACGGCCATCGCGTCGGAATCACCTTGATCCAGCGTCGATACGAAGCTCCGATGAGGATCGAGTTGGAATGCCCGGGAGTGCATTTCAATCGGCTTCTCCTTCTGAAAGGGCCTCACCCGGATGCACGCAACACTTTCGACAAGCCCGATGAAGTCGGCGTATCCGAGGTTGAAATCAAGGATGGAAAGGGTGGATTCAGCGTGGAACTGCCCCCGGCGAGCATCGCCGCCGTGGTTGGAACAATGGTCGGCAAATAATGACTCTTTCAAGCCGATAGGTCGTCCAGTCCGCAATCGATCATGCAACCCAGCAAGGGGTCTTCGTCGCCCCCGCATTCCTCGGCTTTTTCGGCGCAATCGTTGTAGCATTGAATCGCGCTCGGCGATAATTCGCAAACATCGTCCACGGAGATGGGGTCATCCTGGGCGTCTAGAAACGAGTAGCAGCTTTCAAAAAGCCACTCGATGTTTTCGCGAACTTCGGGAGTTTCACAAGTATCGTCAGGCAGATTGTCGTCGTCATCGACATCCTGATCGTCCATCTCTTCGTCGTCATCATCGCCGCTACTTGTGCAGTCGATGAGCAGAAACACGGAAAATACCGCCATCAAAAGAAACAAGATTTTGAGTTGCGTCATGGGGTCCTTCCAAAAGCGCCGGATGACAAAATGCATTCAGGCGACCAGGGAAATGAAATCCAACAAAACTATTCAACAATATAGCAAATTTCGCGAATATCTTAAAGAGCACAAAAAAACCCCGGGGTTGATCCCGGGGTTTTTGTCTTACTTTTGTCTGGATTCGATTAGGCTAGGCAATCCATGAGGCAGTCCGCCAAGGGATCATCGCCTTCACCGCCGCACGCGTCGGCGTCATCGTAGCAGCCCATGAAGCAGTCGACGGTTTCAAGTTCGGAATTTTCACAAGCCATTTCGGCGTCCATGATGTTTCCGTCGCTATCTTCGAGCTGATAGCAATCTTCGAACAACCATACCATGGCGTCGTAAACGTCCTGCGTGTCGCATTGGCCGACAACCGTGTAGTCGTCGTCGTCATCGTCGTCGTCGTCGTCGTCGGCGTCGTCGTCATCGTCATCGTCGTCGTCGTCATCGTCGTCGCCACAGGCAACGGCAAAGCTCAGAGCCATAACCAGCGAAGCGACCAGGGCCAGAAACATAAATTTTTTGCTCAACATTCTTCGTTCCCTCCTTGCGGTGTTAGTTCTCAATCAAACGATCTATCCGTTTTGCCAACCAAAATGACGCAAAAAGCTAGATCGAAACGCATTTAACACAATTATTTTGTGCAGGTCAAGTAAAAATTGCACCCTCAAAACCACCTGGATTAACTTTGACGAAAAGCATTGACATTAAAGGCTTTTCAAGGTGAAACCTATGGGATGCTCAATTTTTCCCCAACAATCGGAGCCCAGGGATGCGAAATCGCGGCGCCGGATGAAAGCCTGACGCCATGAAGCAATGGACCATCATCATTCCCTGCCACAATGAAGCGCAGTCCATCGGCGCCGTACTCACAAGCCTCAAGGGCATTGTTCCCGCCGCCAAAATCCTCGTCGTGGACGACGGCTCCACCGACGAAACGGCGAGCATTGCCGCAGGATGCGAGGGCGTCAAACTCATCCGCATGGACTCAAACTCGGGCAAGGGGATTGCGCTGCAAAGAGGAATCCGGGAGGCCGATAGTCTTTCTTTGATTTTCATGGACGGCGACGGGCAGGATCACCCCGAGGATTTGCCGACTCTAATGCGACAGGTTGACGAAGGGGCCCGATTCGTCAATGGGTCAAAATTCATCGGCGACATTGAAAAGGGCGGCATCTCGCGACTGAATTATTTTGGAAATCGCTTTATGAGCGGGCTTATCAATCTGCTTTTCGGAAGTCGCGTGACCGATTCCCAATCCGGTTTCCGAGCCGTTAGCCGGGAACTCGCCGCCTCGATGCACCTGGTTTCAAAGCAATATGAGATCGAAACCGAGATGCTGTGCAAGGCCTTAAAGGCAGGTGTTGAAGTCAGGGAAATTCCCGTCACCCGGAAAGCACGAACGGGGGGCAGAACCGGTTTTCGGCGTATTCACAACGGGCTTCGCATTCTGGCAACGATCTTTCGTGAACGATTAACGTCGTGAAGTTTTGCGAACAATCATGAAAATCGCCCTCGTCAACGGTCCGCTTTCGGACAACGCCTCTTTCACGCGGGAAGGCCGATGCACGCAGCGGGCTTCCATATGGACAACACAGTGGCCTCCCGTAACCTTGGCCTACCTGGCGGCAATCGCCCTGGCGGCTGGGCATGCGCCGCGGGTTTTCGACTGCCCGGCGGCGGTTATTTCACTGCGCGAACTGCTGAAAATATTGAGTCAATTCAAACCCGATCTGTGCGTTCTGGCGTTTTCCACGCCGAGCATCGCTGACGACACGATGACGGCGCACAGCATAAAAGAAACGCTGCCGGAGACCGCCATTGCCGCCTGCGGCGTTCATGCCAGCGTTCTCGACCTGGAACTGCTGCGTGATAATCCGCCCATAGATTACGTCATTCGCGGCGAACCGGAAGAAAGTTTTGGGGAGTTGATTGAGTTTCAAAGACAAGGCGAGGGTCTCGAAGATATCCGGGGCTTGAGCCTTCAAGGACAAAATGGCCCGCGCCGCAATCCGAGCAGACCTTTTATCGAGAATCTGGATCGCCTTCCTTTTCCGGCCTGGGAAAAAGTTGATCGGGATTTGTACAGCCTGCCCTTTCGCCGGCAAAGACAGCTATGTCTGTCGCCCCACCGCGGATGTCCCCATCACTGCTCGTTTTGCACCGCTGGGGCTTATTACGGTCATTCGCTCCGGTTTCGTAGCGTCGAATCCGTCATCGAGGAGATTTGTCGCGACCGTCGAGATTTCCATGTCCATGATTTTTTCATATGGGCCGATACCTTCACCATCAAAAAGAGCTTCGTGATGGATCTCGCCGAAGCGATGCGGCGCGAAACTCCTGGGATTCGCTGGACCTGCAACAGCCGAACCGACACCGTGGACGCGCAGATGCTCGAAAGCATGAGCGCGGCGGGTTGCTGGATGATCAGTTTCGGTATCGAATCCACGGACGAGACCGTGCAGGCGGGAATCGGAAAGAAGCTTGGGTCAACGGATTTTCGCACGCCGATTCAAATGGCGCGCAACGCCGGGATGAAAACTCTCGGCCATTTCATTTTTGGATTGCCCGGAGAGACTCCCGCGTCGATGAAAAGAACTCTTAAAGATGCGCTGGCCTCGGATTTGGATTTCGCGCAGTTCTACTCGGCAGCGCCTTTCGTGGGATCGTCCCTTTACGAAACAGCCATGGAAAAAAATTATCTGCCGGAAAACGCCTTTGGCGGCATTGGACAGGCCACCGCATCGCTTTGGCTTCCGGGGCTGCCCCCGGAGGCGGTCAATAGAATGCGCGGGCGCGCAATGCTGAGCTTTTATTTTCGCCCGAATCAAATCGCCCGCGTCCTTGGGCTTGCTGGATTCGGGATTTTTCGGCAAATGGTCCGCGTGGCCCTTCGCTGGTGGAAGGCGGCGCGACGGAGCTAAATCCGGACTTTCCCCCAAGCTTGCGAAATGCGCGAATTTGATCTATTCCCTCCAAGACATGACTGAAAGTTTTTACAGGGAATGTTGGCTAAATACTTCGGAGGAAATCGTGCAAGGAAATAAATATGGCGTCCATCGCGTCGTTGAGCCGAAAGGGGTTTTGCCGCAGCCTGCCCTTGTCGTCAACAACGATATGTCGATTCTGTACGACAACGAAATCCTTTGCGACGTCGAAACACTGAACATCGACTCGGCCAGCTTCAAGGTGATTGCCGACAAAGCCGGGGGCGACGAAAAAAAGGTTACGGGAATCATCGCCGAAATCGTCGGCAAGTATGGAAAACAGAAAAATCCCTGGACCGGATCCGGCGGCATGTTCGTGGGAAAGGTGGCGAAAATAGGCTCCGCGTTGCAAGGAAAAATCGACCTGGCGCCGGGGGACCCCATCGCGAGCCTCGTGTCGCTGTCGCTGACGCCGCTTTCCATCAGTCGATTCAAGGAAGTGCGCATGAATGTGGATCAGGTGGACGTCGAAGCGCAGGCCATTCTTTTTGAGTCGGGAATATGGGTCAAGTTGCCGAGCGACATGCCGCAAAAACTTGCTCTGGCCGTGCTGGATGTGGCCGGAGCGGCCGCGCAGGTTGCCAAACTCGTTAAAGAAGGCGACACGGTGCTGGTCATCGGCGCCAATGGCAAAAGCGGTATGTTGTGCCTGTGCGAAGCTAAAAAACAGGTCGGGGAAAATGGCCGCGTGATCGCCGCCATTCGCCGCAAAGAGGTTGAGAGCCTGGTGCGCGAATCGGGATTTGTGGACGATGTCGTTATCGCTCCCGCCGATGACGCCCTGGCCTTTTACGGCGAGGTGGAGCGCGTCACTGGCGGCGAACTGGTCGACGTTGTGATCAACTGTGTGTCAAGAGAAAACTGCGAGATGGGCAGCATCCTGTCCGCCAAAGACGACGGCGTAGTTTATTTCTTTTCCATGGCTACGGATTTCACGAAAGCCGCGCTGGGCGCCGAAGGAATCGGCAAGGATGTAACCATGATTATCGGCAACGGCTACACGAAAGGCCACGCCGAGCATGCCCTTTCGCTGGTGCGTGAAAACGAGTACATTCGCAAACTGTATACGAAGCGTTACGCCTAAGCGTCGCGCAAACAGATCGCTATAAAAATTGGAACATTTGAGTAAGACGGAGCCAGACGATGAAAATGGAAAACAAACGACCTGAAATCTACGCCGATATTCCCGACGAAAAATGGAACGACTGGCATTGGCAGATGCAAAACCGCATCCAGGATGTGGACCGGCTCAAAACAGTCTTTGAGGTCGATTCAAAAACCGAAGATGAACTGCGACGCTGCATCATCACCTTAAGAATGGCCATCACGCCTTATATCGCTTCCCTCATGGACTGGGATGATCCCTACTGCCCAATCCGGCGGCAGTTTGTGCCCACGGCATTGGAGGTGGAATACTCTGAGGCGGATATGGCCGACCCGCTGGCCGAGGACGCCGACAGCCCGGTGCCGGGATTGACGCATCGCTATCCTGACCGGGTGCTGCTTCTGCTCACCGACGAATGTTCAAACTTCTGCAGGCACTGCACTCGCCGTCGGCTGGTTGTCAATAAGGACCGCTCATTTTTAAGCACTTTTGATAAATGCGTGGAATATATTGAAAAGCACGAAGAAGTGCGGGACATCGTCATCTCCGGCGGCGACCCCCTGACCTTAAGCGACGAGCGTATCGAGTATGTACTCAAGACCTTAAGTGCGATTCCCCACGTGGAAATTCTCCGACTCGGGACGCGCATGCCGGTGGTTTGCCCGATGCGCGTGACTGACGAATTGTGCGAGATCATCAAAAAATACCATCCCGTCTTCGTGAACATTCAAGCCAATCACCCAAAGGAAATCACGGACGAAGTCGCCGTCGCCTGCCACAAGCTGGCCTCCACGGGGGCACCGCTGGGCAACCAGAGCGTGCTGCTTCGCGGCGTCAACGACAGCCCGCAAATCATGAAGGCGCTCGTGCATGCACTGCTGCGGATTCGCGTGCGGCCCTACTACCTTTATCAGTGCGATCTATCTCAGGGCATAGAGCATTTCCGCACAACGGTCGGCAAAGGCATTGAAATCATCGAGGCGCTGCGCGGGCATACATCGGGGCTGGCGGTGCCCACCTTCGTAGTGGACGCTCCCGGCGGCGGCGGAAAAATCCCCGTCATGCCGAACTACGTCATTTCCCGCTCGCGGGACACCATCATCCTGCGCAATTACGAAGGGATGATCACGCCGTACAAGGAACCGGAATACAGGGCAAGCGACGACGGTCATGAAAAGCCCTTCAACATCGAAAAATACCGGGCGAAGCGCGGTCCGGCCTACATTTACGAAAATCCGCAGACCTATCTGGAGCCGGTGAAAAAGAAGTTGGAGTAGCTGCCTGGTCATTGGGATTCCATAGCAGCTAAAGGCTCTTCCGTTATGCTCCAGTCATTTGCCGGGTCGCCTCGCAGCCGGTCTTGCTCGCTTTCCACCGCCGCGATGGACTGACGCGCTATGCGGTATGTGGTATAGATACTTTCTAGTATTTTCTCTTCAAAGCCAAAAACATTGATCTCGTTATGCTGATCCAGCTCATATTCCTTAACGACCTACGTGGGTTAATATGTTTCTTGGAAAACCCCACCTTAACCGCCTGCGGGGAAAGGACGCAAGAAAGCCATGATGGAACAATTACTCATCTCAGTCTGGGAAATTTTAATCGAGCTTTCGCCGCCGCTTATTTTTGGACTTCTGATAGCGGGGGTGATCCATGTTTTCCTGCCTTCGCGCTTCATTAAGCGGCGTTTGAGCGGGAGTTCTTTGCGCTCCGTGATGGAAGCCTCTCTAATCGGCGTGCCCATGCCTCTATGCTCTTGCGGCGTGGCGCCGACGGCCATCGGGTTGAAAAACGACGGCGCATCGAAAGGCGCGGCGACGAGTTTCCTTATCAGCACGCCGCAGACCGGCGTGGATTCGATCCTTGTTTCCGCAACTTTCCTTGGCTGGCCTTTTGCTATCTTCAAAGTCTTCGCCGCCTTTATCACGGGAGTGCTGGGCGGCGTCTTGGTCAACGCCACCGAGGAAAAAGAGGACGCCAGTCCGGAAAAGCTCAACACGATCAGCGAGCTTCCGAAAAGCTTTTGGCGGCGCATTGTCGAAGTCGTCCGTTATTCGGTGTTCGACCTTTTCGCCATGCTGGATGTCTACCTGGCGGCCGGAGTTGTTCTTGCCGCCTTGATCGCCGTACTGGTTCCCGATGGATTTATGAAAAGCGCGCAGTGGACGCAAGGAATCGGCGGGATGTTTCTTGTCCTGGCGATCTCCATGCCCTTATACGTATGCACGACCAGTTCCGTGCCCATCGCCGCATCGCTGATCGGCGCGGGCATGCCGCTGGGAACCGCGCTGGTCTTTTTGATGGCCGGGCCGGCGACCAACATCGCGACAGTGGGAATGATTTACCGGGCGTTGGGCGGACGCGTTCTGGCCATCTACCTGGGCGTCGTGGCGGTGATGAGCATGACCTTTGGTTTGCTTTTCGACGGAGTGCTGGGCGGCGCGGCGTCTGAAATGGTTATGCATCATCACGGCGGCGCATCCTGGCTCGGCATCAGCAGCGCCATTTTCATTTCCGCTCTCATGGCCTTTTTCATCGGAAGAAGACTATGGAAACGGATCACGGCGCGCCTTCACGCCGACGTGGACGCCGACGCCGATTTGACCTTGAAAGTGGAAGGCATGACCTGCGGAAAATGCGTGGCGAAGGTGAAAAACACTATCGAATCCATGCCCGGCGTCACGCGAGCCGATGTGAATCTTGAAAGCTCACGCGCCGACATCTACGGCGACGGTTTAAGCAAAACCGATATTTCCGCAGCGCTTCAAAAAGCTGGGTACAAGCCGGGGGATTGATGCCTCTACGCTTGCATTGCTTCGTATCATATCGACATAGCTTCAATTATTTTGCACCGTGTTTGCGTAGGTGCTCGGCGACTTTTCCGTGCTTGTTTTCAACGGCCAGGGCCAGGGGCGTTTTTCCCGCCTGGTTTTTCTCGTTTAAGGCTGCGCCTTTTCTCACCAGCGCCCTGACGACCTTGATATAACCCTTCCGGGATGTGATGTGCAGCGGCGTGTTTCCTTCCGCATCCGCCGCGTTGATATCCGCGTCGTTGTAGATGAGAAAGAGCATCATTTCAGGATAGCTTGAGGCCGCGTGGATCGGGCGTGTCCCCCATCGATCCATGGCGTTGACGTCGGCGCCGTATTTCAGCAGCGACGCCGCCATGCGTTCCTTGCCCCTGGCCGCAGCGGCCTGAAGCGCGGTTTCGCCGTCGTTCGTGACCGAATCGACTTTGGCTTTATTTTTTTCCAGCGCCCGCACCGTGGCCAGGTTGCCGTTTGCCGCGGCGTTATAAAGAGGCGTTTCGCCAACGTTGTTTCGCGCGTTGAGATCAGCGCCGCGCGCCATGAGCAGATTAACGAAGGTGGTGTTCCCGGCCCAGGCGGCGTCGTGCAGCGGAGTTGCCTGGTAGTTGTTTGTCGCGTTGACATCAGCATCAGCAGACAAAATGAGTTTGACGATTTCCACACGCTGGCCCCTGACGGCCATATGCAGCGGCGTGTTGCCTTCGGCGCCTTTCTCGTTGATATCAGCGCCCGATTGAATCACAGCCTGGAGCTTTTTTACATCGCCGGATTTTGCGGCGTCATACAGGGAACCAGCGTGCGCCGGGTTCCACGCAATCATTGAAAAAACGAACACGACGAAAATAAGGGTCGGAATCCTGACCTTCATGCTGATGCCTTTCGTATTAGATTGTTTTTAAACGCGTGAAACTTCACCGAACTATTGTAATTGATTCATTCGCGACTTCATAGCTCGAATCGTGTTTCTTGCACGAATGACGGCGGCGACTGAGGAAAGGTTTTTCAGATGTAAAGAAGCCTTATCATTTTGAGCAATACAATCACGCAGGCAATTGATTGGAGAAAAAAACACCATCGAATCCATGCCCGGCGTCACGCGAGCCGATGTGAATCTTGAAAGCTTACGCGTCGACATCTACGGCGACGGTTTCAGCAAAACCAATATCTCCGCAGCGCTTCAAGAAGTGGGATACAAGCCGGGGGATTGAGGAAATTCCGCCTGCTTCAGGGAGTCATGGACCAAATGAGGTCAATGAAAAAGCAAGAACTTGGAAAGCTTTGAAAAACGTTAAATTCCCGGGCGAACAGGGTCCGCCCGGGGAAAAATTTCTGTCAGAATTTTCGACGAATCTAACTTTCCATGTTATCGGCCACGATCTGCATGACGTCCATGATCTTGACCTTGTCGTCTTTTCCTTCGTCCTTGGAGCCATCCACCAACATGGTCATGCAAAACGGGCATGAAACGCCGATGGTCTTGGGCTCGTTGCAGTCGGCGTAAAGCTGTTTGAATCGCTCGGTGTTCACGCGCGGCTGATGTTCTTCCACCCACATTCGCCCACCGCCCGCGCCGCAGCAGTAGGAACCGACTCCGCTGAGTTTGGGTTCCAGCACCTTGCCGCCGGCCAGTTCGATCATTTCCCGCTGGGGTTCATAGATATTGTTGTACCGACCCAGGAAGCAGGAATCGTGATAGGCAACGCCGCCGAGATCAGCGTTTTTCTTCACTTTGATTTTGCCTTCGGCGATGAGTTTGCGCACCAGTTCATTGGCATGCACAACCTCGAAGTTTTTGACGCCTTCATACTTGGCCGCAACGGCCTTGTCGTCGTGCGTTGAGCGGGCCTGTTCCATGAAATCAGGATACTCGTTGGCCAGCGTGTTGAAGCAGTGCGGGCAGTTGGCAACGATCTTTTTCACGCCGTAGTTCATGAAAGTCTGAATGTTCATCACCGTGAGCATCTGGCCCAGGTACTCGTTGCCCAGGCGCCGCGCGGTTTCGCCGTTGCACTGTTCCTCGATGCCCAGGACCGCGTATTTCACGCCCGCCGCATTGAGGATTTTGCACAGGGCGATGGTGGTTTTCTGTGCCTGATCGTCAAATGAGCCCATGCAGCCCACGAAGTAGCAATACTCGATCTCCTCCAATTCCTCGGGCGTCAACTCACTGAATTGTTTGACCGTAAAGTCCTCGCCGCCCTTGGTTATCCAGTCGGCGCGCTTGTCGGGCGACAGACCCCAGGGGTTCGAGTTTCGCTCGATGCCCTTGAAGAAGTTGGCGATCTCCGTGGGAATCTCGCCGGTGATCATGGCCATGTACTGGCGCATCTGTATGATGCGCGGCACCTGTTCGATCAGCACCGGGCAACGTTCCTCGCAGTCGCCGCACAGCGTGCACGACCAGATCGTTTCCGCGGTGACGGCGCCGGTGGCGAGCATTTCTTCTCCCCATTCCTTGAGTCCTCCACTCTTTTTCAGCGGCATTGAAGGCCCGATGAGGTAGGGTTCCTTGGCGTACATATGCTTTTTGATAGCCTTATTCATATCCCGAAGCGACAGGGGCTTGTCCGTGGAAAAGGCGGGGCACTGCGGCACGCACCGGCCACACTCGGTGCAGGAGTAAATGTCCATGACCTGTTTCCAGTGAAGGTCCTCGAATTGGGCGATGCCGATGGGAAGGTCCGGTTCCTCTTCCATCCTCTCAAATTTGCCTTCCAGGTCCTCGATGGGTGTCACGCGGCCCTTGGGTTTCAGGTTCATGAAAAACACATTCGGGATGCCGGTGATGACGTGGAAGTGTTTTCCGAAAGGCAGATAGTTCAGGAAAGCGAGGATCATGAAACTATGAATCCAGATCATCACCTTAAACATGGTTCCGCCGCTTTCCGGCGTGAACAGCGGCGTCCACAACATGCCCAAGGCGATTGGCGGCACATGCGCTCCGTTGGCATTGGCCCAGGCGATGTATCCGCCTTCGAGCAGCATGTCGGCAAACATGAGGCCGGCGATCCAGCACAGAATCACCACCGGCTCAAGCTGCGGCACGTTTTGCATGCGCGGCGGCTTGGAAATCAGGCGACGATAGGCAAAACCCACGCAACCGATCAACACGCCGATCACAACAAGGTCTTTCAACAGGCCGTAGAGAATGTTGAAAAAAGAACCAACAATGGGAATCATTTCCAGGCCGAATTCCGATCCGCCATAAGCCATGCCGAAGATGATCGTGGAGCGTATCGACAGCACCATAAATCCACTGAAAATGAAGATATGAAAGTATCCGGCCTGCTTTTCCCTGGGCATGCGGCCCTGGAAAAAACCGAACTTGAGCGCGGCTGCGATCCTCTTCGGGATCTGATCAAAACGATTCTCGCCAGGCCCTTTCGTCATAAGCAAAAAGCGCCGATACATGACGTAGCCAAAGATCGCAAGCCCCGCCAAAATCATAACGGTGAACAGGACCATGTTGTTTGTCGAAAAGTTCAACTCCATAAAATTCTCCTCCCGGCCATTGAATTAACCCACAACGTTTTGCGAAAACCGGATCGCCCAACGCAATCCGCCGAACCGGACGAAGGATTCCTCATCATCGTCAGGTCTTGCGTACGACGATCGCCCTGCGGCATGCGTGAACAATGCGAAGCGATAATACCGAAAGGCGGGGTGAATGCCGCCCCGCCTTCCGGCGCGAATACTTTTATTTTATGAAAAGGGCCAAGGGCTAAATCAGCCTTCAGCCACAATTTTTTTCAGCTCTTCCGTCATAACCGGGGTCACCTCGAAAAGGTCGGCCACGATGCCGTAATCCGCTTTCTGGAAAATGGGCGCTTCGGGGTCCTTATTGACGGCCACGATGACTTTCGACGTCCGCATGCCGGCCATGTGCTGGATGGCTCCGCTGATGCCAAAGGCCATGTACAGCGATGGGTTGACCGTTTTTCCGGTCTGCCCGACCTGGATGGACTGGTCGGCGTAGCCTGCGTCCACGGCCGCGCGGGAAGCCCCGACGCTGGCGCCGATGACGTCGGCCATGTCTTCGAGAATCTTGAAGTTTTCTTTGCTCTTCATCGCGCGACCACCGGAAATGATTCGGTCGGCTTCGGTGAGGTCCGGGCGAGCCGACTCGCCGGCGATCTCCTCAACGACCTGCGCTTTAACATCGCCAAAATCAGCGGCTACGCTGACGGTTTCCGCGGTGCCGGCACCGGCATCGCTAACAGCGATGATATTGGGACGGATGCTGACGACCGCGGGTTCGGCGTTGAACGCTATTGTGGCAAATCCGTTTCCGGCAAACATGGGATGCGTAGCCTGGACTTTGCCGTCAACGACTTTCGCTTCGATGCAATCGGCGACGAATCCGGCGTCGATCCTGGCGGCCAGGCGCGGCGCAAGGTCGCGGCCCATGGATGTGGCGCCAAAAAGGACGACTCCGGGAGACTCTTGTCCCACGACATCGTTTACGATTTTTGCAAAGCCTTCGGTGTTATATTTGCTCACTCCGTCGGCGACGTACACTTTTGCCGCGCCGTAAGCGGCGAGTTTATCTGCGACGGCGCCCAGATCATTGCCGATCACCAGCGCGGAAACGGCTCCGCCCAGATCGCCGGCCATGCTTTTCGCGAGCGTCAAAAGCTCATAGGAAACCTTTTTCGGTTCAGAGCCCTTCACTTCAGCGACTATTAATACGTTCGACATTTCAAAGCTCCTTTCCAATTATATAACCTTCGCTTCACTGCGAAGAAGTTGAACAACTTCCGCCACCTTCTCAACGCCTTCAAACACTTTTCCGGCCTGACGCTCTTCGGGCAGCGTGCATGAGACGATTGCGCACTTGGCATCGCCGGATTCGGCGTCAACAGCTTTGACCGGTTTGCGTTTGGCTTTCATGATGCCCGGAAGACTGGCGTAGCGGGGCTCATTGATGCCCTTTGTGCAGGTGACGAGCATCGGCGCATCGCCCTCCACAACCTGTTTGGCGCCGCCCTCAATGTCGCGGAACGCCTTGATTTTTTCGTCTGCGACCTCGAGCTTGCTCACTTCGTGGGCCTGCCCGATTCCCAGCAGTTCAGCCGTCATGCACGGAACCGCAAACATGTCTTCATCCACAGCGCGGCAACCCGAGAGAATTAGGCCGTAATCCAGGTCCTTGACCGCAGCGACCAGGGCTTTGGCGACTGAAAGCGGATCACCGAGGCGCTCGTCGACTTTGACGTGCACTGCGTCGTCGGCACCCATTGCCAGAGCGCTGCGGACAGCCTCGACAACGCGGTCCGGTCCCAGGCTCACGACCGTGACTTTGTCGGCGTTGCCGGCTTCTTTGATTTTCAGGGCTTCTTCGACGGCGTATTCATCATAGGGATTCAGAATCCATTTGATTCCGTCCATGTCGAATTCGGAACCGTCTCCCGTCAGCTTTATACGGCTTTCGGTGTCGGGAACCTGCTTGCAGAAAACAACGATGTTCACAACAAACCTCCTATTTGGCGTTTTAGCAAAATTATTATCGCGTTCTGAGTCCTTCAATAACCATGGTTTTGAGATTGTCGGCGATTTCCACCGGCGTATATTTCGGCTTGGGCGTGAGCACCCAGTAAAGAACCATCTCGTCCAAAGCTCCGAAAATCGCCCGTTTCACGATTTCCGGCTTGATGTCGGAGTGAAAGATTCCTTTTTTGATGCCATCTTTTACAATTTCCGAAAGCAAATTTAGGAACTCGGCAAATTTGACGGGCACATATTCTTTCATGAATTTATGCGATTGACGAAGCTCCACGGAAATCACTTCCGCCAAAGCACGCCGTTTTTCCATGTATTCAATGTAGCGACTGATGAAAATTTCCAGTCTGATCACCGGGTCGTCCACATTGCCAAGAGTTTTCTTAAACTCGCCGATGGCGGCATCCATCCGATCCTCGAAGAGCCTGATGAGAATGTCGTCCTTGTTTCGAAAATACAGGTAGATCGTTCCGTCCGCCACGCCAGCGGCCTTGGCGATCTCGCTGATTGTCGAGTTGTGAAAACCGTTCTTGGCAAAAACCTTCACCGCCGATTTCAGGATAGTCTCATACTTTGCTTTTTTGTCCAAGCGCTTGTTTGCGCCTTTTTTTTCAACCATTATAACCTTCGGATAGTGTATTCATTCGCCAAAGGAAAATAATCAGGCCAGCGAAAATTCCGCCTTTTGGCTTTCCCCAAAGTCGGCAAGACCCGATAAGCGCACAAAATAAATGAATGAGCGCTCACTCATTTATTTTGTTTAGCACGAGCATTTGAGCGATGTCAAGGGCGGCTATTTCGAATAATTGTCGCAGGGGGCATCTTTGTAACTTGCTGATATTATTGAAAAATATTCTTGCAGAAAAATGAATGGGATTCATTTTTCTTTCCGACGAGACTTCCGGAAACGGCTGTACCGCCAGCTTCAAACACGCGGCGATCAAAGGAAAATATAATTCGTGGATATACGACTCCGATCTGTATCCGACCGCTTAAAAAACACCTCAAGGCTCTTTTCCTGAGAATTACATTTGCAAAAGTCCTTTAACTTTTTTCCTTTAAAGCCCTAATGCCCTGTGGTACATTGACGAATTCAGAAGGTCCGTTTTGAAATAGGGCGAATTTTTTTAGCCAGGGGCCGAACACCTTTTTAGGAGAAAGCTATGAAGGATAAATTTCTTTTCCTTTTCGTCCTGTGCGTTATGGTCTCGGCGACATTTTTCCTGATGGCCTGCGAACCGGAAGAAGAAGAAAACGACAGTTACCAATTTGCGTACTTCTACGCCATTCCCAGCCAGGAAAGCCTGCGCCTGGAAGTGCCGGGCGCCGATTACGACGGCGACGATTACGGTTATAAAGCGGTCGGCGATCAGGCGAAGCATTATACGGAAACCGTGCAGTTCACGCGGAACGTCAACCACCACATCCTGGGCATGCTCTCGATCATCGACGATGTCACCAGCTATCCCTACTCGGAGCAAAGCGGCGACACCTACATATGGGGTCCCTGGCAGGACACTGGTCTGGACCAGACAAAGGCCCGCTTTATCCTGGAACACCTGGGCGGCAATACTTTTGACTACCAGCTTCAGTGGCGTCTCAAGGATTCGGATTCCGACGATGACTGGGTCACCATTTGGGAAGGTCACGTTGAGGCTTCCGAGGAAACCGCCCGGCGCGGCGTCGGGTATTTCAATATTGATTTTGATGCCGCCGCAACGCTGGATTGGACCACCGAGGAGCGGGGCCAAATCCGCACTGATTACGATACGGTCTCCGATGGCCGGGAAATCAGCCTGGAATACATCAATTTCATCGGCAATTCCGAGGGCGAGGGCGAGGACGCGCAGCCCATTAACGCGATCTACCTCTATCACAACCGGGCCGACAACTCCGGATCCTTTCTCTTTGAGTGGTACGCCGATTTATTTAACGAAGAAGCCGACGACAATCAGATCGAGCACGCCTGGTTCAACACCCGTTGGCAGCCCGACGGCGCCGGTCGCACCGATTCTATTATCGGCGAAGGCGACATCTCCGACATGATGCCGATCCCCGATCTCCCCAACGTTGTCGTAGACAGCTTCAGATCCACGGAGTGCTGGGGCACGGACTATCTGCGCACCTACTTCGGCGAGGGCGCAACGCTGAGCAACGGCTCTGAATTTTCCAATCCGGATGAAATCGAGGGAACTATCAGCGACTGCGTGTTTGATGAGGAACTGCCGGACGCGAAATAACGAAATCAGCATACTAAAGAAACAAGCCTAAGGGGCGCGAGGGATCGCGCCTCTTTTTCATTGGCGCTAATAATTGGTGAAAGCGCACTTGATTCACGGCGTGGCGCACGGATAAAGTGAAGACCGTCGGCGTTAATTATAAAAAATTTGGAAAGGCTTAAAAAGATGCCCGGACAAGAGGTTCGCGTTCCGTTTGGAAAACAAGAGCTTTCATTCACGCTTCCCAATAATTGGAACATCGTCGATACGTGCATGCCCAAAGAGATTCCGCCATGCGAAAGCGCACATGCCGAAGCGCAGCGAGCGCTGGCCGAGCCAATAGGTTCGCCGGGGTTGAAGGAAACTCTTAAGGGCGCCGAAAAAGTCGCTGTTGTCGTCGATGATATCTCGCGTCCCACGCCAGTGCGGGATTTCTTTAAATCGGTCATGGAGGCAGTCGAGGCGGCGGGCATCAAGCCGGAAAACATCACCGTCGTCACGGCGCTGGGCGTGCACCGCGACATGACCGACGAAGAGATAGAAGGCAAAATCGGCGCGTGGGGTTTTGCGCGGTATCGATGCGTCAACCATAACTTTGAGCCGGGCGATCATCTGCGGCATCTGGGACGGACAAGTCGCGGCAGCGAGGTCTGGGTCAACGGCATCGTGGCGGATGCGGATGTGACAATCTCCTTCGGATGCGTAGAACCGCACACCATCGCGGGTTTCGGCGGGGGATATAAAAATCTTTTTCCCGGCGTCGCCGGAAAGCAGACTATCGCCGCGAACCACGCCCTGAACACGACTCCCGATACTTTCAACGGCGTCGGCACGCGGCCCGAGGACAATCCCATGCGCTGCGACCTGGAGGAATGCGGCGGCATGGTTCCCACAAAAATGTTTATCGTCAACGCCGTGCTCGACGGTTATCAGCAAGTCGTAAAAATTGTCGCCGGCGATCCCATCGCCGCGCATCGGGAGGGCATCAAAACCGCGCAGGACATCTTTGGCGCAAAGATCGAAAAACCGGCGGACGTGCTCATCACCAGCAGCCATCCCATGAACATCGACCTGCGGCAGGGCTTTAAGGCGATGGCGAATCTGATCGGCGCCGTCAGGCCCGGCGGCGTGATGTTGAATCTGGTATTAGCCGAGCAGGGCCTTGGGGATATGAACATGCCGAGCCGCAATCTGTACCTGGGAAAAAAATCGCTCAAGATTCTTTCGCACCTGCTTTTGCCGCTCGTGGGACGCTTCACTTTCGGCATGAAAGAAGAAGACCTTTTCTTCATCTACTTTGCCCTGCAGGCCATGAAGCGAAACGACATATACTTCTACTCGCCCAACATTCCCGAGGCGTTAACCAAGCGCGCGCCATTCCTCGAAATCCACAATTCCGTAGACGCCATGCTCGCCGCCGCGCACAAAGCCATGTCGGGCAAGGCCGATGTGCTTGTCTTCCCGCTGGGCGGCGTGTCGTATCCGGTGTTGGAATAATCAGCGGCGATGGGTCAAATCACCGACAGCGCGGCGCCGAGTGCGCCGATGTATTGCGGGTCGGGTAAAACGATCACTGTCCTGTTGATGGCGGCGCCAAGAGCATCAACCATCGCGCCGTTTAAGGACACGCCGCCGCTCATGAAAACGGGCGCATCGTCCCGAAGCGGTCCGATGAGACCAGCGAGGCGCGAGGCCAGCGATTGGTGCAGCCCCTGGAGAATGCCCTCCACCGATTCGCCTTCGGCCAAAAGCGACACGACCTCGCTTTCCGCAAAGACCGTGCAGGTGCTGGAAACCGAAACCGGTTTTTGGGCTTTAGCGACAAGCATTTCAATGTCTTCCCATCGGACCTGCAATCGGTCGAGCATCACTTCCAGGAAACGGCCCGTCCCGGCGGCGCATTTGTCGTTCATCGAAAAGTCAGTCACGTCGCCGTTTTTGCCGATGCGGATGACCTTGGAATCCTGCCCGCCCACATCAACGAGGACGCCCGCTTTTCGCGTCCGGCTATAAGCGCCCCGCGCATGGCAGGTAATCTCGGTCAGCTGCCGCACGGCTTCGATTCTCTTTCGCCCGTATCCCGTCGCGCCGACGGGGACATTGGCGGGAATGCCGAGTTCCTCACGAAACTCGGCCAGGGCGCGCTCGGTCTGCTGTTGGATCAGCGGATGCGCCCTTTCCAGATGTTTTCCAACAATGACGCCTGTTGGTTCGATGGCGACGGCTTTCCAGGTTGTGCTGCCGGCGTCAACGCCGATGGCGGATGCGGACATAAAATAGCCCCCTAGCGGGTAGCGGGTGGCATGGACAAGCTTCTCGGCCCGAAGCTTTGCTTCAGGGCGCTTGTCCGTGCTGAATTATTTCCTACGCCCCTTTTAAGGGGCTTTGAAAATCCAATGTCATTTCTACCCAGGGTTTCACCCTGGGCTACGAACCTGCGCCCGCCTTCGCCGAGGCTACGGCGCGGCGAACACCCTACACCCTGGACCCTGGACCCTGAACCCTAGACCCTAAAAGACCCTAACCAAAGCTTTCCATGAAGGCCGACAGGCGGTTTTCGGCCTGCTCCCGGGAGTAGGAGCGCGGGTCGTTATGATCCGCCTCCAGGATCAGCGCCTTGATGCCCGCGTCGTTCGCTAAGCGTTCACGCAGATCAATCTGTCCCATGGAATAGGGTTTGCACGAACGGTCCGAGTGCAAAATCGCGCCGTCGATTGCGTACTCCCTGGCCATCGTGGTCATCAGGTCCAGCCGGTTTTTCAAATCCTGGTTGAGGATAATGTGCTGATAGGTCTTGGCGGCGCTGCCGACGGGATCCTCGGGATCAATGCGCTTTCCAGCCGCGGCCCATGCGTCGGTGTACGTGGCGGCAACGAAATTGAATCCGTTTTCGGCCAGCAAATTGGACATTTCCCGGACGCTGAACCATATCGGCAAATTGTCCCACATGAGGCGGTATTTTTCATTTTTAATGCCGCCGATGCCCCTCGCGACGCGGTCCTTTAATTCATCCAGCAGCAATCGATAATAATCCGTGCACAACTTATGGCCGCGCAGCGTGACGACCGGGGCCATATGAAAAAAACCGTCAAACCCGGTCCATGGAGAAGGCTTGGTTTGGCCCATCGCCAGGCACTCGCCCCAAAGGTTGCTGGCCTTCAGAGCTTCAGCCGAAACCTCTTTGAGCCTTTGCTCGTTCATTTTTTTGCCGCTGATTTTTTCGGCGACCTCAATCAATTCCTCGAACTGATCCTGGACATATTGCGTGTGATGATCGGGTGATTGACCGTAAACGAAAGGCGTGTCGATGATGACCAGCGGAACATTGAAATACTCCGCCAGGTTCCTGTACCAGTAAAGCACCGTCTGGCAGATGTTCGAGCAACAGGCCAAAAGATCCGGCTTGGGCAAGCGACCCACCGGGGTCTTTCCCGTCAACACGCATCCGAAATCGGTGCGCGCGTAGCTGCACAGATCCCGCGAGTATCCGACTTTTTCCGCGGCGTCGGACATCTCAACGACGGAACGCGTGACCCCGCACATCGCCGCGTGGTTTTCCGGATATATTGAAAAGAAACCCAGGGGCGCCAGCATTTCCACCGGAAAGCCGCTGGTCACCCAGGCCACCGGAACCGCGCCATCGGCGTATCGGCCCTGCAGGTAATAGATGGACATTATCTCTTTGAGCTTTTTCACCGCCTGAATCGGCGGACCGAAGGGATTGTCCCGTGGTTTCTTTTTCCCCTTGAGCTTTTTTTGCATGCTCTCAATATTCATCAGAAGCGGTCCGACGACGCGACCGGCCATCTCGTATTGAATGCGTCGGGTTATCATGCGTCTTTCCCCGCTGCTTTAGTTTTTGCCTGGCGCTCTATGATTTCGATGAAAGCCTCAAGGCGCGTGATCGCCTGCCCGGGCAGTTCCTTCTCCAGTTCCGTTTCCAGATAGAGGAGCGGGATTTCCATTTTCGCGAAAGTTTCCTTGATCGCCGGCACATCGAAAAGTTCCGGCTCGCAGAATTTGACTTCGTGGATGATAAGGCCCAGCACGCCGGCGCTTTTCGCCATTTCCGCCAGATACTCCATGCGCAGCGGCTGCTGGGCGTAGCGCGTCGGGCACGGCGGCGTGGCGTAGTACAGCTCGGCGAGCGCCTTGATCGGATCGCCGGAAATTTGCACATCCTTTTTCACGATGCGCCGCCCTATCCCCGCGTAGTCGTCCGCCGCAACGAATGCGCCGGCCTCGCCAAGAATCTTGAAAATGGACATGGGCTCTGGGACGATTCCCGTAATCATCACCGGCAGTCCCTTTTGCGTGGTCTTGGTTTTGATTTGCTTTTTGGCTTCCGTCAATTCCCGCAAATGATCTTCCGGCCAAAGCCACTCGCCCCGGCGCAGCAGTTCATATAATTCAACATCGCTCATGGCGAGCCGCCAACGCTTATCCAGAAATTCGCCGCGCAGTGCATCAATTTCACGATGCAGCCGTATGGCGTCCAGCAATGCCTCGTCTTTTAGCTTCGCGCCGGTCCACTCGGCAAGGTCAGCCGCCAGTTTTCGCAGTTCCGCTTCGAGGAAAACTTCCAGGCTCTTGCGTCGCGGGCCGCGTGGATGGATGAAGAAAAAGGATTTTTTATCCCATCCGCCCAGGTCGCTGAGTAGCGTACCCATGCCCTGGATCGAATCGCAGGTATGCGGGAAAAGTATGCCGTCCATCATTTTCGCGTGTTTGTCGGCGACGAAGGAAACAGCGTTGCGGGCCACGGCGCAGATGTAGGTTTGCACGCGTCCGGCGGAAGGGCCCTTTGGCGGGCCGGGAGGGCCCCACAATTCGACGGCCAGGATATTCATCGCCGTCAGGATTTCCTTGGGGTAATGAATCGGCAGGACGGCCAGGACCTTGCGTCCCTCGCCTTTTTGTTTCTCGATATAATCTTTTCGCATTTCAACTCACGGGATGAGTGGATAAAATCACGCTCTCGAACTCTACACAAGGGGGTTTGCTGCGGCAAGCGCAAATGGGATGAATTCCTTTGTCCTCAGCGGAGGAAAATGAGCCTCGTCAGAGGCGACAGTTTGTAGCCCGGTTCGCCTGCCCTGAGCGAAGCCGAAGGGTAAGAGCCGGGAATGAGAGTGCCACCTCGAATTATACGAAGCCCTCATTGGAGGGCGACAGGAAAGACACCATAATTGGTTTATTTCATTACGATGATCTGTCGCCCGCTCACGCGGGCTTGGCGAATATTATTAGGATGCCCTGGTCCCGGCGCTCACGCGCCCGGGCTGATATCTATCGCCCCGATGCGGGGCTGATCGCGGCATTCACAGTCGGGGGCGACTGTGCCACATTCGCGGATGGAATCCGCT
>CAZQAE010000071.1:1333-24911 GCA_964591275.1 uncultured bacterium | reverse complement strand
ATCCACCACCATAATACTCCCACCGGCCTGAAAAAGGTTCCGAGCATCTGGTCGGTCGTGAATGCGTAAATCGCCGAGGGCATATTTCGGCTTAGAACCAGGGCCAGCCAGTCATCGTAAAAGAAACCGATGTCCTTAGCATAGAAACAAAGGGCGCAGATTATTCCCGTAAAAACAAACGAAAACAGGACAGCAATAGCGTAGTGAAGTTTTCTCACATTCCCACGTATCCAAGAGAGCGCAGCATTTCCACTTGCTGTTTAGAGAGGGCTTTTGCCTTAGCCGAGGGGGCCGAATCGGGCCTCTCCAGATGCAAAACCTCGTATGATCTTATCATAAGATAGTGAGCCGGAAGATTTTCGGGAAGGCGAAGGTCGCCTGTTGGGCCGGAGAGCGTGATGGATTCTTCTTTAAGGATTTTATCGGCGCTTCCCAACAGAACGGGCAGTTTGTTTTTCGAATTTTTGGATGTAATGCGAAAGGTCACTGGCGTATTGGGCGGATCAATAACCATTGTAAAGCCACGGCGATGCTCCTCGGCGTTTAGTGTTACGATTTTCACATCTCCCCGCTCGGATACCTGCACGTCATGAGCGCGAAACTTGATACCGTCTTTCGCAAATACTTTATTTGTCGTGGAAATCGTTTTCGGTTTGATTCCATTGGCGATTTGAAATTCGAGCGTGAGCGAATCACGCAAAGTTTCCGGCGCGAAAGATATTTCATAACATAAAGCCTTTCCGTACCATCCACTGTTTGTCGCCATCGCAACAAGGTTTTTTGCCTCCGTCGGCTTTTTCATCCAAAGATCAACGTCTTCACCTTGATCAAGATCGAAGTATGCCGGACTCAGTTGACGACCTTGAATGCCGTAGGCAGGAGGAAGGACGGCTTTTTTTCTTCCTTGGATTATTGCGATCTGATCAGGACCGGTTTTGCGTGATTCCGCTGCAACCCATTTCGGATAAGAATTATCCCTTTCCGCTTTTGGCAGCAGACTCGGCAGGTCCGCCTGAATTCCTTTAAGACCCAGGGCATCGATAATGGTTGGCGCGATTTGAATGTTGCTGACCTGCGGCGAAATCGAAGATCCGCCCGTTTTTTGTTTCGGCAATTTCATGATCAACGGAACTGCGATCTCCTCTTCAAAAAGAGTCAAGCCGTGCCCTGCCCCGCCATGTTCGCCGAATAACTCCCCGTGGTCGGATGTCAGGATGATCAGAGTGTCGTCATAAAGTTTCTTTTGTTTCAAAAACTCGAAAAAGCGACCGATGTGTTCGTCAACGTAGGCGATATCAGCGTCGTACAATTTCTGGAAGCACTGAAATTTAACCCAATCCTCAGCCAACGCCGTCTCAACGGTCTTCGCCCACTGAGCCGGAAAGGGACAATCGGGAGCGAAGCGTTCATTAAAAGACTTGTCTCTTCCATACGGCAAGTGAACATCGAAAAAGTGTAGAAAAGCAAAGAAGCGTTTTTGCCCGCTCAAGTCGTTGATCCAGGCAATCGCCTGGTCACTAATATTTTTGGCACTAGTCAATTCGTCAAAGGAGAAATGGTCGAAGCCGCGCCGAAATCCGTATTTCTCCGACACAAAAATATGGCTGACAAAAGCACCGGTGCTCATGCCCGATTTTTGCATCAATTCCGTGATAAGCGAAACGTCCGGGCTGATGGAGTCGCGGTGCGTGATGGCGCGATGCGCCGAGGACATGAGGCCTGTAAACATCCCGGCGTGCCCGGGCAAAGTCCAATTGGAAGAAGTATAGGCATGCTCAAAAATGACGGAGTCTTTCGCGAATTGATCGATATTGGGTGAAATCGGCTTGTCATATCCATAAGCGCCAATCCGATCCGCACGCAGTGTATCGATACTGATTAGGATGACGTTTTTCGGCGTTTCAAAATCAAATGCCACGGTGGTTTCGGGGATATCTCGACATGAGGAGCAGATTAAAAGGATGGAAATGAGAATAAAGAGTTGGCCCATTTTGATACGAATGTCTTTTGTCATCGGCTGTATCCTGAAGACAGGCAGTGCAAGTCAAACAAGGACGAAAAAAGGGGAGGATTAGTTCCTCCCCTTTTTGGTTGTCCAGATAATTGGAATTATCCGCCGTAACGGATCATGGCCTGACCGGCCCAGCTGTCGTTCATCGCAGCCCATGTGCATGGAAGTTCAAAGCAGGAATATCCAAGGCTGTCTGGATCGGCTGCGACGCTTTCATCTATGCCCACGTAGGGTCCTTCAGAGTTGTGCCACATGATGCCGATAAGGAAATCGCCTGCGTCGATGTCAGCAAACCTGGCGAGAACCGGATAGTTGAAAAAATCGCCGGCAGGCCAGGTCGGAGGCACTGTCGTTTGTGGACCGGAGGCCCACAACTGCACGGCATCCGCAGGATCGCCGCCGGTTGCGTCATGGTACACTACGGCCTCAAAGTTGCTCGTAATGCCGGCATTGGTCGAGAGGTAGAATCGCACATTTGAGACATTCGCCGGGTAGGAGCCAGGTGTGAATCGTTTGAGCACCATGCTTCCTTCGCCATAAAAGTAACCACCGTTTTCGGCAACTCCATCATCGGTAAAAATCTCGTTACTGGCCATTGTCGTTAGAACTGAGTCATCTGTGTAGGTGCCATCGGTAACGCCGACCGTGACTGCGTCCGAGTCGCCATACGTGGCGCCAGGCGCAATCGTCACGGTTACATCGAAGGTTTCCACGCCGACATTGGCGACAAAAACATCCGCTGGGCAAGCAGTATCCCAAACATTTCCCGTGCAATCGATGGTGAATGTCGCATCTGCGCCGGTAAGATTGATGACCGACATTTCATAAACAATAGCATCGCCAAGATCGCCCAAGCCGCTGGCTACAGCCGGCTGGAGATCGACGAAGGCTATATCATCAGGATAGCTGAAGCGCACCGCGAAATCGGTGGTTCGGCTTGTGCTAGCAACAGGCTGGTCGCAATAAGCGCTCAGGTAATGTCCGGCTTCCCATCCGCGGATAGCCATGTTGCTCAATGGAACATCGAAACCGTCTTTGATATAGATGACGATATCGTTGGAGCCTTCCTCAAGCACCACCTGGAACGTCGCCACATCAGCGTCGTCGCCGTACGCGGGAACAGCATCCCACTGCGTGATGAATTTTCGGCTCGGAGCGGTTCCGACGGTCTTGTAATAGATAGCGCCCATGGAGGCCGCGTTCATGTCCGTCCAGAAACCGGCGTAACCATTAATAGCGTCGCCGACGCAATCAACAGAGAAAGTCGTAGACCCGTCCCAGGTCAGGTGACCATTGGTGGATATCTGTACCGGTGAACCCTTGGCGACAGATCCGTAGAACGAGAAGTTGAAGCCCATGTCGAGTTCGGGACTCAGCGCATCATCGCCGGCCGGCCCGAGGTTCCCGTCAGAAATGTCTTCCCAGACGAAGGGTTCGACCATACTGCTCCAAGTGTAACCGAAACCGTCTGGTCCGCCCTCTCCAGGGATTGGATTGTCGTCATCATCGTCCACGTCATCATCAACGTCGTCATCAACGTCGTCGTCAACGTCGTCATCAACGTCATCGTCCACGTCGTCATCAACGTCATCGTCTACGTCGTCATCAACATCGTCGTCAACATCATCGTCAACATCGTCGTCAACGTCGTCGTCAACATCGTCGTCGTCAACATCGTCGTCGTCGGCGTCGTCATCAGCTCCCGTGTCGTCATCATCGTCGCCAGAGTCATCGTCATCGTCATCGTCGCCGCAAGCCAGCGAGAAACACAGAGTTCCCGACAACAGCAGCAGAAAAATTACCTTTAGCATTTTACTCATGATCCACTCACTCCTTTCTTGCCGAAAAATCGGCATTGAACAGATTTCGTCGCCCTCTCTTTTGAATCTCCCAGCCTGTCACAGCTCATTAGCGCTGATTATATCCTCACCCAAAAAACTGTCAATTGATAAGGCGTTTTAAAAAGCTATTTGCACTAATATGAGCAAATGAAGAAATGTTGCAATATTGATATTTACGATAGGCGTTTTCGCCAATCAGCAACCGCATCCATCATCGTCGTCGTCATCGCCTCCCGAAACATTATTATCACCGAAAGAGTCCTCCGAGTCATCGTTTAAGTCGCCCTCCCCGGAATCATCATCGGAATCGTCGTTAATGTCATCATCATCCATATCGTCATTCAAATCGTCGTCGAAGGGGATTTCAAAGGATTCGTGCGTCAAGGTTCCGTACTCCATTGGATCGAGGTGTCGACCATCTTCTGAAAGACCCAGCCAATCAGCCATTTCACCGGATTCCAGATTGTGAAAATAAAACCAGCAGGGCAAAACACCTTTTCCTGAAGGCAAAGGGAAAAAATTCGACACATCGATCTCCATCTCATGCACCATGTAGCCGTGAAAAAGGGAAGCGGCATATTCAACACCTTGCGCGGCTTCGAGATCACCATATTGGGGATGCCCAAAGATTTCCGTAATGGGTCGAAATACAACCCGTGTCTCTCCTTCTTCCAGAATGAACCAAAAATTGCCGTCGTTTCCGTGGTCGCTCCAACCGTCCGCGCCGGGATCGAAATAAAACCCAATATCACTGTCGCTGTCTTGCATGGAAGCCAAGTCTTCCACTAACCAATGCAATTTCCCGTCGTAATACGAAAAGTGAGCCAAAACTTGCCGGTCGTTTCCCATGCGAATAGGATTTTCCAAATCATACTCTTGCTCACCCAAAATTCCGTTAACGATCGGCTGCGTCGCAAGGTCAGCGACATCAATGTTGGTCCCGGTAAAATTTTCGGCGAATATCGTTGTAAATTCATATTCGACCATCAGATCTCCAGAGAGTCCGAGCGTTGTCAAATCCCTTTGGCCGCGATCACGACCAGCGCCAAAAGCGTCAACTGTCAAGCGAATTGCCTGCATGGCGCCAGGCTCAATCGTGCCGGATTCCGGCATCAAACTAATCGGCCAGATGGAGCCGGTCGCCTCGGCTGCGAAATTGATGGGGTCGGAATTTCCATTGAAGATATCGACTACGTATTCGCTTTGCGGGTCGACCGAATTGACGATTTTCGCAACGCTGCGTGGTTGACGAAGGATGGCGTCTATTTTGTCCGGGTGGCTAAATCGCCAGGATGCGCCAGATACCCCAACAGGCGCCGCGCATTGTGAACTGATATATTCCCCCTGCCCCCAACCGCGCATCGAAAGATTGGAACTTTTCAAAGCACTGTCAAATGGATCGTTGATCTTGACCAAAATATCGTTGTCGCCTTCCATCAGCACGATTTGGAATGTCGCAAGGTCGTTGTCGTTGTCCAGCATGGGAACCGCGTCGTATTGAACGATGAATTTTCTGACTCCAACTTCTCCGACAGTTTTGTAAAAAATCGAACCCAGTGAGGAAACGTTGATGTCCGTCCAAAGGCCCGCGTAGCCCCGGATGTCGATTTCGCTTTCGTCGCAGCGCACATCCCACGAAGTCGCATTGTCATGTCCGTTTGTCGAAATGCGCGCCTTTTGAACAATTCGACCATAGAAAACAAAAGGAAAACCCAATTCAATCGACTCACTGAGAATGTCGTCTCCACGCGGTCCCAGGATCCCGTCGGAAACATCCTCCCAAGTCCAGGGCTGCGAATCGTCCCAGGCGTATCCGTAAGCGTCCGGTTCAGCGTTTTGAGCAAAAGCTGCGGCAACAGGGAAAAGAAAAAAGTGAAACACTGCAAGAATATATAATAATTTTGAGTACATTCAGGCGGTTCCTTTCAATTTCTCTTCAATCAATTCTTGGCCTAAATAGTTGAAAAATGCTTGGCAGTCCAGAACTTATCTCACTGGCGCTGTGTTGACACTGCAATGTCGGTTTAATAAGCTTCAAATTTCAGTCTTGCGGGGGATGCGTTTTGACGGTGCACGTATATTTTTTCTCATCGCTCAGAGCGGCAGCCAGAACGCAAAGCGTGGACATAGATGCGAAAAACGTAGCGAAAGCTCTCAGAAAACTGAAGATGCTTTTTGAAAACAATGAGGAGTTTCACAAGCTTCTAAAGATTTCCAATGCGATACTGAACGGTCGCAACGTGCTGTTTATTCGCGGATCAAGGACAAAACTTGTCGACGGAGACAAACTCGCTTTCTTTACGCCGCTGGGCGGCGGTTAATGGAACTAAAATACCGAGGAGTTGGGCATGCCAAGCAAATACTGCGGATATATGGGCGACGCGCTGTGGATCGATCTTTCCAAAAAAGCGACTCGCGCATACGATATTTCTGATGCCGACCGGGAGCTTTTTGTCGGAAACAAAGGCTTGGCGGCGAAAATTCTATGGGACAACCTTGAGCCGGGCATTGATCCCCTGGGCAATAAAAATATTCTGGTTGTAACGACGGCGCCCCTGACCGGCGCCGGCGCTCCTTGCTCCAGCCGCTACAATATCTCCACAAAAAGTCCTTTGACAGGCGGCATCACATCCTCAAATTCCGGCGGCAATTTTGGCATGTATCTCAAACGAGCCGGATTCGACGCCTTGATCCTCGCTGAAAAAGCAAAAAGTCCCATTTTTATCGAGATCAATAATGGCCAAACAATTTTCCACGATGCGAAGGACCTGTGGGGATTGGACACCGTTGCCACGCAAGAAAAACTGCGTGAAACCTATGGGAAAAAGGCGAGCATGATCGTTATCGGCCCCGCCGGTGAAAATATTGTCCGTTATGCCTGCATTATGAACGAGGAACGTGCTCACGGTCGCGGCGGCGTCGGAGCGGTCATGGGAAGCAAAAACGTGAAGGCCGTTGTCGCTATTGGCGACCAAAAACCCTCCATCGCTGAACCGGAGGCCTTTAAGAAGGCCAATAAGGCCTGGGTCAAACAGCTTCGAGATCACCCCGTAACAGGCAACACGCTGCCGAAATACGGAACTCTAAATCTCCTGGCCAAGGCCAACAAACTCTCTGTTCTTCCCACTCGAAATTTCCAGGAAGGAAAGTATGAGCACGCGGACGATATCGATGCCGAGGCTTTGTCGAAGAATTATAACGTGAAAAACGACGGTTGTTATTCCTGTCCTATCCGCTGTGGACGGATTGTGGAGATCGACGGCAAACAGGTCAAAGGCCCGGAGTATGAAACCGTGGGAATGTTCGGCGCCAGTTTCGGCAACAATGATCTATGGAAGATATGCGAGTGGAATTATCTAATGGACAAACTCGGCCTGGATACC
Organism: uncultured bacterium; assembly: GCA_964591275.1. Classification (GTDB taxonomy): domain Bacteria; phylum Lernaellota; class Lernaellaia; order JACKCT01; family JACKCT01. Next base: position 17,676 of record CAZQAE010000071.1, on the reverse strand, counting down.
ATCAGCGCCGGCGCCACGATCAGTTGCGCTGCCGAGTTGACTGAGCAGGGCCTTCTGAAATCGAAATTAAAATGGGGAGAAACCAAGGGGATTGACAAGCTGCTGACGCAAATCGCGTATCGTGAGGGCCTTGGGGATGACCTGGCCGAAGGCTCAATGCGTCTCGCGGAAAAATACGGCGGTCCGCAATACGCCATGCACGCCAAGGGTATGGAGTTGGCGGCTTATGAACCCAGGCGCTCCGTCGGCATGGGGCTTGGATACGCAACGGCGAATCGCGGCGGTTGCCACATCAATTCCGGCTATCTGATTTATTTTGAGAACCTGGGGCCGGTGAACGTTGATCCCTTGTCAACGCTTGGCAAGACCGGCCTTTTGATCTTTCAGCAAAACACTATCGAAGCGATCAGCACCTGCGGTTCGTGCATTTTCACCAGTTACGCGATTATTCCAGGGATAGCAGGTAAGATTAGCGCTTATGGCGCGGTAGCCAAAACTCTGGATGTCGTCGTGCGAAGCAGCGGCGATCTCATGGGGATGTTGTTTAAATTGCCTCCAGGCGCCCTCCCCTTTCATTTGCCGATGATTCCACAGTCAAAATCCATTGCGACATTGACAGGCATGAAATTCGGCGCCGGCGCATTTCTGGCCGCAGGTAACCGTGTTTATAACCTCGAACGGCTTTTCAACGTGCGCGAAGGCCTAGTCGAAGATACCCTCCCCAAGCGATTAACGGATGAGCCGCAGGATCCTGACGATCCAAAAACAAAAGTTCCTTTGTCCGAAATGCTGCCGAAGTATTATAAGGCACGTGGATGGGATGAGCGCGGAATACCGACTCCGAAAACACTGAAATTCCTTGGCCTTGATTTCGCCGTTGATGCGCTCAACGATTTTTCGGGTGATGCCAAATCAATGCAGGAAAATTTTGATAAAACGCGCCTTGCTTATGAAAAGAAGCAACTCAAAGGGAAAAAACCAAAGACAGCGCCGAAATCGAAAATAAAGAAATAACAAAGAGCCTGTTAACGATTTCCGTTAACGACGAAAAGCCTCGTTTTCGGCATTGTGCGAAGCCTTTGGGACGAGCGATAAGCGATCCCACCGGTTGCTTGATCCATGTGTCGTTGCATAGGCCCCAACTAACTTTTAGTCCCAGCAACAATCCAGCAGGTTGATGCCGTCGGAGATTTTAAAAATGAGCCATTTGATCGAAGTGACAAATCCGGCAACCGGAGAAAAGATCGGCGAAGTCAAAGGCATTAGCGCCAAAGAGGGCGTCAAAGCGATAGCACGGGCGAAAAAGGCGCAGGAACTTTGGGCAAAAAAGCCTCTTTCCCAAAGAGTCAAGGTGCTCCAGCGTTTTAAGAAAGCCCTGATAGACAAAGCAGATGATTTTTGCCGAGCCATCGCTTTGGAAAACGGGAAACCTCTTATGGAAGCCATGGCCACGGAGGTGTTGCCTATCGTGGAAATAACCGATTACTACTGCGGCCATGCCGCCGCAATTCTTTCAAAACAACCTATTTCCATGCGCAGGTTGAAGTATCGAAAAAGCTATATTCATTACAAGCCGCGCGGCGTAGTGTTTGTCATAGGCCCCTGGAACTTCCCCTTCGTAATCCCTGTCGGCGAAATCATCATGGCTCTTATCGCCGGCAACGCCGTCATTCAAAAACCTGCCAGTCTGACTCCTTTGATCGCCATCAAAACACGGGAACTGATGCTGGAAATCGGTCTTGATCCCAATTTATATCAAGTTCTGCCGATGAAAGGCGAAGAGGCTTTCAAGCTTATTGGAGCCGGCGTCGATTATGTGAATTTCACCGGATCGGTCGCCACTGGTGAAAAGGTTTCCGCGGAATGCGGCAAAAACCTTATCCCCTGCACAATGGAACTTGGAGGCAAAGACCCCGTTATCGTCTGCGAAGATGTGAACATCGGCCACGCGGCGCGTTGCATCGCCTGGGGAGCTTTTGCCAACGCAGGACAGGTCTGCGCCTCCGTGGAGCGAGTTTACGTGCACGAATCCATCTATCAAAAATTTGTCGATAAAGTTGTTGAGGTGGTTAAGGAGATGAAGATCGGCGATCCCTTCAAGGACGGAATATCGATGGGTCCCATGAAGGACCCCCATCAGTTGAAAATTGTCGCGGACCATGTTGACAAAGCTCGCAATAACGGGGCGGTAATTCTCACGGGGGGCTATAAAATAGACGGTCCGGGGTTGTTTTATGCCCCGACTGTGTTGGTGGATGTCAACGATGACATGGACTGCGTGAAAGAGGAAACATTCGGGCCGACAATGCCGATAATGAAATTTTCAGACATCGATGAAGCCGTGCGACGCGCCAACGATTCGCCCTATGGTCTCAATGCCTATGTATTCACGGCGGATCGATACAAGGGACAGAGAATCGCCGAAAAGCTCCAGGCGGGAACCGTTATGGTCAATGAAGTTCTGATAACCTACGGCCTGCCGGAAACTCCTTGGGGCGGAGTCAAAAAAAGCGGCCTTGGTCGAGTTCACGGCGATGACGGGCTTCGTGATTTGTGCATTCCGTACCACGTGAATTACGACCTGCCTTACCAACCCCCTTGGAGTCTTTTCCGCTATCCATATACTCTTACAAAATACCGAATATTCCTCAGTTCCCTAAAAACAGTGTGGGGACAGGGCGTTGGCGCAAAATTGAGCGGGATACGCGGTCTTTTCAAGTAGTAAAAAAAGCAAAACCAAACCTTCCGGTTTGGTTTTGCATCAAAGGTTCTTTTTTAGTTTTCTAGAACATGTATCCGATTTTGAAGAATGCGCTAAGCGGTAGGCGGCTCACATCCGTCGTAAATTCATGGTCGTTTCCGTCTTCGGTATAGTCCTTGCTGAAAGACTCGCCGAGGAATTGATCAAGACGTGCTCCGCCGCCCACGCACAAATGTTCACTTGCAAAAAAGTCGATGCCGGCTGATCCGAAGGCGTAAAGCGGCATGCCTTCAGACTTATACTCTTCATCCATGAAACTCAATTCCTCAAAGGCCGCTCCGGCGCCAGCCTGAATATAGGGCCGAATGGGGGCTTTGTGGAGATAGAGTCCGGCAAATCCGCCCAATTGCGTTGATTTGATGTTGTACTCATGCGTGGATTCAGCACCGTCCTCACCCAAAGAGTTATTGAGCAAGGTTCCGTCTCCGGTTGTTGATTTCAGGTCGCCTTCGACGGTTCCGAGAAATACTTGATGACCGAATTCCAAGCCGAAGAAGACGTATCCAGACGTGATGTACGAAAGGTTGAAATAGACTCCAAGCGACTCATTAACGTCGAATTCGGTTTCGTCCATTTCAAGAGTTTGCTCGCCTACCACGCCGGTGGAAACCGTGTCCTCCCAGGTGATTTCTTCATCCAAATTTAGAATATGCACCCGTGGTACGAAGGCTAAAACGAAACCGGAATCCCTGGGTTCACCGTCTGCCGCGTAGGCAAAACCCGCCAAAAGGCTCAAACAAACACCGAAAATCCCAATTCCTAATGCAACGTGCTTGGTCATCAATCCCTCCAAAGGTTTAGACGCCAGTGATACTATTGCCTGGTTCCTGCCTTGTCAATATTGAAAATTGTGAACAAAATCGGATTTTCAGTAAATTTCTCTATAATCTTTCTTATCGGTTAAAGTTATTTGTTAAGTGACATATGGCAGTATTAGGGGATTCTAGATCAGGGCAACAAGAACCTCAGAACGCGAAGCTTCTTCTTCAACCAGGTCAAGAATCTCAGTCAAATTTTTCATAGGTAGCTTAAGGGATTTCAAGGAGAACAGATGAGCGTCGCCGCTAAGGTTTTCACTGATATCCTCGGGCCAGTGAAGATTGCATATGAAATCACCCAGATTGACGATCCGAACCAGTTGGGCGTCGTACTCGCTCAGCTCTCCGCCGCTGGGATTGTGATGCATTTCGATAGCATGAACAACGCTGTCGGGCAGTTTCCAATGTCGGGCCAGATGAGCGCCAACCGCCGCGTGGTCTACACCAAGCACCGCTGACTCCGCTTCGTGCAAGGGAATTCCTGAACTTCCCGACAGGGCAAAGGCTTTTTCGTAGTCGCTATGAAAGTATTGGTTGAGTACGAGAATGCCCAGGTCGTGCAGGAGCCCTGCCACATGCAGTGAGTCACGGTCGACTATAATGGCACCCTCAAATGAAGCAGCGGCGTAATCATGGATAACGCGAGTCGCGATGGCGACTGAAATGCAATGATGCCAAAAAGCCTTTAGGTTGACGATCGCGGTTTTGGATTCAAAGAGATTGAAAACGGAAAGGGAAAATACAATGTTCTGAATTTCCCTAAAGCCCATTCTTGCGATGGCGTATGAAACCGATGTGATTTCTCGACCGGATGCGGTTCTTCCATAATATGCGGAATTGACAAGCCGTAAGACTTTTGCGGTAATCGCCGGGTCATCAGCCATGATAATGGAAAGATCCGTAGCGCTTGTGTTTGGATCTTCGATTGCGTTGGAAAGTTTTGTCACAATTTCCGGCAAACTTGGAAGATCGACAACCTCATCCAGCTTTTTTAGTATCAAATTTGTCATCCAGCCCTCTTCGTTTTTTATACTCGACCCCTTGCCGAGATTTCAGTGCACGACGCCACTTCGGCCAAGCACTTCCTAATCCTATCGTTAACATCGGCATTTTTCGGATAAATATTCAGCCATTTGTCAATTATTGTGTCACATTGGCGCATCGAGATCGTCAAAAGACCTTTCCACGTTGATAAGTGTGTCAAGTTCAATCTTCAAAGAAAGGTGTTTTACTTCGCCCTTTTGATCGACAAGCTTAAGGATTTTTCTGCCAATGGGTAGCTCGATCTCATCGCCGGGAGCTTTTCCGATCAGTTTTTCCTTGAAAAATACATCGACTGGCTTGCCGACGCGAATGCGGACTCGCCCCAAAAAATCCCTGGATATCTTGGTAATTTTCCCTTGTTCGAGATTAACGATTTCCGTGTGGCTCAAGCCTAATGAGGGCAATCGAAAGGACAATTTGTGCTCACCGACGCTAAGATCATTTAATTTTATTGTTGTTTCACCCCGATAACGGCCATCGACAATGAGTCGCGTATCGGGACGACTGCGAACCCAGAGTTCTGTATCGGCTTGGAGCAGATCAAAATGGATGTTCAGGTTTTCGCCAACTCCGAGGCGCACGGTTTTTTGGCGCGCAGGTCTTTTTTTATATTCAAGCCTGATGATGTGCTCCATTTTCGCCGTCGGTTTTTCAATCGTCAGCGGCGTAAGCCCTTTGACATATTTCCCGTCGATGAAAACCCGCGCTCCCCTAGGTTTGGAATCAACATATATGCCCTTTGCCAGCGGCATCTTATTTCGGCTGTGATCGAAATAAGGCATACCCGATTTTCGCCTGTGAAAGGCTCTGTTCATGGCAACGAATGAAGAGACTTTCCCATTAGCGAAAATGATCTGAGATGGGAAATATTCACCGCCGTCGCTTATTGTCATGAAAAGAACAGGCCGTTTCTTCTCATTCAATTTCACGCGATAGTCGCCGCGTTCGATGTGAACATCCTCCGGTACCTGATCATGGTTTTTATCAACATGCACAACCTGAAACCAGGTGTGGTCTGAATTAAACTGAAAAAAACCGCTCATGTGCCCTTCGGCGGAAATGTCCGAAAAGGTAAAAACGCCGAAGAATTTCTCTACGGACAGAACATCGGCGCCCGCCGGTTGCCCGATAACGATGAGAAAAGCGATGAGGTGATGGATCATGTGTTCTCCTTATGCCACTTGGCTAAATTATACCCAAATCAGGCATATTGCCAATAATTGGTTTTGCCATTCAGGAGAACTTGACACTCACTAAGCGAAACCTATAATGCGCCCGCGTGGGCCTGTAGCTCAGCTGGCAGAGCAGGGGACTCTTAATCCCTTGGCCGTGGGTTCGAATCCCTCCAGGCCTAAAGAAAAAGGACTTGAAGTACAAAACTCCAAGTCCTTTTTTTCTTAGATCCTGCTCAACGGCCAGGAACCCGTTGATAATCCTTTTGGAGTTTGCCGGAAATATCGATTCTCCAAAATTATTTTTTCTTGTCCCCGTACTATTCTTGCGTTCCCAGGCCCAATCCTCATGTCGTCTTCACCTGTCATACACGCAACAATGCCGAAAGCCCTCACGTTTTCGCGGCTTTTTCCCCGGCACGAACGAAAACCGGATTGCATTCGTCGTGCAGAAAACCCTGTTAGGGGGTGATCTCGAATTTAGTGATGCTGTAATTGTAACTGGTGGATTTCAATGTTTTCGGCATAATTTTAAGGTCTCGATAGGTTACTCTGCCGACTCCCTGAGACAAATCGGGCAATGTCAAAGCCGAAGGCTCCCGCGTAATGACCGCCAAAACTTTGTTGGTTCCCGCAGGTCCATCGACGATGATGTAATCTGTCTCGCCGGTGTCCGGAACCGCGATTTTCTGCCCTGCGCGGACGAAGTTGTTGGTTTGCCAATGGTTGGGAAAAATCACCTGCACGTTGCCGGATGTCGCAATGTCGATCAGAGTCAGGTATCCGTCCACATTGCTCTTTGCGCTGATGTGAGCCATGTCGCCGATTTTATATTCTGATCTATCCATCGTGACTTTGACATTGATACTTTTATCCGACCGCGATCCGCCAAATATTTTGCTCACGTCGAAATTTTTCGCGCTGACGCCACGCAGGTCGCTTTGCGTGATTACTATTGGAGATGCTGCCGCCGCCGGCTGATGGGGTTGAGTGGCCGTCGATCCCTGGCCCCAACTCGATGAGTTGGCATCGTCTTTTATATCGCTGCGCCTTATTGTCCAAGGCCAGGCCATGACAATTTTTTCGGTAAGCTGGTCTAAAAGAAGAGGCGCCTGGATGACATCGCCTCGAACCTGGATATCGTTTCCTACCTGCTCCTCTTTTTTCGGATCGATCATACGCGCGGTCAGTCTCAGCTCGCGCCCAATTTGCGCGTAATCGCCTTCAATCACCATCGCCAGTTTTCGCTTCTTAAGCCATCCCTTAATTTGCTTGGGATTAAACTTAAGGGAAAATGTTCCCAGGGAAAGTTCGGTCTGATCTTCTGGCCTGCTCACGTTACTTTCCAGTTCCACAACTCGCTTCACATTAAGCTTTGTGCGGCTGCGTATCTGGCGTGCGATTTCATTCGGCGCGGCAACCGCCAGACCGCGCAGGGTGGGATCACCGGAGTAATCACTGAAATTCATAACCAGTACGGAGTATTTTTCCGGATCGCCGAACGCGATTTTTTTTAAATCATCAACGGACATACGCTCGGCAAAAGCGGTGGAAAATCCGAAGACAAGGATGACAAAAGTGACAACTGCGCATCCGGCGAAGTATCTGCAAGCGGCCTTGACTCTGAGAGGCGTCATGCTTTTCTCCTGGAATTACTTACGTGAAAATATTTTACAGATCGCGCACGACAAGGACGCGAGGCGTGGTGGATTCCAGTGCGCCGCTCCAGTCTTCGCCCAGTTCAAAATTGAATGCCCAGGCTGTTGTGTCACTGTCGAGATCACCGGACCACATAACGCTGCATGACAGTTCAAATGGATCGACGATATAAACGCGGGGCTCGCCATCACATTCAGTGTCCTGTGGATTGCCCGCGTCATGAAGGGCTGATAGTTCACCCGCACTCGGCAGTCGCCAATCAGAGAAACCGGCCAAAGTAAAATCATCGGCATAGGTTTCAGCATCCGTAAAGCTAAGTCCCTCGCCGTTGTCGGTTTTCGCCCACATCAGTTCCTCGGAGCAGGCTACGTCGATGTGATCGCAACTCTCTTCACTGCCGCCTTCGTCTTCATCGTCATCATCTTCGAATTCTGGCATGCACATGATGGACAAACACATTATCGAGAAAATCATAAAAAAATAAATAGGTCTCATTTCGCCTCCGAGCAAGGTTGAATGTCTTTGAAGCGTTTCTTTTTTCTTTGCACGAACCTTTGGCTCTCTTATCACTTTCAGTGCTTTCGTTACAACCGGAAGCGTTTTTCTAAAACTCTCCGTCTGTAATGACCGTAAATTTTTTCACCTCCGCAGGTGCGCCGGTCTGGTTGTCGATGCTCAAGGTCCAGTAGTCCGTGGGTTGCAAGCCATGTAAGTCGATCAGTCCCGCGATGCCCAGTTCGCCATTGAAATCATACTCGCGGAAAGTCTTGTTGAGTCGCCAGGAAGTGAGAGTCACCGCGTCCGGCCACGAAGTGAAATCGCTGAATGACCCCAGGTCCACCATCTGTCCGTCCGGCGCCGTCAATCCAAGGTCCACACTTCCGACCGGCTGCGTCGCCCATTCGAGAAACACGCGGACGCCGACCTTTGTCACCGTCTGCGCCGCCTGATGAACGTCAAGCTCGGTGAATCCGTTTTGAGCATATTTCATGAGCCACGGTTTTTCCGCGTCATCAGAGAAAAAGTCCGTCAGATCCTGATGCCAGATGCCTGGAATGCCCAACAAACGTACTGAAACATTATCACTTGAGCCGTTCGCGGTGACAATGTCCATCGCGTCATCACCATCCAGATCGGATAGAGCCAAACCGCGTGGTTCGTCTCCCACGAGCAAGCGGCTCCTGGCGCTGAAATTTCCCATGCCGTCGCCGAGAAGAATAACCACATCGTCGCTATCTTCATTCGCCGTGGCTATGTCGAGGGCGCCATCGCCATTGATATCCCCAATGGCGACATGATACGGATCGTCCCCGACGGCAATGTCCGTCTTCTCGCCGAAAGTTCCGTCACCATTGCCGAAACGAATGGAAACGTCGTCACTATCTCTGTTCGAGGAGACAATGTCGGGTGCGCTGTCGCTGTTCAAGTCGTCGATAGCCACAGAATTCGGCCACAGTCCCATGTCCAGATTTGTCTGATCACCGAATGTCCCATCTCCATTTCCCAGGCGTATCGAGACATTGTGGTCATAACGATTCGCCGTCACGATATCCGGCGTTGCATCGTTGTTGAGGAGACCAATCGCTATGTATTCAGGCCCATCCCCCATTCCGACGTCTAATTTGGGATCGAAATTTCCATCACCATGCCCTAGCAAAAGGGAAACATCATCGGAATAAAAGTTGGAGGTCAACAGATCCTGTGAGCCGTCGCCGTCCATGTCTTCGATAGCAACGGATGTTGGATAACTGTCTGTATACACCGGGAGGTCCGTCTTTGGGCCGAAGGTCCCGTCTCCGATCCCCATTCTTATCGAAACATTGTCTCCTGTAAAATTTGATGTTGCCATGTCAAGATTGAAATCGCCGTTCAAGAAGCCCAGGGCGACGGAGCGGGGATAGCTCCCCATCACGAAATCCGTTTTGGCTCCGAAGTTCCCGTTTCCTGCGCCCAGTAGGATCGAAACAGTGTCTGCCAGTATGTTCACCGCCGCCAAATCGGGATTTCCATCCCCGTTCAAATCGCCGACGGCGATTTTTTCAGGAGCAGAAAAATCGCCGGTTTTAAATTCATTGACGGCTTTGAAAGCTCCCTGGCCGTTTCCCAGGCGAACGGCGATAAGCTCATTGCCATTGGTTGCCAGCAGGTCCGGAGCCCCGTCGCTGTTCAGATCACAGATCCCGGCGTATTCCGGCGACCATCCCATATCGAGTTCCGCAGAGGCGCCGAATGTTCCGTCGCCGTTTCCTATGAGAAGTGATATCTCGTCGCTCCAATAATTCGCCGTGACAATATCCGGCACACCGTCTGCGTTCAAGTCGCCGATGGAAATGCCGCCTGGACGATTTGTCTCGCCCGGATCGACATCATATTCAGTATTAGCGGTAAAAGTCCCATCACCGTTTCCGAGGCGAACAGAGACGTCATCAGACCCGTTATTCGCCGTCGCCAGATCAGGAACGCCGTCATTGTTTAAGTCCCCAATAGCGATTGCTCTGGGCCACTGCCCCATATCCAATTGCGTTCTTTCCCCAAAAGATCCTTCTCCAATTCCCAGTCGGATCGAGATGGCATTGTCAATGTTATCCACCGCGACCAAGTCGAGCATACCGTCGCCGTCCAGATCGCCTGCAGCGACAAACCACGGCCCGTCACCCATCTCAATATCGGTTCTGGATTCAAAGCCGCCGTCGCCCGTGCCGAATCTGATCGAAACATCATCGCTTTCATAGTTGGAGGCAGCCAGATCAGGCATACCGTCGGCGTTCAGATCGCAAATGGCGATGCAGGTCGGCGCCATGCCCGTCGTGAAATCGACTTTTTCTCCGAAGCCGCCGTCACCGTCGCCTATTCGAATGGAGATATTGTCATCGTAGTTGTTCGCTGTCGCCATATCGAGGATGCCGTCACCGTTCAAATCGCCGAGGGCCACGTACATGGGCCAATTTCCCATTTCCAAATCGGTTCCGACGCCGAAAGTCCCGTCGCCTTCGCCCAATAGGATTGTAACGTCATCAGTGATTTTATTTGATGTCACCACGTCCGGTTTGCCGTCTGCGTTGAGATCCCCGATAGCGGCGCAACTGGCCCTTTCGCCCACGCTGAAGTATGAAATTGCTCCGAAGGTCCCGTCGCCGCCTTGATACAGGACTTGTTGGTCAGCAAATTGAGCATCCGGTCCGAATCCCAAATCATCCTGCAATTCCGCCATTGTTGAGCCGATCGGAAGAGGAAGAATCCCGAATGAACTAATTTTGCTCATTCTGGTCATGAGCCGGTTTTCTTCGTCCCGAACAGCCGTCCATCCGGCGTTTCCGCCCCAAGCCATACCCGTACTCTGGACAAGACGCGGCAAATCAACACGTTGCCAGATCAGAGAGCCGGGACCGGTGGAGCGAGTGGAGCGAAGATCGATGGACAAGCGACTTGTCCAATCATCGATCAGCGGGTTGAGGCCGAATGGTCTGCTGTAATCTCCTCCCCCGGGACTGGGATTGATAGCAGTAAATCCATAGGAATCGTTACGAGGAACCAAATTCTGCGTCGAAACTCGAACGACCAGATCAGGATCGCCTGGGATGGCGTCCGATTCAATCTTTTTGCCGAAATTGGACCCCAAGCGGAATTGGACATTGTCCATCAATTTTTCTCCCCAGACTCCAATATCAAATTCCTGCGTGATCGGATTTCCGTCCGCGTCCACCTTTTGATATACGCCTCTTGGCCAGATGCGAGAAATTTCCGGCAAGGGCGCGACAACGCTGAAAACAAGCGTATCTTCCGAAATATTCAGGCCCGCGAAAACCGGGTCCGGCGTACTGAGGCGAACCATATAAGTGTCGGCGTTTCTCATAATAAGAGTCGGTAGATCAACAACGCAGAAGGTCGCGCAAGTCCCGTGCTCAGGATCCGGTTCGCCCAAGTCGTCGGCCTGGCATTCGCTGGCGTTCGACAAGCACGAAAGACTTAAATCGCCCACGAGAGCTTGCGTATCAGCGGCGATGCCGCTTCCGTTAATTCTCAGTTGGTAAAGCGTTTTGGAAGGAGTGCCGCAATCCGTGTAATCCCACCAACACAATCCGCCGCAATCACAGGTCGCGTCTTCGGTCCTGTTTTCGGGATCGTTGTTGCGGCAATAATCGCCGAGAGAGTCCGCGCCTTCGCAGTATTCGGTTTCCAGCATGGCCAGGTGCGACGAAGGCGCGAGCGTATCGACGACAGGTCTTGGTCGAATCGGCGTGCAACCCGTTGGCCTTCCGGTGGCGAAATCTGTCGGGCTGGAACTCCTGTTGTCGTTGTAGGCAAAGACGATATATTCGTATATGTGGAGACATTCCACGGTTGTATCGGAGTAAAGCTCCGTATTGGCGGCTTCGGTGGCGATGGTTTGCCACGCAGTTTCGCCGAGTTCGCGCCGGAGAATTTCAAAGTTTGTCTCGTTGTCTGCGTTGTCTTCCCAGGTCAGATCCACACGATCCTGATCCGCACCGGTGGCCACGAGATTCGTCGGATCGGCGACCGGACAATAGAGGGTTTGCGTTCCGACAACCAGGGAATCGGCGGACTCGACGCTGTCGCTAAATGCTGTGACAAAGTATCGATATACAGTTTCGCAGGCGACGCTCACATCATTGTAGATGTTGACATCCGAATCGACGACGCCGATGGGCGAACCGTCACGGTAAATTTTGAAACCGGTTTGGTTGTCGGCATTGTTATACCAGGTCAGTTCGATTTCCAGCGGCCCCCTAAGTTGAGCGAAAAGCCCGGAGGGTGCTTCCACGGGGCACAGTGAAGAGCCCGCGGCTGTATTACTCCAGTCTGAGGTGGTGTATGCATCAAATGCCTGAACTCTATAGTCATATTCGACCGACTCACAAGTCGCGGAATCGTCTTCATAGCTAGTGGCGTCGGCGGGGATGGCGTTCAGGTGCCGCCAGTCGTCACTGTCTCTAAGGGCTCGCTGAATATGATAACCTTGCTCCTCGTTTGAGTTGTCCGTCCAATTTAGCGTGATCCGCCTCACCAGCCCCGTTGTTGAGGTAAGACCGGTTGGAGCGCTTACCGGGCAATACCATGAAACCCCGACGGCGGTGTCGGAATATTCGGATTCCACGTTGGCGTTGAAAGCCTTGATCCGGTAGCGATAGGTCGTTTCGCATACAATCGTTGAATCATTGTAGAAACGATCATCGAAGTTGAGCGTGGCAATGAGCTGTTCGTCCCGATAAATGTAAAATCCCGTTTGGTTGTCGGCGTTGTTGACCCAACTCAGCAAAATTTCCTCTGCTCCGAGAACCTCAGCATATAATCCGCCAGGAACGTTGACCACACAAAAGGCTTTGCCGCTATTCAGGGTTTTCACCCAGGCGGAAGCCGTTTCCCGATTATAGGCCTGTATGCGGTAATCGTACTCCACGGTTTCGCATTCAAGGGTTTCATCATCGAAACTCGTTGTTCCTTCCGGCAAATCAGCGATGGTCACCCAGTCGGCGCGTGCTTCGACTTCGCTTCGCTGGAGCAAGTATCCCGTGGCGTCGGGATCGTTAATGTCCCAAGTCAAGGTGATTTTACCGGCCTGGTCCAACGTGGCGACGAGATTGGTCGGTTCCAGCAGTGGGCATACATCGGATTCGGTAGTCGCGGTGTTTGAAAATGCGCTTTTGACGCCCTCTTCACCGTGATCGTTCACTGCTCGTGCGCGGTACTGATATCGATTGCCGCACGTGGCCGTGTCATCGGTGTAGGTTGTGGTTTCCGCGGGTTGCGTCTCCAATGGAGTATCCGACCAGATTCCTTCGTAGGTTTTGCGATAAATTTCATAAGTAGTCACAACGCCGGGGAGTTCGCCGGGGCCTTGCGACCAGGAAAGAATTATAGCACGCTGTTCGCCGGATTCTTCCGCATCATCCAGCAAGGCGGTCAAATCAGTCGGTGCATCGATTTCGCAATAATCGGCGGTGGCTGAAGATTCCGAGGATGGAGAAGATTCGCCAAAATCATTGTAGGCCAGCGCCCGATAGCTGTACGTCTTTTCACATTCGACGGTTGTATCCTGGTAGATCGTGACGTTGGCCGTCGTGCCGCCGATCGTTTCCCAATCGTCGCCCGCAACCATGCGTTGGACATTGAATCCCGTTTCGCTTCCCGAATTAAAGCTCCAGGACAGATCGATTTGGGAAGAGCCGGTCGCTGTCGCCGTGAGGCTTGAGGGGGCTTGCGGGGCCGTAGAGCCTTCCGGCGGCACGTAGTCGGCGCCGTCCGAACCGGACGAGCCGTCCTTTCCTGCGTTCGGAGCGCACGCAAAGAGAATGGATGAGAATACTATAAGAAGAAAAACGAGTGATCGTGTTCTGAAATATGCCATCGTGGCTTCCTCTCCCATGCAGGTATCGACAGGGCTTCGTCGGATTGAAAAGCTCCGAAGCCGCTCCCAAACGTCTTCTATCTTCTGTCTTCTAGCTTCTAACTAAAAATGTCCATCCGTGAGGACAGTAAAGTTCTTCACTTCGGCGCTGGCGCCGGTTTGGTTGTCGATGCTCAAGGTCCAGTAGTCGGTGGGTTGCAGGCCATGCAGGTCAATCAAGCCCGCGATGCCCGTTTCCTCGTTGAAATCGTACCCACGGAAAGTCTTGTTGAGCCTCCATGACGTCGGAGTCACCGCATCGGGCCAAGGTGTGAAGTCACTGTGGTTTCCCAGATCCACCATCTGCCCGTCCGGCGCGGTCAGACCAAGATCCACGCTATCTGCGGGCTGCGTAGTCCATTCCAGCAGCACACGTACGCCTACCTTCGTTATCGTCTGCGCCGCTTGGTGGATATCCAAATCAGTGAATCCGACTTCCGCGTACTTTGGCAGCCAGGGCTGATCGGGATCATCGGAGAAAGAGTCGGTCAGTTCCTGATGCCAGTCACCGGGGATACCGAGATATCTTAATGAAACAGTATCACTATCTCTATCCGCCGTGACAATGTCCGGGGCGCCGTCGCCGCTCACATCCGAGACGAAAACGGAACAAGGGCCATCGCCCATCGGCAAAGCGGTCCTTTCTCCGAAAGTCCCGTCCCCATTGCCCAGGCGAATGGAAACCGTATCGCTACTATAGTTCGCTGTGACCAAGTCCGGCGCGCCGTCGCCGCTCACATCCGAGACGAAAACGGACTCAGGGCCATCGCCCATCGGCAAAGCGGTCCTTTCTCCGAAACTTCCGTCCCCATTGCCCAGGCGAATGGAAACCGTATCGCTATAACTATCAGCCGTGACAAGGTCCGGGGCGCCGTCGCCACTCAGATCCGAGACGAAAACGGAAAAAGGGCCATCGCCCATCGGGAAAGCGATCCTTTCTCCGAAAGTCCCATCACCGTTTCCCAGGCGAATGGAAACCGTATAGCTTCCAGCATCCGCCGTGACCAGGTCCGGCGCGCCGTCGCCGCTCAGATCCGAAACGAAAACGGACCAAGGGCCATCGCCCATCGGCAAAGCGGTCCTTTCTCCGAAAGTCCCGTCCCCGTTTCCCAGGCGGATGGAAACCGTAGAGTCAAAGTAATCCGCCGTGACCAGGTCCGGCGCGCCGTCGCCGTTTACATCCGAAACGAAAACGGAAGAAGGGTAACGGCCCATCGGCAAAGCGGTCCTTTCTCCGAAAGTCCCGTCGCCGACGCCCAGGCGGATCGAGGCTGTGCCCAGGTATTCCGGATTGGTTCCACTATCCGCCGTGACAAGGTCCGGCGCGCCGTCGCCGCTCAGATCCGAGACGAAAACGGAATAAGGGTGATCGCCCATTAGCAAAGCGGTCCTTTCTCCGAAAGTCCCGTCCCCATTTCCCAGGCGGATCGAAACCGTATCACCATCTTTATCCGCCGTGACAAGATCCGGCGCGCCGTCGCCGCTGACATCCGAAACGAAAACGGACTCAGGGCCACTGCCCATCGGCAAGGCGGTCCTTTCTCCGAAACTCCCGTCCCCGTTTCCCAAGCGGATGGAAACTGTATTGCCATAATCATCCGCCGTGACCAGGTCCGGCGCGCCGTCGCTGTTCACATCCGAAACGAAAACGGACTCAGGGCCATCGCCCATCGTCAAAACGGCCCTTTCTCCGAAACTTCCGTCCCCGTTTCCCAGGCGGATGGAAACCGTATCACTATATAAATCGGCCGTGACAAGGTCCGGCGCGCCGTCGCCGCTCAGATCCGTGACGAAAACGGAAAAAGGACTACGGCCCATCGGCAAAGCGGTCCTTTCTCCGAAAGTCCCGTCGCCGACGCCCAGGCGGATCGAGGCTGTGCCCAGGTATTCCGGATAAGTTCCACTATCCGCCGTTAGCAGGTCCGGTGCGCCGTCGCCGTTTACATCCGAGACGAAAACGGAAATAGGGTTATCGCCCATCGGCAAAGCGGTCCTTTCTCCGAAAGTCCTGTCCCCGTTTCCCAGACGGATGGAAACCGTATCACTATATAAATCCGCCGTGATCAAGTCCGGCGCGCCGTCGCCGTTCACATCCGAGACGAAAACAGATTGTGGTCCATCGCCCATGGACAGGGCGGTGATAGCGCCGAAGGTCCCGTCGCCGGTGCCAAGGCGGATCGAAACATCGTCGCTCTCGGAGTTCGCCGTAAGCAGGTCGGGCGCACCGTCGCCGCTCAGATCCGAGACGAAAACGGAAAAAGGACTACGGCCCATAGGCAAGGCGGTCCTTTCTCCGAAAGTCCCGTCCCCGTTTCCCAGGCGTATGGAAACCGTATCGCTATTACGATCCGCCGTGACAAGGTCCGTCGCGCCGTCGCCGCTCACATCCGAGACGAAAACGGAAATAGGTTCATCGCCCATCGGTAAAGCGGTCCTTTCTCCGAAAGTCCCGTCCCCGTTTCCCAGGCGTATGGAAACCGTAT
>CAZQAE010000071.1:0-1233 GCA_964591275.1 uncultured bacterium | reverse complement strand
CGCTATTACGATCCGCTGTGACCAGGTCCGGCGCGCCGTCGCCGTTCACATCCGAAACGAAAACGGAGTCAGGTCCATTGCCCATCGTCAAAGCGGTCCTTTCTCCAAAAGTCCCGTCCCCGCGATATAAAGGCCCACGATCAGAAACAAATCCGGAGACTCCGATGGCGCCTCGGGTTTGAAGATCGAGCCAGGTTTTATCAGTAAAAGATAGAGGAGTAGGAATCGCCCTGGTCGCGTCTTGATTGTTCACGCGGGTTAGCAGCCTCCCATTTGCGTCCCGCACCGCGGCCCATACCATATCGCCGCCCATGACCGCACCCGCGTTCCATTTTAATCCTGTGGACAGGTTGTTGCGTGGGACGGAGATTCGATGCTGTATAAGAGGAAAGGGGCCTGCGGCTCTTGAGCTGCGAAGATCCGTAGCCAGGATGTCCGCCCAATCCTCGACCCTGGGATTGATGCCGAATGGCTTTATTCTCTCGCCGCCGCCCGGAGAAGGATTGATCACGGAAAAATCGTATGCATCGTCGCGCGGCATAAGACTGCGCGTTGAAACCTTGATCCATGCTTCCTGCTCGCTGGTTTCCGGATCCTCAATGATGCCGGGTTCCTGGATTTCAGCATAGTTCGTTCCCAGGCGAAACTGTGCATTCGTCATAAGTTTTTCAGCCCACACATGCACAAGGATTTCCTGCGGAATCGGATTGCCACTCTCATTAAAAAGTTGCATCACGCCCCGAGGCCATATTTTCGTGATCTCCGGCAAAGGAGCGACAACGCTGAAGGTAAGCGTGTTCTCGGAAACATTTAGCCCATTGAAAACCGGATCGGGTGTGGACAGGCGGACCATGTAGGTGCCGGCGTTCTTCATGACAAGGTCCGGCAGCGCCGCCGTGCAGGAGGTTGCGCAGTAGCCGTTCACTTGGTCCGGGTTGCCGGTCTCATCTACCTGGCAGTTAAGCGCATCAGAGACACATGGAATAGCCAAATCACCAACTAGAACGTGCGTATCAGCAGAAATGCCAACGCCGTTGAGCGTCAGCGGATAAAGAGGATCAGGCGGATCGTCAAGAAAGTCACGAGACAACGCCAAGTGCGACAGCGGCGACAGCAATTCCATCACCGGCCTCGGCCTTACAGGCGTGCAGCCTGTCGCCGCGCCCATGGCGATGTCGGACCATGCGGATTCGACATTTGCGTTATAGGCCAACACCCGATATTCGTAGCTCC
>CAZQAE010000070.1:0-25421 GCA_964591275.1 uncultured bacterium | reverse complement strand
GAACAACCTAGCCTTGCTTTTAATGGATCAAGGGAAATACGCGGAAGCTGAGCCCTTGTACAAAAGAGCGCTTGAGATCAAAGAAAAGGCATTGGGACCCGACCATCCAAGTGTTGCCACGGGCCTGAACAATCTGGCCGAGCTTTACCGCGCGCAAGGGAAATACGCCGAGGCCGAGCCTTTGTACCAAAGGGCGCTTGAGATCGAAGAAAAGGCCCTGGGATCGGATCATCCCAGCCTTGCTATGGGTCTGGGCAATCTGGCCAAACTTCTAAAAACACAAGGGAAATACGACAAAGCTGAACCCTTGTACAAAAGGGCGCTTTCGATCTTTGAGAAATCCCTAGGGCCGGAGCATCCCAACCTGGGAACCAGTTTGAACGACCTGGCCGAGCTTTACCGCGCTCAAGGGAAATACGCCGAGGCCGAGCCTCTGTGCAGAAAGGCGATTACAATCTATGAAACGTCATTAGGGCCGGATCATCCCGATCTGGCCATAGGCCTGAACAATCTGGCCGGGCTTTATGATGCGCAAGGGAAATACGCGGAGGCCGAACCTTTGTACAAAAGGGCGCTTGAGATATGGGAGAAGGCTTTAGGCGCCGAACACACACAAGTCGCGACGGGACTGAACAATCTGGCCGGGCTTTACCACGCCCAAGGGAAATATACCGAAGCCAAGCCCCTGTTCAGAAGGGCGATAGAGATATTTGAAAACGCCTTCGGTCCCGAGCATCCCAATGTGAAAACGTGCAAAGACAATCTGCAAAAACTTCTTGATGAGATGGCAAAGCAGAAGTCATGAGAAAGGGCAGGCGGGAGCGGCTGTGTCGCCCCGCCATCGGCGGG
Organism: uncultured bacterium; assembly: GCA_964591275.1. GTDB lineage: Bacteria > Lernaellota > Lernaellaia > JACKCT01 > JACKCT01. The sequence goes on along the minus strand of CAZQAE010000070.1, from coordinate 24,572 downwards.
GCTTCGCATAGAGGTTGGTTGATCCTTATCCCCCGAGCTCACGCTCGGGGCTAATATTGTGCCGCCTGCTCCGCAGGCTCCTGGGCTACGAACCTGCGCCTCTGCGGGGCTTTCGATCACAGCAGGAATGTCGCCCCTGATGGGGCTTTTTCGAATTTCGAATTTCGAGTGACGCATTCATTCCGCATTCGAAATTCCACATTCCTATAGCCGCTCCTACCTCAAACCCTAAACCCCAGACCCTAAACCCTTCTTGAACAAAGGCTCAAACGGAGACCCCGGAAATATTCTGCGCAATACGCAAAGAATTTGATTTCTAATGGGCAAACATCAGATCAGCGCCCAAGATCGCCGGCGACGCGCTTGCCGTACAATGCTATGGCGGTTTTCGTCGCGACGATAATAGAGCGCCTGGAAAGGCGATTGTTCACCAGGGGCCCTGAGAGAACCTTCGCATATTTTCGAATCCTCGCAGCGTCCCCCAGCAACAGCGCGGGCAACTTACCCGACTCCTTCACATCGCCAAGCTGCGGCATAAAGCGTTTTCGAAAACTTTTCGAAGCGACCCATTTGTGCATAAGGTTCGCGGCGACGGCCAGCATTTCCCAACTGCGTCGCCCTCCCATATTGGACGGCGTTTTTCCCCGCGTCATGCCGATCAGTTCCAGGGGATGGCGGATTTGAATATCGGCCCCTATAAGCTCCTTGATGAGATTTAGAAAAATATAACAGGCTGGGCAACTGGCCACGATCACATCCGCGCCGGTGTCCAGCGCCTCACGCATGCGCCGGTCGAGGCTGTAGAGCATATACATTGTAGTATTGAGCGGATTGTTCGATTTGGGTCCGTGCAGGGCCGAAATCGTCGCCGCCCAACCGCAGCATAAAGCTTTGTCGCGGTTGTGTTCCATCTCCACGAGTTCGCAACCCGTGCGTTGTACGATTTCCCGGACGACCTCCTGCGGCCGGCCGCCGAGATAACGCGACATGCAGTTGTCATGCACCGTAACTTTTAAGGACAGGGTTTTGTCCATTTTCAGTTTGCCGTTTTTCATCCTGTCCAAAAGCCACTCATCCAAAGTCGTAACTTCAAAGTCGAATTTCGCTCCGTAGCGCTCAGGTAAAACTTCAGCCAACATGGCGGCTTCGGCCTCCATAGAGCAGATGACTTTCTTCACGCCCATTTCGGAAAATTTTCGTTCAAGAAGTTTGACAATCTCTCCTGTCAGGGCGACGGCACCGAGTTTGTTGGAGTCGCCGCCGCATCCCCACATCATCGGGCTTCCGGTGATGGCTGGGCGAAGATCGTCCAGGACTTCGCTTTTGAGGAGAAAAGGCACGATATTCGTGTAAAAACCCGTGAGGAGAATTTCGGATCGCTTTTCACTCAGATTCAATTCCCCAGTTTCAACAATCGCCAGTTCATCTTTATCCATCAAGATACGAAGTCCCGACCAGATATTTTCCGGCTCGCTGGGAAAAACCAGCTTGGCAAATGAGGGCAAGCCGTTTTTTGTTTTATCGGCGTCGAAGCGTTCCAGGATCAGTTCGTAGGGATTGACGTTTTGCGGGCAGATCTGGTCGCAAATGTTGCAGGTCGTGCAGTAGCGAAACGCCAGGGATTGCGTGTATTCGCTTTCGAGCAAAGCGGCAAATTCTTTTTTGGCGCGGGCTTCGGGCAGCATCAGAACCGGGCAATCAGTGAGGCATTTTCCGCAGCGGTCGCACAAGTCGTCTCGAAACCAGCGGTACGTCGAATCCTTTGTCATTTTTCTAGATACTCTTTCATGAAAAAGCGCTTTGACGTGAGCAGTTTCGGTAACTGGTTGAGGGCGACGCCTTTGAAAAGCAGTCGCGCCCTGGAGCCTTGCCGACGCGCCGGCGTTTCCCCCACAGCCATTTGCAGAAGTTCAAGAATGTGAAAAACCGGCAGTCCGACTGGATAGGCGATTTTGCCGACGGAGAGCATTTGCAGGCATCCCGCGCAGTAGGCCGCAATCGCCTCGGCGCCGGTTTTTTTCGCGAGACACAAGGATCGTATTGTCGAAAGCGTGATGTCTTTAGGATGGTAGCCGGATTGATGGCTGAAACCGCCGCCGATGCCGCAGCATAGCGTCTTGTCGCGGCAAAGGTCCTGCTCAACGACCCGGACGCCGATCTTCTCCAAAAGTTTTCGCGGCGTGTCCATAAATTCCTCGCCGAAGAACTTTCCGTAACAGGACTCCTGAATCGTCACGGTCATGTCGAGGGGTTTTATGATCTCGATTTCGCCTCGTTCAATGCGCCCAAGCAACCACGGCAGCATGTGCTCGATCTCGAAGTTCTTTTCAAGTCCGAATTTCGGCAAAACGTTTTCAAACATATTGCGCCCCGCCGTGCAGGGGATGATCATTTTTTTAAAACCAAGCTTCTTTTGCCATGCATTGATGCGCCGCGCGGCTTTTCCCGCCATTTCATATTGCCCGGTTCGGTAATAGGTTTCCCCGCAACACAGCTTGAGCGATCCGCGAATATTGACGCCGTCGAGCAGCTTTGTGCGCGTCAAGTATGACGCGGTGATAATGTTGCAGCCAGGATAGAAAACTTCGTCGCAGGGTGATTCATCCTCCCAGGATTTGACGAGGGTCCGTTCGTCTTCGGGCATGCGCGCCAGCGCATAAGTGCGGAAATTGAGTTCATTGTCCGGCGTATAGTACTTCGCCCGCACCGGCAGTCCTGACTCCAGTGAGCGCTGGTGCCAGATATCGATAATGCGCTGCGCGGGATTGGCCTGGTTAGGGCAGATGAAATTGCAGGCAAAGCAGCTTGTGCATTTTTGCAGCACATGTTTCGTGTCCTGGCCGCGCATGAGCCTGTCGGCTTCGGCCTTGGCAATTTCAAGCGGCAGTTGCATCACCGGGCATTGGTGAAAACACTGCCCGCACGACTCGCATTTTTCCGGGTCAAAGGCTGCAAAAGGATCCAAAACTTTCTCCTTCGCGCGAAATGGTTTTGAAATTTTACTGGAAAAGCTTCAGAATCGCCAGACAGGAAGCGGAAGTGTAAAGTATGAAGTATGAGGTTCGGAATGAATCAATTTCAAAACGATGTGGCACAGCTGCCCTCGGCTGTGTTGGTGTTTCTTTCTCAGGCTTCAATGTATTAAAAATTGGATGTTCCAAGTGACAGGTGTACAATGGGCAAATGAAATGTGCGACGACAATGGGGTTGTTGGAAAAGTCAAATAAAATGCAATTCCTGTCATTTCGACCGGAACGAAGTGGAGTGGAGGATTCCCTTAACCGTCCTGTATTGAAAGGATTTCTCGACTCGTCCTTCGGACTCGCTCGAAATGACAACGGGGCTTTTTCTCTTAAGAAAAGCGTTTTTCAACAGCCACAAGTCCCCCTTCTTTTCCCAATATTGCTCCTGGCTTGCCTTATTTTTTTCACGCCCTCATTCGCTTTGGCCGCAGACCTCGAAGAATCTTCCCCGGAAGCCCCGGCGGTTGAATCGTGGCGGCTGATCCGCACGGATGCGTTAAACATCCAGCCCGACTTCGACCCGAATTTGCCCAACTACTACGCAGGTCCCTATTATTGGTCGCGCTTTAACCGTCGATACGGCAACTCGCTGCATGAGTTCACCGTCAACGGCGGGCTTTCCACCTGGTGGGAAGCGCAGCCCTTCGGCGAAGATGCGCCCTTGAGCGGATACCAGGGGACTTTCACGTATCGCTATCATGGGCTTTTCGGAGGCGTTATCAGACCCGTGACGCGTGTGACGGTCGGAACGAGGCAATGGATGGAGCCGGGCGGCCCGCCAGGGAGCTTTGACGGCTACAGGGCCGGGACTTCGACTTACTTCATTCCTGAGGCTGGCGTCGAGATCGTTTATAAAGGCTACGGCTTGGGAATGACGGCTTCCTATCCATTTATCGACCAGCCCGCCCCCTGGGAAGAAGCGCTGACCGAAGAACGCATCACGCCGCAAAACCGGGCGCAAATCCTGGAAGCCCTCATAAAAAATCTTTACCTGGTTATTGAATAGGCCGAGTTGCAAAACATAAATTTGAGGCCATGTATCTGATGGATGAGTCCTCCCCTTTTATCCTCTAAGGGAAGTCAACCGGCTCCGATGCCGATACGTTTGTATTTCCATAGATATCCACCAGATCACCGACGCGGATTTCCATGTGATGGGGCAGCCCCGTTTGCGTCATGGTGAAAACCTGCTCAAAATGACCCTCTTCGGTCATGGCCAGCGCAAGAGTTTCCTCCGCGCCTCCATCAACGATGACTGTGGCCGTTACGACGCCGCCGGGAATCGGCGCATTCTGGTCGGAGCCATAATTCAGGTGGCGCAGACGATAGCCCTCGGGATTCGGCGGCCAAAAACCGTCGCATTCAATGCGATACTGATCCGCGCCAAGGTCTGCGACATGCGCGTTCAAGGCGATGAGGTCCGTACTGGGGGCGATCTCAAAGGAATCGCTGAAAATCTCGTAGCCGACAACCTGCTCGCCGTCCCAGGTGTTGCCCTCAATCCGAATACGATAGGTCCCTGCCGTGATTTTTGCGTCCAGTTCCCAGTTGATTGACCAGCGATGCTCTCGCTCGCTCGGGAAGAGTTCAATCAGAAAATTGGGCCGCGCCTCGTAATGGACTTCTATTTCGATCCCTGAATCTGTCAGCGGTCTGCCATCAGATTTTATCACCGGAGAAAAGGCTCTGCCGTCTTGCCTTTCAATGTAAACGCGGGGATTTCCGGTGCCGGAGTATCCGCCGAGCCACCCGAAATGAACGGTGTCGAATCGCTCGTAAATTGGAATAACCTGCCGCGTGATGTTTCCTTCATTGATGCCTTTTTCCAGGCCGCTCGGGCACAAGGAATAGGCCCAGGGATGCGTCTGCAAGGGAGGTTGCCCGGTAATGTTGTCCTCGATTTCGGGCGTCAGAAACTGCGTGGCCAGTTCCGCGCTTTGCTCCGCGAGCCAGTCGCCGAACTTCGGCCCCCAAAATGACATGCCCATCTCGTAACCGCCCTGCATCCAATCCCATGAAGTCAAAAGGTACATCTGGCTGGAAATGGAATATCCGAAAGAGGCGATTTTTGCGGGGTCCCATGCCAGATTCGTTTCAATTCCGTCGCGCGTCATCTGGGAAAGCATCGCCGTGAGTTCGCCGGGCATAAGCGTCAGGATATAATCGCCCAGGCGAATATTCGCCACGTCGGTCTCTCGCGTAAACCATACCCACTCCGGCACCCAGGAATTATTCCAAGCGCACCCCAGATAGCCGTCAGTAAGCACCGTCTCGGGATTGTCGCAATCCACGATGGATATGTCGTCGATGCCCAATAATTCCAGGACGCTGGAATCCCCGCAATAGAATGCGCCGTCATTATACTCAATGAAATCCCCTGTCAGCGGCGATATGTATCCGAACTCTCCCGGCTCGTAACCGATGCTCTCGCGGCTGACGGAAAGGCGTTTGTGAACCATCTCGAAATCCCAGTCTCTCACGGGCGTCAAGCCGTCGAAAATATCGCGCAATGCTATTCCCGCCGTGTGTCCCAGGCGCTCCAGGGACTGCCTGGAGTTGTAGCCATCGGAGCCTCTGGGGGCAGCGTCGCCCGCGGCGCCCTGCATAAATAAAACCGGAACCGGCGCGTCGAAAGTTCTTTCCAGGCCGTACTCCACGGAGCCGGGAGCGTCGGAATGCATCAGAGTATTGGCGAAAGCGGTTCCGTGCATGGGGAATCCAACCAGCGCGGTCATGGGTAACCCATCGGCGAAGTCGATGCGCGCCATAAACAGGCGGTCCTCTTTGCCGACCAGCGGGTCGTTTTCGCAGCGGCGATCGTGAAACCATTTGTCCGTGGGATCAAAGGGTTCAACCACCGTCACGTCCATAGCCGCCGGCTCCAGATTTTCCATGCTCGCAGCAATGACCTGCGCGAAGGAATCGGCCATGCGTTCGGTGATAATCTCGTCGTAAGTGTCGGTTCCCGTTACCCCAAAGGGGACGGGCATCGGATAGAAATGAGACGGCCCTGAGTGCGTGTGCGTACCCGAGAGCCAGAGCTTTTCCCGCAGATCCAGTCCCGTGAGTTCGCAAACCCGGTTGAGGACTTTCCCATAAAGAATGGCGCTGATGAAAACGACCGGCGCCCGCACGATGACCAAGCGGTCCTGGCCGTTGTCGAGCGTAACGGCTTTGACATTGAGTCGGTCGATATAGCCAGTGGACCCGCCCATCACCGTGGCCAATGGATGCCATTCGCCTTCCCGAAGCCCAAAGCCGCCCATGCTGATGCCAACCGGCGCATACAAGTCGCCCACCGCGACGCCGGCAAAAAGCTGCGTCAGGTCGCCGCCGCCGGGAGGCACGCCGACGCACGGTTCCTCGGTGTCGTCGTCGAGGTCATCGTCCGCGTCGTCATTCACATCGTCGTCGATATCGTCATTAACATCGTCATCGTCGTTTGCGTCGTCATCAGGTGCGTCGTCGGAGTCATCGTCCGAATCACTGGAATCCGAAGAGTCATCATCGTCATCGCCACACGACACGACGTTGAAAATCAGGAAAATCCCAAGTATAAAAACCGAGATACATTTTGAAAGCTTCATTTTTTTTGATCCTCATATTTTACTTATGGCGAACACGGGGCGGCTTGTTAAGGCGAAAAAGGAAGCAACCCTTGCCCTTTTAATCGGAACAACAATCGTTGTATTTACTTTCCAAATAGCGCTTTTTAAGCGGCCTCAACACTTGTCGCCTTGCGTACAAAGGCTCATGGAAGTTTCGCGGCGGGATGAATGGCAAAATCTCAAATAAGGAAATTCAAAAACAATAAAATCAGCGTACCGGGCAAAAGAATCCTATGGACTCTTCTTTTTCACTTTCACGGTTTTCGGCATCGACTTTTTCTTCGTCGGTTTTACTCCGGCGATTTCCGTCTGACGTTTTTGGATATCGGGATCGCTGACGATTTTGGAATTCAGCGCAATTTTCTGCGTTTCAAAATAGCTTCCCGTTCCTTTTTTCGTCAGCTTTGCTTCCAGGTCGACGATGCGTTTTCTAACCTGCTCAACCCTTTTTCTCTTGCGATCGTCTTCAGGCAGTTGGACAAACAAATCTTCGCCGCCGATTTTATTCATCTGTCGCTTCAGGGATTTCTTCTGCCTTTTCAGGGAAGCGTGATCCCTTTCGAAGCTGCTTCGGTCCTCAAACTCATAACTTCCATCTTTGATTGTCACCTTTGCGAGCGTAATGCTGCGACCGCGGTTGCTTCCACGAATACGATGCGGCGCGCCGCCTTCATCCTTGAAATAATGAGATTTGCCCTGCCCGTGACCATCGAGAAATAAATTATAGCCTGCGGCATTGAGTCGCAGATTATCGCTTTCCGTTTTTGTCATGTGACCCAGCAGAACAAATAAATCGGCCTTTCCGCGAAGCTTCGCCAGTTCCTTTTGCGCGAAGGCGACCGGATCGGTGATTTTGAATCGGCGGCCATTGTATTCAATAGCCGGAGTTTCGGCCTGGGCATCATCGCTTTGGGCGGTCTGGGCGTCCTGGCCTTCCAACGCTGCGCTCAGCTTCGCAATCTGATCGGCCGCCTGGCCGGAAAGATCTCCTTTTTGTTTCAGCTTTGCCATCTGACTTTTGAGTAATTTTGCGTTTTTGCCTTTCATTCCGGCAGACTTCATGGATTTGGCCGCCTGCGGATTGTAGTCCTGATTCGCAGGGACAATTTCAAAGGCCTCCGGTCCGAGCACGCCCACCAATGCGATACGAATTCCGTTTCGTTTGACAATGCGGCTTGACTCAAAAAGGACCTTGCCCGAATCGGGATCAACCATGTTTCCCGCCAGGAGCGGAATTTTCGTTTCCTTTTGAAAAGCGATCAGCGATTCGAGGTCAGGCCTGATGTCCAATTCGCCGGGAACGAAAGCGTCATGTTTCAGTTTTGCCATCACCTCTTTGATAAAGGCCGCTTGCTGATCCTGTTTGACCTGCGTGCCCTTGGCTCGGCGCATCGGGGCGTAGAAATCATCGCCCAAATCAACAAAAATGGCGTTTTTTTCGGATTGGTGTTTTTTGATGACGGGGAGGAGTCTGGCAAGACCGCCAGACGGATGGGAGCCTCAACCGCAGGGGGCGATTTCGCCCCAACGATCCTGTTCTATAAGAAAGTTGATTTCGACTTCCGGCGCTTCCAGAGACTTGTTCGCCTCCGTGTCCGCTGCCTTGTCAGCGCACGACAGCGGCGCCATGACGAGCAGCGCCATAAGAAAAATCCAAAATTTGGACATCGCAATTCTCCAATGATATGGGGCAACGCACCCGCCCCGCATTAAGGAAGGCATTTTATCCATCGCTTAATGAAATGCAACCTGTCTCTTTTGTTTATGAGAGATTGGTTAACAAAGTGGGGTAACAGGCAGGTCCAAGGCGAACGATGCCAGTCACGAATGGCCCTAAGATAATCCTTTTGGCGCATCACTCATTCCTATGAAATAATTTCAAGGGATGAACACAGGCGGGGGCGCCTGTGCCAGTGCGCCTGAGAACGTGTTCGGTCAGAGAGGTGCAAGTCCTCTTCAGGCAGACGCTATCCGGCCTGCAGACGAGCACTTCAGGCCGTTTTCCCGAGCCGATGGTGCGCAGCAAGGCCGACAGCGCTTTGGCTCCGAAGCAAATACAATCGAAGATGTAAACCGTTGCGGCGCATGGACCGGCTGCACCGAGGCATTCGGCAACATCAGCGTCGACCCGCTCTTCGTCGATTCGGCGGGCGGCAATTATCACCTACAGGACACCAGCCAATGCATTGATACCGGCATCGATCCGACATATTACATAACTCCCGCTCTTGTGGACTTTGACTTCGAGGGTGACGCGCGCCCCCATGGCGCGGGCTGAGACATTGGTGCGGACGACTGGACACCGTAACAACGGCCAGTGGTTAGTGATTAGTGGTCAGTGTAGGAGCGCTTTCCAACCGCGATTTCTCGGTCGCGCCGATTTGTCCGCCATAGCTTTAGCGAAGGAGAAAGCCTTAGCGAAGGCGGATAGGAGCGACTATGCCAATGTGGAATTACGAGCGTGGAATGCGGAATCAATTCGACGCTCGAAACTCGGCATTTACCATCAGACGTTGACAATATGCGTTGGCATCCATTATTAAGTGCCCGTACGCGAGCGAAAATACGTTCGCGACCTTCTGTTTGAAAATAAAAAAAGAAAAGCCGCATTAGCGACTGAGAAAATGAAAACTACCGGCTTTCAAGCTTCGCCTGCCTGAGATGATTCCCCTTGAAAGCCCAGGAGATAGCCATGTCTGAGCAAAACTACCCGCAGCATTTTTTCGACCACCTGACAACGCACCAGCAGGCCTTGAAGGAAACGGTCGTTTCCGGCTCAAGAATCGTATCGGGTTTTGCGACATCCGAACCGGTAAGATTCTATGAGGACCTGTGGGATCACATCATTGCTGAGGATTTGACCGACCTCACCATTAAAAATGCTCTGTTTATGGCTCCGCATCGCCTTCTCGTCGGCGACGCACTGGCCAGTAAGGGTTTGTTCGAAGGCTTCCTGGGAAAACAGGGCAATCCGGGCATCTTCGGAAACATTGCGCGTAAAGCCAACACCATTACGAAAAAGCTGGAAGGGCTCGAAAAGCTGATCGAACATTTTAAGGAACTGCGCGAGCGCCGCATCATCTTCGCCTCGGCCTTTACCGGCGCCGCAGAAAATATGATCATACCCATAAACACCATTACACGCTTGAAGCATTCGGCTTTCATGGGCCGCAATAAATCGCGCATGGGCATCGTGCACATGCAGTCGGTTCACTTTCCCGACGCCGTTTACGCCATGGGCTACGACGAGAATCGGGAATTGGCGGTCGATGTCTTTCCGCTGATCATGACGCCGCCCGACGAAAAGGGCTTTTTGAGCCACGGCGTGGCCAACGGCGCCACCTCCGAGATGCTCGAAATCCTGCTGCGTGAGTCTGATGCGAAGATCCTTCTCTACATCAACCGCGATTATCCTTTCACCTGGGGTTATGGCGAGGATGCCGCGAACACGATTCACGCCGACAAATTCAAGGACGCCGCCGCGCAGGGACGCCTTTTCGTCATCGAAGACGACGGCAAAATCCCCGGCCTGCCCGCAGGAGCCTTTGACCATCCGTCAAAAGAGGAAATCGCCATCGCCGGCCACGTCGTGAACCATATCGAAGCGAACATGGATATCGTGAAAGGCCGCGCTATCCAGGTAGGGATCGGCGGAACCGGCGTGCTGGCCATCAAGGGACTGATGAATACAAAATGGACCGGACGTTGCTATACCGAGATGCTTGAGCCTTTCACCATGAACCTGCTGGAGGCGGGCAAGGTCAACGGCACGCATTTCATCGAGCGCAACGGCACGCGCACCATGATTGACGGCAAGATTTGCTGCACATTCACCATGGGCGAGCAGGGCAGCGATTTTTATGAAAAGCTGGACCATAATAAGAGTGTCATTTGCGCCCCGGCCTCCCGTGTTGTGGTACCGGAAGGCTTCTTCGGTGGAATGGGCATCAACAATGTTTTGTCCGTGGACTTTCAAGGACACATCAACAGCGGCGGTCGCGACAAGAATCATTACTCCGGCATAGGGGGCGCCGCCACGATCGTGCGCGGCCTCGCCAGGGGCGGCGTCAGCTATCTGTGCTGCAAATCCACGCACAAAACGCCCGAGGGCAAACGACGCTCATCGGTCTTTCCCTTCCTGCCGCACGGCACGCCCATCAGTATTATCGGTCCCGATTTGATGGGAACTCGGGATGGAGCGCTCACGTATCTGGTGACTGAGCACGGCATCGCCAAAATCAATGCCATGGACCAACATAGTTTTATCAAGTCTATCATCTCCGTGGCGCATCCCGATTACCGTGATTGGCTCAAACAGCAGGCATGGCAGGAATTTCGCGTCAGCGTCTAGTCCGGCAAAGAGATTCCCCTTACTCCGCCGACTTCGGTGGCTTCGTTGCCAATGGCAAAGATTAGGGTCATCAAAATCCGTGGATTGCCGCGGATCGTTGACAACGGCTTGAGTTTCGTGCCATTGATGCCGCGGATTATTGGTTTGGACCTTCATTTTGGAAGATGATTTAACAAAAGCATTGCAAGAAATTTGTTCCTGCCTGGACTTGAGCTTTGCAGACAGCGGTCATATGGCGCAGGCGCTGACCCACCGATCTTTTTTGCATGAGCACCCGGGCGACGGCGCCGGCGATTACGAACGCCTGGAGTTTCTTGGCGACGCCGTTTTGGATCTGGCCATGTCGCACCTGCTGATGGATCGTTTTCCCGAAATCGATGTGGGGGAACTGTCAAAAATTCGGGCCTCGGCGGTCAATCGCGTGTCTTTGGCGCGTCTGGCGAGAAAGTTGAATCTGGGCGATTATATACGTTTTTCTTACGGTGAGCAGCAGACGATGGGCCGAGAAAAGGAAAGCATTCTTGCCGATGTTTTCGAGTCGATCATCGGTGCAATCTATTTCGACTTCGGCTTCGACCGGGCCATGGAATTTGTCAAAATTCAATTCGCCGATCTTTTTTCGGGCGACTACGAGAAGATACTCGTGTACGATTATAAAACCCGGCTGCAGGAATTGACGCAGACCATGTTCAGTTTGACACCCGTTTACAAGGTTATTTCCTCCAAAGGGCCGGACCATGCCAAGGAATTTTCCGTCGAAATGAGCGTGGCCGACAAAGTTTATGGACATGGCGAGGGCCGCACGAAAAAGGACGCGGAACAGTCCGCCGCGCGCGCCGCGTTTTTAGAACTGCGCGGCAATGATCCGGCGACTATTAATCCCGTGATTTTACGAAAATGAATCCTGAAACCGACAGCGCAGACTCGACTTTCCGCTCGGGATACGTGGCAATTATAGGGCTGCCCAACGCAGGCAAGTCCACTTTATTGAACCACATCCTTTCAGAAACGCTCGCCATCGTCACGCCCAAGCCCCAAACCACGCGTGACCGGATTACCGGAATTTATCATACCGAGGAAGCGCAGGTGATTTTTCTGGACACGCCGGGTCTCTGCCGGAGCGCCAGCAAGCTCAACGAGCGTCTTAATCGGGAGGTTTTTCGCGCCCTGGGCGACGCGGACCTGATACTGTTTCTCGTCGATGTTTTAAAATCGAACCCCGAGGCGGAAGACCTTTTGGCAACGCGCATCAGTCGATCCGGCACACCGGCCTTGTTGGTCTTCAACAAGATCGACAAACTGGCGAATATCGAGACGCTGATGCCCCGGCAGGTTGAGCTGATGGAGGCGGGGCGCTTTGAAAATGCCTTTTCCATATCTGCGGAAAAAGGAACCAACGTCGATCGCCTGATGGACGTTGTTTTGGCGGCGATGCCTTTCGGTCCGGCGTATTATCCGGAAGATCAGATCAGCACGGAGAATATGCGCTTTCTCGCAGCGGAGATGATTCGCCGGCAGGTGTTTCTTTTCACCGAAAAGGAACTGCCTTACGCGACGGCGGTCACCATACAAAACTATACGGAACCAAAGGCCGCAGGCGACCTTCTGTTCATTGAAGCAGACATCGTTGTAGAAAAAGACAGCCAGAAGGGTATCATCATCGGCGCCAAAGGGTCGATGCTGAAAAAAATTGGGCAGGCCGCCAGGCTGGAGATTGAGGAGTTCACGGAAACGAAGGTGTTTCTCAAGCTCTTCGTCAAAGTGCGCAAAAACTGGACGCACAATGAAAACTTTCTAAAAGATCTGGGATATACCTGATGCCCCTTGTCGCTATAGTCGGACGCCCCAACACGGGCAAAAGCACGCTCTTTAATCGCCTCGCCGGTTCAAAGAAGGCCCTTGTGGACGGCATTCCCGGCGTCACAAGAGACCTGCACTACGCGCGCGTAAATTTCTGTGATCGCAACTTCGACCTCGTGGACACAGGCGGCATGGCCCTGAATGTCGAGGATGAACTTATCGAACGCGTCGTCGAGGCGGTGCATTTCGCCATCGAAGAAGCGGACTGCATCATCTTTATGCTCGATGCGCGCAGCGGCTTGACGCCCGACGACCGGGATATCGCCGAACTCCTGCGAAAAACCAAAAAGAAAGTCTTTTACGTCGCCAACAAAGTAGAAAGCCCCAAGCAGGAACAAGCGGCGATGGAGTTTTACTCCCTGGGAATGGAAGAACTGGAGCTTATCAGCGCGAGGGAAAAAACCGGCGTCTGGGACCTTTTTGAGAAAGTCGTCGATGCCCTGCCGGAAGCTGAAGAAGACGAAAAACCCCTGGATGAGTCCGGTGTCATGCGAACGCGCATCGCGGTCGTCGGCAAACCGAACGTGGGGAAAAGCTCTCTTATCAATAAACTCGTCGGGGCCGAAAGGCTTATCGTTTCGGACCTGCCCGGCACGACGCGAGACGCCATCGACATCCCCTTCGAGTACGGCGGCAAACCCTACATGCTTATCGACACCGCCGGGATTCGCCGTAAGGCCAGGGTCAAATATCGTCTGGAAAAGTTTAGCGTTATCAAGGCGCTCAAATCCCTGGACCGATGCCACGTGGCCCTGGCGCTCGTGGACGCCACGGAAGGTTTTGACGACCAGACCCTGCGCGTCACGACTTACGCGATTGAGCGGGGCCGCGCTGTGATATGGCTCTTTAATAAAATCGATCTCATCGAAGACATAACGGCCTGGCGAAAGCTTGTGCTGGATCGGATCGACTTTCGACTGCGGCACTTAAATTATATTCCGAGCCTAGAAATTTCGGCGAAAACCGGCAAGGGGATCGGTCGCATATTCCCTGTCGTTGAACGTGTCAGCACCGCGCACAACCTGCGTCTGGACACCGGACCGCTCAACCGCCTGATTGAAGCGGCTACGACAACGCATACCGCACCCATCGTGAAAAACCGGCAATTGAAATTCTACTACACTGTGCAAACTTCAGTGCGCCCGCCGACTTTCGTGATTTTTACCAACTATCCGGATGCGGTGCATTTCAGCTACGAACGCTTCCTCACGCGAACCATCCGCGAATCGGCCGATTTCACCGGTGTTCCGATCAGATTGTTGTTCAAGAAACGCACTCAAACAAGTGGCCGTGATTAGTGACCAGTGTAGGACCGGTTTTTCCTGCCCTGAGCATGGTCGAAGGGAACCGCGATTGCAGGGCGGCTAAAGAAATGCGGAATTTCGAATGCGGAATGCGAAATTTCGAATGAATTTGCAATTCGTAATTTAAGAACTAGAAATTCCGAAAAAGCCCCGCATCGGGGCGTCAGTTTGTAGCCCGGTTCGTCAGAGCCGGATCCATATGTACATCATCAAATTCATACGAAGCCCGTGAAGCGGGCTGCAAACAGTCGCCTCTAACGAGGCTCATGATGAATTAACGAAGGTGCAAGGGGCGACATTCCTTTCCCAATCATGCTATGCTTACGGGCATGGAAGTGCTTCGTAAAACAAAGAGTGTTTGCCCCACGTGCCTGGAAATCGCCCCGGCCCAAATTGAAAAGGACGACGAGGGCATCTGGCTGTCCAGGCAATGCCCGGAGCACGGGGTTGTCCGCCAAAAACTGTCGGACCATCCGGATCAATACGGCAACCTGCATGACTTCTATTTCGGTCTTATCAAGGAATCTTACCCGCAGACCGATTACATCATTCGCACCACCGACAGATGCAACCTGACCTGCCCGATCTGCCTGGCCTCGGCGAACCTGCGGCCTCTGCCGGATTATCCCAAAGAGAAGCTGGCCGAATTTCTGCGTGACCGAAAGCGATGCAAGATCGATCTGATGGGCGCGGAGCCGACCATGCGTGAGGATCTGACGGAACTCATTCGCATGGTCGAAAAATCGGGCAACTTCTCGTCGCTGCACACCAACGGCATCGCCTTGCAAGATGAGGATTTCGTACGAGGCCTCAAAGAGGCGGGATTGCGCGAGACGCATCTGCAATTCGACAGCCTGGACGATGACGCCGTGTACGAGAAAATCCGCGGCAAGGCGCTTATGGACGTGAAAAGCAAAGCCATCAAAAATCTGGAAAAATTCGGCATCTCGGTGGACCTGAAAGTGACCGTCTCCAAGAATTTGAATGAAAGTCAGATGTCAAAGATTCTTGACTTTGCCGCGAAACATTCGAACATCAAGGAAGTATTTTTCCTGTCCACGCGCTTTTTAGGTCTTGGGCGGAGTTTGGAAGGTATAGGCCTGTGCGTGCCCGATGAACTGATCGATTTTCTGGAAGATCAGACGGAACGTCGAATCAACCGAGCCGACATCCATGTCTTTCAGAAACTCTATTTCGCCTTTTTGCATATGTTTCGCGTGCGAAAATGTTTTTATAATCAGCACTACATTGTCCGGCGGACTAAAGAGGGTTGGGCGCCGCTGTCGGACTTCGTGCGCTTTGCGGGATTGGAGGCAAAGCTGGATCGCTATGCGGATGAGGCGAAAAAGGGCAAACGTTTCGGGCCGGGATTGCGCCTGGCCTTTGCCATGATTCCTCATTTTCTCACATGGCGGGGAATGGGATTCGCATTCGACGGCGTGATCCTGCGGCTGCTTCTCACATTCGGTTTCGATCTGTCCCGCCTGCCCGGACGCAATATCCTGCTGGGCTTCATCACCGCCTGCGATCCCTTTATCTACGATACGGAATTGGCGGAAAACTGCGGCAAGGGGGATGTATCCCTCGACCTTGGCGAATGCCCCTCAGGAGCCACCGCCAACGTGCGGCGCGATAAGCTGATCTATCTGGAAAGTGTAACCAAAAAATAGAATGAAATCCGCCCAGGGGCGGGCGGCTTACGCCTACCGGCGACGCCTAAGGAGCGCAAAGGCAAGACCGGCGGCGAAAAGAGTCATAAGCGCCGGCGACGTTTTGTCGTTTTTCCCGGCTATCGCGCACGCGCTTGAATCGTCATCATCTTCGTCGTCCTCGACGCTCGGTCGCTCGACGCCGCCGCACTCGGCGCTGGTCCCGGTGACATCCAGCGTGTAAGTGCTCAGTCGTCCCGCAGAACCGTCTTCGTATCTGTTTTGCAGGGCGTACCGATTGCTGCCTGATGGAGCGCACTCCTCAAGGACTTCAATCTGAAAAACGTCTTTTTCAACGCCGAAAAACGTATCATGTATAGGCGTCGGATTCTGGTCCGAGATTTTAATACTGCCAACGAGCACGCGTTCATCAAGAGGTTTGGCGGAAAAATTCCTATTGATGCGCCGCAGGTGAATGCGGCGGTTCAGGTCCTTGCAGTAAATCGTCAGGCGGACATTATTGTCCTCCTGCACAGCTTCTTCGATCCAGATAGTGATCTCATGTTCCAGCTCCTCTTCAATATCCTGATCGTCATCCGCAGTATCGTCATCCGCGGTATCATCATCTGCGGTATCGTCATCCGCAGTGTCATCGTCGGCGGCGCTATCGTCGTCGGCGTCGTCATCCACATCGTCGTCGACATCATCGTTTTGCGCGAAAGCCGCCAAAGGCAGCGCAACGAGAAGCAGGAGAATAAACAGCAATTTTTTCATTTCAAACCCTCGGATTCAAAAAGTAGCAAGCGCCGCAAAATCACCTTCAGATAATCGATTTTTAAGAACGCGGCGCGTTCCCTAAAAGGAACCAAAGAATAGTCTTTGAGAAAAAATATTACAATCCTTGCTGGCCGCCCAGAAAATTACTTCTTTGCTTTCGTTTTCGATAGAGAAAAACCAGCGCAAAGGCGACGGAAATTGCGGAGCATGCCATTCCCGCAAACGTGGGCCATGGCCGATAAACGAAATGCGCCTCGAATTGCCCCGGCGGCAGTTTCGCGGCCAGCAGACCCTTATGCGTGATCAGTGGATAATTGCACTGAAAATGTTTATCCCAGTTCTGGTTGATGACAACGAGGCCGCTGCCGGAAACTGTTCCCGATATTGCAATGCGGTTCGAGCTGATCTTCAGAAAGTCGATATCCCCTTGTGTGTTTTCAAAATAGGCTTCGCCTTTGTATTGCGAAACAATTTCGCGCCGGTCCTGCGCGTCGATGAAAAAACGGGGCTGCGCGTACTCGGCCAAAAGCACGTCTCCGTCCCAATCGATGGTTCCCACGCCACGCAGGATGTTAAAATATTGCTGGGAATGATTGGTGCGCGGCGCTCCCCGAACCATTCCGATTCCCTGCACGCTGTAGAAATCCGCCTGATTCTTTTCCGCAACCAAGCGGGGCGCTTCTTTTGTGAAAACGCCAGACAGCACGTTCAGGTTAAAAAGCAGATAGCCCAGAATGAGCGAGGCGAATGCGATGACGCCAAGGGCAATTTTTACGCGGCGAAGTTCCGGCGCCCGCACGACATCAAAGCCCCGGGCCGATCCTAGGCACAAGGTCACCAATAAGAAGTAACTGAATAGCTGATAGGGAGCATGCATAGATCGGAAAAACGGCAGCAACCATAAAGGCTTGAATAAATCCACCGGAAAATACGGACCGAAACAAATCACGGCAAAAAGCAGCGCCGACGCAAAGAGCGGCCACATTTTCCTGAAACCGGTGGCTAGACCCACTGCGGCCAGCGGCAGCGTCAGCCATCCCGGCCAGATGGACTCGTTGGGGATGGATGAGGGAAGGACAAGGGCTTTGGCGAAAACGCTGAAGCTTTCGTAGAAGTGCGGGTATCCTCCGGCCACGCCCCGATAGATGTCGTAGTTGTCCACGCGCCGGGAGCTTTGCAAAAGCAGCTCGATCATCGGCCAGACCTTTGCCGCGCCGAAAATGAGCGACAGGGCGAAAGCGCAGGCCAGCCCGATAAGAGACGCGGATAATATTCGTGAACGCCGCGCGCCATGAGTCGTCAGGCTGTCCACCGTGAAATATACGAAAAAGAAAAGGGCGATCACCACGTAGCCGAGGCCGAGCTGCGTGAGCGTAATGGCCGTCAGCAATCCGGCGAAGAGGATGTTTTTTAAAATGGGAAGGCCGTCTTGCGGATCGGCTTTGGCGACATGTGAGCGCGCATTTTCTAAAAAGAACCAAATCCACGGCACAAGGTGAAAGTAGAGTTTGAAGTAAAAACCCCATTCCAGGCGCGAAAGCCACCAGCCGGAAAGCGCGTAGGCGGTTGCGGCGTAGGCGGAGCCGAGTGTCGAGGCGTCGAATACGCGCCGAGCGAGAAAAAATATTCCCAGGGTTCCGATGAGAAAGAAAATTACGATGTTGATTTTCATTCCCAGCGCTTCGCCGAAAACGAGGGGTGTAAGGGAAAAGGGACTGAAAGCCGGGTCCTGCGGGTTGGCGGGCAGGGGATAGCCGCCGCCGAGAAAATGTGTGCGTAAGGGAAATTCGTGGTCTTCCAGAACGGCTTTTCGCATGAGGCGGTCGTATGTGGCCTGTTGCAGGTAGTCGTGGGATCGATGAGCATCTACGCCGCAAATCGCCGCCGGATGCCGAAACAAAGGCGCCAGCATCAAAACGACCAGCACCGCGCAGGCAACCACTGCCGCACGTACTTTTTTCGTCTCGCCTTGTCCCATGCGTCTCCTCGTAAAGCAGCTCAAACTTTGAAAGATGATATCGGCATATGAAAGATGCGGCAAGGAAGGGAGGCCTAAAATGCCCTTGCCCTATTGACATCGTCATGTCTTGCGTGATAGGCAAAACCCCCTTGCGGGGCAGTGGCTCAGCTGGATAGAGCACCGGACTACGAATCCGGCGGTCGGGGGTTCGAATCCCTCCTGCCCCGATTAAGGATAAACCCCATAATCGTTGGATAATCCAATGTTTATGGGGTTTATCTTTTCTTTCTTGACTGCAATGCCAATTTCCCCAACTAGTCATATCTGGCCGCAATAGGTCATAGTATTGCAAATTTTTTACGAGTATTTTTCTACCGGTCCAATTGGCCGGTCATTGGGCGCCTCCTCGTAAAAATTTACACAAAAGGTGTCCCGCTTCTTAAGGGGCTCAGTATGCCCTATCCACTTTCCACTAACCACTGATCACTGCCAATTCGCTAATTGTCGCGTTCAGCAGTCGCTCGATGATTTCGGCCTGATCACCGGGACAGACAGAGGCCGCAGAGAGCGTGAGAGCGCCGTTGTATCCGCTCACGGCGGCCAAAACGTGCGGTGGTTTGGCAACCGGCGGCAAAAGGCGCGCCATTCGCGGCGCCTTGTCAAAGGTGACGCTTTCCATGGTGATCGGCCCCATATTGGTTATCGAATTGGCCAAATTTTTCTTTTCAATGGTGAAACGAACGAAGTTGTCAAAGCCTCTTTTTATAATGCGAATGGGCAGCAAATATCCGGGCGGAACAGAGCCCACATAGTCGCCCAGCCCGATCCAATTGGACTTTTGACGCTGCGTCAGATTCGTCACTCGTTTGAGGGTGTGGTCAAAATCTTCACCAAGATCTGTTCCGAGTCGTAAAAACTCCAGAGAGCTCATATTGCACACGGCTTCGCAACGTTTGCCTGGAATATAGCGCCGCAGATCGACGGTATAATACAAACGCAGTTGGGATTTGCCGTCCCAGTCACCCGCCTTCACTTGCGCGCGGAAAAACGCCGCCATGATGATATCGTTGAGCGTCACCCCCCTCTCGCGGCCCCAGGCGGCCAGCCGAGTCACCTGCTCGACAGGCAAATCGTGGACGAACAGCTTCGTTTGCCCTGGGCCGATAGCGACGCTGATCTGATGCGTGGCCAGCGGAATGAGTTTGTCATAGATGGCACGCAGATGGTTGAAGAAGATTTTCGGGTACTGATGCCACGGTATCCAGCGTACAACCTGCCAGATGCTGCGCGATCCCCGGCGGTTGGGAGCGGGTTTGTACTCCGAGTCGTCTTTCAAGCGAACGTAAATGCCGGAAATAATCGAACTGATTTCCTTGACGCCGCCTGCGTCCGAGGCCAGATGCGCGACTTTGAGCAGCAACTTGTCGCCGCCCGACTCGCGCCAAAGGCACGCCCTTACCTGCGGTCCTTTGAAACCATCAATTGATTCCAGTCTGAATTTCTCGTAAGCCTCCGCGTCGCTTGCGATGACCAGTTGATCGTCGTCTATGTTTTCCAGGCGAAGCCAGTATTGTCGTCGATCATCGTAAACGAAACGGCAGCCCAGGATCGGCTCCGCGTCCAAAGCCAGTCGCAGAGCCCGGTTGAGCCTGTCTGCATTCAACGCATGATCAAACTCCATTTCGAGCTGAATAATCAGATCGACCATTGATTCCAGGCAATACACAGCCCGATCCGTTACGATGGAAGGAATTTTTTTCGGAATCTCATTCATAAAAGAAAACATCCGTATGTTTATTAAAAAGCGATTCTCACTTGGATGCTATCGACTCCGCGCCTGATTGTCATCAGGTCTGTTGTGGATTACGATCTGGTGCGAGTGATGAAAATTATTTTTAACCAGACTTTCCACGACTCCAATTACGCCGACAACGGCGCCGCCGTGGAGGGGCGCATGGAAGCCGCCATCAGGGATGTGCAAGGCGATCCCGACTTTGAAATGACGACGTGCGTTGCGGCAACGCCGGAAGACATCCTTCGCGTGCATGACCTCGATTACTTTCAGACGATTCAAAAAGACACAAAGCTTTTCGATATGGCGATGCTGGCCGCCGGCGGCGCCATATACGCGGCGAAAATCGCGTATGACGGCGAGCCGGCCTTTGCCGCGATACGACCGCCGGGCCACCACGCATCGCGCGCCTCATCCTGGGGTTCATGCTATTTCAGCAACATGGCCGTGGCGCTGTGCGCGCTCAAAGATCAGGGAAAAATCGAACGCGCCTTCGTCATCGACTTTGACGCGCACACCGGGGACGGCACATTAGATATTTTCTCGAAAAAGCCGGGGTTGAAAGCCTATAATCCCTACGCACCGGACCCCAAAAACTATATCGAAGATGTGCGTGAGCGTCTGGAGCAGGCTGGCGGCGTGGACATCATTGCCGTATGCGCCGGTTTCGATTCCTACAAAAAAGACTTGGGGAAAAAGCTCGGGACGCTCGACTTTTATCAAATTGGATCGTTGGTGAAACGATACGCAAACAGGTATTGCGCCGGCAGAAGGTTCGCCGTTTTGGAGGGGGGATATTATCTGCCCGACCTGGGAAAAAACGTGCACGCTTTCTGTCAGGGAATGGATGATTAGGAAACACGATGGACGACATTAAAATACTTTTCCAGCCCGTTCACAAGGGCGACGACAACTACCAGTGGGTGAACGTCGAATTGGGGCCAGCGCGCGTGGGCAAGGCCCGGATCAAAAAGCTCGGCGACGTCATCACTATCAACAACATCAACATTTTCCCTGAGTACGAGCGGCGGGGATTCGCCACGCGCGTTATTAAACTCTTTAAAGACAGCGCAGCTGTGCTCATCGCGGAAAACGTGCGCGCCACGGCCCGCACATTCTGGGAACTGATGGGATTTGAGGACACGAAAGACGGCCACTATCGATGGCCGAAAAAACAAGCCGCAACGCAAAGCAAAAAATAAATTAGGATAAAAGGGCGCCAAGCCGACTGGAGAAGGATTTTTTAATGGCGGAAACACCAGACTATTCAAAGCACTTGTCACTTTTCAACCTTTTGGATGACGCTGTTATTGCTGCAGACAGCGGCTATCAGGTCGTCTTCTGGAACCGGGTGGCGGAAAAACTATATGGAATCCCGTCCAGCGAAGCGATTGGAAAGTCGATCAAGGAACTGATCCTTGTCGAAGAATCGCCGGTTTCACGAGAAGAGATTCGCAAGGTCGTTCAGGCCGTGGGCGTGTGGCAGGGCGAGGCGGTTCATATTATGCGCGACGGCAAGCGGATCTGCGTGGACTGGAACATCAAAGTATTGGAACTGCCGGAATTTGGAAAGTGCGGAACGATCAGCATTGCAAGGGACATCACCAAGCGCAAGCGGGCCGAGAAGGCTCTGATAATGCGTGAACATTACTACCGAACGCTGATGCATAGCATGCACGAAGACATTCTAGTCATCGACAAAGATTTCCGGGTATCCGACATTAACAACACATTTCTGACCACGATCGGGTGCGGCAGAGAGGAAGTGTTAGGGAAGCATTGCTACGAGATATTGCACGCTTATGATTCACCCTGCTCTGAACATGGCGAACAGTGCGTTTTGAAGGAAGTATTTGAAACGGGGGAGCCCGGCCAATGCCTTCACGAGCACAAGAAAAAGGACGGGACCTTAGCCTTTGTGGAAATTATACTTTCTCCTATGAAAGATGAAAAAGGGAATGTGACGCATGTGGTCGAGGCGATGCACGATATTTCCGACTTGCTGAAAACACAGAGGGAACTGAAAGAGAGTGAGGAGTTATACCGTCTGCTGGCGGACAACGTGGCCGATACCATTTGGATTCTCGGGCTTTCCGATATGCGTTTTCCTTATATCAGCCCGGCGGTGGAAAAAGTATTGGGCTATACGCCTGCGGAAGTGCCTGATCTGGAGCTTTCGGACTTCATGACGCCCGAAACAATGGAAAAGATAGCAATGTTGATATCCGAGGAATTGGCATTGGTAAACGAAGAGGGCGCTGCTCCCAACAGGACACGGGTTCAGGAGTTGGAGCAGGTCCACAAGGATGGCTCAATAATTTGGACGGAGGTAACCGCCCGATTTTTACGAGACGGTGATGGCCGACCGGATAGAATTCTTGGAGTCACCCGCGACATCACCGACCGCAAGCGGGCCGAGGCAGCGCTACGGGAGAGCGAAGAGCGATACCGGCTTCTAGCCGACAACGCTTCGGACAACATCTGGGTTCTTCGGCTGGAGGACCTGCGCTACACCTACATCAGTCCGTCGGCGACGAAAATATTCGGCTATACACACGAAGAATCAATGGCCAAAGAATTTCAGGAGCACGTGACTCCCGGTTCCTTGGACATCCTCCAAAAAGTTCTTGCCGAGGAACTCAAAAGAGACGGCGATCCCGGCGTGGACTCGAAACGATATCGCGTGCTTGAGCTTGAACAATACGTCAAGGGCGGCGGTAAAATCTGGACGGAAATATCCGCCACATTCATCCGGAACCAGGGCGGCGTGCCCATCGCAATGCTCGGCGTCACCCGCGATATTACAGACCGCATGAAAGCCGAGGAAGCGCTCAAAGAAAGTGAGAGGCAACTTCGCAATATTTTTGAAAATAGCACAAACATGTTCTTTTCCCATACACCCGATCGCGTTCTGACCTATCTGAGCCCACAGGTGGAAAGCATGCTGGGATATACGCCGGAAGAGGCCAAGACCAATTGGTCGCAGCTTGCTTCGGACAACCCAATCAATGAAGAGGGCCTCCAGAAAACTGCTATGGCCATTGAAAGCCGCAAATCCCAGCCGCCTTATGAATTGGAATTGGTGCATAAGAACGGGAAAATGGTGATGGTGGAAATTCGGGAAGCGCCGGTTGTAGAAAATGGAATAACAACGACCATTGTTGGAGCGGCGACAGACATCACCGAGCGCAAGCAGGTCGAGGCTTTGATTCGAGTGCGAGCCGACCTATTGGAGTTTTCGGTTTCACATTCTCTCAATGAATTGCTTCAAAAAACTTTGGATGAAGTCTGCGCCCTGGTTAACAGCCCGGTCGGTTTCTACCATTTTTTGGACGCCGATCAGAAAACCCTGACCTTGCAAACGTGGTCCGCGCGAACGGAAAAGGAATTCTGTAAGACGGATAAGGAGAGCTTGCACTATGGAATCGACCAGGCCGGAGTCTGGGTGGACTGCGTCCGTGAAAGGCGCCCCGTGATCCACAATGACTATGCGAGCCTGCCTAATAAAAAAGGAATGCCCGAGGGACATATTAAAGTCACCCGGGAACTCGTCGTGCCGATCATGAGAGAGGACAATGTCGTCGCTATTTTGGGCGTGGGCAATAAACCGAACAATTATTTGGAAAAAGAAGTTGAAATCGTTTCCTACTTGGCGGATGTCGCATGGGAAATCACCGAGCGCAAGCAGGCGGAGGAGGCGCTGCGTGAGAGCGACAGGCGTCTGCGGCTGTTGATAGGAAAATCTAACGATATTGTCGCCGTCATTAATGAAGCAGGAAAGGAAAATTTTATATCCGAATCGGTCAAGCGCGTTACCGGATATTCCGTTGAGGAAATCCTGGGCACCAGCGGATTCGATCATGTTCATCCCGATGATGCCGAGCATTTGCATGAAACTCTTGGCTGGCTTATCGACAATCCCGGCAGAAGCACGC
Organism: uncultured bacterium; assembly: GCA_964591275.1. Classification (GTDB taxonomy): domain Bacteria; phylum Lernaellota; class Lernaellaia; order JACKCT01; family JACKCT01. The sequence goes on along the minus strand of CAZQAE010000070.1, from coordinate 313 downwards.
GCGACGATTACAGGCACCGTCACAAAGAAGGATACTGGGTGCACTTGGAAGCCATAGGAACAAATTTGCTGCAAGATCCGATCATCAATGGCGTCGTACTGAATATTCGCGATATCACCGACCGCAAGCGAGCCGAGGAAGAAAAAGAAAAACTTGAAGGCCAGCTTCGCCAGGCACAAAAGATGGAGGCTGTCGGTCGTCTGGCGGGCGGCGTGGCGCATGACTTCAACAACATCCTCACCGGCATCAACGGCTACTCGGAAATGATCCTCAATGGACTGGATGCGGATGATTCCCTTCGCCCCAACATGGA
>CAZQAE010000069.1:0-26788 GCA_964591275.1 uncultured bacterium | reverse complement strand
AAGGCCTGTGACGGTGCGGCGTCTGGATCCGCCGCTGCATGCGTTTCTGCCCCATACGCCAACGGGCCTCAGCGCTCTGGCAAATGAAAGGGGTATTTCGCCGAAGGTTGTCAGCGCCAAAGTCGAAGGGCTTCACGAGTTTAATCCCATGCTCGGGCATCGCGGTTGCCGCCTGGGAATCACGTACCCGGAAATCTACTTGATGCAAACCCGCGCCATCGTCGAAGCCGCCGTGGAAGTCAGAACGAAATTCAAGATCAAATGCGACCCCGAAATCATGATTCCTCTAGTGGGGCACTGGAAAGAACTGACCTTCCTGAGAGAAAAAATCGAAGTGCTTATTGCGGAAATCCTATCGGCGAAAAAAGTGAAAATGAGCATTCAAATCGGCACTATGATCGAGCTTCCCCGCGCGGCGATGACGGCAGGCCAAATTGCCGAACATGCGGACTTCTTCAGCTTCGGGACCAACGATCTCACGCAGACCGCCTTTGGTTTGTCCCGCGACGACGCAGGGAAATTCATGCGCACCTACATTGAAGACGAAGGCATTATGCCCGATGATCCATTTGTATCCATCGATGTGGACGGGGTCGGCGCCTTAGTGAAAATGGGAACGGAAAAGGGCCGCGCTGTCAAACCGAACCTGCATGTTGGCGTCTGCGGTGAGCATGGCGGCGATCCCGCCAGTATCCAACTATTTCATGAGGCGGGTCTGGATTATGTTTCTTGTTCGCCCTCACGTCTGCCGATCGCGCGCCTCGCTGCGGCGCAGGCGGCCATTAACAATTCTAGAAAGTCGGTGAAACCATGACAAAAATAGCCCAAATCACCGCGCGGGAAATTCTTGACTCTCGCGGAAATCCCACTGTGGCGGCCTTGGTTGTTTGCGATAATGGTGCAAGGGGAGGGGCGATGGTTCCCTCCGGCGCCAGCACCGGCAAGCACGAAGCCGTTGAACTTCGCGATGGCGACAAAGCACGCTACGGCGGCAAGGGCGTATTAAGCGCCGTGAAAAATATCAATGAGGATATCGCCAAGCTTCTGAAAGGCCGGGATGTTTCCGAGCAGGAGAAAATTGATCGAGACATGATCGATCTTGACGGCACTCCCAATAAAGGTAGATTCGGCGCGAATGCCATTTTAGCCGTCAGCATGGCTGTGGCCCGTGCATACGCCGATGATGCGAAAGTTGAATTGCACCACTCCATTGCGCGCAGCGACGACGCTACGCTCATGCCTGTACCCATGATGAATGTTCTCAACGGCGGAAGTCATGCGACGAATAATGTGGATATTCAGGAGTTCATGATCGTGCCGGTAGGCGCGCCGAACTTCACTGAGGCCATTCGCTACAGCGCCGAGGTCTTTCACGTCTTAAAGAATGTTCTTGTCGATAAGCACTATGCCACCGGAGTTGGAGACGAGGGTGGTTTTGCGCCCAATTGCCGCAGCAATGAAGAAGCGTTGGAACTTATCTCCATGGCGGTTGAAAAGGCTGGTTATAGACTCGGCGAAGATTTCTTCTTTGCCCTGGATGCAGCGGCCAGCGAGTTTTATTCCGAGTCGGGATATACTTTGGCGGCCGAAGAGATGGTGAACGTGGACTCAGAGGAGGTTATCGAGTTTTACGAAAAACTGGTGGATCGTTTTCCTATTATCTCCATTGAGGATGGCCTTGACGAAGACGACTGGGATGGTTGGAAAACTTTGACTGAACGCTTGGGCAAAAGGGTTCAACTTGTGGGCGATGACCTATTCGTGACCAATTCCACGCGCTTTAAACATGGGATCGACGAGGCAATAGCCAACAGTATTCTCATCAAGCTCAATCAGATCGGGACGGTGACGGAAACTATAGAAGTGATAAATATGGCTCGGGACGCCTCTTACACGCAGGTCGTGTCCCATCGGTCCGGTGAAACCTGCGATACATTTCTGGCGTCGCTGGCCGTTGCGTGCAACACGGGCCAAATCAAGACCGGCTCGTTGTCGCGCTCGGAGCGCTTGGCGAAATATAACGAACTGCTACGCATTGAGGCGCAGTTGGGTCAGCGGGCTCGCTGGATTGGCTTGAACGCCTTTCCGCGCTAGAAAAGTCAGCCATTGAAGAAAAAAACCGGGGGAGACCGACTTTGGCCTCCCCCGATTGTCTTTTAAATCGACGGCCACCGATTGGGGGGGCAACTCAACCAGGCAGCCGTCGCGTTGGCAACAGGTTTTTCTTTCGACATTCGATGAACCGGCTTCAATTGCGCAGGCGACTGGTCGATTTGATGGGCGTCTTGTCGGGGTCGCCCGCGCGAACCCTGTTGCCGATTTAGATTTTGCATGTTTCATGCCTACCCCGCACGTAGGCCTAACATGATGAAATTTCAATGGAAATCGATTGTTATTCTACAGTGTTGTGTGAAGGTGATGCATTACTTCCCTTCTCATGCCTTTACATAATGTAATTCTCTACGTCTAAAAAGAAGCGTAGCGCATGAACCCAACTGACATGGATGGAGTATTTCGGTGTTGACCGGAAGAGGAGATTTTCCGGCATATGGCGAAACCCTCGAAACACTAGCAATAGAATTATGACTGTTACGATGAGTGCTTAGCGGCGCGGAAATAAAAGCAATGCTTTCAAAGCCAAGTTCAAACGGCAACCACCGATTGTTCAGACATTCCCACCGTGCTCTTATTGCATATATATGTGCGTGATGTCCGCCCTTAGCGGATCCATAAAAAAGAGATGGACCTTGCCGTCTGCGTCGATGGTCGAGACGCTCGTCGGCACGGGAACACGGCTATTGAGAATGTCGGAGTAATACCCCCCAAAGTGCCTCATCTCGAAGTCGAAACCCAAATAATTGATGAGAGTGTTTTGGTTGAAAGTGATGGTGCTGTTGACCGTGTTGGATATAACTGAAACAGGATGGAACTCCTCATTGGAAAGCTGGTAGTCATCCACAAAAGTTTGCATTGTCCAGGTTTCGCCCGTCGGATCCCAGTATCCCGTCTCCAGGCTGGTTCCGTTGACGTACGCGGTTATGACGGCCCCTGTGGCGTCTTCAAGAGTGAAATCGAATCCGTCGTGCAGCAGATCGTTGGCAAACACGTGTCTGACCCAATTATCACCATCCTTGTAGTAATGATGATATCCGCCGCCGGTGGGAGCAACATTATTGACAACGTGGAAGGTTTGTCCGTTATGGAGAAGAAGGGCTTTGTCGCCGGCGCTGGCTTGTGTGGCTATCGTTTCGCTCACGAAGCTGCCTGGGACGCCGGAGATGAGCAGCAGACTGCCCAGAGACGGTGAGGGGAAGTCAATAACAGCGGCATGGTAATCTGTGCCGACCATCGTAAAGCCAATCGCGGGGGCTATCTGAAAAGCGCTGGTGTGCATCGTATGAAAAGACCAGTCGTCGAGATCCGTTTCGGTTAGCGCAAGAACGAGTTCAGTGTTTGTGCGTGCATAGGCCAATGCAGGATCGTCCTGGCCCTGCATGACAAGCTGCGGATCGCCGACGGCGTCGCCGACATAGTTGTCGGACCATTGGCCTGAGCCCGCGTCGAGGGACAGCAGGCGAATATCCTCGGCGCCCATGCTGGAATAAGCCAGGAAGAGATTGTTGCCCTGACTTTCAACATCCATACCTTTGCCCGGAAACCATTCATGCATGAGGGTCTGCGTTGTCCAGGCTTTTGCACCGTCTGAAGATGACAGTTGGATTTCCTGTAAATCGGGATTTCCGGGACTGTTGACCTCAAACGCGATGTGGGGATTGCCCGCAGAATCGAAAGCCAGGTCAATGGCATGAAGGTCGGTGAAGCTGGATGCGCCGAGGTCGCCGGTCGTTACAGTCGCCACGGAAAAAATTTCGCCGGTCTTCGATGCGTACTTTAAGCTCCAATCGGCGCCATTAAAACTTAATCCGGCGATGGCGGGATTGCCGTTTCCGTCAACGGCCACGCTGACATTGCCGCCGATTCCGTTAACGGTTTCGCTGGACCATGTCCCGTTAAAGGTTGCCAGCGTGCAGCTCGTCTGATTTTCGGTTTCTATATTGTATAGGTTGCCCGCTGCATCGGAGACAATGGGTCCAACTACGCCTCCGGCTTCAGATGCCCAGTCGCCGTCGACTGGATGAGTGAAATGCGTAGTGCCGCCCTGCGCAATCGCGACAATATGCAAGGTTCCGTCAGGAGTGCATGTCAAATGGGGGAATGCTACGTCGCCGACGAGTTCCGTATTCCAACCCCCGGCGTCTTTCCAGTAGTGATACAGTCCGGGACCGACATTCTCGTGATTGGCCACAACGTGCGGATAACCGTCGGGGCACGATGTGGCGGAAATTCCCCAATATCCGGCTCCGGGTGCCTCATCGAGAACAACGGAAACACCGGTGGCGGTATCATAAAAATGCAGTTTTACATCGTCGCGGAAATGATCGGTGCTTCGATAGGCGATATAAGCCTCTCCGCTTCCGCTTGGCGCCACGGACATATTCGTCTGCGCGCTCAGGTCGTGAAGAACCGAGATTTCAACATTGTCTCCTTCGAGCCGAGCTTCGATCAATGGGCTTGCCGCCATGTAAACGCGCGGCTTGTCGTCTGCGCCGATTGTCAAAAAACGGTCATTGAACATTGTGAACCAGACGTAACCATCGGAAATGACTTCCGAAGTCCAGTTGTCGTGCGCACAGGGATTGGTTTGCGCGGAAACAGGGTCTGAGGCTTCGCCGGGGCCCACATCGTCAAGGCTTCTGATGTTGTATTGCAAAACCTGCTCGCAAGGAGCCTCATTGTCAACGTAAAAAAAGTCGTTCGGCCCAAGTGTCGCAATCAATTCGTAGCCAGCGGCGGATGTTCCGGGATCGCGATAAATATTGTATCCAAGTTCGCCGAAAACAGTATTTTGATTCCATGCAAGCGCGACTTGGTTCGTATCCCAATCAAGAAGTCTGAAATTCTCCGGGGGTGGCAGATCCCCCATATCGTCGTCGATATCATCGTTCACATCGTCGTCCGTGTCGTCGTCTATGTCATCATCCGTGTCATCGTCGGTGTCATCATCCGTGTCATCGTCTGTGTCGTCGTCTAAGTCATCGTCCGTGTCATCGTCCGAATCGTCATCCGTGTCATCGTCGGTATCATCATCCGTATCATCATCCGTATCATCGTCGGTGTCATCGTCGGTGTCATCGTCGTTGGTGTCGTCATCCGGGACCCAAACATCGTCGTCAGGTGAAACATCGTCATCTACAGGTGGATAATAAGGCGGTGTGGCATCGTCATCGTCGCTGCCGCAAGCGCAGGCGGACAGTGAAATCAACAAAACAAGCGCCAGAAAAATAAGTCGTTTGGATATGTGAATCATTTCATCCTCCGAGCGTTTCCAAATAAAGAAAACAGTCCAAAGTCAGCTATTTTCAGTGTATCCGGCGCAACGACGCCCCGTCAAGTTTGAATTGGAGAAAATGGCGTTGTCGATTTTGTTGGCGGGATTGGGGGCTTGGTTTTGCGCAACGGAACATTTTGCGTATGAACGATAGAAAAATACATGCCAGCGGGTTTTTATTGGCGGACTTTCGATAGAAGAATGACGCCGCCTGCGCCAAAAACAACATGGCTTCCCCATGCCGCCAGAAAGGGGGGCAGGGCGCCGGAATGGCCAAGGGTCAGGCTCCAGGCCATCACAATCCAATAGACAACGCCGATGATGACCGAGACGCCGATGCCAAGAGCAATGCCGCCGGAACGTCCGATCCTAACAGCGAAAGGAATGCCCAAAATGGCCATGATGAAACCGACGAGAGGAAAGGCGAATTTCGCGTGGAGGTCAACTTTATATGCCTGCGCATCATAACCTTTTTCTTCCATGTTTTTGATGAATGCGCGCAGTTCTCCCAGGGTCATCTGTTCGGCGTCTTTTTGATAGACTTTCATGTCCTCGGGTGTTTCGTCGAGATCGACCGGAAGTGATTCAAAAGTCGCTGTGTCGCTCAAGTTTCCATGCTCGAATTTCCACAGTACGCCATCAAGAAGCCGCCAGCCGCCTACGCCGAATTGCGCGGATGCAGCCGAGGCGCGTTCGAGGAGATTGAAATCCGAATCGAATCGGTACATGCGAACATCCCTGATCTTGGATTGTTCGGGAACGAAGAGGCCGAAAGAAAAAATGGAATTGCCGCTTTTGTAAAACATGTTTTTCTTGCGGTACTTTGCTCTCCATTCCTGCTTCTTAATATGTACTTTATAAACGTATTCCTTTTTTATCGTTGCGGCGGGAGCGACAAATTCATTGATGAGAAATGAGAGTATGCTGATGCAAAAAGCCATCACGAGAATGGAGGCCGTGGCCCGGAGGATCGGAATGCCGCCGGCCTTGATGGCGACAAGTTCCGAGTCTTTGGCCAGTGTGGTCAAAGAGAGCAAAGAGCCGAGAAGGCAGGCGACGGGCATCATCTGAAAGACGATGATGGGCATCTTGAGAAAAAAATATGCCGCCACCCAAAACAGTGATGGGTCTTTTTTGAAAATCGGACTGGAACGCTCGATAAAATCGATGAGCAGGTATATCAGGACAAACGCAAACAAGCATAGGAAAAACATCCGCAGAAAGCGCATCCCGATATATCGGTCAATCGTTCGAATACTCATGAGCCAGTCTCTTCATCGTTTGTGGAAGGCGCATTTTTGCGGAGTTTTGACAAGGCGGAGCCAATCAAAATTTTCGGCTTGTCCAATATCCAGACCGACCGCTCGGTACTTTTGTTTCTGAGCAAATATAAGGCGAAAAATGCAAAAATAATGTTCGGCATCCACATGGCGAGCGCGGGATGAAGAACATTCTTCCAGCCGAAGTTTTCCCCGACGCGAAACAACAGGTAATAGACGCAGATGGCGCCCAAGGCGAATGTAAAGCCCTGGCCCCGGCCGGATCTGGGAGGAACAACGCCAAGAGCCAGGCCGAGGATTCCGAAAATCAGGCAGGCGCACGGGAATGAGAGGCGTCGATGGTATTCCACCCAGGCCCGACGCATTTCGTAATCATCATCGCCGGATTTCAATTCTTTGATATGAGATGATAATTCTGATTGGGACATTTCCAGATAGCTTTTTTCCATGTCGCTGTCGGCCAGCATCTTTCCAAAATCGAGAACAAATTCATATTGCTTGAAGCTGGCGTATTCGTAGGATGTTGTGTCGGATAAAGTTCTGTGGATGGCGCCGCTGTTAAGGAGGATAATGAGCTTCATTTCGTCTTCAACAGGCAGAAGTCGCCCCTCGTCGGCGATAATAATGTTCGGTAATTCCGGATTTGTTTCATCGGAAATAAATATGCCTTTTAGCGCCTGAGTTTTTGGCTCAATTTCATCAACGAAGATCATGAAATCTTTGAACTGATCGTTGAAAACCTTTTCCTTCAATCCCAGCGTGGCGTTCTTGCGACCAACTTCAAGCAACATGGTTTTAAATCGCTGTTTTCCCCAAGGGTCCGCCTTCAGGGATAAAAATGCCGAAGCTAAGGAGGCGACAACGGCGATGATCATGACAGGCGGCAGAAGTTGATGCAGTCCGATGCCCGAAGCCTTCATGGCGACGAGTTCGCTTTCGGATGAAAGCCGTCCAATAGCCAGAATGACTCCCAGGAGAAAAGCCATGGGAATTGTAAAGACCAGAAAAGGCGGCAGGATATAGGCGAGAGCCTTTGCCACGTCTAAAAGATCGACTCCGTATGTCACAACCATCTGCGTGATCTTCAGAATCTGAAACATGAGAAGCACGAAGGTCAGAATGAAAAGAGCCAACAGAAATGGCGTCATGACTTCTTTGGCGACGTAACGATGGATCGTAGCGAGTTTCATCCCGGCAAGTCTATTGATTTTCAGCCCAGGATGGAAGGCGTTGCGCCCTTGGCGTCCAAATGCTCTCGGATTTCGTCAAATCAAAATCTGTGCAATGATGGCGCAGGTTTTGTTGAATCAAGTTATTGGAAATTCCTTGCATCTGCGCCAAAAAAAAAATATCTACTTTGTGATTCCGATGCTGATGCTGTTCGGGGTTCTTGAAGTAGCGATGAGAATCGCCGGATATCCCCCCGGAAAAACCTATATGATATCCGGAGACGGAGATCCGCGTTGGGAGGATCCGGAGTTGTTTTGGACTCCGTCGGGAGCTTTTGCGGAGCAGTTTCAAAAGGCCAAAATAAGCCCAGCCGAAAACCTGATTTATTGCTACGGCGGATCCATCGTGCAGGGCTTTTCGGCTTCCAAGCCTTTCGCTTCGATTCTTGAAAAGCGATTACGCGCCGAATACTCAGCAGACGCAGTTGTGATCAACTGGGCTGCTCAAGGCTATTCAAGTTATCAATCCCGAGTGATAGCCCAAAGGTCGGTTTCGACCGCGCCGCCGCGAATTATAATTGAGTCCAATGCCTGGAACGATCACGAGATCGGAAGTTACTCTGATTTGGAAATTGCCGAAATGAATCGCGGATTTGATCGCAAGGTGCTCTACGTCACAAATCGTTCGGTCGCCTTTGCGCAAATGCGACGCATTTTACTTCGTCGTGATGAAATACAACCACCCGGCGCTACGTGGCCTTATCGAATGACAGCCCGTGTCCCCGTTAAGGATTACAGAAAGCAAATCTTGAAGTTTGTCGCCCTGGCCGAATCCGCTGATGCGGACCTCATATTGCTCACGCAGGGTCAATACAGCAAAACACTGCGTCAGAATCTTTTGCCCTATCACGAGGTCATGGAGGATATCGCTTCACAATTTTCGCATGTTTATCTAATGGATATACGGCCCGCGATAGAAAAAGCGGTTATGGATGAACTCGGCCTGGATGACTTGCTCGATCAGCCGGGAACAAAAAACTCCTACATCCTGGACATGTGCCACCCTACCGCAAAAGGGCACAAACTCATTGCGGACGCACTGTTCCCACTGGTTTACCGGATATTGCAGCAGCACAACGAGTGAAGTCCAACAAGCAACGCGGCAAAAAGCATCCAACGATAGTAGAAATTTCCAGTAGGGGATCGCCGCGAACAAAAGCGGTTAATCGGCATCTGTCTCCCCAAGAATTTGCGGATATCAATGCGGGGTATTGGGTGGCGCCGGATTGGAAGATCCAATAAGTGCGTGCTTGGTTTTTAGCTTGTAAATCTCCAAGCCGCAACCACGCTCGATCAGTTCAAACTCATTTTGACGATTCATCAATTGATCCAATACGTTGGCGGCGAAAGGAACCTTGGTGCGGGCCTTGTAGATCCCAAATTGTTCCGAAAGGGTTTTGCCGGTCGTTTCTGAATCCAACACGATTACCCAGAAATCAATTAAGTGAAAAAGCCTCTCGGTAGTATAATCTCCTATATTTTCGCTGATTAATGGGAAAGTACGAGAACGGGCCATGATGATGCGCGCTCTGAACTGCTCCAACAGTCTGTCCGGCGCAAGCAGCATCGGCAGACAGGATGAACCTACGCCCACTTCGGCGTTGGCAGTTTTCGCGAGGAATTCCGCAATTCGGTCGAAGTGGTATACTTCGTCCGACAGCACGGTGCCTTTGAAAAATTCGTAGTTCGACCCGAGGGTCTTGCCTTGTATAATCGGAAGCTGCACCTTTCTTGACGAAAAGGAAAAATTTATCGCGTTGTGCGTCATGCAAAGAAGAAAAACCGCCGCTGCCAAGCTCCAGACGCCCTTTTTTTCAAAAAGTCTTGCCCCAGCCAAACCGATGAGCAGGCAAAGTGCCGGAACCGTCGGCAGTATGTACGCCGCGTCAAATTTGCCTACCGGTGCAAGGAGGAAAATCGGAATAATCCCCCAGCAGGCTGGAAGTAGAAGCAGGCGCCGCCGGTTGTCCTTCGCGGGAACCAGGATCCCCGTCGCCAGAAGCAGCATTGCGGAGAGTGTGAAAAAACTGTAAACGATGCTGGCCAGATAAAAGACTACCACCTCATTAAAAGGTAGCATTTCTGTTTGATGCGCCTTTTGCATCTCTCCGAACTGATACTCCAGAAACTGGCCATGGCTCACTGTAAGTTGGTAATAAAGTGAAACGGAGGCGAGGACAATAACAAGGGCGCCGATCCACGGGAGTACAATATCTCGAACGGAGTGAAATCCGTTGTTAACTCTTGTAATAACGGCATATGCGGAAAAAACACCGAGGGCGGTCGCAAGGTGCATTAGCATCAGAGTCTGCATGGTGATCTGCGTACCCATGACTGAAGCCGCCAAGCCTGCGGCCAATGCCAAAACCAGAAATTGCCACCCATATTTTTGTGTCCAACGAAAAAAGAAGAGGACGCACCATGTAAGGCAGGCCATCTCCCCGAGAGATCCCTCGTAAGCTTGTGCCAAGCCGGAAACAGTTGGAGAAGCGGCGCAAACTACAGCGCAGAAGACCCCCGCTGTTTTATTGTGAAGATCGGTTCCAAGAAGGAACATCCCTATGATAAAGAGGATTAAGAAAACAAAATTTGGCGCCAAAAAGGCTCGGAAGCTGTGGCCGAAAAGCTTGGCTGACCAAGCGCTCGCCCAGTAAAATCCGGATGTGAATCCGACTGACATCAGATTCGGGGTCATGTCAAACTGCTGCTGAAAGTAACGGGTGCCTTCAAATAGGTTGTAATGCATAAGCCCTGACGCCGTTGTATTGCCGTTAAAAAGAACCAGGAACCAAAGTAAACCAAACGCGGCGATGGTGAGAATAAGAATCGTCATCGAGTTGATTTTTAATTGGGCATGCATCTCTTGAAATATAGAGCAAGATCGGCGCGGATGCAATTCCGTGATTCGCTTTGAGCGGAAAACAGAACGTGTGCCCCGATTGCAGTCCATTGATCGTAAGTTTAAAGGGCACCGTGTATTTTCAAACGTACTGGAAATAATAGCAAGGCGGGTTCAAGTTCACCGCATGCTGGGCGTCCTCGGCAAACATAACTTCTATCACCTCGCAAAGCCTATTTGGTATACCGGTTTCATGATGTTTTAAGGCGACTAATCGAGATCGCTTTCGTCGTTTTCAGTCGCCTCGTCGCGAGGCAGGGGATTGACGTAAAGAAAAATGTCGATCTCGTTGCTGAAGTTTCCGGCTTCATCCATGACGGTGATGAAATATCGCCCCTCGTCTCCGTCAACAATGTTGCGCGTGAACTTCAGCGAGCCGCCCGTATCGCCTTCAGTTTCAATATCGTCGACATCGATAAAACTCACATCGCCGTTTTGGGCTTCAAATCGTATCGTCACGATGGCATTTTCCATGTCGCCGTCGAAATCCTCCCAAGCGAAATAAAACACGGAGTCTTCATATAACCACGAGGGGTTCGGGAATACGCGAAGGCTGTCCTGATAGACTAGGGGCGCCAGATCCGCATCGCCCTGGCCATCGTCTTTTGTGCAGGCGGTGAAAACCAGAGCGCCCGCAAGGGCGATAAGTAGGATATATTGAAAAATTCGTTGCATGCTTCGCTCCAATAATTGGTCAAAAACGACCGCGCAACGCGCATTCTAGTTTTATCGAGCGAAAAATCAAGCTTGAATAGTGAGCGCATCTTGCCAATTGGCGAAGAATCCTTAGATTGTTCCCAGATAGGAGGAGATTTCGACAAATGCTTAAAAATATTTTCATCACACTGGTTCTGTCGGCATTGATTTCGTTTGGTCTTTTTGCTTGCGTTGATGACGACAACGATGATTCCGCAGATTCAGAACAGGCAGGCGATGACGACTCGTCAGGATTGGATGACGACACAGCGCTCGCGGATGACGACGACATTCCCCCGGACAACGAGGAGGGATATCTTGAGCCATTCGATCCGAGTGAAAAAGGTCCCTATCAAGTCGGCAACCGTACATATGTCTTTGTGGATGAGTCGCGCCCGGATTACGCGTCCCGGGGATCGCGAACCCTTCTGACGGAAGTTTGGTATCCCGCGGAAGATAGTTCCGAAAACCTCCCAAGAGATATGGTGAAAAACTTCATGGGTCGCTGGTTCCCGCTGATTGAGCAAATCCTTGGCTTGATCCTGCCCGACGAGGAACTGGAAAATTTCTATTTGGAAATGGGCTCCGCGCGCGACGCTCCGATACACAGGGGCGGCAGTCCGTATCCGCTCATAATGATTTCTCACGGCAACGCGGCTGCTCGCTTCGCCTATTTCTCCATGGCGGAATATCTGGCCAGCCACGGCTATATCGTTGTGGCGCCGGATCATATCGGCAACGCCGTCTTTGTGACGCTTCCTGATCGTCTGTCGATATACAATCCGATTCTCATGCCCTTTTCCGCGATTGATCGTGTGCAGGATTTGTGGTTTCTGATCGATACATTCACGGAGCTAAATGATTATGATCCTGAAAACTACTTCACGGATATGGTCGATCTGGAAAGGATCGGCATTGCCGGGCATTCTTACGGAGGCGTAACCGGAGGGGAGGAAGCTATACTGGATCATCGCGTTAAAGCAATGGTCAGCATGGCTTGCCCGATGGTTCCGATTTATCCCGGAAATTACAACACTGCCGTCATGTTTATGATCGGCACGGAAGATCGGACCATGAGAGAATGGGCACCCTGGATCAGGCTCGAATATTCCATTTTCCCGGAGCCGAAACATCTGATGGAAATTCGTGACGCCGGACACTACACATTCAGCGACGCATGCAATTTGATTCCCACGCTGATGGGGAACGGCGACGGTTGCGGCGTGAACACGCGAGAAGACACCGGCGAGGAGTTCTCCTTCATTGCAAAGGACACCGGCGACGCGATCATCAACAGCTACCTCACGGCGTTCTTTGGGACCTACCTGAAGGAGCAGGCCAGCATGTCGGCCTACCTGACGACCAACCATTTTCCGGAAAATATTTCGCTCCTCAACAACCCTTAAGATTCAGATGGCGGGTGGTTGGATTTCTTGCTTGACGGCGACCAGAAGTCCGTCTCGGATGGGGATTATCGATGAAAAGAAATGCCTGTCTCCGAATAGAAGCCGGTTGAATTCCAGAACCCCCGCGGTCGCTTCGTCCGGATTGTCCTCGGCGACTTTGCCGTCCCACAGGACATTGTCGGTGATAAACAGACCGCCTGGTCGCAACTTGTCGACGGCTGCGCGATAAGCCTGCGGATATTGCTCCTTGTCCACATCGTTGTAGATAATGTCGAAAGTCCCTTTTTCATTTTCCAGCAATTTCGTGGCGTCGCCGACCTTGAATTCAACGCTATCTTCCATTTTGAGGAGCGAAAGGTAGTGAGCGGAAAGCGTTCGATTGTCCTCTGAGCCGTCAGTCAAAGTAATTTTTCCGTCTTGCGCCAAGCCGAGGCCAAACCAAAAAGCCGAATAACCGTATCCCGATCCCATTTCAAAGATGCGCGCAGCGTTGATGGTTTGTGCAAATACCGTCAGGAGTCTTCCGACGTGCGGGCCAATGATCGGAAACTTTTTTTCATCGGCCAACTTTTCCATTTCCAACACTACGGGAGGCCGGGGAGGCAGAATTTTATCCAGATAGGAATCGAGCTTTTCGCTGTACATCGCGGTCGGACTCATTTTCAGCTCCATTTTAGATGATTGCGTTAGAGAAAGGCTCATTTCAGTAGCACCCGATTGACACCATTTTATAAAGGCCCTTATATCTGTGTTTAGTCAAGGTTCGTCTAAAACAATAAACGCTAGTAAGGATTATTCATGAGCGAAATTAAAATCGGTGTTATCGGTGGTAGCGGGTTATATGATCTGGATGGCTTGACGAATGCTCGCGAGGTTGCGGTTGAAACACCTTTTGGGGATCCCTCGGACAAGGTGGGCCAAGCCGAATTGGGTGGCGTTCCCTTGTACTTTTTACCCAGGCATGGACGGGGTCATCGCATTTCGCCTTCGCGCATCAACTACCGGGCAAACATCTACGCCATGAAAAAACTCGGCGTCACGCATATCATCAGCGTGTCGGCCTGCGGATCGCTGCGTGAGGAAATCGAGCCGGGGCACATTGTCTGCGTGGACCAGTTTTTCGACCGCACACGCGGGCGCGCTGCGACCTTTTTCGACGAGGGAATTGTCGCGCATGTTCAGTTTGCCGATCCGATATGCAACGAATTGAGAAGCTTATTGTTAAATACGGGGCGCGAATTGGGCATCACCATTCACGATGGCGGGACCTACGTGTGCATGGAAGGCCCAGCGTTTTCCACGAGAGCCGAAAGCCATTTCTACAGATCCATCAATGCGGATGTTATCGGCATGACGAATCTGACGGAAGCAAAGCTCGCACGTGAAGCCGAGATTTGTTATGCCACGCTGGCGCTGGTGACGGATTACGATTGCTGGAGAACCAGCGACGCGGATGTGGACGTGCAGGATATTCTTCGCGTTATGGCGGGCAATATCGCCAACGCCAAAAAGATGATCGTTGCCGCTGCGCCGAAAGTCGGGGCGGATCGGAAATGCGGATGCGCGGACGCTCTGAAGTTCGCCATCATGACGCATAAAGACGTTATTCCGCAAAAAACAAAAGAAGATTTGTCGGTTATCATCGGCAAGTATTTATAAGGTGATTCTTGCGAAGGATTTCGCGACGAAGGTTTGTAGGAGCGAAATTCCAGCCGCGATTATGTAGGAGTGGTTTTCAACCGCGACCAGCCTCGCATCGGGGCGGCAGCTTGTAGCCCCGTGCGTAAGAGACTGTCGACAAAATCGAGTTTTGCATAAAATGTGTCATTCCGACCGTAGCGAAGCGGAGTGGAGGAATCCCTTAAACCTCTGTTTTTGAAGGGATTTCTCGACTCATCCTTACGGACTCGCTCGAAATGACATCGCGCTGATTTCTCAATTTTTGCATTTATCGACAGTCTCGTAAGCGCGGGGGCTAGTTGCAAATCACCAATTCATGCGAAGCCCACGACCTGTCCGCCGTAGCCTTGGCGAAGGAGGAAGTGGGCGACAAATTTTCAAAACCACAATCATCATGCGCCGACGACATGTTTTTCTGTCGCCTCTATCGAGGCTCATTAGGGACAAATGCAAAGTGACGAATGGGCGCATGCGCTATGCAGCCAACTCATACTTCATACTTTTTACTTCATACTTTCGTTGCTAATCGCTTTGGTCGTTTTTCAAAAGGCCGGCGATCCTCGCCAGGTAACTTCGCGTTTCGGAAGGAAGATTCTCTACGCCTTTTCGTTCCAGATTTCCCGGACCCCAGTTGTACGCGCTAAGAGCCATACGCAAATTTCCATTGTAGCGGTTTAGCATTTGCCGCAGATATTTACTGCCGCCCATGACATTTTGGTCCGCGTCGAAGGGATCGGTTACGCCGAGTTCTTTGGCGGTGCCGGGCATAAGCTGCATGAGGCCTTTGGCGCCCACCGGCGAAACGGCCTTGGGATTGTTATTGCTTTCGGCTTTGATAACGGCCCTGATAAGTTTCGCCGGCAATTGGAATGCCTTTGATGCCCGATCAACCGCGCCTTCAAGTGTCCCCGTTTTTTCCGGTGCCGCCGCTTTGGCCTCGCCCTGGATGCCTTGCGTGTATTCACGCAGTCGAAGCGCCAGGGAAAGCGTTGAACTCCAATCGACAAGAGGCGACGATGCGCTAGGCGTGTCGCTTGAACCGCTAAAGGATTCCATAAGATGACGGTTCACGGTCGTCATCACCTGATTCGACCAGTGTTTCAGGAGCTCTGGGTCCGGCCCGTCTTGTTTGCCAGCAGCGTTTGCTCTTTCCGTAATAGCCTGTTGAATGAGTGATTTGAAAGCCGTTTCCTCGGGAAAGCGCGCCGCCGACCTTTCGGCAGACCCAGGGGAGCCAAGCGATGCCGATGAATTAGGATCAGTTATTGCTTCCCATTTGATGGGTATGAAAGGCGCGGACTTCATCCCGCCATTATAGCGGAGCAACCCGATCTGGCAAAGGGTTTTTCTGGACCGAAATTGACGTCGCCAAAGTAATGGCTTCTTGGCAATGACACTCGTTGTGGACTTTTCGATTTCCTGTTATCCGTTGAAAAAATTAAGAAAAGTGATGCTGACGCAAAATCCGACGCAAGAGGCTAACTCAAAAATTAATGGGAAAAAGGGTAGTCTTTCGATTCAGAAATTGGGCGGAACTGCTTTGCCACAATTTGCACTTGTTAAGGATTTGGACAGTGGCTGGCATGGATTTTTTGAAAAATCCATGCTTGAAGTACGAAAAACATTGTTGTGAAGGAATAGGCTTTCGCACCAGCAGAAAACAGTTTCAGTCCACTTCGGGCTGAAACAGGACGTTTAACAAGAGACGGAGGAGCAAAGATGGATTTCAGAGAGTTTTCAAAATATATAATTGGTTTTGGAGGTTTAATTCTCGATGAGCCACATTTTGTCGCAGTGCGTTATAATCCGGCGGGAGAGCCGTGTGCGGGAAAACCGCACGCACGGTTCGGAGAGGGGAGGGGTTGGGTAACCGGCTCTTCCTACCTCTATCATTCCGGTCACTGATTTCTAACATCATCCAACATCATTCTGGATTTGTTTTGTAGAAAAGGGCTTCGTGATCGGATAGGTGACCGTCTTTGATTTGCCGGGAAATGATTTCCATGTCCACATCGCGGGATTTTCCGTCGGCGCCGATTTCTTTTCCCGAGACGATTTTTCCAAGGTTGGATATGGACATCGCGGCGAAGACCAGCGCGAAGGCCAGAACGCATAGGATAAAAATGGTGTCGCGTTTATTCATGATGGCACCTGTCGCAATGGATGCAATCGAGATCTCTTGCGCTTTGCACGCCCAGGTCGCAGGCGGACGGCTTAGGCGAGGGCATGAAACGACGCAGCAGATGGGCGCTGCCGATAAGGCTGCAGAACGCGCCGACGGGGCAAAGGTTGCGGCACCAGAAACGGCGATAAAAAAACGAAGCTACCAGAATCGCCACGGATAATATTATGATTCCCGGACCGCGCAGTTTCCCAAAAACGGTCATGAGCGGATCGGCCTCCAGAACGGATCTATCGCCTGTTAAAGAAAACAGGATAACGAAAAGCAAAAGCAGCAAATATTTTACGAAACGCGCATAGCGCCAGGTTTTCTGATGCGGATCGGTCGCCCAGGATTTGGGACGCAATTCGCCGACGAGTTCCTGCGCAGCGCCGAAAGGACATAGCCAGCCGCAGTAGATGTTTCCGAATAGGATCAGCGAAACCGGAATGATGACGATGAGAAAAAAGGCGGCGCCGGATGCAAGGGGCGGAAAATTCAGAGTCAAAAGCGCCATAACGTGGTCGGACGAATACTGAAGGTTATAAATGAACCCGGTTGCAACTAAGACAATGAGCAGAAACACGCGGCGCAGATTCCGCCTGGGATAAAAGCGAAGGACAATCCCTAAGGCCAGCAGGGCGGCGAGAATAAAAAATTCGCGGGCGGGTAGGATGGACACGTTTTCACTTTTTCCGACCTCGATTGTTTTGCCCAGAGCGCCGGTCGCAAAGCCGACTCCCGATTCGGCCAGCGCACGCAAGACGGCCTTTGAGGTCAACGTCGCGCCGCTGACGGCATCCACATCACGCAGCGCATCAGCGCGAAACAGATTTTTCCCCGAAAGCCCCTGCATCCAGGATTCGAGAAAATTTAAATAAACAGGCGTCTCTCGGCTTTGGATGAAGCTGAATTTTTTCAAGTTGCCGAGGGAGTCGACGGATACGGCGAGTTTTAAGGCGCCGCCGTAGCCTGGTGGCGCTTGGGCGAAATCCCATGAGGCAAAGATGTATTCGCCAGGCAGTTTCCACGCATCACGGACAATGAAATATCCATCTCTTGTCCCTGAAGAATTTTGTGTTTGCGCCTTTTCCATGGGTGCGCCGCCTGCCAAAACACCTGCGGATTCGGTGAATAAACGGCGCTGGTCTTCCTGTCCGGCTATGCCTGAAATTCGCGTGGCGATGACGAAAAATGCGCCGACGCCGAAGAGAAAATACCCGGCGGGACGCACGAGCCTGTCGAAAAGATCGCCTCGTGCGGTAGCTTGCGCCCTGCGGCCTGAAATGAGCATCGGGCCGATGTTAAAAAATGCAACGCACATAGCTGACAGCATCAGCGCATTACGGCTTCCCAGGATCGGAACGCAGACAATGCCCGTCGCCAGCGCGCCCGCCGCGCCGCCTACGTGGTCCAGAATTTCCAGGCGCGCGCCCGCCGACTCAGGAGATGCGCCGGAGATTTGCAGGCGTTTTGCAGCCAGGGGGAAATACGCGCCGCCGAAAATTCCGCACAATCCAAAGAGACACGCGTAAACGAATCGCGGGGCGCTTTGCGGGGTTAGGTGAACCATCAGAATCACGAGGAGATGCGTGATGGAAATAAGGATCACGAGCCTGCGTAGCGGTGCGTTTTCTTTTGCAACGAATTTTTCGCATAGCGATCCACCGACGAAAGAGCCGATCATAAAAAGGGCTGAGATCAGTCCAACATACAAAAACAACGAGCCATATTGGGACTGATAGTGAAACATCAAAATAATGTTTAGGGACATGGCGATAGCGCCCATGGCGACGATCATGGTCTGCGCGTCGAATAGGCGGGGCAGGGGAATTACGGCGTCTGTGCGCGGCGATTTCAACAGGTACGCCGGGCGCAGCAAGCCAAAGATGAGAATCAGGGCGAATGCTATCCAAACGCCGCTTTTCAAAATGGTCGGAAGATGCTTTGCGAGCGAAGGCAGACCCGCTCGGCGAAGCGCGAGCAGAAGATTGAACAAAAGCACTTTCGGATCTTTTGCAGTATTAGTCAGAACAGGCAGCCCGATTCGACTTTGCGCTTCGCGATACTGCTGCATTTGAAAAGCGATGCGGTCCTTGGGAAATAGGGTGTACAATCCATTGGGCGGGTAGATTATTTGCGCGCCGGGGACGGCGGCGAAGCGCCGGCTGAGTGTTTCGGGATTGTCGGAAAGATTGCCGCTGTCGGTAGCGAACAGCAGACTCGATTCGCCGGGTTTGCAGACGATGCGCTCAAAAACCGATTCCATCGTCGTCAGGACCGATGCGCCCAAAAATACCAGCTCGCCGCCAAGATAGTTGGCGCCGCCTGCCATACGGATGGAAATTATGCCGCCCGGAGCAAGACGAGTTTTCGCCGATTCAAAAAATTCCCGCGTGGAATATCGATTCAGCGCGAGCGTAGCGGCCTCGGGCAGATTCAATATAACGATATCAAAATCGTCTTCGCCTCGTTTTAAAAATTTGCGAACATCAATCCCCGGCGTTTCGATCCCCCGCATGGCGGATTTCCATTTTTGGGGGAGTATCTCGGACAATTTGTCAGGCAGCGTGGGGTCGGTATGGAGCCAGACGACTTTTTCGATTTGTTCTAATGTGCGCATACCAATCGCGATGGACAATCCGCCGGGGCCGACCACGAGAACTTTTTTTGCTTCCGGATTTTGGGAGAGGTGCAGGGCGATGCTTTCGCCGGAGCTTTCAGTTTCGGGAAGGGTTTCGCTCACGCCGCCGCAGTTCATGAGCGTGAACCTGCCGTGATCCACGCCGTAAAGATACACACCTTGCGGCGTCGTGAAATGTCCTTGAAAACCGTCAGCGGGAAGAAGCCGCGCCCAAGCGCTTCGTCCGCTGATTTTTGCCCACATCGAACCGCACGGGAACGCGCAGGCGGCAAGAGCCGCTGCCAGGGTCAGCGCCGCGAGTAATTTTGGCCGCGACCAATTATTCACTCCTTCTCTATAGAAGAGGATTGGGACAAGAAGTCCGGCGCAGGCTAGGCCAAAGACCGTTTCGCCTTCAAGACCTGCGGCCAGGCCGATCGTGGCAGCAATCCCGCCGACGCCGGCGCCGAGTGTTTCCAGAATATAAACGCGGGCCGCTGGGAGATGCGTCCCATGGGCGCACCATTTGCACGCCAACGTGAAGCTAAAGCCTGTCATGAAGCTGACCAGCGAATTTGTGACAAACGCCAGGGCGATCATGCGGGCAATGGGAATGACTTCCCAGGCCTCGACGCCCGCCAGAGATCGAGCATTGAGTATGAAAAAATGCTGAATGCAAAAGGCCGGGATGTAGGAAAGGATGACAAACTCAAAACGCTTGATCACGTCGGGGCGGCGCGTCGTCAGAAGCTTTGCGGCGACGGCGCCGATGGCGATCCACATAAGCCATGATCCGAAAAACGCTCCGACGGCCAGTTCGTTTCCTTCAAGAGCCGAGATGAAATCGCGGAAAAGGAGGGTCTGCGCGACGAGGGCAAACAGACCCATAGAGGCGATCATCGCGCTACGGGCGTGCTTCATTCGTCGCTCTCGTGAAATACGATAGCCTCGAACACATCAAAAGACGCGCCTTTTCTCCAGGCGTTGGCGGGCAGTCCGGCCTTTTGAGCAAGATGGTTAAGCATTGTGTCCCTGTTCCATCCCTGCTCCGGCGCCACCTGCGGAAGGAAGACGGACTGCCGACCGTTCTTTTTTAAAACGACGCCGTGTTTCCCGACCATGATGTCTTCCCAGGATTCGAGAGTCTTTGGCGGCGTGAGGGCGGATATCTCAAATTGGATATCCTTCGTGTCGCCGCTTTTTACCGGCGGGAATCGGCGATCCCGAACTCCGGCGTTGACGGCCTGCGCCTGCACGGCTTGGTATAGCGGGCGAAAAGGCATGATTTCGCCTATGCACCCGCGAAGCCGCCCTTTAGTTTTTAAGGTGACAAACACGCCCATGACCGTTTTCATGGACTCTGTGATTTCGACGCCAAGTTCTTTTGGCGAGGGGACTTGCCGGTGCGCAAGATAATGCTCCAGAGTGCGGCGGGCGAGCCTGAGAAGCTGCTTTTTATCCTCTGGAGACAGGATTTCCTCGCTTGGGTCTTTCTCTTTCACGCTTTCGCCGTTTTTCCATTTTCCGGTGAAGGCGAAGGATGCGTAGCTGACCGAGTTTTTGTAATCGCCAGTCATGCTGCCGGATGTGTCGTAGTGAAGCAACTTGGCCTTGGCGCTTTCAGGGAGCATGGCCAGCAGAATCATTATTGGGCATCGTCCGCAAATCGTCGCACCGGTTTCTTTTAAGAAATTTGCGAATCCCACCAAATCGCCTGCCAGGATCAAGTCTCCGGCGCGCATGTCGAGCTTTTCAATATTTTCCTTTTCGTCGTCATGAAAAGGCGTGTATCCGAAACGCGATCCGTAATGCGTAAAATCGCTGCTGACGACCACAAGCGTGTCTTTGTCCATCAGCTTACGCAGTTCCTGGGCCATTTTATGCGCGGTCTCTGGTTCAATTTGCCCGACGACAATGGGAACAAGTTTGAAGTCGCCAAGGGCTTTTTGCAAAAAGGGAATTTCAATCTGAACGCTGTGTTCGCTTTCATGCACCTGCTCCAGGGTCTTGAAAAATCGGGACTTTTTCAGATTGTCTATGAAATCTACGTCCAAAGGAACTTCGCCCAGGGGAGTTGAGTAATGCGTGACGCCGGGAAGGCTCGCCAAGTCGCGCATGGCGTGGCGGTGCGTCGGTCCCATGACGATCACTCGGCTAAAACGCTTCCCGGCGAGTTGCTTGACGCCCCAGGCCGCTGTTGGCCCGGAGTAGCGATAGCCCGCATGAGGGAGGATCAGCGCCAAAATATTATCCAGAGGCGTTAAATCAACTTTCGCCAAATACCCCTCGATTTCCTCTTCGAGAACCTGCCGGTTTTCCGGATACCAGCTTCCGGCCAGGGAGGAAGACAGGACGGATTTTTCATTGGCGGCAGGCGAATTTGCCATAACAATTTTCTCCTTTTGAGCAGGCGGTTTGCCAGTGGAGTTGGTTTTTCGCTTCACGCAGGCATTTGTTGCAAAGATCATGAGAAATGCAGCAACGATCACTGCAATGCCAGGCAGGACCGTATTACGATGGATTTTGAAAAAATTTCTTAGCATTATCCGCTCCATTTCGCCGGTTTTCGGATATCGGCATCGCGCAACTTTTTCATTGGGATCAAAAAAGCGCGGACTCGCGAGGCTTCCGTGAAACGGGCTGGCAGAGTTTTTGAGATCACTTTGCCGATGGCAGGCACCAAGACAGCCCCAAGGTTTAAGGCTGTCAGGATGAATCTTCGTCGTTTTATTTCCATATTCCATGCACCTTGTGCCCGCATGCGGGGCAGGCTCCGTCTTTCAAGTTGTTTGTTATTATTGTGTAGCGGCTGCGTTCGATCAGCATTTTCCCACACGCCGGGCATAGAGTGTTTTCTCCATCTTTGCTCATGACATTGCCGATATAGACATGCTTCAGGCCTTCAGCCCGTGCGATTTCCCGCGCGCGATCCAGCGTGGTTGCGGGCGTGGGCGGGAGATTCTTCATTTTGTAGCGCGGGAAGAAACGTGAAAAATGAAGGGGCGTCTCGGTTCCCATGTTCTTTGCGATCCATCGGCAAAGGTCGCGCAGGTCGCCATCGCTGTCGTTGAGCGTGGGGATGATCAGATTCGTAACTTCGACCCAGACGCCGAGTTCCTTCGCGGAAACGAGCGTGTCCAGAACAGGTGATAATGTGGCGTCGCAGAATTCGCGATAAAATTTGTCGGAAAACGCCTTGAGATCAATATTGGCTGCATCGACATATTGGCAAAGCTTTTTGAGTGGATCCGGGTTGATATAGCCCGCGGTGACCAGCACATTACGCAGCCCGGCCTCTTGAGCCGCCATGCACGAATCCAGCGTGTATTCGTAGAAAACAATGGGATCGGTGTAAGTGTAGGCGACCGACTCGCATCCTTGTCGTCTGGCCGCGGCGACAAGCGCGGCCGGAGGCAGTGAATGGGCTTTGATGTTTTCCGGATTCTCTTGGGATATTTCCCAGTTTTGACAGTTTTTGCAGTGCAGGTTGCATCCGACGGTGGCGATGGAAAAAATCCCGGTTCCGGGCAGAAAGTGAAATAGCGGCTTTTTTTCCACCGGGTCCACATGTGCCGAGCAGGGCCGACCATACGTCGTGGCGACAAGTTTGCCGTCCACGTTGATTCTAACGCGGCACTCACCGCTTTGCCCTGGTTTGACAAGGCATTTTTTCGGGCAAAGGTCGCATTGCACGATCATGGTCGCGCATTCCTTTCCTGGCGGTCAGCGCTTTGCGCTCGGTTATTTCAGTGGTCTATAGACAAACATTCTTCCCTACCGCGCGTCAATATTAGCACCTGAGAGACCTTGACATCAAATGCTGGGTGCAGCGCAAATAAAACAATTAATGAATGTCATCCGTAAATTTCGGCATGCTGGAAATAGTTTGAGCAATTATTTCACTTTCTACAGCAAAGGTCTTTTTTTCACTTGGTTTTTTCAAAGTTTTGTTATTGACAATAAGATTAAAAAAATATGATACTGACCTCAGGGATACGAACAATGGGGGGTAGAGTGGCAAGCACCATTGAAGTAACGATCTTAGGGAGAAAAATCCCCCTAAAGAAAAAAGAAGACGAGGAATATATCCGCAAAGTGGCGGAGTACGTCCGTGACAAGGTTGAGGAAATTCAAAAACAGGCTCCCAATACGGGGGAAACGAATGTCGCTATTCTGACGGCGCTTAATATTGCCGATGAACTCTTTAGCGCTACGGAAAAACAAAAGGAGACTTTCAGCCAGATCGATAGTCATTGCAGTGAACTCATTGAGTTTATTGACACGAAACTTACAGCGTGAAAGGAGCGCTCTCGCTTTGAAAATATTCCCCTGCCGGTTTTGTGATCTGTTTATCTTCTTTGAGCCATCTCTTTTGCAACGGGAGCTGATCTCTGCGTGTGGTGTGCTGCCTTCATTCGTGAAAGCGGCCTAAAACTGTATGTTGGCGCCCGCCTGTTTGGTTTGACCTGACAGGTTCAAAGAGAAGCAGACACGGACCAGGCGGGGGATTTAGTTTATTGCCATGTGATTCGCGTCCTTGGATCGTTTGGAAAAACGAGGGGTCGAATCAAACTGAGTGTGGACAGTTAAGGGTTTCGGCGACGGAACCGAAAGACGGGATTCGGAACTAGTTTTGGCGAAGGCAGGTTGTCATAAATAAGATGGGACGCCGGTAATAGATAAAGCCTAAGGGCATCAAGAAAAATAGTTTTAACTTGGCCCCGGATTATAAAATTCTTATCAACACCCTGCCTGCAGAAATACACGGAAGCACGTTTTGCCGACGACGACGTCGTTGGCTGTGGGCGTGCACTTGACGGTGGCCATGCAACCGGTTTTTGTGACCTGTCTTTCCCGAAGCATCATTTGAAATATTCGATTGCGAGAAAATGCTTGTTTGCGTGTGTGCTCACAATCTGGGCGGCGTCGATAAGCTTCAAATAAAGGAGGAAAATTGTGGAAAGTTTGGTAAAAGCAGTACTGATTATCGTGACTCTTGTTGTGGGGGGATTTGCCGGCTTCGTATTTGCGAAGATAGCCGAACGTAAACGATTCCTGGAAGTCGAGGAGGATGCCCGCAAAAAGGAGATCGAAGTCAAGAAGCAGATGCAGGCCGCGGAAAAAGAACTTGAGCTTACAATCCGCGACAAAGAACTTAAAATGAAGCAAGTCGCTGAAAAGGAAACCGACCTCGTTCGAAATCGGCTCAACAACAGGGAGGAGAGCCTCAGGCACCGCATTGATGTCAGCGATAAGAAAACTGACATTCTGGATCATAAAGAAGTTGAAATAACCGGGAGAGAACGAACTCTGATCGTTCGCGAAAAAGCACTCGTTCAGCAGGAAAAAATATACAACGCCTTAGTTGACGAGTGGTACATAAAAACCGAAAAACTCTCCGGGCTGTCTGCGCAGGAGGCCAAAAAGCAACTCATGGATTCCATGATCAGCGAGGCTCGTCATGAATCAGCAAAAATGGTCCGGCAGTTGGAAGAGGAGGCTCGTGAAAAAGGCGAGGCGGAAGCCGTAAAGATCATCGCACTTTCCACGCAGCGCCTCGCCACCGATTATATCGCCGAACACTCCATTAGTGTCGTCAATTTGCCCAATGAGGAAATGAAGGGCCGGATTATTGGCCGGGAAGGTCGAAATATTCGTGCGCTTGAAGCGGCGACCGGTGTTGATTTCATCGTCGACGACACCCCGGAAGCTGTGATCCTGTCAGCCCACAATCCCGTCCGACGGGCGGTCGCCCGCCATACGCTTCAGATTCTGATGGCTGACGGACGTATCCATCCGAGACGCATTGAGGAAGTGGTCGACAAGTGCGAAGTGGAGATTCAGAAGGAGATGCAGAAAGCCGGTGAGCAAGCTACGTTCGATGTGGGCGTGCACGGCATCCATCCGGATCTGGTCAAACTGATTGGTCGACTCAAGTACCGCACCAGTTACTCGCAGAACCAACTAGACCATGTTATCGAAGTGGCGTTTATATGCGGGATCATTGCAGGCGAGTTGGGTATGAATGTCAAACTCGCAAGGCGCACCGGACTTTTGCACGACATCGGCAAGGCCGTGGATCATGATCAGGAAGGCTCTCACGCTATAATTGGCATGGAATTGGCGCGCAAGTACAATGAACATCCAGACGTGGTCCATGCCATCGGCGCCCATCACGAAGACATCAGGATAGAGTCGCCGCTGGACATTATCACGCAGGTTGCCGACGCTTTGTCAGGCGCCCGGCCCGGCGCAAGACGGGAAATGTATGAAAGCTACATCAACCGCCTTAACGATCTGGAAGCCATCGCCATGGGCTTTGAAGGCGTGGAGAAAACTTTCGCCATTCAGGCCGGCAGAGAAATTCGTGTGATGGTTGAATCCGACAAGGTCAATGATGACGATTCCGCGGTGGTTGCTCGAGAAATCGCCAAAAAGATCGAAACCGACATGACCTATCCCGGTCAGATCCGCGTGATGGTCATTAGAGAGCATCGGGCGATCGAGTACGCGAAGTAGCGCAAAACCAAAAGTTGAAAATCAAAAAAGAGGCGACCGTAATGGGTCGCCTTTTTTTCTTTGAGGGGCAGGGCGCGTCCGCACGCGCGTTCAAGCGCCGTGTTATAGCGGCAGGGTAGAAGTCGCTTTGCGTGGCGCTAAAGGGCGACCAACGCCATGCCAAGCCTTCCCATAAGGTCAGTGTAATGGAAGGGTACACCGGATGCCGTGGAAAAAAGGCGCAGTCAGCCATGCCTCCACTCCGATCTGAGGATTTTTCCGCTTGGGTGAAAGCTCATATATTTTAAGTATTTGGCACTAAACTTTGAAAATAATGCTTTGGCGAAAAAAAGGGGTTGACATGTACAGCACAATCCCGTAAATATTCGCGCCGTTGCCGGGGAATACGGCACGCCCGGTTCGCCGATCGGGGATAATTTTTGAGCTTGCAAATAAAAATTTGATTGACAGGCACATGGTAGTTTTGCTACAATCGCAGGTCCGCTCAAGCCTCCTTTGAAAAAAGTTGGTGAAGGACTTTTGGGTCTTCGGTCTTTGAAATCTGGATAGTGAATCGTGATACGCAAGTGCGTGCAACCATGTCATATCATGGAGCCTTGAATGGGTGCTTAACCCTTTCACATAGTTCAAACTGAAGAGTTTGATCCTGGCTCAGAACGAACGCTGGCGGCGTGCTTAACACATGCAAGTCGAACGAGAAAGTTCCTTCGGGAGCGAGTAAAGTGGCGCACGGGTGAGTAACACGTGGGTAATCTGCCCCTCGGTTCGGGACAACAGCGGGAAACTGCTGCTAATACCGACTAAGCTTACGAGTTCATACGGACTAGTGAGAAAAGACGGCCTCTTCATGAAAGCTGTTGCCAAGGGATGAGCCCGCGTACCATTAGCTTGTTGGTGAGGTAACGG